>JAIEQG010000096.1 GCA_019747905.1 Burkholderiales bacterium
ACCTACGGCGCGATCGGTTGCAGCGCGTGGGTGCTGCTCACGGGAACGCCGATCGCCTTCGATTTCCGGCCGGGCTACATCCTGTCGTGGGCCTGGCTAACGATCTTCGGCTCCATCATCGCGTTCGGATGCTACCTGACCCTGCTCACCCGCATCGGCGCAGGACGCGCCGGTTACATCGGCGTGATGGTGCCGGTCATCGCCCTGGTCA
Source organism: Burkholderiales bacterium (assembly GCA_019747905.1). Taxonomy (GTDB): domain Bacteria; phylum Pseudomonadota; class Gammaproteobacteria; order Burkholderiales. Next base: position 212 of record JAIEQG010000096.1, read on the forward strand.
TCTCGGCCCTGTTCGAGAACTACCGCTGGAGTCCCGCCACCTGGATCGGCATCGCGCTGGCGGTGGCCGGCAACTTCGTGGCGATGGGCACCTACGGCCGCAAGACCTGAGAGGAACGACGCCGCCGCAGCGAGAGCAGCGCAAGCCCCGCAGCCAGCAGGGCGTAAGTCTCCGGCTCCGGGATCGGTGCCGTCAGGCCGAGCGCGATGAACTGGGTGAACTGCGTGGCGGAGAAATTGTTGTCGGAGACCAGGATGAGGGTCTGGGCGTAAGGCCCGAAACCGGGCTCGAACGTGATGCCTTCGATGTTGTCGAGAAGCAGTGCCGATCCGTCGTCGTTCGTCAATGTGTTGAGGTCGAGCAGCAACCGTTTCTGCATGGGGGTGAAGGTCGCGCCCTCGAGCGAAGCGAGTCCGGAAACGTCCGACGCGTTGCGCGCGTCGGCGTAGTACAGACGGATCCCGTTGCCGGCCACACCCGTGGCGAACGAGCGTTCGACCGTCAGGAACTGGCGATCACCGACCGCGAGCATCTCCACCAGACCATTGGTCGCGAAGGACGTCGCGGGATTCGGTAGCGCCGTCAGCGGTCCGACCTCGTAAGCGTACTCGGTCAAGGCGGTGCGGGTTGTCACGTCGAACTCCACCACGCGCGTGACCGACGGCTGGTTGGTGAACTGGGTCACCGGCAAAGCATCCTGAGCGAGACCGTTCTCCGCGGCCACGTACAACTTCGTGAGGTCCGTCGACAAGGTCAGGCTTTCGAACGCCAGGTTGTTGTAGACGCCCGTGTCGCCGGGCAGGAGGCCTGTGGCATCGCCCGTGGGATTGAAGCGCGTCGGCACGCTGAACTCGCCCGTGTGGTTGCCGGCGAGATCCATCGAGCGCACGGTGGGATTCTGGAATCCCGCGGCGGTACGCTGGCCCTCGTTGGACCAGTACAGCGTGCCGCCCACCTTGCGAATCGATTCCGGATCCACCGTCAGGGCGGCGAAATCCGCTCCGGCAGGAGTCTTGAGATTCGTGCTCGCGGCGAACGTCACGCCGGCCGCGCCGGGAGTGCTCGAACGCGCGAACCGGGTGAGATCGAGCGCCAACTCGTAGAAGCGGGCCGGGTTGAACTGGCTCCGGTCGTCACTGATGGCCCAGTACCGATCCGTCGCAGCATCGTAGTCGATGCCCGACAGACCGCCGACCGTCGTGCCCGCGTACAGAAAGCCCGTCGGAACGATGTTCTGACCGATGTACTCGAGCGGCGCGGCAGCGACCGTGTAGGCATGAAGGCCGAGTACGAGCGCGCAGGCGAGGCTTCTGTTCATGATCATGCTCCGGTTGGATGCTTTGCACGCTGGCGTGTCGCGGCACCGGCGAGGACGGCCAGTCCGAGACCCATGAATGCCCAGGTGCCAGGTTCGGGTACGGGCACTGCCACGTCTGCCCAGACCGCTCGATGATCCGAGGTGGGAAATCCGCTGAACAGATTCGGATTACCGAAGGTGCCCACCAGCGGAAACAAGGGATCGTTGGACGCCGGCCAGAACACGCCGCTGTCGACGATGGTCGTGTTGCTGGAAGGCAGGACATAGTCGACACGCAGGTTGCCCGCGGCGGTTCCGGCAGGCGTATCGGCGAAGTCGGCGGTGTCGTAGCGAGGGTCGCCGACGTCGTCGGCATTGGCACCGCCCTGCAAGGCGGCCTGCTCGGTGCCGCCGGGGGCTTCTGGCGTCATCGTCGCGTTCACCTTCGGATCGTTCAGCAGTTGCCCGATGGCGTTGAAGGAGGCGGTACGAAAACTGTCACCGTCCTGCAGATCGGCGTTGTAGTCGCCCGCGATCACGAACAACGCATCGGCCGCAAGCCCGCCGGTACCGCCCTGGTCGTCATAGATGTAGGAGGCGCCATTGACGTAATCCTTCCAGAAGCGGATCTCGTCGTGGTTGCGCTTGCCGTTGCGATCCTCCGCGCCGTCGAACACCGGTGGCGTCGGATGCGCCGTGAGGAAATGCACCTCCTGCCCACCGACGTTGAGGACCACGTCCACGTGGTTCTTGGAAGACAGGCGCAGTACGTCGACCTCCTCGGGCGAGTAGAACGCCTCGAGATCATTCGCTGTGGGATCGCTGGTGAGCAGATTGTTCGGCATGTCCTTCCACAGGAAATTCTGGAAGGTACGCACGCCGACGATCTCGTACTTGGAATAGATCGTCATCCCGAACTGCCCGGCGAAGTTGCCGAAGCCGAAGGCGTCGTCGCCGCCGCCGACGACGCCGTTGTTGTTGAGGTCGAAACCCGACGCGATGCCGGTGTTGGTGGTCGGGGTGTAGCCGTGGGCAAACGCGATCGGAGCAGCTCCGCCCTGCCCCGTTGCCAGGAAGTTGTTGTGGAACCGCTGGTGGGCGAGGCTGGTGTAGCCCAGAGGGTTCGGCACGCTCGAGGAGCCCGCCACACCGGCGGCATCATGATCGAATTCGTTGACGAGGAGTACGTCGGGCGCGATGCGTTGGATCACCTGGGCGACGTTCTGCGCCTGGAGGATGCGCCGGGCCACGGCGTCGCCCGTACCGGCACCTCCCGGATTGCCGAGATCCGACAGCAGATCGCCGGCGGCATTGCGGTTGAGCGAGGCATTGAAGGTGGCAAACCGCACCGTCGTCGTGGGCGCAGGATCGGCAGCGATCACCGGCAGCGGCAGGACAACGGCAGCGACGAACGGCAAGGCCGACAGCAGGACACGCGCCATGGAGATCTCCTCGTAGGGGTCAAGACGTGGCGGGTTGCAGCACCCCGCAGATTCAGACGGAGAGCTTAGTGACCCGACTTGACAGCGCCACGCCGGCCTCGACGCCCCGGCGTGAGCCGTTGGCATCACACCGGACACATGATCCGAATGGCTCAAGGACAATGAACGACTCGTGTCATGACAGCTTGTTAGGTTGGGGTGTTGCACGCTCCTACAACTCGAACCCTCGGAGACCACCATGCGCGTTCACAAGAAAGTACTCCCGGCACTGCTCGGTGCTCTGTTCGCCGGATCGCTCGCCTCCGCTCAGGCCGCCGGCCCGATCCAGACCGTCGACAAGTTGTGGGCCTTCAACCACTTCGCCGCCAACGCCGGCCGCTCTTCGGAAATCGTGGCGTTCGACAGCGCCAACCAGAACCTGTGGGTCATCGGCGGCAACGGCATCGACGTGCTGAGCCTCGAGGGCTCGCTGCTCAAGTCCTTCGAGACCACGAGCCTGTATGGCGCCGTGAACAGCATCTCGATCCGCAACGGCATCGCGGCCGTCGCGTTCAACAATCCCACCGCCCGCGACGGCGTCGGCACCGTGCAGTTCTTCGACACGACCACGTTCGTGAGCGCCGCAACCGTCGGGGCCGCGAACCTGGGAGGCGTCACCGTCGGGAATGTGCCCGACATGCTGACCTGGACCGCCGACGGCTCCAAGGTCCTGGTGGCCAACGAAGGCGAGCGCTACGTCGCATCGGGCACGACATTCAATCCGGCCGGCAGCGTCAGCGTCATCGATTTCAACGCAGCTGCGCCCGGTACTTCCGCAGTGACGACAGTGGGCTTCACCGCCTTCGATGGGCAGGAATCCGCTCTCCGCGCGGCTGGCGTTCGCATCCAGGCAGGGCTCGCCGCATCGATCGCTCTCGAGCCGGAGTACATCGCGATCTCGCCAGACGGCAATACAGCGCACGTCACACTCCAGGAGGCGAATGCCGTCGGCATCTTCGACCTGAATACCCGAACCTTCACGGACATCGTCGGCTTGGGTCTCAAGGACTACAGCCTGCCGGGCAACCAAATCGATCCTTCCAACCAGGACGGCGGTGTCTCGTTCCGCAATGTGCCGGTCAAGAGCTTGTACCAACCGGATGGCATCGCCGCCTACTCCGCCGGCGGCAACACCTACTACGTCATGGCGAACGAAGGGGATGCCTACACCGACGACAGCGACATTCGGCGACTCGGCGATCCCACCATTCCCGTGGTGCTGCTGGACCCGGCCGTGTTTCCGAACGCGGCGGATTTGAAACTGTCCGCAAACCTCGGTGCCCTCAACATCTCCGTCCTCGGGGCTGATGGGCTAGGCCCCGGTCCCGGTGGCTTCACGGAGATCGTGAGCATCGGCGGCCGTTCGTTCTCGATCCGGGACACGAACGGAGCCATCGTTTACGACAGCGGCGACATCCTGGACAAGCAAGCCCATGCCCTCGGCCTGTACGCAGACAGTCGCAGCGACGACAAGGGCGTCGAGCCCGAGGGTGTCGCGCTGTTCACGGTGGCCGGCCGCACGCTGGCCTTCATCGGCCTTGAGCGCACCTCGCGCAGCGTGGTGGCGGTGTTCGACATCACCGATCCTGCCAACTCGACCTTCCTGCAGATGATCGCGGCCGAGGCCGGTTCGGGCGAAGTCCGCCCCGAAGGCCTGCTCGCCTTTGCAGCGGCCGGCAAGATCTACCTGGCGGTGGCGAACGAGGCCGTGGACGAAATTCCCTCCGCCAACGGTTCGAACCGGACCGTCCTCTACGAGATCACGCCGGTGCCGGAGCCCTCGACCTATGCACTGATGGGTCTCGGTCTTGCCGGCCTGGCGTGGGTCGCACGGCGCAAACGCGGCTAGAGTCGTCGGCCCCCATTCCGGCCTTCCCCCGACGACGTCGGGGCAATGCGACTACGGTTCTCTCCTCCGGCTTTGCCGGGGGAGAACTGGGGGGCGGCCGGACGACGCGCGCGTAGCTTCGGGAGCACGGCCCACCCGCCGACCAGCGCTACTTCTTCTCGCTCTTGACCGTGTCCTCGATCTTCTCTCCGGCTTTCTCGAGAGCGTCGCCGGTCTTCTCGCCTGCCTTCTCGAGGGCATCGCCGGTCTTCTCTCCGGCCTTTTCGAGCACTTCGCCGGTCTTCTCGACCGCGTTGTCGATCTTCTTGCCGGCGGTTTCCGCCGGACCTTCCTGCTTGCAGCCATACAAGCCGCCTGTCGCCAGGGCGGCGGCCAGCAGCAGCGCGAGATGGGGGCGTTGGTCGATTCCGTTCATGTCGTCGTCTCCTGGAAAAATCGGATACCGCGCGCTTGCAGCGCAGTGACGGCAAGGTAATCGCTGGCCCGCCCTGCGACTGTACGGAAACGCACGGATGCCGGAGGCATGGGGACGAGCACATGGCACTGTCTCCGACGCAGTCCGAACTGCGGCCCCCATCCCAACCTTCCCCCACCCCTGGTGGGGGAAGGGGTGTACGTCCCCTCCCCTGGCGAAGCCGGGGGAAGGTCAGGGTGGGGGCAAACCGTCGTTCGCTCGGTCAGCCTGCCTCCTCCGCGCCGCCATCGCGATCAATTGCGCGCTCACCGGCGTCGTGATCGCGACGAACAGCGTAATCAGCAGCTCGTGCAGACTCACGCCGTCACCCCGGTTTGAGAAGAACACGATCGACGCCAGGAGCAACCCGCCGATGCCCAGCGTCGTCGCCTTGCTCGGCCCGTGCAGTCGCGTCAGCAGATCGGGAAAACGCGCGAGTCCGATGGACCCGAGCAGCGCGAAGACCGCACCCACCAGCACCAGGATCGAAACCACCGCATCGACGATCACGGTGCTCCTCTCATTCGATGATGTCGCCGCGCAGCAGGTACTTCGCCAACGCGACGGTCCCGATGAAGCCAAGGGCAGCGATGAGCAGCGCCGCCTCGAAGTAGAGTGGACTTCCCGTCCGGATGCAGAACAGGATGAGCAATGCCGCGACGTTGATGCTCATGGTATCCAGCGCGAGGATGCGGTCGACGGCACCGGGTCCGACGACGAGCCGCCAGACGTTGAGCAGCAGCGCAGACCCCAGCAGCAGCGCTGCAATGGCAAGGGCGCCACTCAGCATCCGAAGATCTCCTTCAGCCGCCGCTCGTACCGGGACTTGATCGCCTGGATCACCGCTGCATCGTCCTCGGCATCGAGCGCGTGAACCGTGAGCTCGCGAGCAACGAGATCGAGATCCACCGACACCGTGCCGGGCGTGAGAGTGACGGTCGCAGCGAGCAGGGTCGCCACCACCGGCTGATCGACATCGAGCGGCACCACGACGATCCTCGGCCGCAAGCGCGCGAGCGGGCTCAGGACCAGGCGCGCCACATCCACGTTGGCCACGAGGATGTCGCGCAGCACCAGGCCCACGTAGAGCAGGGCTTTCATCGGCGCTCGGACGCGCGGCAACGCGGGCACGGTCGCTTGAACCGCCCGCCCGATGACCATCCCGAGCGCCACCCCGAGGAGCACGTGGCCGACCGTCAGCGATTGGTTGAATAGCAGCCAGAGCAAGGCCAGCGCCAGCGACAGGCGCGGATGCGGCAACAGGCGCGCCATCATTGGCTCGCCCCCTCTGCCGTGTCCGGCTCCACCCGGATCGTCCAGCGCAACGCCGTTGTTTCGAGCACCCTTTCGACGTAGTCGCCGGGCGTGCCCACGTCCTGGGCGGCCCGCCGCGCGTACCGATCCACGGGACCCGCAAAGATCGTGAGCCCCATGATCGCCGCGACCAGCAATGCTGCGGGCGCCAGGCGTGCGGCCGAGGCGGCGGATGGCAGGCCGTTGCATGGGTCCGGTGCCGCAGACCAGAACAGGCGAGTACCGGCACGGACCAGTGCCACCAAGTTCAGCAACGAGGTGCAAAGAACGATCGCCCACACCCACGGCATCGCGCCCGCCCCCTGCAGGATCGACACCTTGCCAAGAAATCCGGCGAGCGGCGGCAAGCCTGCCACTGCGACGGCCACGACGAAGTACAGCACTCCGATCGCGGTGGCTCCATGCATGCGCGGTGCGCGACACAGCCGATCGCCGAAGCTGCCCCGAGCACCCCCGAGCGCGTCGGCGAGCAGGAACAATGCAGGAATGGCGAGCGTGCTCGCGAGCAGGTAATACAGCCCACCACCAAGACCCGCGATCGAGAACAGCCCGACGGCCGCCAGCGCCATGGCGCTCGACGCGAGTGCCAGCCACGAAGCGAGCTGGGTCAGGGTGACGGCAGCGAATGCACCCAACGCCGCGCAGATCAGCGAAACCAGTGCCGCCGGCAGCACGATAGCCGCCAACGCTTCCATCACGGCGCTCGCGCCGAACACGACCCACGCGACGCGGGCCACCGCATAGACGCCCACTTTCGTGAGGACCGAAAACAATCCTGCAACGGGTGCCGATGCAGCGGCGTAGGTGCCGGGCAGCCACAGATACAACGGTGCCGCCGCTGCCTTCAGCAGGAACACGATCACGAGCAGCAGTCCGCCGGATCGGATCCACGGCACCTGCTCCGGCGGCGCGTTGGCCAGTGCGACGGCAAGATCGGCCATATTGAGTGTTCCGCCGACGCGATAGAGCATGCTCACGGCCACGAGGAACAACGCTGAACCGAGCAGGTTCAGCACTACGTAATGGATTCCGACCTGCAGGCGCTGTGCACCGCCGCCGTGCTGCAGCAGTGCGTACGACGCGATCAGCATCAGCTCGAAGCACACGAACAGGTTGAACAGGTCGCCCGTCAGGAATGCGCCGTTCAAGCCCATCAACTGGAGGTGGAAGAGCGCGTGGAAATGCGCACCGCGACTGTCCCATCCCTGGACCGCGTGGAGCAGGCTGGCACACGCCACGACTGCGGTGAGGCAGACCATGAGGGCCGACAGCCGGTCGAGCACGAAGACGATGCCGATCCGGGCCGGCCAGTCCCCGAAGGCATAGACGCCGATATCGCCGCCGGCAGCCTGATGGACGAGGACAGCGGCCACCACCAGCAATGCCAGCATCGACACCACCGACACCGCACGTTGCATCGCCAGACGTTCGCGCAGCAACAGCAGACCGCATGCGGTCAGCGCCGGGAGCAGGAACGGGACGACGATCCAGTGGTTCATGGCGGCGCACCGCCTCCATCCACGTGATCGCTCGCCGTGGCCGCCCGCGCGCGGATGGACAGGACCACCAGGTAGGCCGTCATGCCGAAACCGATCACGATGGCGGTCAGCACCAGCGCTTGCGGCAATGGGTCGGCCATTGCCACCGCGGCACCCACGATCGGCGGCTGCCCGATGCGGATGCCACCGGCCACGAAAACGAACAGGTTGACGGCATAGGACAGCAAGGTGAGCCCGAGCACCACGGCAAACGTGCGCGCCCGCAGGCAGAGATAGACGCCCGCCGCAGCGAGCAGGCCGATCGCGGATGCCAGCAGGAGTTCCATTCAGCTACCGACTCCCCGCTCGGGCATCAGGCGTCCCAATCGTTCCAGGATCAGCATGGTCGCGCCCACCACGACCAGGTAGACGCCAAGGTCGAACAACGCGGCTGTCGCGAGATGCAGGTCACCGATGATCGGTGGATGCACGTGACCATGCGCGCTGGTGAGGAAGGGCCGCCCGAACAGCCACGCGCCGAGTCCGGTTGCAGTCGCCATCGCCAGACCTGCCACCAGCAGGCCCGGGAAATCGAGCGGCAACTGCCGCCGGCTCCACGCCGCTCCGTTGCCCACGTACAGCACCGCCAGGATGGCCCCGGTGATGAGCCCGGCCACGAATCCGCCGCCCGGCAGGTTGTGACCGCGCAGGAGCAGGTACGCACTCAGCAGCAGCGACAGCGGGAGCAGCGCACGTGCGAGCAGTGCCAGCATCGCCGGGCGGAACGACGGTGCTTCGTCGGATTCCCGCTCGCTCGATGCCCCCCCCAGAAGCGCGACGATGCCAAGCGCGGCGACCGCCAGCACGGTGATCTCGCCGTAGGTGTCGAATCCGCGAAAGTCCACCAGGATCACGTTGACGACGTTGGTACCCCCGCCACCCGGTACGCTGCGCGCGACGTGCTCGGATGACACCGAGGATCCGGCCGTCGTCATCATCCACCACGCGGTACCGCCCAGCCCGAGACCGCACGCGGCGGCGATGATGCCGTCGCGTGCGCGCCGCAGTTGCGACGATTCGATCGGGGTCGTGGCCGGCAGCAACGGCAGAGCGAGGAGCATCAGCAGGATCGTCGCCACCTCCACCGTGAGCTGCGTGAGCGCCAGATCCGGTGCCGAGAACCTCGCGAACGCCGCCGCCACCATGAGTCCCACGGCCCCGACGAGGATCAGCGCGGTCAAGCGCTGCCGGTGCAGGGTGACGGTTGCGCCGAGCGCGATCACCAGCACGAGCCAACCGATCACCGCGATCGCGTCGATTGGCGTGTAGCGATCGAGAACGCGCTCGGGGATACCGCCTGCGAATGGCCACCAGCCCACGGCCAGCGTCACTGCCACCAACACGATTACCTGCCGCTGCAGGCTGCCGTTTGCCGTGAAATGGGTGAACCGCCGCGCGAACTTCGCGAGCGACACGATCACGACCTGGTAGAGGCGCGCGCCGGTCCACGGGCTGCGCCCCTCGAATGCATGCAGGTTGTAGATGCGCTGGGCGCCGAAGTACAGGACCAGGCCCAGCAAGGTCGCGATGAGGCTCATGGCGAGCGGCAGGTTGAAGCCGTGCCAGATCGCAAGGCTGTATTCGGGCAGGGTCCCACCGACCACGCTGGCTGCCGCCACTGCGAGTGTCGGTCCCACGGTCAGGTTCGGCGCCATGCCGACCAGCAGGCACAACGCCACGAGGACTTCCACAGGAATGCGCATCCACCTCGGGGGTTCGTGCGGCATGCGTGCGGTCGCATCCCATTCGCCGTTGAAGAACACGTCGTGGATGAAGCGCGTGGAGTAGGCCACGCTGAAGACACCGGCGAAAGTCGAGACCGCCGGCACGATCCAGGACAACGCCCCGACGTCCCGCAGCGTCAACGTTTCCGCGAAGAACATTTCCTTCGAGAGGAAGCCGTTCAGCAACGGCACTCCGGCCATGGCTGCCGCAGCGACAGTCGCGAGCACGGCCGTGTACGGCAGGTAGCGCCACAAGCCCGCCAGCTTGCGCATGTCGCGCGTGCCGGTCTCGTGGTCGATGATGCCGGCCGCCATGAAAAGCGATGCCTTGAACGTCGCATGGTTGATGATGTGGAAGACCGCGGCCACGGCCGCGAGCTTGCTGTTCATGCCGAGCAGCAGCACGATCAGTCCCAGATGGCTGATGGTCGAATAGGCGAGCAGTCCCTTCAGGTCGTGGCGGAACAATGCGGTGTAGGCACCGAACACCAGGGTGACGAGCCCGGTCCCGGCCACGAGGTAGAACCACAGCTCGGTGCCCGACAGCGCCGGCCACAAGCGCGCGAGCAGGAAGATGCCGGCCTTCACCATCGTCGCCGAATGCAGGTAGGCCGAGACCGGGGTCGGCGCCGCCATGGCATTGGGCAACCAGAACTGGAAGGGAAACTGCGCCGACTTGGTGAACGCACCGACGAGGATCAGCACCAGCGCCGCGGCGTAATGCGGATGCGCGCGAATGGCATCGCCTTGGCGCGCCAGTTCGGAGATCTCGTAGGTTCCGGCCATGTCTCCCAGCAACAGGACACCACCGAGCAGGGCGAGCCCGCCCATTCCGGTCACCGCGAGCGCCATGCGCGCGCCCTGGCGCGCATCGGGCCGATGGCTCCAGTAGCCGATCAGCAGGAACGATGTGAGACTGGTGAGCTCCCAGAAGACCAGGGTGAGCAGCAGGTTGTCGGACAGCGCGATCCCGATCATGGCACCCATGAACGCGAGCAGCAGCGCCAGCAGACGGCCGAGCGGATCGTCCGCCGCCAGGTAGTAGCGGGCGTACAGGATGACCAGAAGGCCGATGACGAAGATAAGCCCGCAGAACAGCAGGGCGAGGCCGTCGAGCCGCAACGAGAAGTTGAGGCCGATCCCCTCCATCCAGGGGACACTCGCGCGCCAGGCCCCGCCGTCGAACACCTGCGAGGCAAGGACCCACAGCACCACCAGCCCGGCGATCGGCACGATGGCGGCACTCCAGGCGATGGCGGTACGCCCACGGGTCCGCGACAGCACCGGCAGCGCGGCTCCCGCGAAAGGCAGCGCCGCCAGCCAGAAAAGCATTGAACTCGTACTCATCCGGCCGACCTTGTGCGTACCGCCCGCACCGTCACGATCCCGAGGGTCAGCACCGTCAATGGGACGACGAACCACATCATCACCCGGCCAAGCACGGGCAGTCCCGGGTAACCGATCGCATTCAGCGTGACATACCCCGTGTAGGCCACGTAGTACCCGAGGAAGACCGCACCTTCCCAGCGCTCGATCGCATAACCGGTGAACAGGATCGGGAGGCACGCGACGGCGACGGCGAGCATGACCGGCAGGTCGAAGCCGAGGATCCCCGGCGCCACCGGCAGTCCATCCGGGGCGAGCAGCGCGGCGATCCCGGCAACTCCCAGGATATTGAAGATGCCGCTGCCCACCACGTTACCGACGGCGATGTCGCGCTCCCCTCGGAGGCTCGCCAGCAGCGAAGCAGCGACTTCCGGCAGCGAGGTACCGGCCGCAACCACGGTGAGCCCGATCACCACTTCGCTGACGCCCAGCCATTGCGCGAACACGATCGCGCTCTCGACCAGCCATTTCGACCCGACGATCAGCAGGCCCAGGCCCGCAGCGATGGCCCCGAGCTGCAGCAGCAGGCTCCCCCCGCGCCGTGCACCGTCGTATCGGCTTCCATACTCGTCGAGTACGGCACGATCGCGCTCGCGACGTGCCTCGAACACCTGATATGCGACGTAGCCGAACAGGCCCAGCACCAGCACGAACCCCTCGCGGCGCCCGACGTCGCCGTCCCACGCCATGATCGCGAACAGCGCCGACACACCGATCATGAGGGGCACCTCGATCCGTACCAGCCGCTGCGCCACCGTGAGCGGCGCCACGATTGCCGCAAGTCCGAGAATGAACAGGACGTTGAAGATGTTGCTGCCCACCACGTTGCCGACGGCAATGCCGGTCTCGCCGGACAGCGCCGCCAGAGTGCTCACGGAGAGTTCCGGGGAACTGGTCCCCATCGCGACCACGGTGAGGCCGACTACCAGGGGTGAAACACCCATGGCCCGCGCGAGGTGTGAGGCACCTCGCACCAGCAACTCGGCCCCCAGCACGAGGGCGGCCAGGCCGAGCACGAACAGCAGGACGGTCATGGAGGTGTATCGGGGATCGGCCGGCAGGGGCAGGAGCGCAGGTCTACGGCACGCGACGAGGCGGCTAACGCAGCGGGATGTTAAGCGATTGCACCGACAGCGGCTGTGACTCTCCCGGCAGTCGAGAATTCAGTGCCCGGCCCGGGATTTGCACTGGTTGCCCACGCCGCCCCCACCACCGTTGAAGGAGACCGGATCGATGAACAGACTTGCCGCACTCGTCCCGGCCGCGGCAATCCTTGCCGCCTGCGGGAGCGAACCGCTCATCCCCGACGAGAGCGTGATGATCTCGCCGGGATTCCATCCGCCGCTCGAGGCGGTCGTCGGCGTCGCCATCGCCGGCGTGGTCGCCTACTACGTCATCGACCCGCTCGCCCCCAACTGGGAGGTGAAGATCAATCAGCTCGACGAGACGCGGGTGGCGATCAATCTGCGCAAGAAGCGCTTCTCCACCGGCGGCGACGGCGAAGCCCGCGAAGTGTTCCGCCGGCGGGCACAGGAGATCGTCGACGAGAACGGCTTCACCGGCTACGCGATCCTCCAGTACAGCGAGAGCATCGACTCGGAAACGGCCTTCGCGCGGCGCATCGCACGCGGCGTCATCGTGGTGCAGAAGCCGCCGCCCGCGACACCGGCCGGCTGATCCTCACCCCCGATACCGGGTCGCCGCGCTAGCGACGCACCCTGCCCGCGTTGAGGCGTGCCTTCACGCGCGCCCGGCCGACGTCATCGCGCAGCATGAGGATGAGCAGAGCGATGAGACTGGCGTGGAACAGGAAAGCCGCGACACCGATGAACGTGAGCTGCCAGACCAGGGCCGATGCAAAGCTCATGACGCCGACGGCCGCAGCGTAGGACACGACCAGCGGCCGGAACGTGAGCCACCGCAAACGCCACGACAGGAGTGCCAGGACTGCCAGCAGGATGATCGCCTTGACGATCGCCATCCCGCGCAACAAACGGATCAGTTCGAGATCGGCCGCATAGCGCCCGGCCGGATCGCCCAGCACGAACCCGACAGCGGCCGCGACGATGCACACCACGATCAGCATCGCGCGCAGCCGCGCCGTGCGCGAGGGCGACCACAGGCGGGTCTCGAGCGTCGATTCGAAAGTGGTGGGATTCATGGGACACCTACCGCATCGTGTTCGGACCTGGAGTCTACGCTCAACCGCCGCTCTTCCATACCGTCACGACGAACGTTCGCCGCGTGCCAGCATACCCTTGAACCCCATGCGCCCCTCGCACCATGCGGCGACCGCCAGCAGGTGATTCGATTCCCCGCTGCGACCGACCAGCTGCAGGCCGAGCGGCAGCCCGTGCGGACCGAATCCCGTGGGAATGGTGATGGCGGGCGCCCCGCAAAGACTCCAGAGGGTGCAGAACGCCGGATCGCCGGTGGATTCCAGGGTCGGCGCCTCGCCCGTGGTGGGCGGCGTGATGATCGCCTCGAAGCGGTCATCGAGAAATTCTCCCAGCAACCGGATGAGTTCTTCCCGGATCGCCAGCGCGCGGCGATAGTCCTCGTCCGCGATGCCGTCACCTTCGGCGAGCGCCTCGCGCAAGGACCGGCCCAGTCGCGCGCCGTAGTGCTGGCGCACGAGCCGCGATGCCCGCGCCGCTTCGAACAGCATGATCACGCGATGGGCTCGGTAACCATCGTCGAAGGCGCGGGGTAGCTCGCGTTCCGTCACCGTGGCCCCGCCCGCACGCAAGGTCGCCATGTCCGCCGCAAAGCGCGTGCGCATCGCGCCTTCCGCCTTGTACCAGACCGGTGAGCCGAGCGCGATCACGCCGGGTGCGGAGCGCAGCGCCGTGACATGCCGGCCGATCACGCCGTCGGACTGGGTCAACCACGACGCGAGCAAACCAGCGTCGGCCACGCTGCGGGCGAACACACCGGGTTGATCGAGCGTGGTCGAGAACGGGAGCATGCCGGCCGTCGAGATGCGGCCCCTGCAGGGTTTGTAGCCGACCACGCCGCAATACGCCGCTGGCCGGATCACCGATCCGTTGGTCTGCGTGCCGATCGCCCCCGGCACCATCCCGCTCGCCACCGCCGCCGCCGATCCACTGGAGGAACCGCCAGGCGAGTGCGCGAGGTTCCAGGGATTGCGCGTCCGGCTCGGCACCGTGAAGGCGCACTCGGTCGCCACGGTCTTGCCCAGCACGAATGCACCCGACGCCGCCAGGCGATCGAGCAGCGGCGCCGAGCGCACGGGCACGTAATCGCGATAGATCGGGGAGCCCATGCGGGTCGGGATACCGGCCGTTTCGATGATGTCCTTCACGCCGACCGGAATGCCGGCAAGCGATCCGCGCTCCGGCAGCGGCAACACATCGGCAACGTGGGCACTGCCGCCGGCACGCGCGGCGAGGCGGCGTTCGTCCGCCTTGCGGGCGAGCCGCAAGGCGCGCGTGTCGTCGATCCATTCCCACGCTTCGACCTGCGGCTCGAGTGCGGCAATGCGCCGGATGCAGCTCGCCGTCAGCGCTTCGCTCGTGAATTCGCCCCGGGCCAGGCGCTCGGATGCTTCGCGCAATCCGAGCGTGAACAATGCCTTCATGCGACTCCCCCTGTTTCCCGCTGGTTGGCGGGCCCCTTCAACGCTTGCGCTTGACCTCCGGATTGAGCAGGTTCGGCGGCTCGCTGCCGGTCAGCGCCGCGATGCAGTTGCGTGCAGCCGTCGCCGCCATCGCCTTGCGGGTCGGCTCTGAAGCCGACGCGAGGTGCGGCGACAGCACGACGTTCTTGAGCGGCAGGAAGCCCGGGTTCACGGCTGGCTCGTTCTCGTACACGTCGAGGCCGGCGGCCTGGATGCGCTTTGCCTTCAGCGCCTCCACCAGTGCCGCGTCATCGACGATGCCGCCACGGGCCACGTTGATGAGCACCGCGGTGGGCTTCATGAGCGCGATCTCGGCAGCGCCGATGGTGTGATGGCTCTCCGCGCTGTAGGGTGTCAGCAGCACGACGATGTCGGCCTCGCGCAGCAGGTCGTGCTTGCCGCGATAGTGCGCACCGAGCCGAGCCTCCTCGGCCGGCTGCAACCGAGAGCGGTTGTGATAGAGGATCTTCATGTCGAAGCCGCTCGCGCGCCGGGCAACGGCCTGCCCGATGCGTCCGAAACCGATGATGCCCAGCGTCGCGCCGTGCACGTCGGCGCCGAGCATCTGCTTCAGGTGCGAACCCTTCCATTCCCCGGCACGCAGGAAATGTTCGCCTTCGGTGATACGCCGGCAGGTGGCGATGATCAGCCCGAAGGTGTAGTCGGCCACGGAATTGGTGAGCACGTCGGGCGTGTTGGTCGCCATGACGCCGTGCGCAGTCAACGCCGGCAGGTCGAGGTTGTTGTAGCCGACGCCGACGTTCGCGATGATCCTGAGCCTCGGGCAGCGGTCGAGCAGCGCGCCGTCGATCCGATCGGAGGTGGAAACGAGGGCACCGTCCTTGTCGGCCAGGGCCGCCGCCAGTTGCTCCGGGGTACGCTTCAGGTCGGCCTGGTTGGACTCGACGTCGAAATGCTCGGCCAGCATGGCAAGCGTTTCGTCGAACACCTCGCGGCTCACGAGTACGCGTGGTTTCATGATGGGTTGCGAGAAGGGTGGGTCCGATCGTCCCGGGTGTCGAGGGGAGGGCGATTCTACTTGTACAGCACGGTCGGGAGCCAGAGACCGATCGCCGGGAACAGCGCGAGCAGGAACAGCGCGAACAGCTGGATCAGCATGAACGGCACCATACCGAGGAAGATCTGCGCGAGCGTCACGTGCGGCGGCGCCACGCCCTTGAGGTAGTAGGCGGCCATGGCCATGGGCGGGGTCAGGAAAGCGCTTTGCAGGTTGAGCGCAGTCAGCAGCCCGAAGAACAGCGGATCGATGCCGAAGTGGGTGAGCATCGGCAGGAAGATCGGCACGAAGATGATGATGATGACGGTCCAGTCGAGCGGCCAGCCGAGCAGGAAGATGAGCAGCTGCGACAGGAACAGGAAGCCCGCCGGCGACAGGTCGAGCGCGTACACCCAGCCCTCGAGAATGTGCTGTCCGCCCAGGACGGCGAAGGTGGACGAGAACACCCACGAGCCCACCAGCAGCCAGCACACCATCGCGGTGGTGCGGCTGGTGAGGAAGACCGCGTCGGTGAGGCGCTCCCAGGACAAGCGTCGGTAACCGAGCGCCAGGATGATGGCGCCGATGGCGCCGAGCGCCGCGGCCTCGCTCGCCGTGGCCCACCCCGCCGTGATGCTGCCGAGCACGGCCAGGATGAGCAGCGCGATCGGCACGAACGAGGTGACCAGCATGCGTGCGATCACCCGGCGCGGCACGTTGCGCTCCTCCATGGGCAGCGGCGGCGCCATCTTCGGATTGAGCTTGGCGCGCAGCATCACGTAACCGATGTACAGCAGCGACAGCATGATCCCGGGCATCAGCGCACCGGCATACAGTTGCACGACCGAGACACCGGCCGTTGCGCCGTAGAGGATCAACATCACGCTCGGCGGAATGAGAATGCCGAGGCAACCGCCGGCGGCGATGGCGCCGGTGGCGAGCTTCACGTCGTAGCCCGCCTTCAGCATCGGCTGCAGCACCAGCAGGCCCATGAGGGTGACCACGGCGCCGACGATGCCGGTGGCCGCCGCGAACACCGCACAGGTGGCGATCGTCGCCACGGCGAGCGCTGCCGGCACCCTGGCCATCGACAGTTCGAGGCTCTTGAACAGCCGGTCGATGATGCCCGAGCGCTCGACGATATAGCCCATGAAGATGAACAGCGGCACCGAGATGATGATGTCGTTGGTCATCACCCCGTAGGTGCGCAGCACCATCTGGTCGAACACCGGGTTCTCCGCGAACGGCATGCCCGGGCGCCAGAATGCGTACAGGCCGAACAGGATGCCGAGACCCATCAGGGTGAATGCGATGGGAAACCCGAGCAGGATCGCAGCGATGATGAGTCCCAGCATCACCATGCCCATGTGAGCGTTGGTGATCTGCCCGGGCGGCGGCAGGAACAGGACGTACGCGAGGACGATCAGGCCGAGGAAGCCGAAGCCGACGGTGCGGGTGTCGAGACGCAGCATCCTCATCGCGCTGCTCCCTTCACTTCGGCCGCCTGGACGATGGACTTCAGTTGCTCGACGTCGGCTTCCTCCACGTCTTGCAGACGGTCCGGCCAGCGGCCGGTACGGATGCACAGCACGCAGCGGATGATCTCGGCCAGCGACTGCAGCAGCAGGAAGGCACCGGCGATCGGGATGATCGTCTTGTACGGATAGACCGGCAGCCCGCTCCCGGTCACGCTGGAAGCCTCGCGCAGCGCCCAAGATTTGCCCGCGAACTCCCAGCCTGCGTACACCAGCGCGGCGATGCCCGGGATGAAGAACACGACATAGAGCACCAGGTCCATCGAGGCCTGGGCGCGTGGCGACAACGTGCGGTAGACCAGGTCGCCGCGGACGTGACCGTTGCGCGACAGGGTGTAGGCCCCACCCATCATGAACAGCGTACCGAACAGCATGAACGCCACATCGAAGGCCCAGTTGGTCGGTGCCCCGAGCTTGCGCACGATCACTTCATAGCCCACCACCGCGGTGAGCAGCACGATGGTCCAGGCGAAGGCCTTGCCGGACCACGCACTGATGCGGTCGATCGTCAACAGGAAGGAATTCACGCCCCGTTCTCCTCGTCTTGGGTATCGTTACAGCGGCGCTGCGGCGCACTGGGGTCGCCGCGATCTTCAGCGCGAAGCGCGTTCCGATCGCGGCGCGGCTCTCATGCCTTGCCGAAGAAGTGCTCGTAGGCCTGGCGCGGATCGTTCGTGAACTTGACCTGGTAACCCACCGCGCGCTTCATGAACGCGCGCTGCGATTCGAGCACCTTCGCGAAGAACGGATTGGCCGATGACTTCGCCGCCATCACCCGGTCCCACGCGTTCAACTGGGCCTCGAGCAGGTCCTTCGGTGTCTCGACGAACCGCACACCCTGCTTGTCGCGCATCTCCTCCCACGCCCGCGAGTAGGCATCGAGATTGCGCCAGTACATCTCGGCGGTGGCTGCCTTGGCTGCATAGCGGAAGATCTGCTGGTAGGCCGGCGGCATGGCGTCGTGCACGCGCTTCCCGAGCAGCATCTCGAGGCATTCGCTCGGCTGGTGATAGCTCTTGACCATGCAGACCTTCGCGACGTCGGGGAACCCCAGGGCCTGGTCGCTGGCGGGATTGTTGTACTCCGCCGCGTCGATCACGCCGCGTTCCAGCGCCGGCACGATCTCGCCGCCCGGCAGCGCCACCACGGACGCACCCATCTCGGTGAACAGGTCGATGGACAGCCCGACGGTCCGGTACTTGACACCCTTGATCGCGGCCGCTGACTTCAACTCCTGCTTGAACCAGCCGAACGGCTGCGTGCCCATGGGCCCCCACAGGATCGGGACCACGTCGAGCTTGAGAACGTCGCGATAGAGCTCTTCGTAGAGTGCCTTGCCGCCGCCGAACTCCATCCAGGCGAGCAGCGTGTTGGCGTCCTGACCCAGGGCCGGACCGGTGCCGAAGAGCGAGAGCGCGTTGTCCTTGCCGTACCAGAAGGCCGGCACCGCCATGCAGCCGTCGAGGATGCCCTTGTGCACGGCGTCGGCCATGTCGAAGGCGCCGACGACGGCGCCGGAGGGCAGCAGCTCGATCTTGATCTGTCCGCCCGAAAGATCGGAGACGGTACGGATCAGCATCGAGGACAACTCGTAGAACAGATCCTTGTTGGGGAACCCGGCCTGGAACCGCAGGTTGAGTTGCGGACCAAGCGCCCCGCCGCCGGTGCCCGATTGGGCCTGCGGCGTGGAACTGTTGCCGCCAAGCCCGCACCCGGTCGTGACGGCGAGCGCCGCGCTGCCGCCTGCGATGGTGGCACCCCGCAGAAACTTCCGCCGCCCGTTCGCCTTCTCGCCCGCGCGCTGAATCCTGGCGTTCTTCATCGGTACTCCTCCTCGTAATCGTTATGGTCGGCCGGACGGCCGCTGCTTTGTCATTCGAATGCGCGACGGGTTCCCGGAGGGTTCCGCTGCGTTGCAACAGCCGGTCTCGGCCTCAGGGGGCCTGCCGGCGGATCAGCCATGCCAGTATCGGCGGGGTCACTAGAGTCGTCACCACCACCATGATCACGATGACCGAAAACGTCGATGCCGTCACGACACCGAGGCCCATGCCGGTCGCTGCGAAGATGAGCCCCACCTCGCCACGCGGCACCATGCCCCACCCCACGAGCCAGCGATTCACCGGTCCAGCCACGAGGCCAGCGACGATCTTCCCGGCGATGGCCGCCACCGCGAGCGCTACGGCAATCGCGAGCGCGTGCGGATCCGCCAGCAGATCGAGCTTCACGTGCATTCCGGTCACCACGAAGAAGAACGGCACGAGGAAATGGCCGATGGGCGCGATCAACTCCTCGAGATGCCGATGCCGGTGCGCCTGCACGGCTGCTCCGACACGCGTTCGCGTGTCGGCATCGGCCCCGGCCAGTGCCCGATCGATGTCGGCCTCGAGCTGTGGCCGGTCGTAGTCGCGGAAGATCACGTCGTCGAGCATGAGGCCGGCTGCGAAAGCTCCGACGATGGGCGCCAGATCCATGAGGCTCGCGAGCCACGCGAAGACCAGGCCCGTCACCAGCGCCACGGTGAGCTTCATGCCGATGCCCGTGTTGATGCGCGCGAAGCCGCGCGAGAACCACGGTGCGGCGAGCTGGCCGAGCACGATCGCCCCGGTGAGGAAGAGGATGGCCTTGGCGATGATCCAGGCAAGACCCGTCGGATCGAGCGACCCGGTGGTGACGATCGCGGAGACCACCGCGAGGATCACGAGGCCGAGCACGTCGTCGATCACCGCTGCACCGAGCACGATGCGCGCCTCGGGCGATTGCAGGCACCCCAGGTCGCGAAACACCCGCCCGGTGATGCCGACCGATGTGGCCGTGAGCGTGGCACCGATGAAGAGATACGCCTTCGCATCCAGACCGGGCAGGAGCCATGGACCGACGATCATCGTGCCGAGCACGAACGGCACGGCGACGCCGACCACCGCCACGGCAGTGGCGCGCGCACCGACGGCAAGCATCTGCTGCACGTTCGATTCGAGGCCGATCTGGAACAACAGCACGACCACACCCAGTTCGGCGAGGAAAGCGATGATGGGCTCCGACGGCAGTTCGGCCGCCACATCGATGCCGATCAGCCCCAGATTGCCCAACAGGATGCCGACGAGAAGTTCGCCGAGGACCGCCGGCTGCTTCACGCGCTCGACCAGGCTGCCCAGCTTCGCTGCGATCAGGATCACCGCGATCCACAGGAGGAGCGTGGCATGATGGGCAGCGTCGGCCCCGCCCGAAGCGATGGCGGCGAGCGGAACGAAGAGCAGGCAAAGGGCGAACGCGCGATTCATCCCCGAAGGGTATCGGCTGTCGCACGCTTGCGCCACCGAATGCGAAAGGGTGTGGGGCAGTGCAATAATTCGCAACCATTTCGCGGCGCTGCCCCCATCCCCGCCCTTCCCCCATCGCGTTGCGACGGGGGCAGGGAGCAGACCGGCGTCACCTCGGGCACTCCCTCCCCCAGCGAAGTTGGGTAGGGCTGGGCGCAAACGCAAACCGAACCCCACAAGACCCACCAACCCGGAAGATCCCCCAGTGGCCACCATCAACTACCTCACCACCGTGCAGTTCGACTTCGGCGCCATCAAGCTGGTGAGCGACGAGTGCAAGCGCCTCGGCATCAAGCGTCCCCTGATCGTCACCGATCGCGGTATCCGTGCGTCGGGCCTGCTCGACCGGTTGCGCGAGCACCTCGATCCGGCCCTGGGCTTCGAGGTCTACGACGGCACGCCACCCAATCCGACCGAAGCCGCGGCGCTCGAAGCCGTCGCGCAATTCCGCAAGGCCGGCGCGGACGGCATCATCGCCATGGGCGGCGGCTCGTCGCTCGATCTGGGCAAGGCGGTCGCCCTGCTCGCCACGCATCCCGGACCGTTCGTCCAGTACGCAGCGGTGGAAGGCGGCGTCGCGAAGATCACCTCCGCGGTGGCACCGCTGATCGCGATCCCCACCACCGCCGGCACCGGCAGCGAAGTGGGCCGTGGCTCGGTGATGGTGTTGAACGATGGCCGCAAGCTGGGCTTCCTCTCCCCTCACCTGCTGCCGAAGGTCGCCATCTGCGACCCGGAACTCACCTTCGGTCTGCCATCGATGCTGACCGCCGCCACCGGCATGGACGCCATCGCCCACTGCATCGAGACCTTCCTGTCGCCGCTGGTGAACCCGCCGGCGGAAGCCATCGCCATCGACGGCCTCACGCGTGCGTCCGCTCATATCGAGCGCGCCACGCGCGATGGCCAGGATCGCGACGCGCGCTGGAACATGATGATGGCGGCGATGGAAGGAGCCATGGCATTCCAGAAGGGCCTCGGTGCGGTGCACGCGCTGTCGCATCCGCTCGGTGCCTTGCACGATCTCAAGCTGCATCACGGCACACTGAACGCCGTGCTGCTGCCTGCCGTGATCCGGTACAACACGCCCGCCGTCGGCGACAAGATCGCCCGGCTCGCGACCGCGATGGGGCTGCCGAAGAACGCGGACGTCGCACAGTCCATTCACGATCTCAACGCCAAGCTCGGGCTGCCGGTCGGCTTGAAGGCCATGGGGGTGCCGAAGGATGCGCTGCAGGGCATCGCCGAAGCAGCGCCGAAGGATCACTGCCACGGCACCAATCCGCGCCAGCCGACTGTGGCGGAGTATCGGACGCTGTTGGAAGAGGCGTATCGGTAGCGGCAGGGATTGCCCCCACCCTAGCCCTCCCCCGGCGAAGCCGGGGGAGGGGACGTACACCCCTTCCCCCACCTCTGGTGGGGGAAGGCTGGGATGGGGGCAAGCGCCCTTACAACTTTCCCAAACTCCGCGCCCGCTCCCGCAACAACTCCTGCTCCCGCACGTTCTGCGTCATGAGCGCGGCGCGCTCGAATTCCGCGCGCGCTTCTTCATGGCGGCCGAGCCTGGCGAGGAAATCGCCCCGGACGCTCGGCAACCAGTGATACGACTTCAGCTGCGCAATCTCCTGCAGGCCGTCGACGATTTCCAGCGCCGCCGCCGGACCGAAGGCCATGCACACCGCCACGGCACGATTCAACTCGACCACGGGTGAAGGCATCACCTCGGCGAGCGCATCGTAGAGCGCGGCGATGCGCGCCCAGTCGGTGTCCTCCGCTTCACGGGCGCGTGCATGGCACGCGGCGATGGCAGCCTGCAAGGCATACGGACCCAGCGCACCGGCGCGCTTCTCCGCCCGCCCGAGCGCGGCGTTGCCGCGGCGGATGAGCAACTGGTCCCAGCGCCTGCGATCCTGATCCAGCAGCAGCACCGGCCGCCCGGCAGAATCCACACGTGCCGCCGACCTCGATGCCTGGAACTCCATCAGCGCCGCCAGACCATGGACTTCGGCCTCTTCGGGGGCCAGTTCGGCCAGCACGCGTCCAAGGCGCAGTGCTTCGTCCGCCAGCTCCGGCCGCATCCAGTGCTCGCCGCTGGTGGCCGTATAGCCCTCGTTGAAGATGAGATAGATCACTTCCAGGACGGACGCGAGGCGGGCACCGAGCTCCGCAGGCGCGGGCAACTCGAACGGAACACGTGCCTCGGAGAGCGTGCGCTTGGCGCGCACGATGCGCTGCGCGATTGTCGCTTCCGGCACCAGGAACGCCCGCGCAATCTCGTCGGTGGAAAGGCCGCCCAGCAGCTTCAGGGTCAGCGCCACGCGCGCCTCGGTGGACAGCACCGGATGGCACGCGGTGAAGATGAGGCGCAGCAGATCGTCGCCGATCGGATCGCGCTCGCGTGCGTCGATCACGTCGAAGGTATCGGGCACGGTCAGGGCCTCCATCGCCTCGAGATCGCGGCCGATTTGCGCATGCTTCTCGGTCTGCATCTTCACCCGGCGCAGATGGTCGAGCGCGCGGTTCTTCGCCGTGGCCATGAGCCACGCACCGGGATTGTCCGGAATGCCGGCGTCGGGCCACGATTCGAGCGCGGTCACCAGCGCATCCTGGGCGAGCTGCTCGGCGAGACCGACGTCGCGTACCAGGCGCGCGACGCCGGCGATGATCCTGGCACCCTCGAGGCGCCAGATGGTCGTGATCGCCTTGTGCTCGGGTGACTCCGCCATCATGACGCTCCAGCCGGCCGCCGTTCAGCGCGCCGACGTTCCGCCCACGCCCATTTCGCGGAAGCGATCGACCGCCTCGCCCTGCTGGAAATCCTCGAGCTCGAACATGCGCCGCACCTCGATCTCGCAATTGCTGCCATCGAGAGTCGGATTGGGGAAACGCCGCGTCCACTCGAGTGCCTCGGCGCGGTCGCGCACCTGGATGATGGTGTAGCCCGCGATCAGCTCCTTCGACTCGGCGAACGGCCCGTCGACGACGGTGCGCTTCGTGCCGTCGTAGCGCACGCGCCAGCCATGGGAGCTTGCGCGCAAGCCGGAGGCATCGAGCAGGACGCCGGCCTTGGCCAGCTCTTCGTGGTAAGCGGCCATGTCGGCCATCAGTTCTTCCCGGGGCATCACGCCGGCTTCGGAATCGGCGGTGGCCTTGACGATGATCATGTAACGCATGGCGATCTCCTTGAGTTACGGATGGTGGTGGAGGCAGAGCCGCCCGGAGCCGGGCGCTCGGGTCCTGCCTTCACTCACACGACGATCGGGGAATGCCGTTTTCGACACGGGTTCTCCGGCCACCCGCAGCTTTCGGCGCCACCGCTCTCGTCACTCGTAGCAGGGGGCCACTTCCCGCACTTCGACCGTGCACCAAGTCGCAGCCGGGCATTCGGCGGCCACGGCCAGGGCCTCGTCCCGCGTCTTGCAGGTCAGCAGGAAGAAGCCACCGATCATCTCCTTGGTCTCCGCGAACGGACCGTCGATCACCACCGGCTTGCCGTTGCGGACCTGCACCCGCGAGGCGTCCTGCTGCGATCGGAGCGATTCGGTGGCGACCAGCAGGCCACGTTCCCGCAGGCGCTCGCCGTAGGCCACCATGGCGTCATAGGCCGCGCGGCCTTCGGCCTCGGTGCGGGTGGCGCGCTGTCCGATGGGTTCGACGATTAGGAGCATGTAGGCCATGGGTTTCCTTCGGTTGAGCGTGGGGCTGATCTTGCCCCCACCCTGACCCTCCCCCACGCTGCGCGTGAGGGAGGGAATGCAAAGCTCGCGCTATCCCGAACCACAGGCACTCCTTCCCCCGGCTACGCCGGGGGAAGGTTGGGATGGGGGCAATCCTGGGCGAACCGAGCGACTAGAATCGCGTTCGTCCCATCAAGCCCGCTGAAGATCTGAATGCTCTCACACATCCCCGTCGCCAAGACGCTGCTGTTCCTGCTCGCGATGGCGGCCTGGACGATCGGGGCTCACGTGGTGTTCGCCAATGGTGAACCCTCGCGCCTTGCGACCTTCTATGCAGGCGCGCCGATCGCAGTCACGGCCGCCTGGCTGCTGCGCCACGCGCGCTGGAGAACTGCATGGTTCGTGCTGGTCACGGCGCTACTCCTCGCGGTGGTGATGATCGTCCCCGTGGATCGCACCGACGCGAGCCTCGTCTATCAGCTCCAGTACCTTGCAATGCAAGGCGCGCTCGCCGTGCTGTTCGGCCGCACGCTGCTGGCAGGACGCGAACCGCTGGTGACCCGGTTCGCGCGCATCGTCCGCGGCGAGCTGCAGCCCGCAATCGAACGCTACACGCGGTCGGTGACGCTGGCGTGGACCCTCTTCTTCGTCGCCATGGGGCTCATCGCCGTCGTGCTGTATGCGGCCGCACCGCGCGAAGCGTGGTCGGCCTTCGTCAACCTGTTCACGATTCCTTGCGTGCTCGGAATGTTCATCGCGGAGTATGCCGTTCGTCGCATTCGCTTTCCGGCACTGAAGCACTCCTCGATCCTCGCCGGCGCCCGTGCCTTCCAGCGCGCCTTCACGTCGCGCGAGCCGCCGCCATGAGCGCCCGGCGCTGGCAGCCCACGCCGCTCATCCTCGGCTCGTTCGGCTTGCACGCCGGCGCCCTGGTGGGGCTCGCCATGGCCCCCGCGCAATGGCCCGCCGCCGTCGGAGCCCTCGCCGCCAATCATGCCTTGCTCACGGCCGCCGGGTTGTGGCCGCGCAGCCGGCTGCTCGGTCCGAACCTGCTACGGTTGCCGGCAGCCGCCGTCGCACGCCGCGAGATCGCCCTCACCATCGACGACGGGCCCGATCCGGAAGTCACGCCTCGGGTACTCGATCTGCTCGACGCGCACGAAGCGCGGGCGACCTTCTTCTGCATCGGTGAACGAGCCTTGCGTCACTGCGACCTGTGCGCCGAGATCGTTCGGCGCGGGCATGCCGTCGAGAATCACACCCAGCACCACATCCACAATTTCTCGATGCTCGGGCCGCGCGGATTCGAGCGGGAGATCGCGGCAGCCCAGGAAACCCTGGAGAGAATCACCGGTTCGCGACCGCGTTTTTTCCGCGCGCCAGCCGGGTTGCGCAATCCGTTCCTCGAACCGGTCCTCGCGAAACTCGACCTGCAACTCGCCAGTTGGACCCGCCGCGGATTCGACACGGTGCGGCGCGACCCGCACTACGTCGCAGGTCGACTGCTGCACAAGCTCGGGGCAGGCGACATCCTGCTGTTGCACGACGGTCACGCGGCGCGGACCACGGCGAACCGTCCGGTGGTGCTGGAAGTGCTGCCGCGCCTGCTCGACGCCTGCGCCTCGCGCGGGCTCGCACTGGTCACCTTGAGGGCAGGCACGGCGTGAACGAGCCCGAGTTTCGCACGGCACTCGTCGACGCGGCCGCTGCACCCTACCGGCAAGCGGGCCGCTTCGCGTGGCATTTCGCTCGCGGCAAGATCGGAAGCGATCCGGCGTTCCTTGCGCTGCTGCGGCTCGGGCTCGTTCCCCCGCATGCACGCGTGCTCGATCTCGGTTGCGGCCAGGGCCTGCTCGCATCCACGCTGGTCGCGGCGGACGCCTTGCACGCGCGCGGTACGTGGCCCGCGGGTTGGCCGCCGGCACCGTCGGGTATCCGGGTACACGGCGTGGAACTCATGCCGCGCGACGTGGAGCGCGCCCGGCGCGCGCTCGGCGATCGAGCGAGCATCGAACAGGGTGACATCCGCTCGGTCGATTTCGGTGCAGCGGATGCGGTGGTCATCCTGGACGTCCTGCACTACATACCGCCCGCGGATCAGGAGGCGGTGCTGGTGCGCGTGCGCAACGCGCTCTCGTCGGGTGGAGTCCTGCTGCTGCGCGTGGGTGACGCCGCTGGCGGATTGCCGTTCAGAGTGAGCCAGGGCGTGGATCGGATCGTCACGTTCGTGCGCGGTCACCGGTTGGCGCAACTGCACTGCAGGCCGCTGCGCGAGTGGACCGACGCGCTGGCCGTACTCGGCTTCGAGGTGCAGGCACTGCCCATGAGCCAAGGGACGCCGTTCGCGAACGTGTTGCTGGTGGCGCGGGTGGGGTAGGCTGCATTGCCCCCATCCCAGCCTTCCCCCACCGCAGGTGGGGGAAGGGGCGTCCGTCCCCTCCCCCAGCTTTGCTGGGGGAGGGCGGAGGGAGGGGGCAGCGCAGCGCCGGCTGCGCCGGGGGAGGGCGGAGGGTGGGGGCAGCGCAGCGCCGGCTGCGCCGGGGGAGG
>JAIEQG010000066.1 GCA_019747905.1 Burkholderiales bacterium
TGCGAGCAAGGCGAACGGCTGCAGGGGCCGACAAGGAGGTGTGCGCGCGTGAGTCAGCATCCGCAGTCTTTGCGCGTAGTGATCACGGACGATGAGGCCCCGGCGAGAAGCCGCATGCGCGACCTGCTGCAGGACTGCGCAGCGACGCTGCCGATCGAGCTGGTGGGCGAGGCCGCGAACGGTCGCGAACTGATCGAGCTCCTGCAGGAGCGCGAGGCCGATCTGGTGCTGCTCGACATCCGGATGCCAGAGATGGACGGGCTCGAAGCCGCGCAGCATCTGCAGAAACTGCCGGAGCCGCCGAAGGTCATCTTCACCACCGCGTTCGACGCCTACGCCGTGAAAGCCTTCGAGCTGCATGCAGTCGACTATCTGTTGAAGCCGATCCGCCTGCGCCGGCTGTTCGATGCCGTGAGCCGCGCCCGTGCCCTGACGCCGCTGCGGCTCGACGTGCTGAAGGAACTGACTCCCGAGGCGCGCACTCACCTGTCGGTGCAGGAACGCGGCCGCGTGATCCTCGTGCCGGTGCCGGAGATCGTATATCTGCGCGCTGAACTGAAGTACGTGTCGATCCGCACGCGCGAACGCGAGTTGCTGATGGAAGAGTCGCTGTCGCGCCTGGAGCAGGAGTTCGCGGACACCTTCGTGCGCATCCATCGCAGCTGCCTGGTGGCGAAGGCCCATCTGGCCGGATTCGAGAAAGCGGCCGAAGACGGCGAGGGCGGTTGGGTCGCCGTGCTGAAGGGCGTCGACGAGAAGCTGCCGGTTTCGCGGCGCCAGGCGCACGTAGTGCGGGAGTTCGGCAAGAGCCTGCTGTAGGCAGCAACCCCGAACCACCGAGAACTCGGAGGACCACGGAGAGATCGCCGGGCAGGCCGGGTTTGCCTCGCTCGGTGTTCCCCGTGGATCGGCTTTTCCACCCCGAGCCCGCGATGGCGAACCCCGGCTGCTAGAATTCGGGGGTCGTCGCCGGAGTTTGCCCGTGCCCGCCGTCATCCCCGATCGCATCGTCATCGCCACGCGCGAGAGTGCCCTCGCGCTCTGGCAGGCGGAGCACATCCGCGCGCGGCTCGAGGCGGCCCATCCTGGCCTCACGGTCGAACTGCTCGGCATGACCACGGAAGGCGATCGCAAGCTCGGCAGTTCGCTTGCGAAGATCGGCGGCAAGGGCCTGTTCGTCAAGGAGCTGGAGGACGCGCTGCTGCAGGGGCGTGCCGATATCGCCGTGCATTCGATGAAGGACGTGCCGGTGAACCTGCCCCCGGGATTCACGATTTCGGCCATCGGCGAGCGCGAGGACCCGCGCGATGCGTTCGTCTCGAATCGCCATCGCGGCCTGGGCGAACTGGTGCCGGGGGCGGTGGTCGGCACCTCGAGCCTGAGACGCGAGAGCCAGATCCGCGCGCGCTACCCGCAACTGCGCATCGAATCGCTGCGCGGCAACGTCCAGACGCGCCTGCGCAAGCTCGACGAAGGTCAGTACGACGCGGTCATCCTGGCCGCTGCGGGGCTGAAGCGCCTCGGGCTGGAGGCGCGCATCGCCGGGTTGCTCACGCCCGAGGAGAGCATCCCCGCCGTGGGCCAGGGCGCGATCGGGATCGAGTGCCGCGCCGATCGGGATGACCTGCTGCCGCTGCTGGCGGTGTTGAACCACGCGGACACCGCCTGGTGCGTCCGGGCCGAGCGCGCCATGAGCCGGAGCCTCGGGGGCAGTTGCACTGTCCCGCTGGGCGGGTTTGCCACCGTCGCCGGCGGACGGGCCTCCATGCGGGCATTCGTCGCGAGCCCGGACGGATCCCGCATGGTCCGGGCCGACGGCGCAGTGGCCCAAACGCCCGACGGCGCCGAGCGCCTCGGCCAGGAAATCGCCGACCGCCTGGCGGCCGGGGGGGCACGCGACATCCTGCGCGCGCTCGAAGGGGTGGCCTGAATGGGGGCTGCCGCCGAGCTTGCCGGTCGGTCCATCCTGGTGACGCGGCCAGCCCACCAGGCCGGCCCGCTCGCCCGGATGATCCGCGAACGTGGTGGGGAGCCGGTGCTGTTCCCCACCATCGAGATTCGCCCGGCGCCCGATCCTCAGCCGCTGGAGCGCGCGGTGGCGGACCGCGCCGGGTTCGATCTCGCCATCTTCGCCAGCAGCAACGCCGTGGCGGCGGCCTGGCCACGGCTCGTCGCCGCGGGTGGACTGCCGCCTCGCGTGCTCCTCGCCGCTGTCGGTGAGGGCACGGCGGCGGCCCTGCGCCACGCCGGCGCGGCCCATGTCATCACGCCGGCGCACGGTGCGGACAGCGAAGCGCTGCTCGCCGAGCCCGCGCTGCGCGAGGTGGCCGGTCGCCGCGTCGCCCTGTTCAGCGGGGTCGGCGGCCGCGAGGTCCTCGCCACGGAATTGACGGGCCGCGGCGCGATCGTCGACGTCGTGCCCTGCTACGAACGCGTACGGCCCGGCATCGCCACGGCGCCGGTACGCGCCCGCATCGCCTCCGGTACGCTTTCCGCAATCACCGCGACGAGCTCGGAAGGAGTGCGCAATCTTTATGCGATGCTGGCTGCCGACGCGGCTGCGCTTGCGGCGATCCCGCACGTCGTTCCCCACGACCGCATCGCGCTGGCCGCGCGCGAGTGCGGCGCCGCCACGGTGCGCGTGAGCGGCAGCGGCGACGCCGCCATGCTGTCGGCGCTGGTCGCGCTCTTTCCGGCAGGCCTCGAGGCCGCACGATCGTGAACGAACCAGTTCCGCAGCCGCAGCCGCCCATGCCGACGATCCGGCAGAAGCTGCAGACCTACCTCAACGTTCCCACGGTGGTGGCCCTGGTCGCCCTCGGCATCGCCCTGTGGCAGTGGACCGACACGCGGCGCGAAGCGTCGCAACTGCAGGGCGATCTCGCCAAGCGCGTGAGCGCCCTGGACCAGACGGGGCGTGACGCACTGCTGACCGCCGACCAGGTACGCAACACGCTGCGCGACGTGGAAAGCCGGATGGGCATGCTGGAAGCGCGTCTCATGGAGACGCAGAGCCAGCGCATCGCACTGGAGGCGCTGTACCAGGAACTCGCGCGCAATCGCGACGAGTGGGTGCTGGCGGAGGTCGAAGGCATCCTCACGACGGCGGCGCAGCAGTTGCAGCTCGCCGGGAACGTGCGCGCCGCGTTGATCGCCCTGGAGGCGGCCGACAAGCGGCTTGCGCGCGCCGACCGTCCGAGCCTGATTCCGCTGCGCAAGGTGATCAACGCGGACATCGATCGGCTGAAGGCGCTGCCGGCCGTCGACGTCCCCGGTCTCACGCTCAAGCTCGACAATCTCGTGGTCGCGGTCGATTCGTTGCCGCTGGCTGCCGAGGGCCGGCCGGACGAATCGACCACCGAGGCGCCCGCTGCGGCCGGCGGGTTCTGGTCACGATTGTCCGGCGAGTACTGGCGCGACTTGAAGGAGTTGCTGCGCGTGCGAGTCGTAGCCAGTCCCGAAGTGCCGCTGCTCGCACCCGAGCAGGCCTACTTCCTGCGCGAGAATCTGAAGTTGAAGCTGCTGTCGGCACGCCTTGCGCTGTTGGCGCGCGACGAGGCGACGTTCCGTGCGGATCTCAAGACCGCCGGCAAGTGGCTCGCGCAGTATTTCGACGGCAAGTCGAAGTCGGTCGCGAACGCGACGGCGACGTTGAAGCAGCTCGGTGAAAGCGAGCTGGCACTCAAGCTGCCCGATCTCGCCGACAGCCTCGAAGCCGTGCGCTCGCCGCGCTTCGCCCGCAAGTAGGCGCGCCCCTCCGTGCGCACGCTCGTCTGGATCGTGGGGCTGTTCGCCGTTGCAGTGGGGCTGGTGCTGGCGGCCCGCTACAACACCGGTTACGTGCTGATCGCGTTGCCGACCACGCGGGTCGAGCTGTCGCTCAATCTCGCGGTGATCGCCATTGCCGCCGCCTTCGTGGTGGCGTACATCGTGTTGCGGGCGGTCTTCCTGGCGGCCGCCTTGCCCGCGCAGGCGCGGCGGTTCCAGGCGCGACGCCGCAACGATGCGGGTCGTCTCGCGTTCAAGGAAGCGCTGCGCGCCTACTTCGAGGGCCGGTTCGGCAGGGCGCAGAAATCCGCGGCGACCGCGCTCGAAGCGGGGGAGGAGCCGGCACTGTCTGCGGTGATCGCGGCGCGTGCGGCGCACGAGATGCGGGCGTTCGAGGCGCGCGACGCTTACCTGGCGCAGGTCGAGTCGACCGCGACGTCGGAGGAGTATCTGCATCACATCACCCAGGCCGAACTGCTGCTGGACGAGCGGCGTCACCACGACGGACTCGCGGTGCTCGAACGCCTGCGCGGGGACCACACGGCGGCACTGCGGCTCGAGTTGAAGGCGCACCAGATGTCCAAGAACTGGGATCGCGTCCTCGAACTGCTGCCGAAGCTCGAAGGCAAGAAGGTGCTGGACCCGGTGGTGACCTCGCAGTTGCGGCGTACCGCCACGGCCGAGAGCCTGAAGCGCAAGGCGATCAACGTCCGGCAACTGCGCGACGCGTGGGAACGGTTGCCGGGGGATCTCAAGCTCGATCCGCTCGTGGCGCGAACCGCGGCGGAGTGCTTCGCCGGCGTCGGTGCGTGCGGCGATGCGCACCGCGTCATTGAAGCGGCCCTCGAAGAACAGTGGGATGCGCAACTGGTGGCGCTGTATCCCGAATGTCCCGCGGACGACACCCGCGACCAGATCCAGAAGGCGGAGCGCTGGTTGCCGGCGCATCCGCGCGACGCGACCTTGCTGATCGCTTTGGGCCGGCTGTGTGCCCAGGCTGGACTGTGGGGCAAGGCGCGCAGCTATTTCGAAGCGAGCATCGGCGTGGAAGCCTCGCACACGGCGCACCTCGAACTCGCTCAGCTATCGGAATTGACCGGCCGCGAAGAAGAAGCCGGACAACACCGACGGGCCGCGCTCGACCTCGTGCTCGAGCAGCTGCGCACCGTCTCGGGAGGTCGTCGGAGGACACCCCTTTGATAGTTTCCACCCGAGGACGCGGGCATGAACGCCAACACGCAGACCGAAGTCGTGCAGGACCAGGAGTTTCCGCTGAAGGAGGACATCCGGCTGCTCGGCCGGATGCTCGGCACCACTCTGCGCGAGCAGGAGGGCGATGACGCGTTCGAGCTGATCGAGCGCATCCGCCAGACCGCGATCCGGTTCCGCCGCGATCGCGACTCTCAGGCCAAGACCGAACTCGAAGCGACCCTGGACCTGCTCGATCCGGGCCGCGTCACGGCCGTGATCCGCGCATTCAGCTATTTCTCGCTGCTCGCGAACATCGCCGAGGATCAGCATCAGAACCGGCGGCATCGGGCGCACCAACTCGAGGGTGGACCGCCGACCGAAGGCACGCTCGCACTGGCGCTCGATCGCGCGCAGGCCGCCGGCATCGACGGCGCTCAGGTCGTCGCGTTCTTCGATCGTGCGCTCATCTCTCCGGTGCTGACGGCGCATCCGACCGAGGTCCAGCGCAAGAGCATTCTCGATTGCCAGCTCGAGATCGCACGGCTCCTGAACGATCGCGACCGCCTGCAGCTCACCGCGGACGAACGCATGGCCAACGAGGAATCGTTGCGCCGCCTCGTGCTGACGCTGTGGCAGACCCGCGTGCTGCGCGAGTTGAAGCTGACCGTGGGCGACGAGATCGAGAACGGTCTTTCCTACTACCGCTACACGTTCCTGTCGCAACTGCCGCGCCTGTACGCGCAGGTCGAAGAACAGGTCGCGGCGCGTTGGCCCGGTGCGACGCTGACGGCCGCGCCGTTCCTGCGCCTGGGAAGCTGGATCGGGGGCGACCGCGACGGCAATCCGTTCGTCACCGCCGACGTGATGCGGCACGCGCTGGTGCGCCAGAGCTCGCTCGCCATGGACTGGTATCTCGAGCAGGTGCATTCGCTGGGCAGCGAGCTCTCGCAGTCGCTGCGGGTGGTCACGGTGAGTCCCGAACTCGCCGCCATGGCCGAAGCGGCGCCGGACGCCTCCGGCCACCGGCGCGACGAGCCCTATCGCCGCGCCCTGATCGGCATCTACAGCAAGCTTGCCGCCACCTCGATCGCGCTCGACCACCACTCGCCCGACCGGCGTGCGGTGGGTGAATCGAAACCGTACCCGGATGTCGAAGCGTTCATCGCCGATCTCGCCGTGCTGGCGGATTCGTTGAGACGAAACGGCTCGGCGCGGGTGGTCTCGGGTCGCCTGCGCGGGCTGATGCACGCGGCGTCGATCTTCGGCTTCCACCTGACCCCGCTCGACATGCGCCAGCACAGCGGCATCCATGAGCAGGTGGTGGCGGAGCTCTTCCGCCTCGGTGCCCGCCGCGGCGGCTACGCGAGCATCGACGAAGAGGAGCGGCGCCGCTGGCTGGTGGCGGAACTCGAGATCCCGCGGCTGCTGCGTTCGCCTTATCTGCGCTACAGCGAGGACTCGCAACGCGAACTCGCGGTCCTCGACACTGCGGCGGAACTGCAGCAACGCTACGGCCGGCGCGCGCTGCCCAACTACATCATCTCCAATGCCGGCAGCGTGAGCGACATCCTCGAAGTGGCGCTGCTCGCGAAGGAAGCGGGCATGCTCGAGCCGGCACTCGACGCGAAGCTGCACATCAACATCATCCCGCTGTTCGAGACCATCGCCGACCTGCGCGGCTGTGGTCCGATCATGGACGAACTGTTCTCCGTGCCGTACTACCGCAAGCTGCTCGCGGGCCGCGGCAACGTGCAGGAAGTGATGCTCGGCTACTCGGACAGCAACAAGGACGGCGGTTTTCTCACGTCCAACTGGGAACTGTACAAGGCCGAGCTCGCACTGGTGGAGGTGTTCGCGAAGCACGGCGTGGGCTTGCGCCTGTTCCACGGTCGCGGCGGTACGGTGGGCCGCGGCGGCGGACCTAGCTACCAGGCCATCCTCGCGCAGCCGCCAGGCTCGGTAGCAGGGCAGATCCGCATCACCGAGCAGGGCGAGGTCATCGCTTCGAAGTACTCCGAGCCGGAGATCGGCCGGCGCAACCTGGAAACCCTCGTGGCCGCGACCTTCGAAGCGACGCTGCTGGGGCAGCGGAGTGCCAGCGGTGGGCAACCGGAGTGGCACGCCGTGCTGGAACAGATGAGCGCCACCGCCTACGCGGCCTATCGCAACCTCGTGTACGAGACGCCCGGTTTCGTCCAGTTCTTCCGTGCGGCCACGCCGATCACCGAAATCGCCGAGATGAACATCGGCAGCCGCCCCGCGTCGCGCAAGAAATCCGATCGCATCGAAGACCTGCGGGCGATCCCGTGGGTGTTCTCGTGGTCGCTCGCCCGCATCATGCTGCCGGGCTGGTACGGGTTCGGCACGGCGGTGGAGGCGCTGGTTGCGGAACGCGGCGCTGCCGCGAAGGAACTGCTCGCGCGCATGGTGCGCGAATGGCCGTTCTTCCGCGCGCTGCTGTCCAACATGGACATGGTGCTCGCGAAGAGCGACATGAGCATCGCATCGCGCTATGCGGAACTGGTGCCGGACGAAGCGGTACGCAAGGACAACTTCGCGCGCATCCAGGGCGAGTGGGACCGCACGGTGCAGGCGCTCTTCGACATCACGGGGCAGAGCGAACTGCTGGAATCGAACAGCACGCTGTCGCGCAGTTTCCGCAACCGGTCACCTTACATCGATCCGCTCAACCACCTGCAGGTGGAACTCCTGCGGCGCTGGCGCGCGGGCGAGACCGACGACCGGGTGAAGCGGGCGATCCTGCTTACGATCAACGGGATCGCGGCGGGGTTGCGGAACAGCGGTTAGTGAAGGAACCTCTTCCAACACGAAGGACGCGAAGGACACCAAGGTGCACGAAGGAAGTCGAATTCGAACCTTCGTGGCTTTTCCTTCGTGCTCTCCGTGTCCTTCGTGGCGAGCGCGGTTCGCTCGTCAGCGCGCCACGCCATCCACCGAAGCCGTGAAGCTGTCCGAGTAGAACTCCTCGTCCGGCAGTCCGCACTGGCTCGTGAAATCCTTGTGCGCGGAATCCACCACGATCGGCGCACCGCAGGCGTACACCTGATAGCCTGAGAGGTCGGGAAAGTCCTGCATCACGGCCCGGTGCACGAACCCGCCGCGGCCGGTCCACCCATCTTCAGGCAAGGCATCCGACACGACCGGGATGAAAGTGAAGTTCTCGTGCTCACGCTGCCATTGCTCGCACAGTGCGGATAGGTAGATGTCCGCCGGACGGCGTCCGCCCCAGTAGAGGACCATCTGCCGCGTGGAGCCTTCGTGGAAGGCATGCTCGAGGATCGCCTTGATCGGCGCGAAGCCGGTGCCGCTCGCGAGCAGCACCATGGGCTTGTCGGAATCCTCGCGCAGGAAGAACGTCCCCATGGGCCCTTCGAAGCGCAGGATGTCCTTCTCCTTGAGAGTCGTGAACACCGGTTCGGTGAAGGCCCCGCCGGGCATGCGGCGCACGTGCAATTCGAGGTGATCGGTCTCGTGCGGCGGGTTGGCCATGGAATAAGCGCGCCGCTTGCCGTCCTTCAGCAGCATTTCGAGGTACTGGCCGGCGAGGAACTGCAGGCGTTCGTTGGCGGGGAGCTTCAACCGGAGCACCGCCACGTCGGGTGCGGGTTTCTCGATGCTCATTACGCGGCAGGGCAGCTTGCGCACCTGGATGTCGCCTACGCCGGCGATCTCGCGGGCGTCGATCGTAAGATCGGTGAGCGGCTTGGCGCAGCAGAACAGCGCGTAGCCCTGGGACTTGTCGAAGTCGGTCAGCGTCCAGGGCTGATGCGCCCCGTAGTCGACCTTGCCTTCGACGATCTTGCCCTTGCAGGCACCGCAGGCGCCGTTGCGGCATCCGTACGGCAGGGTGATGCCGGCCGCCTGCGCGGCCGCGAGAACCGTTTCGCCGTCGGCCGCGTCGAAGGCGTGGCCGGTCTTCTCGATCGTGACGTGGAAGGCCATCTGGGGATAGTTACTTTAGAATTCGGAAATGAGAAGGTTGCTGATCGTGGGGTGTGGCGACGTCGGCTTGCGCATGGCGCCGGCGCTGGCGGGACGCTATCGCGTCTACGCCCTGATGCATACGCAGGAACGGCACACGCTGTTGCGCTCGCACGGGCTCATCGCCGTGCCCGGCGATCTCGACGTTCCGGAAAGCCTCGATCGTCTGGCGGGCCTCGCCCACGACGTGGTTCATCTGGCGCCGCCGCCCGCGACCGGCGATCGCGACACGCGCACCGCGAATCTCATCCGGGCCTTGGGCCGGGGCGGCAGGTTACCACAGCGTCTGGTGTACATCAGTACGAGCGGCGTCTACGGCGATTGTCGCGGCGAATGGGTCACGGAGACGCGTCGGCTGCGGCCCGGCAACGCACGCGCACGCCGCCGCGCTGACGCCGAACGCCAGCTGCGCGCCTGGGGCAAGGCGAACGGCGTGTCGGTCGTCACCCTGCGCGTGCCCGGGATCTACGCCGCGAACCGCCTGCCGCTGGAGCGCCTCGCGGCGCGCACGCCGGCACTGGCGACGGAAGACGATCCCTACACCAACCACATTCACGCGGACGACCTTGCCCGGATCGTGATTGCAGCGCTGTCGCGCGGTCGCGCCGGCCGCACCTACAATGCCAACGACGATTCGGGCATGCGGATGGGTGAGTACTTTGATCTGGTCGCGGCCCGCTTCGGACTCCCGCCACCGCCGCGGCTCACCATGCGCGATGCCGAGACCGAGGTTCCGGAGAACCTGCTGTCGTTCATGCGCGAATCGCGGCGGTTGGCCAACGGGCGCCTGAAGCGGGAATTGCGCGTGAGGCTCAAGTATCCGACGGTCGCCCACGCGTTGGCGGCGCTCGATAGTGATCGATGAGGTGTTGGTCGTGTTCACGACGCTGCCAGACGATGCGGCCGCGAGGGATCTCGCACGGGCGTTGGTGGAATCGCGGACCGCTGCATGCGTCAACGTGTTGAGTAGCTGCCGGTCGGTGTATCGCTGGCAGGGCGCGGTCGAGTCTGCCGACGAGATTCCGGTGATCATCAAGACCACGCGCGGCCGTTACCCCGATCTCGAACGCGAGCTGCGGTCGCGCCACCCCTACGAACTTCCGGAGCTGGTTGCAGTCCCCGCAGTGGCCGGGCTGTCCGGCTACCTCGACTGGGTGCGCGAGGCGACTCGGCCCGCACCGTGATCGGTCCGACACCCTCATGATCCTGCGATTGTTTCTGCTTTGCCTCGCATGCGGCGCGGCAGCGCCGGCCAGTGCCGGGCCGGGCGATTTGCTGTCACCGCAGCAGGCGTTCCGGATGAGCGCCCAGCTCGCCCGGAAGAACGAGATCGTCGTGCGCTACGACATCGCCCCGGGCTATTACCTGTATCGGGACAAACTCAAGTTCACGACCGAACCGGCGGCGGTCGTCCTGGGCGCTCCCCGGACGCCGAAGCCCGGCATCCATGAGGACGAGTTCTTCGGGCGCGTCGAGATCTACCGCGGGGCGCTGGTGATCCGGATGCCGGTCAAGGTGCCGGCCGGAACCGAGCGGTTCACCCTGATCGCCCGGTCCCAGGGCTGCGCCGATGCTGGCGTCTGCTACACCCCGCAGCAGCAGCAAGTGGTTCTCGGCGCAACGGCCGGCAACGAGGCAGGGAACGGCAGTTCGCTGGTGGACTCGCTGGGCGGCGCCGCCCCCGACAGGCAATGATTCCGGCGTCCCGATGAAACGCGGCACCAGGATCTTTCTCTTCATAGCCGTCGCCCTGGCCGCGCTAGCGGCAGGATTGGCACTGCATCCGCTCAGCCGGGACCCGGCGGTGGTCACGCCGGCAGGTCTGCTCGACACCCCGCTGGAAAGCATGAACGGCGGCAAGCAGCCGCTCGGCGCCTGGAAGGGCAAGGTCCTGGTGGTCAATTTCTGGGCAACCTGGTGCGCCCCCTGCCGCAAGGAGATCCCCGAGTTCATCCGCATGCAGGAACGCCTGGGTCCCCAGGGACTCCAGTTCGTGGGGATCGCCATCGACGAGAAGGACAAAGTCGCTCCGTACATGCGCGAAGTCGGCGTCAACTACCCGGTACTGGTGGGTGAGCTGGACGCGGTGGAGATGTCGCGATCGCTCGGCAACGACTTGGGCGCGCTACCGTTCACGGTAGTGGTGGATCGGTCGGGAAAGGTCGTCCATACGGTCCTGGGAGCCACTTCAGAGGCCAGGCTGGAGCCCATTCTCAAGGCTCTTTTTTAGCGAAAAGCCGGCAATCCAAGGTCAAAAGCGCTGATCTCCACAATCACCGTGGTTTTCTAGGGGGATGGCCTGCCGTCCCGGGTTGCATGGACGAAGGACGCCTTCAGCGCAGGGATCGGGTGCACCCTGAAACGCCCAAGCTGTCCCGAAAGCTAGACAAACTGCAGCGATCAACGGCAAACTTGCTGGATGAACGTCCCCCCAAGCTCTCTTTGTTCGCTTCTCCCAGGGGCGCATCAGCGTCTTGGGGCGGCCCGGCGACACACATCTCAAGATGTGCTGGGAGAGGCCCTGTGCGACCCGGCTGCGCCGGCCGCTGGCCCATCGCGACACCGGAGACCGTACTGACATGAAGCCCGCTCAACATCTGGGGCCCTCCGCGCGAAGGCGCCGGTGATGGGCCGGCGCATCCTGGTACTGCACGGCCCCAACCTCAACCTGCTGGGGCGACGCGAACCAGGCATCTACGGCACGACGACCCTCGCCGACATCGATGGTCGGCTGGGCGAACGCGCCCGCGCCGCGGGCGCAACGCTGGAAACGTTCCAGAGCAACAGCGAAGCCGAACTGATCGGCCGTGTCCAGCGGCTGTTCGATGCGCCGGTCGATTGCGTGATCATCAACCCTGCCGCTTTCACGCACACCAGCGTCGCGCTGCGGGATGCGCTGGCGGCGGTCAAGGTGCCGTTCATCGAAGTGCACCTCTCCAACGTCTTCGCACGGGAGCCCTTCCGCCACCATTCCTACTTCACCGATCTGGCGGTCGGGTTGATCTGCGGGCTCGGCCCGAGGGGGTACGAGCTGGCACTGGAGCATGCACTCAACATGGAGGGGAGGA
This sequence comes from Burkholderiales bacterium, assembly GCA_019747905.1. Classification (GTDB taxonomy): domain Bacteria; phylum Pseudomonadota; class Gammaproteobacteria; order Burkholderiales. The sequence goes on from JAIEQG010000066.1 coordinate 12,030, forward strand.
GCTAGGCCATGGATTTGAGGAAGCTCAAGGCGTTGATCGACCTGGTGGAACGGTCTGGGATCGCCGAACTGGAAGTGACCGAAGGCGAAGAGCGGGTGCGTATCAGCCGGGTCGCCGCCAACGGCGCCGCCGTGATGATGCACGCGCCGATGCAGCCGATGGCTGCCATGACCCTGCCGGCGGCTGCAGCGACCGTGCCGGTCATGGCTGCGGCGCCGGACGCGGCGCCCAAGGCGCCGGAAGTCCCGGCCGCACCCGAAGGCCACACGGTCAAGTCGCCGATGGTCGGCACGTTCTACCGGGCGTCGACGCCGGGCGGCAAGCCATTCGTCGAGGTGGGCCAGACGGTGACCGAGGGCGAAACGCTGTGCATCATCGAAGCGATGAAACTGTTGAACGAAATCGAGGCCGACAAGAGCGGCACGATCAAGGCGGTACTGGTGGAGAACGGTCAGCCGGTGGAGTTCGGCGAGCCCCTGTTCATCATTGCCTGACCGGCGCCGCGCGGCGCCACGCTCAGAATCCATGTTCGAGAAAATCCTCATAGCCAACCGCGGCGAGATCGCGTTGCGCGTGCAGCGCGCCTGCCGCGAGATGGGCATCAAGACGGTGGCCGTGCATTCAGAAGCGGACGCCGATGCCAAATACGTGCGCCTCGCCGACGAGTCCGTTTGCATCGGCCCGGCGGCCTCCGCCCAGAGCTATCTCAACACCCCGGCGATCATCAGTGCCGCCGAAGTGACCGACGCCGAGGCGATTCACCCTGGGTACGGGTTCCTGTCCGAGAACGCGGACTTTGCCGAACGGGTCGAGAAGAGCGGTTTCGTGTTCATCGGCCCGCGGCCGGAGACCATCCGCCTGATGGGCGACAAGGTGAGCGCCAAGCTCGCCATGCAGAAGGCCGGGGTGCCGGTGGTGCCGGGCGTGGACGGGGCGCTGCCGGACGAGCCGCAGGAGATCATCAGGATCGGCCGCTCGATCGGGTATCCGGTCATCATCAAGGCGGCCGGCGGCGGCGGCGGACGCGGCATGCGTGTGGTGCATACCGAGGCGGCGCTGTTGAACGCAGTCAACACGACACGCAGCGAAGCGCGCAACGCGTTCAACAACGCGACCGTGTACATGGAGAAGTTCCTGGAGAACCCGCGCCACATCGAGATCCAGGTGCTCGCCGACGAGCACAAGGGGGCGGTGCATCTCGGGTCGCGCGACTGTTCGATGCAGCGACGGCACCAGAAGGTGGTGGAAGAGGCGCCCGCACCCGGACTGACCATGCGCGAACTGACGCGCATCGGCGAGCGCTGCGCCGAGGCCTGTCGCAAGATCGCCTATCGTGGCGCAGGTACCTTCGAGTTCCTGTACGAGAAAGGCGAGTTCTACTTCATCGAGATGAACACGCGCGTGCAGGTGGAACACCCGGTCACCGAGATGATCACCGGCATCGACATCGTGCAGACTCAGATCCGGGTCGCGGCCGGCGAGAAGTTGCCGTTCAAGCAGCGCGACATCGAGTTCAGCGGCCACGCCATCGAATGCCGGATCAACGCCGAGCATCCGTACAAGTTCACGCCGTCGCCCGGGCGCATCACGTCGTGGCACACGCCGGGCGGTCCGGGCATCCGGGTCGACTCGCACGCGTTCGTGAACTACGTCGTTCCGCCCTACTACGATTCGCTGGTGGGCAAGGTGATCGCCTATGGCGATACGCGCGCCCAGGCCATCGCGCGCATGCGCATCGCGCTCTCGGAAATGGTGGTCGAAGGCATCCAGACCAACCTGCCGCTGCACCAGGACATCATGACCGACAGCGCCTTCATTCGCGGCGGGACCAACATCCACTACCTCGAGCACAAGCTCGGCCTGGCCAAGAAGGGCGACTGAGGGGGCGCAAGCGGCCATGGCCTGGCAACGCGTGGCGCTCCGGGTGCCGGCCGAGGATGCCGAACGCGTATCGGACGCGTTGCTGGAGGCCGGGGCCTTGTCGGTCGACGTGGCGGACGCTGCCGCGGGCCACGCGCACGAGCGTCCGCTGTTCGGCGAGCCGGGCGGAGAGCCGGCCGGCGCCTGGGACGACAACGAAGTCACCGCCTTGTTTGCGCCGGACGTGGACGCCGGCGCTACCGTGCGTGCAGCCCTCGGACTCGACGCCGAGCCGGATGTCTCGACGGTCGAGGAACAGGATTGGGTACGTTTGACGCAGGACCAGTTCGCTCCGATCGCCGTTACGTCGCGCCTGTGGGTCGTCCCTACCTGGTGCGAGCCGGTGGATCGGGCAGCCCTCAACCTGCGGCTCGATCCGGGTCTCGCCTTCGGCACCGGCAGTCATCCGACCACGCGCCTGTGCCTGCGCTGGCTCGACCGCCATCTCGTCGCCGGTGCCTCGGTGATCGACTACGGTTGCGGGTCGGGCGTGCTCGCGATCGCCGCGAAGCTGCTGGGCGCCGGCATGGTGACCGGGGTCGACATCGATCCCCAGGCCGTTGTCGCCAGTCGGGACAACGCCGCGCGCAACGGCGTGACCGCGACGTTTTCCGAACCCGATGCCTTCGCGCCCGCTCCGGCGGACGTGGTCGTGGCGAACATCCTGTCGAACCCGTTGCGTGTGCTGGCACCGCTCATCTGCGGACTGGCCCGGAGCGGCGGCGCGGTGGTGTTGTCCGGGATCCTCGCGGCGCAGCGCGAGCTGGTCGCGGACGCTTACCGGCCCTGGCTCGATTTGCAGCCGGCGGAGGAAGAGGAGGGTTGGGTGTGCCTGTTGGGGCTCAAGCGGTGAGGCGCACGCCATGACGATGTTCACGCGCTGCACCCACTGCGAAGCCACGTTCCGCGTCACCCTCGAGCAGCTTCAGACCTCGAGTGGTCAGGTGCGCTGCGGCGTCTGCCAGAACGTGTTCGATGCGTTCGTCGCGTTGTCGGCCAACGATCCCCGAGGCAGCGACGATCCGATGACGATCGACGCGGCATTGCCGCCGGCCGTTGCCGAAGATCCGCCGGAAATGATCGCCGATCCGGCTCCGCAGGCTCTCGATCTGGAGCTGACGTCCCACGATCAGATGCCCCGCGAGCCGGATCTCGTGGTGGAGCCCGAGTACCCCCGGCCGCCGACGGTCGTGCCGGAACGACCCGCGCCTCCCCCGCCGTCGTATCACGACCCGAACCCACGCCGTCCGGTCGAGCGGACCTCCCCCTTCCTGGTCGCGTTCGCCGTGCTGCTGCTGTTGGCCCTGGCGCTGCAGGCGTTGTTCATCTTTCGCGGCGACCTGGCGGCAGCACTCCCGGAGATGCGGCCGATGCTCGAAGCGGCCTGCAGCGAGATCGACTGCGAAGTGCCGCTGCCGCGGCTCGCCGACCGATTGTCGATCGAAGCCTCGGACTTGCAGGCCCTCGACACGGCGCGTCCCGGGCGCGTCGTCCTGAGCGCGACCATCCGCAATCGGGCCACGTTGACCCAGGCCTGGCCGATGCTCGAGCTCACCTTGACCAACGCCCGCGACCAAGTGGCCGCGCGCAAGGTTTTCACGCCGGCCGAGTACCTCGAAGGCGCCGATCCGACTCCTGGACTGGCCGCCAATGCGGAAGCCGCCGTGCGGCTGCGGCTCGACACCGGCGATATCGTCGCGGCTGGTTATCGCATCTATCTGTTTCACCCTTGAAGCATCGTTGTCGGCGGCCGGGCCGCTGGGCATACTGAGCAGTCCCCTATCCGTACCTTTCCTGGAGATATACCCGATGGCCACCGTCACTCTCAAAGGCAATCCCGTCACCGTCGCCGGCAACCTGCCGAAACGCGGTGATGCCGCACCCGACTTCCTGCTGGCGACCAAGGAACTGGGCGACGTCAACCTCGCCCAGTGGGCCGGCAAGCGCAAGGTGCTCAACATCGTGCCGAGCCTCGATACGCCGACCTGCCAGAAGTCGACGCGCGTGTTCAACGAGAAGGCCTCGACCATGAACAATTCCGTCGTGCTGGTGATCGCGGCCGACCTGCCCTTCGCGATGGCGCGTTTCTGCGGCGCCGAGGGCCTCGACAACGTCGTGACCCTGTCCACGTTCCGGGCCAAGGATTTCCACCAGAAGTACGGCGTCGACATCGCGGACGGTCCGTTGAGGGGCCTGACCGCGCGCGCCGTGGTCGTGCTGGACGAGAACAACAAGGTGGTGCATTCGGAACTGGTGCCCGAGATCGCCCAGGAACCGAACTACGACGCAGCCCTTGCTGCACTGAAGTGAAATCCCTCTGACATGAATCCGTAGCGATCGGGCCCCAGCATGCGCCGCGTCTCCAACGCACGTGGGCCCGATACATGGACATGAAGCCGCCGGAAAGTCCGCATAAAGGCAAGACCGGCATTCGGCGCATCTGGAATGCGCTGTTCTATTCCGTCGACGGCATACGGGCAGCTTACCGCCACGAGGACGCGTTCCGGCAGGAGGTGTTGCTGGCCTTGGTCCTGCTGCCGGTCGCGCTATTCATGCCGACTTCGGGCATCGGCAAGGCGCTGCTGATGGGCAGCGTGCTGCTGGTCTTGATTGTGGAACTGCTCAACTCGGCAGTCGAGGCGACGGTGGACCGGATCTCCCTGGAGAACCATCGGCTCGCGAAGCGAGCGAAGGACATCGGCAGCGCGGCGGTGTTGCTCTCGCTGACGAACGTCGTGATCGTGTGGGTGTTGGTGCTGTTTGGTTAGAGGGGCTAGGGAAGGGCAGGGGCTAGGGAAAGGCAGGGGCTAGGGAACTGCGAAAAGCGCGATGATCGAACCCTAGCCCCTAGCCCCTAGCCCCTAGCCCCTAGCCCCTAGCCCCTAGCCCCTAGCCCCTAGCCCCTAGCCCCTAGCCCTGTGCGGGCGAGTAACGCAACCGTCACACCACCGTCATCAGGGTTTCGAGTGCCGCCGGCACAGTGCGCGCCGTGCTCGACTCTTCCTTCCTGTTGCAGCAGTTGCCGGCGCAGCGCCCGAGCCTGCGGGTGGCAGTGGTCACGGAAACCTATCCGCCCGAAGTGAACGGTGTCGCGATGACTTTGGGCCGCATGGTTGCCGCATTGCAGGCGCGCAACCATCAGGTGCAGCTGATCCGTCCGCGCCAGGGAGCGGGCGATGCGGCAACCGCGCGCGACAACTTCGAGGAAGTGCTGAAGCCCGGACTGCCGATCCCGCGCTACGACAGCCTGCGCATGGGCCTGCCGGCGCGGCAGGGGTTGATCAAGCTGTGGCAGGTGAAGCGCCCGGACGTGGTCCAGGTGGCAACCGAGGGACCATTGGGTTGGTCGGCGGTGTCGGCTGCACACCGGCTGCGCATTCCGGTGGCATCGGATTTTCACACGAACTTCCACAGCTACAGTCGGCACTACGGTGTCGGATGGCTGCGCAAGCCGATCGCCGCCTACCTGCGCAAGTTCCACAACAAGGCCTTGGTGACGATGGTGCCGACGGCGGAGATGCGCGATGCCTTGACCGCGGGCGGCTACCGCAACGTGCGCGTGGTGGCGCGCGGTGTGGACACGCGCTTGTTCACGCCGATGCGCCGCAGCCGGCAGCTGCGCGAGTCGTGGGGTGTGGCCGACGACGACCCGGTGGCGCTGGTGGTGGGGCGGCTCGCTCCCGAGAAGAACCTGCCCGCGGTGCTCGAGGCGTTCGACGCGATGCGGCGGACCAACGCGCGCGCAAAACTCGTGTTCGTGGGCGACGGTCCGGAGCGTGCGATGCTGGAGCGCCGCTTTCCCGAGCATGTGTTCGCCGGCATGCGCATCGGCGAGGACCTGGCGTGCCACTACGCGTCCGGCGACGTGTTCCTGTTCGCGAGCCTCACCGAGACGTTCGGCAACGTCACGCTCGAGGCCATGGCAAGCGGGCTCGCGGTGGTCGCGTACGACTACGCGGCGGCCCGTCAGCACATCCGGCACGAAGCGAGCGGCCTGCTCGCACCGCCCGAGGCGCAGCGGGAGTTCGCAGCACTCGCGGCGAATCTCGCCGGCGACTCGGCGCGGGTGCGCGCCTTGGGCAACGCAGCCCGCAGGGTCGCCGAAGGGGTGGATTGGGAGGTCGTCTACGATGACCTCGAGCGCGTGTTGCACGGCCTCGCCGCCCAGGGCGAACTGGTCGGCGCACCGGCGTGACGCTCGTTGGCTTCGGGAGCATCGAATCGCCGGTGACCTCGACGTGCATCGCGAGGTATCTCGTGCGACGCGGCAGCGCCGGCCTCGGGCTCAAGGCGCGGGCAGCCATGGGTTAGCATCGCCGCTTCCCTCGTTTTTGAGCGCCCTGCCATGCCCGCCTACATCATCGCCGACGTCGACGTGTCGGATCCCAAGGGTTTCGAGACCTATCGCCAACTGGTCGCACCGACCATCACCGCGGCGGGCGGTGCCTACAAGGTGCGCGGCGGTACGTTCGAGGTGCTGGAGGGCAGCTACCAGCCGAAGCGGCTGATCGTGCTGGAGTTCGCGAGCATGGCGGCCGCGCGGGCCTGGTACGAGTCGGACACCTACGCGCCGATCAAGGCCATCCGGCAGAAGACGGCGGCGACCAACGTCATCCTGGTCGAAGGGATGTAGGGCGTTTGCGCCTCTTGCCTGGAGCCGCAGTGGGCTGCAGCTCCAGTTGCACGCTTATTGCTTTTGTCTCGCCCGTCGACGTGTCTCGGCTGCACTCGTGCGCGTCGGCTCGCGGCCGATGACCTCACCAAGCCGGCGAGCCTTTCCCGAATCAAAACAGAAGGCTGCGAGTTAACGACGCGTGTGCCGACCGGCCCGCGCCCGACGCTCCAGTCCGAATCCGCAGACGGCTCAACGGAATGCCGCCCCTCGATTCCAAAAGCATTATTTATTCAACAAATCATAGACTTTAGACTGAATAGTCGTAACATGTCTAAATGACAACGGTAACTGCTTAGAACACAACAAAATACGGCAGACAGGCGCGAGGATGGGAAAGCTCGGATTCTGGAAAACGGATTGGTTCGTCGCGGTAGCGATCGCACTCGTGGTGCTGATCGCCGCCAACGGCAGTCTGTTGCAGAGCCTCGAGCGCATGGCCTATGACATGGGCGTGCGTGCCACCGGGCACGTGCCGAGCGACAAGGTGGCGGTCATCGCCATCGACGATCAGAGCATCGCGAACATCGGCCGTTGGCCCTGGTCGCGCGATGTTCACGCAAAGATGATCGAGGTGCTGACACAGGCGAAGGCCAAGGTCGTCGGCACCACCATTTTCTTCTCCGAGCCCCAGGTGGATCCGGGTCTCGTGTACATCGACAAGCTGATCGAGGCCTTCCAGGCCACGCCGCCGGCGGTGCAGCAGCAGCTGGGACAGATCGAAGTGCTCCTGGGCGAAGCGGAGCAGAACCTCAACACCGATCGCAAGCTCGCGGCAGCGATTTCGGGCGCCGGCAGCGTCGTGATGCCGATGCTGTTCAGCCTCGGCGAGCCGCGCGGCAATCCGGATCAGGCGCTGCCCGAGTTCGTGCTGAAGAACAATCTGACCGGCGTCGAGGATCGCGTGGGCGCCGGCAATTCCGGGCTCTATCCGCTTTCGACCGTCGGCGTCCTGGTCCCGCTCGAGGACTTCGGTACCGGCGCTGCGGCGGTGGGCCATCTCAACGCGGCGCCGGACGTCGACGGCAGCATCCGCACCGAACCGCTGGTGCTGCGCTACTACGATCAGTTCTATCCGTCGCTCGCGCTCATGATCGCGGCGCGCAGCCTCAACCTGCAGCCCAAGGACGTGAAAGTCCAGTTGGGCGAGGGCGTGCGGCTCGGCAACCTGTCGATCCGCACCGATCCCTACCTGCAGATGTTCACCTATTTCTACAAGGAGCGCGAAGGACGTCCCGCGTTCCAGGTGGACTCGTTCTACGACGTCGTCCAGGGCAAGATCCCGGCGGAGAAGTACAAGGACAAGATCGTGCTGATCGGGCCCACGGCGGCCGGCGTGGGCACCACCCAGGTGACGCCCATCTCCGCGGCCATGGCGCCGGTGCTGACCCTGGCGCATTCGGTGTCGAGCATTCTCAACGAGAACTTCTTCGTGCAACCGACCTGGGGCACGTGGGTGTCGCTGGCGGTGTTTCTGCTGATCGCTGCGTACCTCGCGGTGCTCCTGCCGCGGCTCAAGGCCGGGCTCGCCGCGGCCCTGACGGCCGTGCTGGTCGTGGTGCTGATCGGAACCCATTTCGCACTGATGACGACGCAGCTCATGTGGATTCCTCTCATGAGCGCGGTCGTGCTGCTCCTCGTGGGTCATCTCGCGCTCACCACCAAGCGCTTTCTCGTCACCGAACGCGGCAAGCTGCGCTCGGACCAGGAGTCGGCCGAGTCGAATCGCATGCTGGGGCTCGCGTTCCAGGGCCAGGGCCAGCTCGACATGGCCTTCGACAAGTTCCGCAAGTGCCCGCTCGACGACAGCATCATGGACAACCTGTACAACCTGGCGCTCGATTTCGAACGCAAGCGCCAGTTCAACAAGGCCCAGTCCGTGTACGAGTACATGGGGGGCCACAACCGGAAGTTCCGCGACCTCGAGCAGAAGCTGTCGCGGGCGAAGCAGATGTCCGAGACCGTGATTCTCGGCACCGCCGGCGGACGCACCAACGCCTCGACCCTCATCCTCGAGGGCGGCCAGGTGGAAAAGCCGATGCTGGGCCGCTACCAGGTCGAGAAGGAACTCGGCAAGGGCGCCATGGGCGTGGTCTACCTCGGCCGCGACCCGAAGATCGGCCGCGTGGTGGCGATCAAGACCATGGCGCTGTCGCAGGAGTTCGAGCCCGACGAGCTGGAAGACGTGAAGCAACGATTCTTCCGCGAAGCCGAAACTGCGGGCCGCCTGAATCACCCCTACATCGTCACCATCTTCGATGCCGGCGAGGAACATGACCTTGCCTACATCGCGATGGAGTTCCTCAAGGGCAAGGATCTGGCACCCCATGCCAAGGCCGGGCAGCTGCTGCCGCTGCCGAAGATGCTGTCGATCGCCGCGCGCGTGGCCGAAGCGCTTTCCTATGCCCACGCGCAGAGCGTCGTCCATCGGGACATCAAGCCTGCGAACATCATGTACGACCCGGAAGCCGATTCGGTGAAGGTCACCGACTTCGGCATCGCGCGCATCACCGATTCCTCCAAGACCAAGACCGGGATGGTGCTCGGCACGCCGTCGTTCATGTCGCCCGAGCAGCTCGCGGGGCAGAAGATCGACGGGCAGTCGGACCTGTTCTCGCTCGGCGTCACCATCTACCAGCTCGCGAGCGGCGGCCTCCCGTTCCAGGGCGAGACCATGACCCAGCTCATGTTCAAGATCGCCAACGAGGCGCCGGCCGACATCCTGGCACTCAATCCGACGCTGCCCGACTCGCTGGTGGCCATCATCGACAAGGCGCTCGCCAAGGAAAAATCGCAGCGCTTCGCCACCGGCGACGAAATGGCGGCCGCGTTGCGTGCCTGCGCCGCCGAACTGTCGGCATCCTCTTCCACCCTCGACGTTTCCCTCTAGAAGAATGAATCTGGCCAAGGCCCTCGAGATCGCCAGCGCCACCCACACCGGGATGGTGCGGTCCCACAACGAGGATGCAATTTCGTCCGACGGTGAAGTCGGCCTCGCGGTACTCGCCGACGGCATGGGCGGCTACAATGCCGGTGAGGTCGCGAGCGGGATCGCGGTGGCGCTCATCACGTCCGAGATGCGCCAGGCGATCGCCAAGACCAATCTGCATGCGCTCGACCAGGCCGACGGGGATCTGCAGGCGATCCGGCTGCTGAAGGGCATCATCGCGAAGGCGAACACATCCATCTACCAGTCGGCGAGCAGCCAACCCCAGTATGCCGGCATGGGCACCACGCTAGTGGTGGCCCTGTTCCGCGACAATCGCCTGTCGGTGGCCCACATCGGCGACTCGCGGCTGTACCGCCTGCGCGAGGACCGGCTGGAGCAGGTGACGCGCGACCACAGCCTGCTGCAGGAGCAGATCGACAGCGGCATGATCACGCGCGAAGCGGCGCGGCGGTCGCAGAACAAGAATCTGGTGACACGTGCGCTCGGCATCGAACCGGAGGTGGAGGCCGAAATCCACACCTACGATGCGCGGCCGGGCGACTTGTACTTGCTGTGTTCGGACGGCCTCAACGACATGGTCGAGGACGAGGACATCGAGTTGACGCTGAATGCGATGGGGTCGAACCTGCCGCTCGCGGCGAATCAACTGGTGCAGATGGCGAACGACAACGGTGGACGGGACAACGTGTCCGTCGTTCTGGTCAGGGTCAACCGCGATTTTCCGGCGGCGGAAACGTGGTTGGGCAAGGTCCTGTCGTGGTTCAAGTAAATACGGGGATTGTGCTATGGCTAAGTTGATTCTCACTCTCGACGGCGTGATGCTGAAAGAGTACACGCTGACGAAGGAGCGCACGACGATCGGTCGGAAGGCTCACAACGACATACCGATCGACAATCTGGCCGTGAGCGGCGAACACGCCGCCATCGTCACGATCCTGAACGACTCGTTCCTCGAGGATCTCGGCAGTACCAACGGGACCCTCGTGAACGGTCAACCGATCAAGAAGCACTTCCTGCAGAACGGGGACGTGATCGAGATCGGAAAGTACAAGTTGAAGTACATCAACGAGGCGACCAGCACGACGACCGCGGCCGACTTCGAGAAGACGATGGTGCTGCGCGCGCCACCCAAGGCGCCGGTGGAGGCGAAACTGGGCGACACCCAGACCAACCTCTCGACCACCAGTGGTGTCGCGAAGGCGCTGTCGGACACGCAGATCAATCCGCAACTGGGCGATGCTGCCGAAGCGGCAGCTGCCGCAGCAGCGGCTGCCATGAAGGTGGAGCCCGCGACGATCAGCCCCGCGGCTCCGGTCGCGGCCAGCGGTCAGCAAGGCGTCATCCAGATCCTGTCCGGGCCCAATGCCGGCAAGGAACTGCCGCTCACCAAGGCGCTCACCACGCTGGGCAAGCCCGGCGTGCAGGTCGCGGTGATCGCCAAGCGGCCGCAAGGCTATTTCATCACCCACGTGGAGGGCGCCACCTTTCCCGTGGTGAACGGCAAGGCGCTCGATGCGCAGGCGCACCAGTTGAACGACCACGACGTGATCGAACTGGCCGGCGTCAAGATGGAGTTCTTCTTCCGGGCCGCGTAGCCGCCAACGGACCGCACCGCACGTCAAGCGGCGCCGGAGGATTCGTCCGCCGCGCCTCGAGGCGCGGCGGAGTGGCGCCCGACGCACGCACACGACGAGACGACGGGAAGCCCTTGAAGAAACACGCGGTGCGCATACTGCTGGGCGTGGCGGTGCTGCTCGTGTTCCTGGCCCACGCGGCAGGATGGTCGCGGCTGCGCGCCATCGACCAGCTCGAGGCATTCGCCTATGACGCGCGGTTGCTGCTCACCATGCCGCGGACCGTCGATCCGCGCATCGTCATCATCGACATCGACGAGAAGAGCCTCGCCGAGGAGGGGCGCTGGCCCTGGCGCCGCGACCGCCTCGCACTACTGGTCGAGAAGGCGTTCGACCGGCATCACGTCGCCGTGCTCGGCTTCGACATCTTTTTCTCCGAGCGCGACGCGAGCTCGGGCCTCGATGTGCTGCGCGGATTGGCCGAGGGCGAGCTCAAAGGCAACGCGCAGTACCGTGCCGCGCTGGAATCCATCACCCCGAAGCTCGAATACGACCGGGTCTTCGCCGAGTCCCTCAAGGGGCGCCCGGTGGTGCTGGGCTACTACTTCTCCAATGTCCTGACCGACAAGGAAGGGATCGCGATCGGCGCCATTCCCAAGCCGGTGTTGCCTGCGGGCACGTTTACCGGCAAGCGCATCGATTTCTCGTCCTACCCGGGCTACGGCGGCAACCTGCCCGAGCTGCAGGCCGCCGCAGCGACCGCCGGGCACGTGACGCCATGGACCGACCGCGACGGCGTGCATCGCAGCGTGCCGATGCTGGCCGAGTACAAGGGGGCGTACTACGAGCCGCTCGCGCTGGCGATCGTGCGCCTGCTGATGGACTCGCCACCGGTCAAGCCGGGCTATCCCTCCGACGGCCTCCTCACCAAGAACTACCCCGGCCTGGAGTGGCTGGAAGTGGGCAACCTGCGCATTCCCCTCGATCAGGGTGCCAACGCTCTGGTGCCGTACCGCGGGGCGGAGCACAGCTTCAAGTACGTCTCGGCGACCGATCTGCTGCACGATCGCGTGCCACTCGAGGACTTGAAGGACAAGATCGCGCTCATGGGTACCACGGCACCCGGTTTGCAGGATCTGCGCTCGACGCCGGTGGGTCCGCTCTATCCGGGGGTCGAGATCCACGCCAACCTGATCGGCGGGATGCTGGACGGCACCATCAAGCAGAAGCCGCCCTACGTGCTGGGTGCCGAGGTGTTCCTGCTCCTCGCGACCGGCATCATCATGGCGGTAGTGCTGCCGTTCCTGAACCCGCTCAAGGCGACCCTGGTCACGCTGGGCGTGCTCGCAGCCGTGGTCGCGGGCAATCTGGCCATCTGGAACAGCGGCAATCTGGTGCTGCCTTTGGCATCTGGATTGCTTATGGTGGTCATGCTGTACGCGCTGAACATGTCCTACGGCTACTTCGTCGAGACACGCGCCAAGCGCCAGATCACCGGTCGTTTCGGCCAGTACGTGCCGCCCGAGATCGCGGAGGAGATGAGCCGCGACCCGGAACGCTTTTCCATGGAGGGCGAGAGCCGCGAGCTGACCGTGCTGTTCTCCGATGTGCGCGGCTTCACCAGTTTGTCGGAAGGACTTGAACCGAAAGCGCTGTCGCGTCTCATGAACGCCTATCTCACCCCCATGACCGAAGTGATCTACGGGCATCGCGGCACCATCGACAAATACATGGGCGATGCCATCATGGCTTTCTGGGGCGCACCGATCGAAGACCGGGATCACGCGCGCAATGCGGTGCTGGCGGGCCTCGAGATGCAGATCACGTTGAAATCGCTCGAGACCGAATTCCGTGCCAATGGCTGGCGGCCGCTCACGATCGGCATCGGTGTCAACACCGGCCGCATGAGCGTGGGCAACATGGGTTCGGCGGTGCGCGTGGCCTACACGGTCATGGGCGACGCGGTGAACCTCGCATCGCGTCTCGAGATGCTCACCAAGAAATACGGCGTCACCATGATCATCGGCGAAGAGACGCGCAAGGCCGTCCCCGATGTCGTGGTGCGTGAACTCGATCGCGTGCGGGTGAAGGGCAAGGATGAACCGGTGGCGATCTTCGAACCGATCGGTCTCCAGGGCAGTGTCGACAAGGAGACGCTCGATCGGCTGAAACTGTTCGCGCAGGCGCTCAAGTTCTACCGCGCGCAGGACTGGGACAAGGCCGAGCTGCAGCTCCTCAACCTGCAGAAGGCCGAGCCGGAGTGCGGTCTGTACCAGGAGTTCATCAAGCGGATCGCGCATTTCCGCAGCGCTCCGCCGCCGCCCGGCTGGGACGGCGTCTTCGACTTCGACTCCAAGTAACCATGCTGATCCGGGTACTCGGCTGCAGCGGCGGGATCGGGGGCAACCTCCGGACCACGTCCATGCTGCTCGACCAGGATGTCCTGATCGACGCCGGTACCGGTGTGGGGGATCTCACGCTGTCGGAACTGCAGCTGATCGACCACGTCTTCCTGACCCATTCGCATCTGGATCATCTCGCGATGCTGCCGTTCCTCGTGGACACCGTGGGCGGCATGCGATCGAAGCCGATCACCGTGCATGCCACGGCGGAAACGCTGCAGATCATCCGCGACCACATCTTCAACTGGAAGATCTGGCCGGATTTCTCCACCATCCCCGACACGACCAAGCCGTTCCTGCATTTCTCGCCGGTCACGCCCGGCCAGCCCGTCGACCTGAACGGGCGCAAGATCACGCCGCTCAAGGTGAACCACACGGTTCCTGCCGTGGGCTACGTCCTCGACAGCGGTGCCGCTGCCCTGGTGTTCACGGGGGACACCGGTGCCTGCGACGAGTTGTGGGCCGAAGTGAACCGTATCGAGAACCTGCGCTACGTCATCATCGAGACGGCGTTCAGCAACGGCGAAAAGGATCTCGCGGTCGCATCGAAGCATCTGTGGCCGGATCAGCTGGCTGCGGAACTCGCGAAGCTGAAGCGTCAGGCGCGCATCTTCATCACCCATCTCAAGCCTGGTGAGGGAGCGCTCACCATGGCGGAAGTCGAGGAGTGCGCGGGCGCGTTCAATCCGCGCATGCTGTCCAACGGGCACGTGTTCAAGTTCTGAAAGGGCCGGCGGCGCCTGAGGTGCGGCCGGATTGCAGAGTCACGAAGTGCGGGGTTTAGAATGGATTTCCGTGGAGTGACGAGGGCGCAATGCGCCACGCATCGAGCGGAACCGCGTTTCCTTCCGAGGGCAATGTCATGAGTTCCGTGCTCGACGCCAAGCCGCAGGCCAGTCAGAACCTGGCCGAGATGAGCGACAAGCTGGAGTTCCAGCGCAAGCTCCAGGCCGTGACCAACCGGATTCACGCCACGACCAACGTGGACGAGATCATGCTCGAGCTGTCGCAGGACATCTGCGCACTGTTCGATGCCGATCGCCTCACGGTCTACGCGGTCGCCGAGGACAAGCAGGCCATCATCTCCAAGGTCAAGACCGGCCTCACGTCGTTCAAGGATCTCAAGCTGCCGATCAACGACCAGTCGATCGCCGGCTACGTCGCGCTCACCAAGAAGCTCGCCAACATCCGCGACGTGTACGACGAGAACGAGTTGCGCAACCTGAGCCCGCAGCTCAAGTTCCTCAAGGAAGTGGACAAGCGCACCGGCTACCGCACCAAGCAGATGCTCGTGTGCCCGGTGCTGGAAGCCGGCAGCAACGAGCTGATCGGGATCGTGCAGGTCATCAACAGCAAGAGCGGCGAGAGTTTCGGTCCGCTGGCCGAGGAAGGCATCGTGAACCTGAGCGAAACGCTCGCGATCGCCCTCAAGCTGCGGCAGAAGTCCGCGACGGTGCTGCGCGGCAAGTACGACGCACTGGTCACCAACGCGGTCCTGTCCGCCGAGGAGATGGAACTCGCCACACGCTCGGCGCGCCGCAAGGGCCTCGACATCGAAGAGGTGCTCACCGACGAGTTCCAGGTGAAGCCCGCCGCCATCGGCGAAGCGCTTTCGGCGTTCTTCGGCGTGCCGTACGAGCCGTTCCGGGGTGATCGCATCCGCCCCATGGATCTCTTGAAGAACCTGAAGCGCGACTTCGTCGAGGCCGGCGGCTGGGTGCCGCTCGAGGAAGGCAAGGAGGGCCTGCTGGTCCTCACCACCGATCCGGAGCGTCTGCGCGCTTCGCGGATCGTGAGCAACGTGTTCCCGCGTGCCAAGGTCGTCTACCGCGTCAGCACGATGCGCGAGTTCCGCGCGACCCTCGACCAGTACTTCGGTGGCGGCGCCGGCGGCGGCATGGGCCTCGAAATGGATAGCGCCGACATCGGCGAGCTCCTCGGCAAGCTCGACGACGAATCGGACGAGGATTTCATCGGCGGCGGCAGCGGCGGCGACGACGTCTCGCTTGCCCAGGACAACGAACTGGTGAAGCTCGTCAACAAGATCATCGTCGATGCGTACCACCAGGGTGCTTCGGACATCCACATCGAGCCGTTCCC
>JAIEQG010000098.1 GCA_019747905.1 Burkholderiales bacterium
AGGACACGTCGTCCACCGCGACCAGGGTACCGCGGCGCGTAACGAACTCCACGCGCAGATTGCGCACGTCGAGCAGGACGCTCAAGCGCGCCTCATCTCAGGCTGGCCCCTCGGGGGGGATGTAACCCCAGCCCTCGCCGGGCCGCCCCAAGAGGGCTGGCCCCCTGGGGGGAGGGGCCGCAGGCCCATCGGGAGGGAACATCATCTCAAGCGCGGATTGAGCGCATCGCGCAGCCAGTCGCCGAGCAGATTGACCGAGAGTACCAGGGCCACCAGCGCCGCCCCCGGAAACACGGTGATCCACCATTCACCGGAGAACAGGAAGTCGTTGCCAACCCGGATCAGGGTTCCGAGCGAAGGCGTGGTCGGGGGCATGCCCACGCCGAGAAAGGACAAGGTCGCTTCGGTGGTGATGGCGGTCGCGAGATGGATGGTCGCGATCACCAGCACCGGGCCGGTCACGTTGGGCAGCACATGGTGGAACATGATGGCGAGCGGATGGCGCCCGATGACGCGGGCCGCCTGCACGTACTCCTTGCGGGCTTCCACCAACGTGGAGCCGCGCACGGTGCGCGCGTACTGCACCCAACCCGAGAGGGCGATGGAGAGGACGATGACCCAGAACGCCGTGCCGCCGTGGGCGGCGTCGGGCAAGGCGATACGCGTGACGCCATCCACCAGCAATGCAATCAGGATCGCGGGAAAGGAAAGCTGCACATCCGCAACACGCATGATGAACGCGTCGATGACGCCACCGGCGTAGCCCGCGATCAAGCCGAGAGCGGTGCCGAGCAGCATCGACAGCACCACCGAGGCCACGCCCACCGCCAGCGAAATGCGGGTGCCGTACAGAATGGCCGACAACACGTCGCGGCCCTGGTCATCGGCGCCGAACAGGAAAGCTGTCTTGCCCTCGGCCAGCCATGCGGGCGGCGCAAAGGCGTCGAGAAGGTCGAGCTTCGCGAGATCGAAGGGATCGTGCGGTGCAAGCAACGGCGCGCCGATTGCACCGACGATGCAGGCGAGCGCGACGACCGCCGCCACGATGGCGACAGGGGAATGGCGGAAGGACCAGGCGAGGTCGGAATCTACGAGCGCGGCGAGGCGGGTCATCGTGTAGGGTCGGCGCCGCTGCCTCCATCCCGACCTTCCCCCGCGGTCGCGGGGGAAGGGGTGTGCGGCTCCCTCCCCCGGCTTCGCCGGGGGAGGGTCGGGGAGGGGGCAAGAAGATGCCCCGCTCTCACTTCACCGTCACCCACCGCAGGTACTGGAAATTGTCCGGAATCTGCACCATGTCGATGTTCTTCTTCATGCCCCAGGTGATCGGTTGCTGATGCAGCGGAATATGCCCGACTTCGTCCTGATGGATCTTGAACGCCTCGGCGATCATCGCGTTGCGCTTCGCAGTGTCGTTCTCCGCTCCGATCCTGCGCGTGAGCTCGTCAACCCGCGGGTTCGAATACGCCCCGCCGTTGAACTGCCCTTGTGCGCCTTCGCCCGGTGTCGACATCACGGCGAACAGCACGTTGTGGCTGTCCTGGCTCGCCGGCGTCCACCCGGCCAGGTAGAACGACACGTTGCGCGCGAGCACCTTAGGGAAGAACAGCGACTTCGACTCGGCCACGAGGTTCACCTTCACGCCGATCTTCGCCAGCATCGCCGCGATCGCCTGACAGATCTCGCCATCGTTCACGTAGCGGTCGTTGGGGCAATTCATGCCGACTTCGAAGCCGTTCGGGAAGCCGGCCTCCGCCAACAGCTTCCGGGCGCCCTCGACGTCCAGCGGCAAGCGCTTGTTCAGCTCCGGCGCAAACCCCTGCGTGTCCGGCGCCACCATCAGCCCGGTCGGCGTGGATACGCCACGCATGATCCGCGTACGGATCGCCTCGATGTCGATCGCCTGGTAGAACGCGCGGCGTACCCGGACATCCTTGAACGGGTTCTTGCCCTTCACGTTGGAAAAGAGCAGTTCGTCGCGCTTCTGGTCCATGCCGAGAAAGATCGTGCGTAGCTCCGGCGACTGCACCACCTTGAGATTGGCATTCGACTGCAGCCGCGGCACGTCCTGCAGCGGCAGCGGATCCATCATGTCGATCTCGCCGCTGATCAATGCGGCAACCCGGGTGGCGTCATTGCCGATCGGCGTGAAGACGGCTTCGGTGACGTTGTGTTCGACCTTGCCCCACCACTCGGGATTGGCTGCGAACACGGTGCGCACGCCGGGTTCGCGCGATTTCAACTGGAACGGCCCGGTGCCGTTGGCGTGCAGGCTCGCGTAGTTCTCCACGCCCTTGCGCACGTCGGCAGGGCGGATCGCGTTGTTCTTCTCGCACCAGCTCTTCGACACGATGTACCAGCGGCTCACCGTCTGCGGCAGGATGAGGAAGGGCTCCGCGGTCACGATGTCGACCGCGTGCGCATCCACCTTGCGAATCTCCTTGATGGCGCCGACATACACCTTGACGTCCGAGCCCTCGCCGCGGGCACGTTCGAAGCTGAAGATCACGTCGTCCGCCGTGAACGGGCTGCCGTCGTGGAACTTGACGCCCTTGCGCAGATTGAAGCGCCACACGGTGGGCGCGGTCTGCTTCCAGTCCGTGGCGAGTTCCGGTGTTGTCTCGAACTTGCGGCCGCGTCCCGTCAGCGCTTCGTACACGTTGCCGGTCAGCGAGAGCAGCACGGCCTCGTTGTGCATGTACGGATCCATCGACAGCGCGTCGCCCTGGTTCGCGAAACGGAACGTCGCGGCGTCGGCCGCCACGGCGGCAGCGAAGATGAGCACCCCTGGAATGCATCGCCTCAGCATGGCCTTCATACCGTGGTCACCTGCTTCGCAGAGACCGTCGTCAGTGGCATCGCAGCCTCGGCCAGCGCCGCCAGGTAGCCGGCACCGAGCGGAATGACCGCATCGTTGAAATCGTAGTTGGGGTTGTGCAGCAGACACCCGCCCGGCGCCCCGCCCTGGCCGAGGAAAACGTACGCCCCGGGTTTGCGTTCGAGGAAATAGGCGAAGTCCTCGCCGCCCATGGTCGGGTCCACGTCGCGCACCACGTTGCCCGCGCCGAAGACACGCTCACCGACGCGCGCGGCGAACTCCGCTTCGCGCTCGCTGTTCACGGTGGCCGGATAGCCGCGCGTGTACTTGACGTCTGCACGACCGCCGAGTGCCGCCGCCACGCCTTCGGCGATCTCGGCCACGCGCCGCTCCGCGAGGTCCCGTGTGGCTGCGCGAAACGTCCGCACCGTGCCGAGAAGGTGCACCGCATCGGGAATCACGTTGAACGCGCCCGTCTGGCTCGTGTGCATCGAGCATACGCTGACCACCACGGCGTCGACCGGTGCGACATTGCGGCTCGCGATGGTCTGCAGGGCACCGATGACTTGGGCCGCGATCACCACGGGGTCCACCGCGATGTGCGGCATGGCCGCGTGCCCGCCACGCCCGCGGATGGTGATTCCGATCTCGTCGGTGGCCGCCATCATCGGGCCAGGCCGCACGGCGATGCGGCCGGGTTCGAGTTCGGGCCAATTGTGGAGCGCATAGACTTCGTCGACGGGGAATTTCTCGAAGAGGCCTTCGCGAACCATCACCTGACCGCCACCGCCGTGTTCCTCCGCCGGTTGGAAGATGGCGTAGGTGGTGCCGTCGAAGGCGCGCGTCTCGGCCAGGTAGCGCGCCGCACCGAGCAGCATGGTCGTGTGACCATCGTGGCCGCACGCATGCATGCGGCCATCGTGCTGCGACTTGTGGGCACGCTCCCCGGCCTCGTGCATGGGCAGGCAGTCCATGTCCGCGCGCAAGCCGATGGCGCGTCCGCTCGCGTGGCGGCGGCCACGGATCACGCCCACTACGCCGGTACCTGCGAGACCGCGGTGGACTTCGATGCCCCAGGCCGCGAGCTTCGCGGCCACGATGTCGGCGGTGCGCCGCTCCTCGAAGGCGAGCTCGGGATGCATGTGGATGTCGCGCCGCACGGCCACGAGTTCATCGTGGTAGCGGCGCACGTGTTCGACCGGATTGCTCATGGGGACACCTCTAGCGGGCGGCTGCGTTCTCGAGACGCAGGCGCGGATCGACGGCGTGGTACAGCAGGTCCACGACGAAATTGATGACGACGAAGACGAGCGCGATGAGGCACAGGTAGGCCGCCATCACCGGCACGTCGGCGAACATCACGGACTGGATGAACAAGAGCCCCATGCCGGGCCACTGGAACACGGTTTCCGTGATGATGGCGAAGGCGATGATGGAGCCGAGTTGCAGACCGGCGACGGTGATCACCGGCACCAGCGTGTTGCGCAGCGCGTGGCGGAAGTACACCGCGCGATCGGTCAGACCGCGCGCGCGGGCGAAGCGGATGTACTCGGTGCGCAGCACTTCGAGCATCTCGGCCCGGGTGAGCCGCATGATGAGCGTCATCTGGAAGAGCCCCAGCGTGATCGCCGGCAGGATCAGCGCCTTCAGCCCGGACGCGGTCAGGAGCCCGGTGCTCCACGCCCCCAGCGCGACGGTCTCGCCGCGCCCGAACGAAGGCAACCAGTTGAGTTGCACGGCGAACACCAGGATCAGCAGGATGCCGATGAGGAAAGTCGGCAGCGATACGCCGATCAGCGAGACCACGAGGAAGACCTGCGTGAGCCACGACCGGCGTCGCAAGGCCGCGTAGACGCCCATCGGAATCCCGACCGCCAGCGCAAACACGGCAGCAGCCAGGGCAAGTTCGAGCGTGGCCGGGAGTCGCTCGCGGAACAACGTCGACACCGGTCGCAGCTGCCGCAGCGACAGCCCGAACTCGCCTTGTACCGCACGACCGACGAAGCGGGCGTACTGCAGATGGAACGGCTGATCGAGCCCCAGGTCCGCGCTCATGCGCGCGCGATCTTCGGGTGTTGCATCCTGGCCCAGCATGAACACGACCGGATCGCCCACGAAGCGGAACAGGGCGAAGGCGATGAGCCCGACCACCAGCATCACCGCCGCGGCCTGAACGATCCTTCGGATGCAGAACGCCAGCATCGGGATCCCCAGCCGGTCCCGCGAATCCGCCTAGACTCGATCGCCCGAGCGCATGCCGCCGCCGGCTACTCTTCCAGCAGGCTCCGCAGCATCCATGCGGTCTTCTCGTGGATGTCCAGGCGCTGCGTCAGCAGGTCGAGCGTCGGCTGGTCGTTCGCTTCATCCGCGGCCGGCAGCAACGACCGCGCCGTCCGCGCCACCGCGTCGTGGCCCTTGATGAGGTGCGCCACCATCTGTTCGGCCTTGGGCACGCCCTCGACTTCCTTGATCGAGGAGAGCTTGCCGAACTGCCCGTAGGTGCCGGGTGCCGGGAAACCCAGGGCGCGCATGCGCTCGGCGATCGGATCGACGGCGTTCCACAGCTCGGTGTACTGGGTCATGAACATGAGGTGCAGCGTGTTGAACATCGGCCCCTTCACGTTCCAGTGGAAATTGTGGGTCATCAGGTAGAGCGTGTAGGTGTCGGCGAGCAAGTGCGAGAGCCCGTCGGCGATGCGCGCGCGGTCCTTCGTCGAGATGCCGTTGTGAATCGCGGTGATCGCCTTTTGCTTCTTGGCCACGGGAACTCCTTTCGATTTCGGGGGTACGTCCGCGCACATGCGGAACACGGCTCCATTGTAAACGGGACCCCGTGTGCGACGCGCGTGCTAGCATCGATTTCCCTCTATCGCACCCTCGGGATTCTCGCCTTGACGACCACGCTTCAGTTGAACGGCCAGCCGCTGACGGTCCCCGCGCCGATCTCGCTGGCGCAGCTGGTGGACCGCCTCGGCTACACCGGCAAGCGCATCGCCGTGGAATGCAACGGCGAGATCGTGCCCCGCAGCCGGTACGGGGAGACCGCCCTCGCCGACGGCGACCGCCTCGAGATCGTGGTGGCGGTGGGCGGCGGCTGACCAGGACCGGCGGTAGACTACCCGCACCAGCCATCGGCAAGACTCACGGACATGGACTCACGGGCATGAATTCCTTCACCATCGCTGCGCACACCTATCGCTCACGCCTGCTGGTCGGCACCGGCAAGTACCGGGATTTCGATGAAACCCGCGCGGCGATCGAAGCGAGCGGCGCGGACATCGTCACGGTGGCGATCCGCCGCACCAACATAGGGCAGAACGCGAACGAGCCGAATCTGCTCGATGCCCTACCGCCGTCGCGCTTCACCATCCTGCCGAACACCGCCGGGTGCTACACGGCCGACGACGCGGTGCGTACGCTGCGCCTGGCCCGCGAGCTGCTCGATGGCCACAAGCTCTGCAAGCTGGAGGTGCTCGGCGATCCGAAGACGCTGTTCCCGAACGTGGTCGAGACGCTGCGCGCCACGGAGACCCTGGTGCGCGAGGGCTTCGACGTGATGGTCTACACCTCCGACGACCCGATCATCGCGCGGCAGCTCCAGGACCTCGGTTGTGTCGCGGTGATGCCGCTCGCTTCGCTGATCGGTTCGGGCATGGGCATTCTCAACCCGTGGAACCTCGAGATCATCATCGCCGAAGCCAAGGTGCCGGTGCTGGTGGACGCCGGCGTCGGCACCGCGTCGGATGCCGCAATCGCGATGGAGCTCGGCTGCGACGGCGTGTTGATGAACACCGCCATCGCCGCCGCGCGCGATCCGATCCTGATGGCCTCGGCGATGAAGAAGGCGGTGGAAGCCGGGCGCGAGGCCTACCTCGCCGGCCGCATGCCGAAGAAGATCTACCAGGCCACGCCCAGTTCTCCCGAGGGCGGCGTGATCGGCACGGTCCACAAGGCGGCGTGACCGAAGCGCAGCACCGTCCGATCCGCAGCTTCGTGCTGCGGGTCTCGCGTACGTCCAACGCTCAGCGGCGCGCCGTCGACCAGCTGCTGCCGCGCTTCGGGATCGCTTTCGAATCGCGGCCGCTCGACCTCGACGCGGTCTTTGGCCGGCGGGCGCCGCGCGTGCTGGAGATCGGTTTCGGCATGGGCGAGGCACTGGCGGAACTGGCGCAGACGCACCCGGAGCGCGACTTTCTCGGTATCGAGGTCCATACGCCGGGGGTCGGCAATCTCCTCAAGCTGCTCGACGCCAACGGGCTCACCAACGTCCGGGTCATTTCGCACGACGCCGTCGAGGTGCTCACCCACATGATTCCGCCCGCCAGCTTCGACGGCGTGCACATCTTCTTCCCCGACCCCTGGCCCAAGAAGCGGCACCACAAGCGCCGCCTCATCCAACCCGCATTCGTGCACCTGCTCGCGAGCCGCATCCGACCGGGCGGCTATCTGCACCTGGCCACCGACTGGGTCGAATACGCCGCGCAGATGCTCGCGGTGGCGAGCGCCGAGCCGTCGCTCGCCAACACCGTCGCGGACTACGCGCCGAGGCCGGAATCGCGGCCGCATACCAAGTTCGAGGAGCGCGGGATCCGTCTGGGGCACGAGGTGAGGGACTTGTTGTTTCGAAAGAGGTAGAGCGCCCCCTCCCTGACCCTCCCCCACGCTACGCGCGGGGGAGGGAATGTAGTACTCGCACCCCAACCAACCACAGGCACTACTTCCCCCGGCTGTGCCGGGGGAAGGTTGGGATGGGGGCAATCGCCTGTCGCGGCTTCGGTCGAGCGCTGCCCCCACCCTGACCCTCCCCCACGCTACGCGCGGGGGAGGGGATGTAGCTCTCGCATCCCCACCAACCACAGGCACTCCTTCCCCCGGCTGCGCCGGGGGAAGGTTGGGATGGGGGCAATCGCCTGTCGCGGCTTCGGTCGAGCACTGCCCCCACCCTGACCCTCCCCCACGCTGCGCGTGGGGGAGGGGATGTAAAGCTGAGGGTCCCGAGGGCAGGCCACAGGGGCAAACCCCGGTCACGGAACTTGCTCGCTGCTGTTTCCGCCCCGACCCCAAAGGCGCTGCAAGCCGCTCGGCAGACGTCGCCATCCAGCGACTCCCGGGTCCCCAGTGAGTCGCCACTCACCGCCGGCAGCGCGTCTTTGGTTCGACGGCCCGGGAACCCCTCCCCGCCCAGGTTCCCTCGCGCAAGAGGAGAAGCAAGATGTCGGACACCGTTCTCGTCGCCGTGATCGGCGCATTTGCGACAGTCATGACGGCCCTGTTCCAGATCTTCATGAGCTCGCGCCAGTCGGCGGCGGGCGCCAAGACCACCAAGAAGAACCGCATCAAGGGCCTCGCCTGGACCCTGGTCCTCGTGGTGGCGGCCGCCGGCGGCGGCTTCGGCTATTCCGAGTACCTGGTGCTCTCCAAGAATGCGAGCATGGCCGCATTCCACGACCGCATCGGCAACACGCTGCTCGCCGCGAATGCCGCGCCGCCCGCGGCCGCCTCGCCCGTTCCGGCAACGGCCCCCCTGTTGCCGGGGCCAGAAGCGCTGCGCGCCCACGATGACATCGCCGCCACCGTCGCGCTACCCGCCTGCAAGGGCGATGCGGCCCATGCCGTGTCCTGCTCGGAGCAGGCCGTCGCGCCGGTGGCACTGTGCGTACCGGTTCCCGCTGCGGCGCACATCACGGAGGTGCAGCTCTTCGCGCGGCTCGAGAGTTCCACCCTGCCATGGAGCGAGCACCGCACCACCGCAGGACAGGACGTCGGCGCCGGCCGCTTCGTCGAATCGCATTTCGAACGGCCGGACGGCGACAAGGCAAAGGAGGTGTGCCAGAAGTTCGCCCACTGGAATGCCGAGACCGGTCGCATTGTTCGCATCGTCGTGCAATACGATCTTCAGCCGACGTCGAACGCGCAGAACGCGTCGCCGACGCCGGTGCCGAAGCCGGCGGGCTGAACGGCGGGCGGCAGAGCGCCCCCATCCCGACCTTCCCCCGCCGTTGCGGGGGAAGGAGAGGAATGCGACGATTCCGTTGGAACGTCGAAAGCTAGGACGGCAGGAAGAGCTGCAGCAGGTCGTTTAGAAAGCGCCGACCGCGTTCGGTCGGGCGGGCGCGTCGGTGGTCGCGCTCGAGCAGGCCGCGCCGCTCGGCTTCGTCCAATTCGCGCGCAATCGCGTTGAGCGCGAGCCCGGTGCGCTCGGTGAAGATCGTCAGCTCGAACCCCTCGGCCAGACGTAGCGCATTCATCATGAACTCGAACGGCAGTTCCGCAGGCGTCACGTCCTGCCGGGTCTGGACCGCATCGCCGGCCAGCGCGCGCTCCATGTACTCGCGCGGGTGCTTGTAGCGCATCTGCCGGAAAATGCGATCGCGCAGCGACACCTTGCCGTGGGCGCCGGCACCGATGCCGAGGTAGTCGCCGAACTGCCAGTAGTTCACGTTGTGCCTGGCCTGCCGCGAGGCTCGCGCGAAAGCGGAGGTCTCGTAGTTGGCGTACCCGGCAGCGGCGAGCCGCGTTTCGATGCCCGACTGCATGGACGCGGCGATGTCGTCGTCCGGAACCACCGGCGGATGCCGGTGAAAGTAGGTGTTCGGCTCGATCGTCAGGTGATACGCGGAGACGTGCGGCGCACCCGCGGCAATGGCAGTCTCGACATCTGCCAGAGCACCCGCCACGTCCTGTCCCGGCAGCGCGTACATGAGATCGAGGTTGAAGTTGTCGAAGTGATCGCGCGCGATCTCGACCGCGCGACGCGCTTCGCGATCGTCGTGCACGCGGCCGATGGCCTGCAAGCGCTGCGCATCGAAGCTCTGGATGCCGACCGAAAGGCGATTGATGCCGAGCGCCCGGAATGCCGCGAACTTCCCCGTCTCGAACGTACCGGGATTCGCTTCGAGCGTGATCTCCGCGTCGGCCTCGATGGGCAGCAGCGCCCGCGCCGCGGACAGGAACCGGTCGAGCGCCTCCGGCGAGAACAGGCTCGGCGTGCCGCCGCCGAAGAACACGGTGTGCACCTTCCGGCCCCAGACGTCGGGCAGCGCGACTTCCAGATCCGCGATCAGCGCGTCGACGTAGCGGTCTTCGGCAAGATCGCCCTTCGACTCGTGCGAATTGAAGTCGCAGTAGGGGCACTTGCGGATGCACCACGGAATGTGGACGTACAGCGACAGCGGCGGCAACTGTGCCAGCCGGATGCGATCGGCGGCAGCAGGCTGAATGGCGAGCGTACTCATGGCAGTCAGTATGACGGCAAACCACTGCCGCGGCGGCGTACCATCGGCACGCCCAGACCGAGGACGGAACAGGACCCACCGCCATGGCCGAACTCAAGACCCAACGCACCGGCGCGAGCGTGCGGGCGTTTCTCGACGGCATCCCGGATGCAGACCGTCGGCGCGACTGCAAGGCGGTGCTGCGCCTGATGCAGCGGGTGACCGGGCTGAAGCCCGAGATGTGGGGTACTTCGATGGTCGGGTTCGGGCTCTACCGCTATACGTACGCGAGCGGACACTCGGGCGAGTGGTTCCAGGTGGGCTTCGCGCCGCGCAAGCGCGACTTGACGGTCTACCTGATGGCGGGCTTCGATGGGCTCGAACCGCTGCTCGCCAGACTGGGCAAGCACAAGACCGGCAAGTCGTGCCTGTACATCGGAGAGCTAGGCGACATCGACACGGCCGTGCTCGAGAAGATGATCGAGGCTTGCGTGATTCGCCTGCAGCACCGCCGCGGCTAAGCCAGCATCCGCACCTCGCGCTGCGGGAACGGAATGACGATGTTGCGCCCGCGGAAGGCCTCGAGAATCGCCTTATTGATCTCGCCGCCCGCGGGCCCGAAATCATCCACATGGACCCACGGTTTCACCGCGACGTTCACCGACGAATCGGCGAGCGTGCTCACCGCGATGACCGGCGCCGGATCCTTGAGGACCCGCGGATTGGCTTTCAGCACTTCGTCGATCACCGCCAGCGCGTGATTGAGATCGGTGTCGTAGGCAACGCCTACGAGCACGTCGACCTGGCGCAGCGTGCCGTAGTTGTGCAGGATCTCGCCGACGATCTTGCGGTTCGGGATCACGATGCGGGAACGATCGGCGTGACTCAGCACGGTGCTGAACAGGCGGATCGCTTCCACCTGACCCTCCTCGCTCACGATGGAGATGTACTCGCCCACGCGAAACGGCTTGGTGAAGATGATCGTGAGCCCGGCGACGACGTTGCTCAGCACGCCCTGCATCGCGAGGGCGATGCCGGCGCCGGCGACACCGATGCCCGCGATGAGCGGCAGGAGCTCCACGCCCAGGTTCTGCAGCGCCATGATGGCGAACAACCCCAGCACCAGGACACGCACCACCCGGACCAGCAGCTGCTGCACCGGCGGTTCGAGTTCGAAGCGGGCCAGCATCTGTTCCACGAGGCCCCCCAGCCAGCGCCCGACGAAGACCCCCGCCACCATGATGACGATGGCGACGAGAACCTTGGGGCCGAACTTGAGGCCCAGATCGATCAGCGTGCTCTTGATCTGGTCCATGGTCTGGAGATGCTCGTTCATTGCCTGCTCCCTTCGGTTAGTATCCGCGCGTCATTCTATCCGCCACGAGGAAACGAACGATGACCGAACCCAAAGACGCAGCGCCCGGGAGCAGCTCCGGCCTCGCGGGAACGTTGAAACTGATCGCGGTAGTCGCCGTGCTGCTGCTGGCATTGCTGGCCGCCGGCTTCGTGCTGGATCTGGTCCCCAAGGAAGCGATCACCGAGGTGGCCACCAAGGTCGTGCTGCTGGCCGGCATCGGCGTGGTGACGGTCTTCTTGATCGGGGCACTGATCGGACGGGGCAAGCGCTAGTAACCGTCGTTGGCCGGCAGCCGGGATGCACGCAGGGCCCGATGTGGCCACTCACGGCGCGTCGTAGTCACGCCCGGTCCGGCGGGATTCGCGTTCAAGGCTCTCGTCCCGGTGCCGTTATTTCGTCCATTGCGCAGCACTGGACGGAAGGACGAGAAGCACGATGGGTACGATGGAAACCAAGCCGGACGAGCAGCGCACCAAGGCGACCGCCCCTGCGCCCATGCGCACGGCCGTGGTCCGGCTGCTGAATCTCCTCAAGAGCGACGCTGAACTGCATGAAATCGAAGAGGAATTCCGCAAGGACCCGGTGCTGTCCTACAAACTGCTGCGGTTCGTGAACTCGGCGGCGAACGGCTTCCTCAAGGAGATCAAGAGCTACCGCCAGGCCATCACGATTCTGGGGTATCAGCAGTTGCATCAGTGGATGGTGGTGCTGCTGGTCACGGCAGAAACGTCGCCGTCGCGGCCCGAAGTCATCAAGTCCGCCCTGGTGCGCGGGCGTTTCCTGGAACTGGTGGGCAAGGCCCATTTCAGCAAGGAACGCAGCGACGACATGTTCATGGTGGGCGTGTTCTCGCGCCTCGACGAGATCCTCGGGTTGCCCATGGAGCAGGCCATCGGCCCGCTCAACGTGACCGAAGAGATCCGTGGTGCGCTGATCCGCCGCGAGGGTTTCCACGGCCACGTGCTGAAGCTGGCCGAGGGGCTGGAAGCCGCCGACGAAGTGGTCGTCGACACCTGGATCGCCACCAACCTCGTGGACCTGCAGGTGGTCTACGACAGCTACACCGCGGCCATCGACTGGGTGGAAAAGCTCCCGCTCAACTGACGGGCTGCGTCAGCGTCGCAGCCGCGACCTCGACGGTCCGCGCGCCGTCTGTGATCCACACCTGCCGCTCCTGGATGGTGAAGCGCAGGTCCATGCTGCGCGCCGCGAGTTGCGACAGCACCACGCCGGACTCGTAGAGCAGATTCACGACCGTGAGGTTGCGCTGACCGGCAAGCGTCCCGGCGTTCTGCTTCCACCACAGATCGACTGCACGGCCGCCATAGCAGTACACGAATACCTGCCCGGCACGCCCGCAGGCCTTGCGCACCCGGCGCTCGTCGGGGAGACCGACGTCGATCCACAGATCGATCGCACCGGTCAGATCCTTGCGCCACAGATCCGGCTCGTCGTCCGTGGAGAGGCCCTTGCCGAATCCGAGGTCCGCGTCGGCGTGCAGCGCGAACGCGATGAGGCGTACCAGCATGCGCTCGTCGGTTTCCGACGGGTGGCGCGCGATGGTCAACGCATGATCGCCGTAGTACGAGCGGTCCATGTCCGCCAGACCGAGTTGCGCCTTGAAGATGGTCGCCTTGAGTGCCATGGGATCGCGTCGAACGGCTGCCGTGGGGAACACCCGCTAGAATCGCCGATTCGGTGCTTCTCGGGGAGACGGTCTTGAAGATTTTCGTGACGGGCGCCACGGGATACATCGGCGGCTCGGTCGCCGAGCGGCTGGTGCGTGAAGGGCACCTCGTGACGGGCCTCGCACGCAGCGCCGAAGCCGCGCGCGAGCTCGAGCAACGATCCATCCGCCCGGTCATCGGCACGCTCGACGACGCCGAAGTCGTGGTGGCGGCGGTGCGCGAAGCCGACGCAGTCATCAATGCCGCCGAAGCGAATCATCCCGACGCGGTCCGGACCATATCCTCGGCGCTCGCCGGATCGGGCAAGGCGTTGCTGCATACCAGCGGGTCGGGCATCGTCGCCACCCAATCCGCGGGCGAGAAGGTCGACGCGATCTACGACGAGTACTCGCCGTTCACCCCGGCATTGCCGCGCATGGTGCAGCGTGCCGCCATCGACCAGGTGGTGTTCGATGCCGCCCGGCAGAACGTGCGCTCGGTCGTCATCCGGCCCACGATGATCTATGGCGAAGGTCGCGGTGCACGCAAGGAAAGTTTCCAGGTGCCCGTGCTGATCGACAACGCCAAAGCGAACGGCATCGGCCTGCACATCGGTCGCGGCGAGAACATCTGGTCCAACGTCCACATCGACGACGTCGTCGAGCTCTACGTGCTGGCCCTCGCCAAGGCGCCGGCCGGCGCCCTCTACTATGCGGAGAATGGCGAGAACTCGCTCAAGGACACCGCCGCGGCGATCAGCCGCATGCTCGGGTTCGGCGGCAAGACGCGTGCATGGTCTCCGGAAGACGCGGAGGCGGCCATCGGGTTCAAGGCGCACAGTTCCTTCGGCTCCAACAGCCGGGTGCGCGGCAAGCGTTCGCGCGCCGAGCTTGGCTGGCAGCCGCAAGGCGTTTCCATGCTGCAGGACATCGAACACGGCTGGTACCGGCGCGTGCATCGGTCTTGAGGGAGCGGTGAGCGAAGCGATCGAATTTCGCATCTGGGTCGACGCCGACGCGTGCCCGGCGGTCATCAAGGACATCCTGTATCGCACCGCGGAACGCATGCAGATCCCGCTGACTCTCGTGGCCAACCAGTTCCTGCGCACGCCGCCATCGGCGTGGATTCGGGCGGTGCAGGTGCCAGGCGGCTTCGACGTGGCGGACGCCGAGATCGTGGCGCGCGCGCAGCCCGGCGATCTGGTGATCACGGCCGACATTCCGCTCGCCGCGGCGGTGATCGGCAAGAACGCCCACGCGCTCGACCCGCGCGGTGAGCTCTACACCCAGGATACGATCCGCGAACGCCTCAGCATGCGCAATTTCATGGACGAGTTGCGCGGTGCCGGCGTCGAAACCGGCGGCCCGGCCGGATTCAGCCAGGGCGACCGGCAGGCTTTCGCAAACCAGCTGGACCGGTTTCTCGCGAAGCGCCGTTCGGCCTGATTCACTTCCCCTCCCCGGAGACCACGATGCCCCGATTGCTCCTCGCGCTGTGCCTTGCCTGCTCGTTGTTCGCCGCGACCGCGCGCGCCGATGATGCCGATACGGCCGAAGTGACCGCAGCCACGGCTGCGTGGATCGAAGCCTTCAACGCTCGCGACCCTCAACGCATCGCGGCACTGTACGCGCCCGATGCCGCGTTCTGGGGGACGATCTCGCCGACGCTGCGCCTGACACCCGAGGCGGTACTGGAGTACTTCCAGAGCTCGGTCACGCGTCGCCCGAGACTGCGCATGACCCTGGTGGACGAGCACCCGCGCGTCTACGGCGACATTGCGATCAACACCGGCGCCTATACGTCGCGCGAACCGCGCGACGACGGCGAAGTCGTCCAGGCCTCGCGCTTCACGTTCGTCTACCGCAAGCAGGACGGCCGGTGGATGATCATCGAGCACCACTCGTCGCGGGTGCCTGGTTCCTGACGAGGTTGCTTCAGCGGGCCGCCGCCACGCCTTCGACCCAGGGTACCAATTCATCCAGTATCGCCGTCACCCCGCGGTTCAGGGCGTCCACGGCGCCTTTCGCATCTGCACTCGCCACCGGCAGCGCGACCGCGAACGATCGGCGCCCCAGCAACGTGCGCGATTTCCAGTCCACCACTTCGCCGATCAGCTGTACCCGCGCCACTGCCGGCGTCACGGCAAGGTCGTGATACATCTCCACGATGCTCACGTTGACCAGCACGTCGGCATTCACGCCTGCGGTGATCGCCGATGCGCTGGCGAATCGGTGGCGCGCTTCCAGCCGGTACTGCACCAGGGAGGCCAGCCGGCGTGACGGGCGATCGGTCCACGCGGCGAAATGGTAGTAGGCCCGGGCACCTTTCTCGCGGCTGAAGACCAGGTTCTCGGCATCGTAGAACGTGTCCTCGGCCGCGCCGGCCACCACGAGGCTCTTCTCGCTCGCTGCCGTTCCGGCCACCGGCTCCGCGGGCGTGAGATCGGTCATCACGAAGTGCGTGGTCGCCGGCGTGTTCTGACCGCCGAGGCAACCGCTCAGCAGGGTGACGATGAACAGAGCAGCGATACGGGTCATTTCAGTTTCTCACCGGGGCCCAGTTGCGTTTCGTGCGGTCCGAAGAGCACGGCGCGCGGGTCGCGCAGCCGGCCCAGGGTCCGGTCGAGGAGCTCGGCGGTCACGCGCAACTCCTGTGCGGTGGCTCGCAGTTCCAGGGAACCGCCGCCCGCCGCCGTCTCGATCTGGCGCGAAAGATTGCTCGCGTCCTGGCGCAAGGTGCGCGCAGCGACGCTCACTTCCTGCAGCGTGTTGCCCGCCTGGGCAGCCACGGGGCCGAACTCGCCGCGGATGCGGTCGACGGATTTGGAGATGTCGTCGCTGGCGCGGCCGAACGTCTGCACGTTGCGGTCGATGACACTCAGCGTGTGGTCGAGGCGTTCCAACCGTTGATCGAGATCGGAGGCAACGTTGCGCACACTCACCAGGGCATCGGTGAAGGCCTGCTTGTTGTCGGCATCCAGGAAGTTGCCGACGCGCTCGAGGGCAGCCACCCCGCTCTCTGCCAGGCGCGTGGCCACCTCTTCGATCTTCTCGTCGGTGGAGGTGCCCTCGCGGATGATCGGATAGGTTTCGCCCGCCTGCGCCACCAGCGGCGCACTGGGACCATTGGGGCTCACCAGGTTGATGCGCGCCAACCCGGTCACGATGTTGCGGGAAACCACCGCCACGGTCTTGTCGGACACCGGCGTGGTGCGATCGACGCGGATCAGGACGTTCACGCGATTGATCTCCTCGCGCGACAGCGAGTAGCTCATGACCTGCCCCACGCGGATGCCGCGCATGTTGACGCTGCCTCCGACCTGGAGACCCTCGAGGGACTGACGCACGAACACGATCTCGTAGATCTGGTCGGTGGCGCGCGTGCCCGCCGACTTCAGCCACACGACCGAGGCAACCAGCGCGGCCACGAGGATGACGAGCGTCGCGCCGATCCAGGTGTAGCGGACTTCAGGTTCCATGCGCCTCCGATCCCGACGGGGTCGCCGCCATTGTACGGACCGAGAAGTATGAGCGCACCCAGGGATCGTCGAGATCGACGATCTCGCGCACCGGTCCGTCGCCCACCACCTTGCCGCGGGCGAGCACGATCAGCCGGTCGACCACGGTGAGCAGCGTATCGAGGTCGTGGGTCACCAGGAACACGGTGATGCCGAGATCGTCCACGAGAAAGCGCATCAGCTGGTCGAACGCCCGGGCCGTGATCGGGTCGAGGCCGGAGGTGGGCTCGTCGAGAAAGATCACTTCCGGCTCGAGCGCCAGCGCCCGCGCGATCGCAGCGCGCTTGCGCATGCCGCCCGAGAGCTCGCTCGGCATCTTGGCCCCTGCGTCAGGCGGCAGACCGGCCTGCGCGATCCGCAGGTTGACCAGGGGCCAGATGGCATCCTTGGTGAGCTTCGTATGCTCCAGCAGAGGCACGGCGACGTTGTGGGCGACGTCGAGCGAGGAGAACAGCGCACCGTCCTGGAACATCATGCCGAAACGCCGACGGACCGCCGCCAGTTCCGGCGGCGAGGCCTTGCATACGTCCGTCCCGAGCAGGCAGATCGAACCGGCGCTCGGTCGCTGGAGCCCGATGATCTCGCGCAGCAGGACCGACTTGCCGGTGCCGCTGCCGCCGATCAGGCCCACCAGCTCGCCACGACCGATCGTGAACGAGACTCCGTCGTGCACGGTCTGGCTGCCGAAGCGGGTCACCACGCCGTCCACTTCGATCACGCTGGTCGCCATGCTAGATCTCGAGGGCCTGGAAGACCACCGCGAACAGGGCGTCCAGCAGGATCACGGAGACGATCCCCTGCACCACGGTTGACGTGGTGTTGACACCGATCGCCCGCGTGTCGCGGCTCACGGTCATGCCCATGCGGATGCCGATGATGGCGATGAAGAGCGCGAACACGGGCGCCTTCGCAAGACCGACCCACAGGTGCCGCGTGCTCAGCGCGACCGACAGGCGTTCGAGATAGGTGGCGGGCGTGATGTCCAGCATCGCCGCCGCCATCGCCATCGCGCCGAGGTTGCTCATGATGTTGCCGACGAACACCAGCAGCGGCAGTGCGATCACGAGGGCGAACACGCGCGGCAAGATCAGCACGTCCATGAGCGAGAGCCCTAGTACGCGGATGGCGTCGGTCTCTTCGGTGAGCTTCATGGTGCCGAGCTGCGCCGTGAACGCGGCACCGGACCGGCCCGCGATGATCACGGCCACCAGGATCGGCGCGAACTCGCGCGCCATGCCGATCGCGACCCCGTCCACGACGAAGATGCTGGCCCCGTAGCGGGACGCCTGAAGGCCCAGCAGGTAGGCGAAGACGACGCCGATCAGGAACGTGACCAGGGCCACGACCGGTATGGCGCGGATGCCGACCTGCTCGAATTGCGCCGCCAGCTCCTGCGTGCGCAGCCGCCAGGGATGTCCGACCAGAGTGCCGATTCCACCGGCCACGTAACCGAGGAAGTTGAGGTGGCCGAGCAGCAGTCCACCGAGCGCTTCGGTCTGGTAGCCGATCTCGGCGACAAAGCCGCGCCGGTGTCGCACCGGCTCGACGGTGATTTCGTCGAGCCGCGCCAGTACCACGTCGACGACACGCCGGTGCACCGGAGAGAAGTTGTCGAAGGCGATGGCGGACGGATCCACGGCGAGCGACTGCAGGTGCCGCAGCATCACGAGAGCGCCGGCGGTATCGAGCGCCGTCAGTGCCTGGCCGTCGATGCCGACGATCGGCCGGACGCTCCGAGCGGCCTGCAGCGCGCGCCCGAGTGTGGCGAGCGACGGCAGGCGCCAGTCCCCCGCGAGGTGCAGCGTCGCGCCCTCACCCGAAGTCTCCAGCGAGACCCAGCGTCCGGCGGCGGCGCTGTCGAGGGCTTTGGTCACAGCCACCGAATGTAGCACAGGGGTCAGCGCCGCCGAGCCGCCTCAAGGTGCTGACGCGCCCCCTTGGGGGGCAGGGAGCGAAGCGAGCGTGGGGGCTGTTCCACTTCAGCGCCGCCGAGCCGCCTCAAGGCGCTGACGCGCCCCCTTGGGGGGCAGGGAGCGAAGCGAGCGTGGGGGCTGTTCCACTTCGGCGCTGCTTCGTGGCAGCGAGCGCGGGGGTCGTCCCAACCCGGGCGTAGACTTGGCGCCGCCGTGAAGACCATCCGCGTCAAAGTGAAACCCAATGCGCGCGCCAGCAGCCTGTCGGAAGCCGAAGACGGGCTGTGGCACGCGCAGCTCAGATCGCCGCCGGTGGACGGCAAGGCCAACGAGGAATTGATCGGGTTGATCGCGGCGAGTTTCCGCTGCCCGAAGGCAGCCGTCTCGATCCGCAGCGGCGCCTCGGGACGGATGAAGCTGGTCCGCATCGAGGATTCCTGAGGAGCTTGCCAGGCCATGACTCGCGCAGACCGCTGCTGGCACAGGTTGGGGATGGCATTCCTCGTCGCGGCAAGCGCGCTGCCTGCCCACGCCGAGAAGCGCTATGGACCCGGTGTCACCGACACCGAGATCCGCATCGGCCAGACCATGCCCTACAGCGGACCGCTGTCTGCGTTCGGCACCATGGGCCGCGCCGAAGCAGCCTACTTCGACGCCCTCAACGCCGGCGGCGGGATCAACGGCCGCAGGATCCGGCTGCTGTCGCTGGACGATGGGTACTCACCGCCGCGTACCATCGAGCAGACGCGCAAGCTGGTGGAGGCCGAGCAGGTGCTGCTCATGTTCAGCTCCTTCGGCACACCTACCAACACGGCCGCGATGAAGTACCTGAACGCGAAGGGCGTGCCGCAACTGCTCATCTCGGCCACCGGGCTGAAATGGGGGGACCCCAAGGCGCTGCCCTGGACCATGGCCTTTCTGCCGAGCCAGGCCACGGGCACCTACGGCTACGTACGTTACCTGCTCGAGAAGCGGCCGAACGCGAAGCTCGCCGTGCTCTACCAGAACGACGATTTCGGCAAGGACTATCTCGCCGCACTGAAGCGCCACCTCGGGGCGAAGGCAGCGACCATGATCGTGGCGGAGGCCTCGTACGAATCCACCGACCCCACGGTGGATTCGCAGATCGCGACATTGCAGGGTTCGGGCGCGGATACGCTGTTCAGCTTCGCGTCGCCCAAGTTCGCGTCGCAATCGATCCGCAAGAGCTTCGACATCGGCTGGAAGCCGCTGCACTTCGTCGTCTACTCGTCGATCTCCGTGCATGCGGTGCTGCAACCCGCCGGCCTCGACAAGTCCGTGGGCGTGATCTCGTCGACCTTCGTGAAGGACCCGACCGATCCGCAGTGGAAGAAGGATCCGGCTACGCTCGAATGGCGCGCCTGGATGCAGAAGTACTACCCGGAAGGCGATACCGCCGAGATCTACAACGTCTACGGCTACACCAACGCGCAGCTCCTGGTGCACGTATTGAAGCAGTGCGGCGACGACCTCACGCGCGAGAACGTGATGCGCCAGGCGGCCGCGCTGCGGGATCTCGAGCTGCCGCTGTTGCTGCCGGGCATCCGCGTCAACACCAGCGCAACCGACTACGACCCGATCGAACAGCTCCAGCTGATGCGTTTCGACGGCACCGAGTGGGTGCGGTTCGGGGAGATCGTGGGCCGCTGAGCCGCCGCGCTGCTCAGAGCGCGGCGACTCCGGCGCGCGCAATGATCCCGTCCTGGAACGACTGCACGCCGGACACACCGATCGCGCCCAGGAACGTGCCGTCCTTGGTGAGCGGCAACCCGCCTTCGAGCGGCACGGCACCCGGCAACCCCATCATGACCGTACGACCTTCGAGCACCACGTCCTCGATCGCCTTGGTGGGGCGCTTGAACAGGATCGCCGTGCGCCCCTTCGCTTCGGCAATGCGGCTGGAGGCCTTCTGGCAGCCGTCCATGCGCTCCAGGTACATGAGGTGGCCGCCCTCGTCGACGATGGCGATGACGACGAGCCAGCCGTTCTTCTCGGCTTCGGCACGAGCGGCCGCCGCCACGCGCTTGGCATCTTCCACGGACAACAGGGTCTGCTGGAACATCGGTGTCCTTCTTCAGTGGGACGTGGCAAAGCGGCTGCGGTGGATGCTGCCGTCCTTGATGATCATCGCGAGGTTGGCGGCCGACTGCAGCAGCCGCACGTCGTTCTGCGGCTCGCCGGCGACCACCAGCAGGTCGGCCAGGTAGCCCTCACGCACGAAACCGGTCTGACCTTCGAGCAGCATGGCCACCGCTCCGACGCTGGTGGCGCAACGCAGCGCCTCCGCGTTCGAGTAACCGAGAAACTGCACGAAGTGTTCGAGATCGCGCGCGTTCGTACCGTGCGGCGTCCACGGAAAACCGTAGTCGCCACCGATCAACACGCGCACACCGCGTTTGCGCAGCTCGGGAAACACGCGCCGGGCCTGTTCGAACTGGTCGGCGACACCGGTGGCCGCGGCCTTGTCGTAAGTGATGCCCCAAGGTTCGGCCTCATGCAGCAGCGCATGCAGCAGGCCGATGGCGGGTGCGACGAAGATCCGG
Organism: Burkholderiales bacterium; assembly: GCA_019747905.1. GTDB lineage: Bacteria > Pseudomonadota > Gammaproteobacteria > Burkholderiales. The sequence continues at coordinate 21,048 of JAIEQG010000098.1, forward strand.
TCGCGTGCCGCCTCCATGAGGTCGATGCACTCCTCATCCGCGTATTCGCAGTGATACAGGATATCGACGCCGTGCTTCAACGCGAGCTTGATGGACGCCGCTGCCCGCACGTGGGCAGCGACGCGTTTGCCATGGGCGTGGGCGGTTTCGACCGCGGTGGCGAGTTCATCCTCGCGCATCACGGTGATGTGGGAGCGCGCGTTCGGGATCGTCTGGTTGCCCGAGACGTTGAGCTTGATCGTGTCCACGCCTTCGCGGATCAGGAGGCGCACCGTGCGCAGCATCTCGTCCGCGCCATCCACGACCATGGCGATGGATTCGCGATACAGGTGCAGGCGGCGCTCGTCACCCAGGTTGCCGGTGTTGGTGAGTTCGGGGCTCGCCGCCAACAGGCGCGGCCCGGGCGCGTGGCCGGCGTTGATGAAATCGCGCACGGCGATGTCGAGCCGCGGTTTGGCGGAGCCGCCGCTCAGGCAGGACGTGAAACCCGCGTCGAGTACCGTGCGGGCGTGGAGCAAGGTGAGCAGCGTGTGCTCCTCCGGCGGAATGTCGCCGGTATCGGCCATGTTCGCCTTGTGCGCGAACGGCAGGTGCGCATGCCCTTCCACCAGGCCAGGGATGACGGTATGGCCGGTTACGTCGATGCAGCGCGCATCCTTCACGTCGCGCAACTGCGAGGGATGCACCTTCTCGATGCGACGCCCGCGGATCAGCACGTCCGCGGCAAACGCAGCAGCCTCGCTTCCGTCCCAGACCGACCCGCCGCGCAGCAGCAGCGCTGCTTCCGCCATGGCACCCCTCCCGGCTTGCGTCGCGGGAAACTATACCTGCGCGCGGCGGTGCGGTGTCACGTGGCGGGCGGTTCGGCGGGGGGTGAAGCTTCCGGCGCGGGCGCAGCCGTCGATGCGAAGGTGAACTCGCCGTGGCTCACCCACGATGCGAGCAGTTCATAGGTGACCGCCAACACCACCGGTCCGACGAAGATGCCGATCACGCCGAACGCGATGAGACCGCCGATCACGCCCACGAAGATCAGCGTGAGCGGCAGCTTGGCGCCGCGCTGGATCAGGATCGGTCGCACGAAGTTGTCGATGTTGAGGACGATGACGCTCCAGACACCCAGTGCCACGGCCCAGGCGGTGTCGTCCTGCCACCAGAGCCAGATCACCGCGGGCAGCAACACCGGCACCGCCCCGATCTGCGCCACGGCGAGCACGAACGCGACCACGGTGAGCAGCCCCGACATCGGGACGCCGGCGATCACGAGGCCCAGGCCGGCCATCAATGCCTGCAGGATCGCGGTCACGACCACGCCGAGTGCCACGCCGCGGATCGCGCGACCGGCCACCTCGAGCGCGCGGTCACCGCGCTCGCCACCCAGCCGGCGTGCGAAAGCGAGAATGCCGGCCACGGCCTTTTCGCCATTGAGATACAGGATGACGCTGATGATGAGCGTGAGCAGTGCCTGCACCAGCAACATGCCGAGACTGCCGGCCTGCGCCACCAGCCAACCGAACACGTCGCCCAGTTGCGGCGCTATGCGCGCCACGATGCCCTGGCTGCCGCCCTTGGCGAAGTCCTGCCACATCGTCGCGAGACGCGGCCCGATCAGGGGCACGCGTGCGATCCATTCCGGCACCGGCGGCAGTTTCGACTTCGACAGGGACTTGGCCCACTCGACGATACCGTCACCGTGTTCGATGACGGTGCTCACCGCCAGCACCACGGGCAGCACGAACAACAGCACCAGGACCAGCGTCATGCAGGTGACGGCCAGCCAGCGGCGCCCGCCGAGGCGACCCTGCAAGCTCAGCATGAGCGGCCACGTGGCCACCACGATCATGGCCGCCCAGACGAACGAGGACAGGAACGGCCGCACGATCAGGAAGGCGCCGAGGATCAGCGTGCCGGTGAACAGCACGGCGAGCGTGGTGCGGGTGAGGTCGCGAGACGGTTCGATCATGGCGGTCGCTCCGGGCGGCGGGAGTGCGGTCAGGCCGCAGCCTACTGGGTTCCGCGCATCCGCTCCAGCAATTGGGCCAGCGCGCGTCCGCGGTGACTGATAGCGTTCTTGCGCTCGAGCGGCAGCTCGGCGCCGGTGAGACCGAGTTCGGGCACCAGGAACAACGGATCGTAGCCGAAGCCGCCATCGCCGCGCGGTGAACGCAGGATCTGGCCGTGCCATTCGCCTTCGGCGATCAGCGGCTGCGGATCGGTGCCGTGGCGCGTCAGCACCATGACGCAGCAATAGTGCGCACGGCGGTCGGTGATGCCGTCGAGCGCCGCCAGCAGCTTCTCGTTGTTGCGTGCATCGCTCTTCGGCTCGCCGGCGTAGCGCGCGGAATGCACGCCAGGCTCGCCGCCGAGCGCCGCCACGCAGATGCCGGAATCGTCCGCGAGCGCCGGCAGGCCGGACCGCAACGCTGCATGCCGCGCCTTGGCAAGTGCATTCTCGACGAACGTCTCGTGCGGCTCCTCCGCTTCGTCGATGCCGAGCGACGTCTGGGGAATGACCTCGATTGCCAGGGGTGCCAGTAACTGAGCGATCTCGCGGATCTTGCCCGCGTTGCCGCTCGCCAGCACCAGCTTGTTCAAGCGAGCGCCCGCTTCTGCGCCGCAATCAGCTCGTCGATGCCCTTGCCGGCGAGGTCCAGCATCGCGTCCATCTGTGCGCGCGAGAAGGGTTCGCCTTCGGCGGTGCCCTGCACTTCCACCAATCCGCCGCTGCCGGTCATGACGACGTTCATGTCGGTATCGCAGTCGGAATCCTCGGCGTAGTCGAGATCGAGCACCGGCACGCCCCGGTAGACGCCGACCGAGATCGCCGCGATGAAATCGCGCACCGGCAGTGTATTGATGAGCCCGCGCGACTTGAGCAAGGTCAGCGCGTCATGCAGCGCGACGAAGGCACCGGTGATGCTGGCCGTGCGCGTGCCGCCATCGGCCTGCAGCACGTCGCAGTCGATCTGGATGGTGCGCTCACCCACCGCCTTCATGTCGGCCACTGCCCGCAGGCTGCGGCCGATCAATCGCTGAATTTCCTGGGTGCGCCCGCTCTGCTTGCCGCGCGCGGCTTCGCGGTCGGTGCGCGTGTGGGTCGAGCGCGGCAGCATGCCGTATTCGGCGGTGACCCAACCCTGGCCGCGCCCCTTCAGGAACGGCGGCACTTTCTCTTCGACACTGGCGGTGCAGAGCACCTTGGTATCGCCGAACTCGACCAGCACCGAACCTTCGGCATGTCGGGTGTAACGGCGGGTGATGGTCACGGCGCGCAGCTCGTCGGGCCGGCGCCCGCTGGGGCGTTGCGTGTTCATGATGATGGAATCCGTGAGAGGGGCGCCGGAAAGCGGCGCGATGCCCGCGTGCGCTGTGCTATCTTTCGAGGGCCCGCCATTCTCGGCGGCTGCCCCTGCCCTGTAAAGCGCACCCCACCGATGATCTACAGCATGACCGGCTATGCGTCGGTGAGCCGCGATCTGCCGCTGGGAACGGTGAGCCTGGAACTGCGCTCGGTGAATCACCGTTACCTGGACGTGCAGTTTCGCGTGCCCGAAGAGTTCCGCTCGTTCGAGCCACCGATGCGCGAAGCGCTCGCAGCGAAACTGACGCGCGGCAAGCTCGAATGCCGCATCGGCCTGACCCGCGCCGCGGCCGCACCGGCCCTGCTCGAACTGAACGAGCCGCTGCTCGACAAGCTCGTCGAGCTCAACAACCGTGTGAAGGCGCGCATGCCGGCGGCATCCAACCTCGGTGTCAGCGATCTGCTCAAGTGGCCCGGAATGTTCGGGGCGGAGACACTGCCGGTCGAGGAATTGCGCGAAGCCTGCATGTCGATGCTAGCCGCAGCCATGGACGATTTCACCGCCACCCGCGGCCGCGAAGGCGAGAAGCTGAAGGAAATGCTCCTGGAGCGCGTGACCTCCATGGAAGCGTTGGCGCGCAATATTGCGCCGAAGATTCCGCAACTGGTCGCCGCCCACCAGGAGAAGCTGACGCAACGCCTGAAGGAAGTGGTCGCGACGCTGGACGAAGAGCGCATCCGGCAGGAAGTGGCGCTGTTCGCCACGCGCATCGACGTGGACGAGGAACTGACGCGGCTCAACACCCACCTCGCCGAGGTGCGGCGCATCCTCGGGAAGGGCGGCAACGTCGGCAAGCGCCTCGACTTCGTGATGCAGGAACTGAATCGCGAAGCGAACACCCTGGGCTCCAAGTCCGTGGACGTGGAGGTCTCGCAGACATCCATGGAGCTCAAGGTGCTGATCGAGCAGATGCGCGAGCAGGTGCAGAACATCGAGTGAGCGGCACCCTCTTCATCGTCGCGGCACCCTCCGGCGCCGGCAAGACCAGCCTGGTGCGACGGCTGCTCGCGGACGATCCGGCGATCCACCTTTCGGTCTCGTTCACCACGCGCCCTGCCCGTCCCGGCGAGGCCAACGGGCGGGACTATCACTTCGTCGCGCGCATCGAATTCGAGGCCATGCGCGCCCGCGGCGAGCTCCTTGAAAGTGCCGAGGTGCACGGCAATCTATATGGAACCTCGCGGGCCTGGATCGAGGGCGAGATGCAGCGCGGCAGCGACATCCTGCTCGAGATCGACTGGCAAGGGGCGGTGCAGGTGCGCCGCCTGATGCCCGCCGCGGTCGGGATCTTCGTGCTGCCGCCGTCACTGGAAGCCCTGGCAGAGCGCTTGCATCAGCGCGGCACCGATACCGGAGAAGTGATCGAGCGCCGCCTGCGCGCTGCCCGGGATGAGATCGGTCACGTGGACGAATTCGATTATGTTATTATTAACAAGGACTTCGAAGTTGCGGTTCAGGACCTGAAAGCTATCGTCCGCGCCGAGCGGCTGCGCAGTGCAGTCCAGCTCGTGCGTCACCGCGACACCATCAACCGCATGAAGTAAGGAAATGCCATGGCCCGCATCACCGTCGACGACGCAATGAAGCACATCCCCAACCGCTTCGATCTCACCCTGGCCGCCACCTACCGGGCCCGCGAAATCGCCAATGGCGCCACCCCGCAGGTCGAAGGCAACAAGGACAAGCCCACCGTGATCGCGCTGCGCGAAATGGCGCTGGGCCTGATCAGCAAAGACATCCTCTACCGAACGAAGCACTGACGGATGACCGAGGGCGCGGAGCCGCCCGCCTGCAGGATCGACCCGTCCCTCCAGCCAGCCCCGCACCCGTGACCCCCGCCGACGCCTTCTTCCGCGACGTCTCCGGCTACCTCAAGCCGGAGGACGTGTCGCAGTTGCAGTCGGCGTACGACTTCAGCGCCACGGCCCACGCGGGCCAGTACCGGATGACCGGCGAGCCGTACGTCTCGCATCCGGTGGCGGTGGCGCAGATCCTCACCGAGTGGCACCTGGACTCCCAGGCGCTCTCGGCCGCGCTGCTGCACGACGTTATGGAGGACACCAACGTCACCAAGACCGAACTCGCGGACAAGTTCGGCAAGATGGTGGCGGAGCTGGTGGACGGCGTGTCGAAGTTGGACCGCATCGAGTTCCAGAGCCACGAGCAGGCCCAGGCGGAGAACTTCCGCAAGATGGTGCTCGCGATGACGCGCGACGTGCGCGTCATCCTGATCAAGCTCGCCGACCGGCTGCACAACATGCGCACGCTGGATGCGATGAATCCGAAGAAACGGGTGCGCATCGCCCGCGAGACCCTCGACATCTACGCGCCGATCGCCAACCGTCTCGGGCTGAACCGCCTGTTCCAGGAGCTGCAGGAGCTCTCGTTCAAGCACCTGTACCCGAACCGCTACCGCGTCCTGCACAAGGCACTGTTCTCGGCGCGCGGCAATCGCCGCGAAGTGGTCGACAAGATCCTCGAGGGGATCCGGACCAAGCTCTCCGACGCGAAGATAGAAGCCATGGTGAGCGGCCGCGAGAAGAACCTGTACAGCATCTATCACAAGATGCAGGACAAGCACCTCACCTTCTCGCAGGTGTTCGACATCTACGGCTTTCGCATCATCGTGCAGGACGTGCCTTCGTGCTATCTCGCGCTGGGCGCGCTGCACGGCCTGTACAAGCCGATCCCGGGCAAGTTCAAGGACTACATCGCGATCCCGAAGGCGAACGGCTACCAGTCGCTGCACACCACGCTGTTCGGCCCCTACGGCACGCCGCTCGAAGTGCAGATCCGCACCGCCGAGATGCACAAGATCGCCGAGGCCGGCGTAGCGTCGCACTGGCTCTACAAGCAAAGCGACGCCGAGCTGAACGAGCTGCAGAAGAAGACCCACCAATGGCTGCAGAGCCTGCTCGAGATGCAGACGCAAAGCGGCTCGTCGATCGAATTCCTGGAACACCTCAAGGTCGACCTGTTTCCGGACGAGACCTACGTCTTCACGCCCAAGGGCAAGATCCTGTCGCTGCCGCATGGCGCGACCTGCGTCGATTTCGCCTATGCGGTGCACACCGACATCGGCAATCGCTGCGTGGCGGCCAAGGTGAATCACGAACTGGTGCCGCTGCGCAGCGAACTGCGCAACGGCGACCGCGTCGAGATCATCACCGCCGCTCACGCCAAGCCGAATCCGGCCTGGCTGAACTATGTGGTCACCGGCAAGGCGCGCTCGCACATCCGCCACTTCCTGAAGACCATGCAGTACGAGGAATCGGCGCAGCTCGG
>JAIEQG010000070.1 GCA_019747905.1 Burkholderiales bacterium
TCGAATCCGGCGGACTGTAGCCGAATGGATACAAGCTTCAGCAGGTCCGCATCGTCGTCAACCACCAACACTTTTGCCGTGGCTCGCATCATTTCTTCCTCTGTTTCTGGTCCTTTTCAATCATAGCGCGCTCCACGTCCTTCAGTGCGTCGAGTTTGCGTTGGAGCTCGTCCGCGCGCTTCTGTTCCTCCTTGACCTTGACGACCTGCGCCTGCACTGCCGCGTCGGTCTTGCGCGATTCTTCCAGATTGGCGAGCAGCAGCAGCGCGATCCCGCGATACGGGCTCGACGGGCTCGCATCGCCGCGGATATAGGGGTCGAGCAGTTGCAGTGCCTGCGCTTCGCTGCGGAAGGACGAGCCCGGCTGGAGGTACAGGAGGATCAGCCGCATGCGCGCGGCTTCGCTCCCGTTCGCCGTGAAATCCTTGCGCGCCTGGTACAGCGCGGTCTTCAGATCGGCCTGGGACTTCTGCTTGAGGTTGGCGAGGAACAAGAGCGTGTCGTCGGTCCCGGTGAACACTTCCTTCACCTGCGGTTCGCACGGGACCGGCTCGGCTATGACCTGCTGCGGCGGCCGCGGTTCCGGTTCCGGTTCGGGTCGCGGCGGCTGGACCTGACATGCCGCTAGCGGTAGCGCCAACATCAGGACGATGACAATGGTCTTCATGTTCATGCCGCCTGGAGCTGCTTCTGCGATAGGGGCAGCGACACGCGGATGTGCGCGCCGCCGCCGGAGCCGCTGTCGACGATTTCCACGCGGCCGCGATGGGCCGCCACGAACTCCTTCACGATCGCGAGACCCAGCCCGGTGCCCTTGACCGGCCCCTGGTACGGCGTGCTGCCCTGGAAGAATGGTTCGAACACCGACTCGCGTTCTTCGCGTGCGATGCCAGGCCCCTCGTCCACCACTTCGAGGCGAGCCTCCGAGCCGTTCGAGCGCGCCAGTACCAGGATTCGTCCCCCCGTCGGCGAATACTTGACCGCATTCGAAACCAGATTGTCGACGACTGCGGCGAGTTTGTCCTGGTCCGCCTCGAGCACGATCGCCGGGCAGTCCACCTGGTATTGCAGCCCCTTCGACGCGATGGTGAGCCGATGCTGCTGGCCGGCGCGGGCGATGACCTCGGACAGCGGCACGGGCGAGAAGGCCACCGCGCCGCGCTGATACTGCGCTGTGTGGAACGACAGCAGGTCCTCGATGAGCCGCTGCAGCCGATGGGTGCTCTGCTTGAGGATCCCGGCCACCTCGCGCTGCGCGGGCGAGAGATCGCCCAGCACCTGCTCTTCGAGGAGGTCGATGCCTTCCTTCAGCGAGGCGAGCGGGGTCTTCAGTTCGTGCGAGACGTGGCGCAGGAAACGCGTCTTCTGCTCTTCGAGATCGATCAGCCTCAGGCGCATCCATTCGAGCTGGCGGCCGAGATGCTGCAGGTCCTCCGGACCCTGGACCTCGACGCGCGAGCCGAAGTCGCCTTCGCCCAGGCGGCGGATCGCCGCGTCGATCTGCGAAATCGGCCGCGAGATGAGGATGATGGCGCCCACCACGATGAAGAGCGCCACCGGCACGAGCGCCACCAGCTGCCAGAAGATGAAGCGCTGCACCCCCTCGGACACCGACTGCAGCGAGGCGACTTCACGCTCGACCACGCCGCTGCCCATGTCGTCCAGCGCCTGGGCGAGCACGTCGAGCGCGCGGAACTCCGCGAGCAGCGGCGCCAGCGACGCCGGCTTGCTGCGGCCGGCCTCGATCGCCTGGGCGATGTCCAGTTCGCGCTGCTTCAAGGTCTTCAGCTGGTTCGATTGCTCCGCATCCAGGCGAAAGCTGCCCATTCGCTGTGCCGATTCGAGGAAGCGGGCGCGAGCATGGTCGTAGCCTTCCAGCAAGGCGGTGTCGCCGAGCGCGGTGAACTGACGCACGCTGCGCTCCATCGCGTTGGTCTGTTCGATGATGAGGCGGCTCGTCTGGGTGGCCTGGACCGCCTGCTGCACGGTGCGCTGGCTGCGCTCGACGATCTCGTGGATCGAGACCGCGTTGTTGACGATGGCGAAGATTAGCGGCAGCGACACCAGCAGGAAGCCGGCGATGATCAGCTTGAGGAACGAGCTCGGGTAGTAGATCGGGCGCGTCAGTACCCGCAGCAGCCGGATGAGAGGTTCGGGACGCGGCAGGCTCGAGCTTTCCAAGGGCTCGATCTCAGGCGTCGAAGGCGACTTCGGCACGACCGATGGGTCCGAAATCCGCCGCCACCGTATCGCCGGCCTTCACCGCCACCGGAACCACGCAGGTGCCGGTGGTGACGACCTCGCCGGCACGCAGGCCCGTGCCGAGGCGCGACAGCTCGTTGGCGATCCAGGTGAGGGCCACGCGCGGGTCGCCGAGCACGTTCGCGCCGCTCCCGGTCTGGGTGAGCTTGCCGTTGACGAACGCGGTCACCGGATGGCGGGCGAGATCGATGTCGCGCCATGGGGCATCGGTGGCCGGGCCGAGCGCGAACCACGAGGCACATGCGTTGTCGGCGATGAGCTGCGGCGCGCCGACCCGGACGAAGTCGCGATAGCGCGAATCGGGGACCTCGATGGCGGGGTGCAAGGTGGCGACGGCCGCCAGCACTTCCTCGGTGCCATACGGTGCCACGCGCGGCGGCAGGTCGCGTCCCATGCGGAATGCGAACTCGGCTTCGAACACGCCCATGATGTTGCCGGCGAGCGGAAAGCGGGCCGGGCAGGGGCGGGCGCGCTTGCCGAGCAGGGTGCCGGGCAGCGGCCCGTCGACGCCGATGTGTGCCTGGCCGGCACTGCTGGTGGCGGCGATCTTCCAGCCGAAGCGGGTATCGCCCGAGCGCTGCGCGATGGCCTGCTGGATCGCGAAGCCTTCTTCGCGGGAGGTCGGCCGGACGTTCTCGGGCAGCGCGTCGAGCGTCGCCCCCTGCTGCCAGGTATTCCAGAGGACTTGTGCGGCTTCGTCGATGGTTCGGGGTGTCATGGTCGTGCTTCAGGCGGTGGCCGCGGCGTCGATGGGCGCACGCACCAGGTTGATGAGCGGTTCGCCGCGTGCGAGCCGGTCGAGGTTGCCCGCCATGATCCGGCAACGGCGCTCCAGCAGGGCGTCGGTCCAGGCCGATGCGTGGGCAGTCATGATCACATTGTCCAGCTCGTGGAACGCGAAACGCGAGGGCCGCAAGGTCGGTACTTCGCGGCTGTTCTGAGGCGGGTAGTCGTACCAGGTGTCGATCACCGCACCGCCGATGCGGCGGTCGCGGCAGGTTTCGAACAGCGCCTGCTCGTCCACGGTGCGGCCGCGCCCGACGTTGATCAGAACCGCATCCGGTTTCATTCGGGCGAAAGCGCGCGCATCGAACAGGCCGCGTGACCGATCGTCGAGCGGCAGCGCCGACAATACGAAATCCGACTCGCCCAGCAACTCGTGGAAGCCATCCATCCCGGCCACGCGCTCGGCCCAGCCGTCGGCAGGCTTCGGCGAGCGATTCACCGCGATCACGCGCATGCCGAACGCATGGGCGCGCTTCGCCACCTCGCGCCCGATGCGGCCGTAGCCCACGATCCCCAGCGTCTTGCCGAACACTTCGCCGTGGGCCGCGGTCGGTCCACCGAGCCACGAACCCCACCAGCGCCCGGCGCGCAGCTCGGCATCCATGCGACGGATGCGGATGCACCATTCGAGCATCACCGCCAGCACGAATTCGGCGATGCCGATCTCGTGCTCGTAGGCGTTGCAGATTGCGGCACCCGGCGGCACCGCGTCGAAGTCGATGTCGTCGGTGCCGGCGCCGGGGAGCTGCAGCAGGCGCAGTTTCGGCGCGGGCGGGAAGGTCGCCGGCCAGTTCATCGACACGATTGCGTCGGCCTGCGCCAGCGCTTGGGCGAACGCGGTTCGGTCGGTATGGTCGGCGACGACCCAGGTCCACGGAGTTTCAAGGAAGCGCCGCAACGGTTCGAGGCGACCGTCGTTGTCGATGGATTTGATGGCGAGCAGCACGGGGAGTGGGAAACTGCAGCGAAAGTGCCCGAAGTGTATGCGGCCGTCGGGTGAATTCAAGGGTTTATGCAAGCCCTTTGAATCTCAAACCTCACAAAAAACGAGGTTTTCATCGGAAACGTCTCATGCTAGCTTTCCGGTTCGCCGCGCCGGTCGCACGGGAGACTGCACCCGCAAACCGCTTTCCATGGAATAACAATGGATTGTGGTGCCGGTCATGGGGTCGCCGTCGGTCGTGGCCGACCCGGTCGCCCGGTTCCCAAGGTATCCTGATACAGATTCATCGGTCATTCGCGCCGCCCCGGTACGGCGCAGTCGCTGGTCCGCCCGTTCCTCGAAGTCCCAAGTCCGAAGGAGAATCGCAGATGGCAAAATCGCCCGCCGAAGAAGGCGCGAAACCCGCAGAGCCGCAGCAGGCCCCGAAGGTGAAGTGGGATACCCACAGCTTGAAGAGCACGTACGCGAACTTCTGCAACGCGACGAGCACCCGTGAGGAAGTAGTGCTGAATTTCGGCGTCAACCAGAACTGGGATCGCATGGCCGGCGAAGTCGAGATCGAACTCGACCACCGCATCATCCTGAGCCCGTTCGCGGCCAAGCGGCTGTCCGATCTGCTGCAGAAGCTGATGGCCGAGTACGAAAATCGCTACGGCGAGTTGAAGTAACCGCCGCAGGGACCACCGGCCGCGATGATCCAGCCGCAGCCCGATATCGATCCGCTCGTCGGCCCCAGTGCCGACGAGCAGGTTGAGGAAGCCGCCCTGTGGGCGGCTTTTTCGTCGGCACGTTCCGGCGAGGCCGCGGCCGGGCCGTGGGCGCGATTGCAGGCGCGCCGAATGCGCAGCGCGCGCGCCTGCGCCGTGTTCCGGGTGACACCCGACGGCATGGCGTTGATCGCGGCCTGGCCCGATTCGGACACCCTGCCGGGCGATCTTTCCGAGAGCGCCAGCGAGGGCGTGCAGCAGGGTGTGGCCCTGGTGCGCTCCGCCGCGCGCGGTTTCCATCTGGTCTGTCCCTTGAGCGGCGACGACGGATGGGTGGCCACCGTCGAAGTGGCCCCATTGTCGGCACCGGCCCTGCAGGGCACCCTCGACACCCTGCACTGGGGCGTGGGGTGGCTCGAGGCGGCGCGCGCGCGTGGCATTGCCCTTGCCGCGACCGCCCAGGCGGAACGTCTGGAACTGGCCGCCCGCCTGGCCGAGAACGTGGCGCGCGAGAGCGATGCGCGCACGGCCTCCATGGCGCTCGCTACCGGCATCGGTGCGGCGTTCGGGGCTTCCGCCGTGTCGGTTGGTGTGCTGCGGCGTGGTGTGCTGTCGGTCAAGGCGGAATGGCAGAGCCCGGAAGTGCCCGGCGAGCCGACGCCCGAGGCAGGGGATGCTGCGGCCGTCACGGCGCCGGCGCCGGTCGACATCACGCCGGCGCTCCACAGCGTCCTCGAGGTCGGCCGCGCGATGAGCGTGGAACGCCACGAGCCCGTCGCCGACGGCGAGCCGGAACGCAGTCCGGCCCCGATCGAGTTGCTGGCGGTGCATGCCCATGTGTGCGCGTTGCCGCTGCCCGGGCCCGACGGGCCAGCCGGCGCGATCCTGGTGGAGCGCACGGCGGGCGACCCGTTTTCCCACGACGAGGTGGCGAGCCTCGAGACCATCGCGCTGCAGGCCGCGCCCCTGATCGAAGCGAAGCCGCTGGCGCGGCCGGTCACGGTGACGCGCGAACGGCGCGCGTTCGTGGCGCTGTTCGGCCCGGTGCGGATGAAGTTGAAGCTCGCCCTCATCGCGCTGCTGACCCTCGCGCTGGTCATGCTCGGCGCCACCGGCCACTACGCCGTTCCGGTCGAGGGCACCGTGGAGGGCCAGGCGCCGCGCACGCTGCCGGCGCCGTTCAGCGGCGTGCTGGGCGAAGTGCTGGTGCGCAAGGGTGATGCCGTTCGCCGCGGCCAACTCGTCGCGCGCATGGACGACAGCGAACTGCTGCTGGAGCGCGACCGCCTCACCGCCGAGCGCACGCAGCTGGCACGGGTGACGCGAGAGGCGCGCGAGATCCGCGACCGAGGCGCGAGCGAATCGCTCGATGCGAAGCTGAAGGAGGTCGAGGCCCGGCTGCGCACGGTCGAGGAGCGACTCGCCCGCACCCGGGTCGTGAGTCCGACCGACGGCGTGGTCGTGGGCGGCTCGGGCTTGAATGCCAGCGCGTCCCGGGTCGAGGCCGGTGAACCGTTGGTGGAAATTGCGCCGGTCGACAGCTACCGGCTGGTATTGTGGGTCGACGAACGCGACCTTGCGTTGTTGCGCGAGGGCCAGGCGGGCACCATCGCACTGCCGGGCGAGACTTCCGCCCTCGGCTTCACCGTGAAGCGCCTGACCGGAGTGTCGACGCTGCGGGCCGGCCACAACCGCGTGCGCATCGAGGCGCTGCTGCAGGACGTAAGCGAACGCACCCGGCCGGGTGCCGAAGGCTCGGGCGTGATCGAAGTCGGCAAGCGCAAGCAGGTGTGGATCTGGTGGCGCGCGCTTCAGCGAGATTTCGAGAGCTGGCGCTGAATCCGTCGACGCGGCGGCCGTCACCGATCGAAGGTGATTTCCGCGCGCACCCGATTACAATATCGCCTCCCCGATTGCTGCAGTCGACCGTTGCCCGGTGAATTCGACGCGACCGCCCCCCGATGCTCTGCTGGAGCAGTTCCATGCGACCAGCGTGGCGTCGCTGTCGGATGCAGTCGATGCCGTGGTAGGCAGGCCGGGCTGCATGGTCGGTGGCATGCGACCGATGGTCGGAGGCGCATTCGTCGGGCGCGCCGCGACCGCGCTGCTGAAGCCTGCTCCGCGCGAAGCGGCAACCCGCGAAGCCTCGTTGCGCGATTCCGTGGGCATGATCGACGAATCGCTGCCGGGCGAAGTCGGCATCATCGTTCTGGAGGATGGTCTCGACGTGGCCGGCCTCGGCGGCCTGATGGCGGTGGCCGCCCACGCTCGTGGCATGGCGGCGATCGTCTGCGACGGAGCGGTGCGCGATCTCGATGAGCTGCGCGCGATCGGTCTGCCCATCTATGCCCGGGCCGTATCGCCGGCGGCCTCGGTGGGCCGACACGTGAGTGTCGGGCGGCAGATCGCAGTGACCTGTGCCGGGGTTGCGGTGCGGCCGGGCGACATCGTGGCAGGCAACGACGACGGCGTGGTGGTGGTTCCTCAGGAACACGCCGAGGCCGTATTGAAGTACGCGCTCGACATCGAGTCGCGCGAAGCACGCATGGTGCCGCTGATCCGCGAGCAGCGCGGACTGCGCGGCGTCGCCGAGAGATTCAATCGCGGGTGATCTGAAACAGCCCCCACGTTGCCTGCGGTCGCTGCCCCCCGCGGGGGCGCGTCGGTTGCTCGGGGCGGGCCGGGGCCAATTGCACACTCCTGGAGTCGATTCATGAAGACCATCGATCTGCGCAGCGACACCGTTACCAAACCCTCGGAAGGCATGCGCGCTGCAATGGCCGCGGCCGACGTCGGCGACGATGTCTACGGCGAGGATCCCACCGTCAACCGGCTCGAGGCGCGGCTTGCCGAGATGCTCGGCAAGGAGGCGGCGATCTACGTCGCGACCGGGACCCAGAGCAACCTGATCGGGCTCATGGCCCACTGCGAGCGCGGCGACGAGTACATCGTCGGGCAGCAGGCCCACACCTACAAGTACGAAGGCGGCGGCGCCGCCGTGCTCGGCAGCATCCAGCCGCAGCCGATCGACAACGAGCCCGACGGCACGCTCGATCTTTCCAGGGTCGCCGCGGCCATCAAGCCGGACGATACGCACTTCGCGCGCACGCGCCTGCTGGCGCTCGAGAACACGATCGGCGGCAAGGTCGTTGCGCTCGCCTACATCGAAGCGGCCGAGAAGCTCGCGCGCTCGCGGGGCTTGGGCATGCATCTGGATGGTGCTCGCCTGTTCAATGCGGTCGTGAAGCTGGGCGTTCCCCCGTCCGCACTCGCACGCCATTTCGATACGGTCTCGGTCTGCCTGTCGAAGGGGCTCGGCGCGCCGGTTGGTTCGGTGCTGGTGGGTTCCAAGGTGCTGGTCGATCGCGCGCGGCGCTGGCGCAAGGTGCTCGGCGGCGGCATGCGGCAGGCAGGCTTGATGGCCGCAGCGGGCCTGTATGCGCTGGACCACAACATCACCCGATTGGCCGACGACCACGCCAATGCGCGCGCTCTCGCCGATGCCCTGGCGGGCATCGATGGCGTGAAGATCGATCCGGCGCTGGTGCAGACCAACATGGTGTTCATGGCCGTTGCCCCGGATCTTGCCGTGCCGCTGCGCGAACATCTCGCGCGGCGCGGCATGCTGATCTCCGCGGCGCCGACGATCCGCCTGGTGACGCACCTCGACGTGAACCGTGCCGACGTGACTGCGTTCGCGCAGGCAGTCCGGGATTTCTTCCGCGAATCGCGCGAGGCATCGTCGCGCGCCGCGGTGCACGCGTGACGTGGCAGCGCGCAGCAAAGCTGCGGCGCACAGCCCGTTGGTGCATTGCGGGCGATGGCTGCGTCGATCGGCCGCGTCTGGCTGATGGGCAGTCGCTGCACTGAACCGATCACGCGGCGCGATCTCAAGCGCATCGCCGCGGTCGCTCGGCGCGAGCGCGAAGACTTCTTCGGCCTGAATCCGGCCTGGGCGCTGCTGTATGGCAAGAGGCTACTGTGCGTCGCGCTGGCCGGCGAAGCCGGTGCCCATGCGGTGAACGGCGTGACCGGCTTCGAGCGCTTCGATGTCTGGAGCTTCTATGCCGTGCACCCCGATGCCGCGTTTCCGACCCACCGCAAGGCGCGGGAGGACTACGGCGATTCGCGCTTCGGGCGCGACCCGGCGCTGCCCGACAGCTTCAAGGGGCGCGCCGTCGAGGTGCAAGGGCGCAGCATCGAAGCAAAGCCGGGCGACGACTCGGTGACCGCGCTCCAGCGCTACCTCCGCGCGAAGCCGACCCCCACTGCCGGCGAACTCGCGCGCCAGACGATCGTGCTGCTGGAGCCCGATGCGCTGCTGGGATACGAAGCGTGGCCCACGCTCATCACCGGCTGAAACCGAGTCCCGCAGCATGAAGCGTCGTTGGCTCTGGATGCCGATCTTGCTCGTGACCCTCGGGGTGGGTTACTCGCGTGCCGGCATTCCTCCGGTGGCGGCCGATGGCCAGGTGCCTTCCCTTGCACCGCTGTTGCAGCAGGTGACGCCGGCGGTCGTGAACATCGCCGTGCTGGCCGGCAACGCCGAGTCCGAGAACCCGATGATGCGGGACCCGTTCTTCCGGCGCTTCTTCGGGGCCCCGGAGTCGACGCGGCCACAGGTGAGCGCGGGATCGGGCGTGATCGTCGACGCGAAGAACGGTTACGTGATCACCAACCACCACGTCATCAAGAACGCGCGCGAAGTGCTGGTGACCACCAAGGACCGCCGGCAATTCCAGGCGCGCGTGCTCGGGTCGGATGCCGGCACAGACATCGCCTTGCTGCAGATCGACCCGCAGAACCTCGTCGCACTCAAGTTCGGCGACTCGGACGCACTGAGCGTAGGCGACTACGTGCTCGCCATCGGCAATCCGTTCGGCATCGGCCAGACGGTGACCTCGGGCATCGTGAGCGCGCTCGGCCGCTTCGGCATCAACACCGAGGGCTACGAGGACTTCATCCAGACCGACGCGTCGATCAACCCCGGCAATTCGGGCGGCGCGCTCATCAACC
Organism: Burkholderiales bacterium; assembly: GCA_019747905.1. Classification (GTDB taxonomy): domain Bacteria; phylum Pseudomonadota; class Gammaproteobacteria; order Burkholderiales. The sequence goes on from JAIEQG010000070.1 coordinate 9,715, forward strand.
TGAAGGGCGAACTGATCGGCATCAACACGGCCATCATCGGGCCGGCAGGAGGCAACGTCGGCATCGGCTTCGCGGTGCCCAGCAACATGGCGCAGAAGGTGGTGGCGCAGCTTGCGCGCTTCGGCGAGATGCGGCGCGGCCGCTTCGGGGCCACTGCACAGGACGTGACGCCCGACATCGCGCAGGCGCTGGGCGTCACGCCGTACGACGGCGCGGTCATCGTCGACATCGTGAAGGACGCGCCGGCCGAGAAAGCCGGCTTGCGCCGCAACGACATCGTTACGGCGATGAACGGCCGTGCCGTGCGCGGCTCGGGCGACCTGCGCAATCAGATGGGACTGGTCGCAGTGGGCGACACTGTCGAGCTGCGCGTATTGCGGGACGGCAAGTCCATTCTGCTGCGCGTGACCATCGAAGCGGCACGGTCCACGGCGGCGACCGGTCGTCAGACCGTCCCCGAACTTTCCGGCGCTCGCGTGGGCAACCTGGAACGCGGCGGCCGTGCCGAGGCCGTGATGGTGGTCGAGGTGGATCGCGGCAGCCCGGCCTGGAACCATGGCCTGCGGCCCGGCGATCTCATCGTCGGCGTCAATCGCCGCAAGGTGCGCGACACCAACGAGTTGCTGACGCAGCTGCGCAGCGTGGAGCGGCCGCTCGTGCTGAACCTGCTGCGCGGCGATTTCGGCATCACCCTCGTGATCCGCGCCTGACCGTGGCCCGCTACAACGTCCCCCCGCTCACCGCCGTCGAGGGCCGCGCATTTCTCTGGGACTACCTCATCAACCACCAGACCATCGACAAGGCGCAAGTGCTGGCCAACGTCGACGAGCTGGAGTTCCTGGGTTTCTGCGTTCAGCACCTCGCCCACTCGCATGCGCAACTGCTGCAGGATCTGTTCGTGCTGCATCGGACGGGCTCCCGGCGCAACGGGTTCTTCGTGGAGTTCGGCGCCACCAACGGCGTGGATCTCAGCAACACGTGCCTGCTCGAGCGCGCGTACGGCTGGCAGGGCATCCTCGCGGAACCGTTCCCCGTCTGGCACGGGGCGCTCGCGGCGAACCGGAAGGTGGCGGTCGACCACCGCTGCGTCTGGACGGCCAGCGGCGAGATGCTCTCCTTCGTGGCATCGCCAGCCCCCGAACTCGCGGGTCTGAGGGCGTGCGCCGACGGCGATACCCACGTCGAGCGACGCATGGCCGGCGCCCACGAGATCGAAGTGGAAACCGTGTCGCTGCTCGACCTGCTCGAGCAGCATGGTGCGCCGCGCGACATCGACTACCTGTCGGTGGATACCGAGGGCAGCGAACTAGACATCCTGTCCGCGTTCGATTTCTCCCGGTACCGGATCCGCATCGTCTCGGTCGAGCACAACTACATGGATGCCACCCGCGAGGGCATGCGGCAGGTGCTCGAAGCATACGGATACCGGCGCGAGTTCGAGCAGTTCTCCAACTGGGACGACTGGTATGTCCGGCCGGACCTTTTCTGAGTCACCTTCGTGCAGCGACGAAAGCACTATCGATGAATCTCGAGATCAACCCGGATCGGCTGTGGGATTCCCTCATGACCCTGGCCAGGATCGGCGCCACCGACAAGGGCGGGGTGCGGCGGCTCGCCTTGACCGAACTCGATGGCGAAGCGCGCGACCTGTTCGTGCGCTGGTGCGAAGAAGCTGGCTGTACGGTAAAGGTCGATGCAGTCGGGAACATCTTCGCGCGGCGTGCCGGGCTGGACGACGATCTGCCGCCGATCGTCACCGGCAGTCACATCGATACCCAACCCTCCGGCGGCAAGTTCGACGGCAATTACGGGGTGATGGCGGGGCTCGAAGTGATTCGAACACTCAACGAGAGGAAGATCCGGACCCGGGCACCGCTGGAGGTCGCGGTGTGGACCAACGAGGAGGGCTCGCGATTCACGCCCGTGATGATGGGCTCGGGCGTGTTCGTCGGTGCCTTCCCGCTCGACGCGGTGCTCGCGCGCCCGGACCTCGACGGCGTCACGGTGGGCGAGGCACTGAATGCCATCGGCTACGCCGGAACGGAACCGGTGGGCGGGCGGCCGATCGGTGCGTACTTCGAAGCCCACATCGAACAGGGGCCGGTGCTGGAGGACGAGGACAAGGTGCTGGGCGTGGTCGTCGGTGCGCTGGGTCTGCGCTGGTACGACGTGGTGGTGACCGGTCAGGACGCCCATGCCGGACCGACGCCGATGCGGTTGCGCAAGGATGCGTTGCTCGCGGCGTCGCGCATCGTGGCCGAGATCAATGCGATCGCGCAGCGATATCAGCCCAACGGGCGCGGCACTGTCGGCTTCCTGCAGGTCAAACCCAATTCACGCAACGTGATCCCGGGCGAAGTGCGGTTTTCGGTGGATCTGCGCCACGCCGACGACGGTGAACTCGAACGCATGGAGCAGGAGATGCGCACGGCGTGCGACCGGCTGGCACGCGAAGCGCGATGCACCGCAAGCGTGGATCGTGTTGCGAGCTACGCCGCGTGCAAGTTCGACGAGACCTGCGTTGCCCAGGTGCGCAAGAGTGCGCAGGCAGCAGGCCTTGCGCACATGGACATCGTGAGCGGAGCCGGTCACGACGCCGTCTACATGGCCCGGGTGTGCCCGACCAGCATGATCTTCGTGCCGTGCGAAGGCGGCATCAGTCACAACGAGATCGAGAACGCCAGGCCGGAGCACCTCGCCGCAGGTTGCAACGTGCTGCTGCATGCCATGATCGAGCGCGCGGGTATCGCGCACCGGTAGGAGACCGGTTTCAGTCGGGACGGATCTCGAGAATGCGGTAGCGGCCGCGAACATACCTGCCCGCATTGAGGTCGACCGGCGGAACAATCGAGGGAAACAGAACGGAGATGGGCGGACCGTACCGGTTCGGTACGATCACGGTGTTCACCTGGGCCATCGACACCCGATGGGGGCGCAGCCAAAGCTGTCGTCCCTCCACGGTCTTGCACCCTTCGCCGAACCCTTCGGAAATGGTCGGCGGGCCCAGCCGCTCGGCATGGACCTCGATCGTGGTCAGGAACTCGGTATCGAGGCACACTTCCAGGCGAACCTTGCGGGCGCTGATGAGTATGGGGTGGTTGATCTCGTCGAGCGGCAGCGAAAAGCGGGTTCCGGCCGCGACCCAGGGCTGAGACGCTATGCGTTCCAGGTCATGCGATTGCCGCAGGCCGTAGACTGCGGAAACCATTCGGGCCGGCGGGGGAGGGCCGCCGGAATTGGTGCACGTGGCCGTCGACGGATACCTCGGAAGCGCGACATCGCCGCACAACAGACAACGTGTAACCGCAGCGGTGACTCTCGAGGCGATCAGATCCACGCAACCCAGCGAATCGAGATGGACCTTCATCGGAAGGTCGCCCGCCAACGGGCTCACCTCCAGGGTCAAGGTGTTCGACATGTGGCCATTGCACACGCGCGTCAGCGCGGGTGCCGGACGGTTCAGCAGCGTATGGAAGGTGTCCGGCGTCGGCGATGCGGGGTCGTAAGCGTCCAACAGCGCGCGGCCCGGGCCGTAGTCGGAGGTCATGCCGTTCCATGCGCCCTCGACTTCCGCGCCCTGGGGGTCGATGCGTCCGAACTCGCAATGGCTCCCCTGGTCGGCGATGCTGGCGCCCGCAATCGTGCAGCACGCAGCAGCGAAGAGCAGAACCCGTGCGAGCCGCAGAGCCGGCCAGCGAGCGCGGTCGGGAGCGTTCACGCGCTCGGCCACGGAATCGCTACTGGCGAACCGACAACGGATCTGTTGGTTTGCACGAGGTCGTGGTGCCGGGAGCCGGCGCAAGCCCCCGCGCCAATACTAGCGCTTAGCGAGGCAGGGGAGAGAACCCGCCGGGCTATCCGCCAGCACGACCAGGAACTGGCTGCTAGCATGTCATTTGCCCCGAAGGTATCCGAGGCGAGGTGCAGAGGGTTTCCAGAATACGCATTGCTGGGGACCGTGAAACGGGTTGCATCCGGTGCGAACCCAAGATCGGAAGATGGGTCGTTCGCGCAAAGTCGGTTGAATCTTGTCGCTGCAGCGAGCGAGTTGTGGTGTTGGCCGTTCGAGATTCAATTCGGCATTTCTGTGCGCTATTGGTACAAGAAGGAGTTTGTCCGCCCATGAGAACACTGTTCGTCGCACTCCTGCTTCTAGCTGCGACATCATCCGCGCGTGCGCTGAGCGACAGGGAAATAGCCGACATCATCGAGGCCGCTAAGCAAAGTGCCGATGGGCAGGGAGCGTTGAAGTTTACTCGCGTGACAAGAGGGGGGCAGTTTGATGGGTGCGAACTTCAGTTCTCGGGCGGCATGCGTGACTGGCGGAGTCAGAATGGCGAACTGGTGCGGTTCACCGGCTCTGTGTCGAGCTTCTACGAACGCGGTAAGCACTTCTTCGTCTTAGTCAAGTTGGTTGGGGAAGACCTGCGCTTCAATAGCAAGGCTCACATTTCGCAGGCGAGGTTCGTTCCGCATCATGTGTCGATACGGACCCAGGGGGCGACTTACGGCCAGGGTGGTGATGTGCAAAAGCTGCAGTGCGAGGCAGGGTACACCTGCTGGATGTTCGCAACTCCTGGTTGGAACTTCGCAAAGGACTACGCGAATAGCTTGGCTGAGGGGTCGTTGGAACTCCTGATCACACGAGCCAGAGGATCGATGGACCTATCACTCGATCTTGCCAAGCTGAAGGAATCGCAAGACACCGCTCCCCATTTCTGGGAGTTTGTCAGTTGCTATAGCGAGTTGTTGCGGAAGTTCGGCGCTCAGGACTAGGGCTCTTGGCTACTGGACAGTCGGTGTTGCGCAGCATTCTTGCAAGAAGCCGAAGCATGTCTCGCGCCCCGCCCTTGTGGGCGTTCCTCGACACCTTAGCCCTTCCCTCCGGTGTCCGCGGTCCCGTGGACTTCTCCCACGGCTTCCATCGCTGGATCAGTTCCGCCCGCAAGCGCCGGTGCTCCGATGTCCTGACGTAACCCATAGCTGTCGTCTCCATGTGATAGTTTGCTTTGCTCGATTCTGCCTTCTCTCGCGCGCGCGTAGTGGTTACTGTCGTTGTTGATCTGCTGGGGGCCTGTAGTCAGGTTCGCCTGCCGGGCGTAGATCGCCGGCGGATTCTTCATGTTCGCGAGCGTCTCCAGCGTTGCTCGGCACTGCGATTGTGCTTTCAATGCGAGCCTGAGATACGTTTCGGCCGCTGGCAGGTACTCGCCCATGTTTAGGGCCGCCCGTTGCGCCAGCGTGTTGAACAGCGCGTCCAGGGTGTTCGCTTGTACGACAAGCATGGACTCGGCAGCCTTCAGGTCGCCGGCGGTAACCCCCTTCGCTTTGCTGGACAGCGCGGTTACCAGCCCCATGATCTCCACGTCGAGAGCATGCTTTCCGCCGAACGTCTTGATGGTCATCGCGCCCCCGATTTCGGGGCGGATCACATTCCGGCCGATGGCGTCGCGTTCGCACTCGCCGGGCAGTTTACTGAACTCGATCACCTGCACGGGCGGCGCCTTGCCATCCGCTTTCTTCCGGCTCATCGATCGATTCCTTGTTCCGTCGTCAATGTAACGTCGCGCGATGCCGGACCCATGCGGCCATTTCCACCGCGGCGATCTCGCCGCGTTGCTCGCCGCGATCTCGCATCGCCCTCGCCCTGTAGTGGGCCAAGGCGCGTTCGCGGCCGCCGGGTGAGGGGATACGCAGGATTTCGTCCGCCGCCGCCTGGAAGCGCTCCCAGCAGGCTCGCCGATAGGCTTCGGTTTCCGCCCGAGCTGCCCCCTCGGCTGCCGGTCGGTTCTGTCCGCCTTCGAACTCGCGAACGGCCGCGCGCTCCTCGAAGTATTCGAGCGCGGCGTCGTCCGTCGCTTCCCGGGCGCTCAGGGCAGCGAGCAGGTCCGTCCGGTTGGCACGGATCAGCAGGCGCAAGTCGTCCGTCAGGGCGGCTTTCGGCTCCACCCTAAGACCGCCCGAAGGGTCCAGCGACAGGCGCAGACCCGATCCGGCGAGGCAGTCGAGTATGTCACGCGCGCCCATCACAGCACCTCGAAGTCGTTCGAAGGCGGCGCCGAAGAATGCGAAGAATGCAGACTCGCGTGCGTGCTTTCTTCGCATTCTTCGGCGCATTCTTCGGGCGTTTGCGTTCTTCGGACCGGTTCGGAAAGCCGCCAAGTCCAACCCTCTTTCATGCCGCCCTTTCGCCGATCCACGCCGATCCGGACAGCCGCTCGGCGGACGCGATCCCAGGAGTACCCGGCACCGCTCGCATCGGCACGCATCTGTCTTGCGCTCACCGGCCCATCGGCGAGACACCCCCGGACGAAGGCCTCCACGTCTCCGGGGGCGTCACCGTCAGCATCTGGAACTGCTTCCGCCAGCAGTTCTCGCGCGTTTCCTTCAAGCGCCTCACCCCAGACCACCCGCGAGGCAAAAACTCCAGGGGCCGCCTCTACTTGCCCCAGCGTGTAGGCGAACCCGCCGTCATCCGGGCCAATGTTGGATTTGACCCGCGCGAATATCCGCCGCTCCGTTCCATCCTCTTCCCGGACCTTAGCCGCCGCGAGGACGATCCGGGCCAACGCGCCGAAAGCAAGCGAGCCGTTGACCCGCTCCAGCGGATCACGCCCCGTCGTACCTTTGCTGAAGTGTGCGATCCCCAGAATCGCGACACCTGTTTGCATTGCCACATCCGCGAGCGGCTGCAGCGCCTGCCGCGTTTCGGCGTTCCGGTGACTATCAAACGATCCGAGGGCGGAAATCACTGGGTCAACGATCACGAGGCGTACATCGTGCGCCCGGATCGCATCGGCGAGCAGTGACGCATCCTCGCCGGCGCGGAACGCGACTATCCGGCCCGCGTTGCGCGTGCCGTCGATGAACCGTACCCTCGACAGATCAGCACCGGCCGAGTGCAACCGTGGGACGAGCGTGTCCGCCGGGTCGTCCTCATACGTCGCGATCAGCACGTCGCCGCGCTCCGCCGATGATCCATCGGGCCAGCGCCCGCCTCGTGTGAGGGTCGCGGCGATCGCCATCGCGGCCGTTGTCTTTCCTGCGCCTGGCGCTCCGGCCAGGACGTGGAACTTTGCGCGCGCCAGCCAGCCTGGCCATAGCCAGCGCACCGGCTCGCAGGTGAGTGCGTCGGCGCGCACCAGGATCAGGGACGAGGCGGGCGCTGGCGATCTCGCTGACGCGGCAGTGCTCTCTGCGTCCCGTACCGCGTGCGCGGCTGCTACGGCGCTCCTGACGGCGTCTGCGCCTCGTAACCGGGCCAAATCGTTGAAGTCCGTCGCTTTCTCAGGCCGATCGGAACCGAAATCCGGCACGGCCACGAGTGCACCGGTTGCGCGGGCTGCGCTGATAGCCTTCGACAGACCTGGGTTGCCCGGCGTCCCCGCATCGTCGTCCGCGCAGATCACGAGTCGCACCTTGGGAAACCGTGCGCGCAGCGTCCGTGCTACCGGCAACAGGTTATCGGCAAAGAACGCCGCCGCGACCGCGTAACCGGTAGCGTCGTGGATGCTTGCGCCAGTCGCGTAACCCTCGGCGATGCACAGAGTGCCCTCCGGCTTGCCGATGGGGAAGTAACAGCCGCTCACGCGTCCGCCGGCCAGGAATCTCTTGTCGCCAGTAGCTTCAATGAACTGGAGGCTGTGCAGCTCCGCGCCCTCGCGCATCGGCACCACGAGCGCCCCGTCGTGCACCCGCAGTGCGTGCGCCCGCACGCCCTTGGCGGCGAGATAGGGATGCTCATCGGGCGCCAGCGATGCCGCCTGCCAGATCGCCGCCGCCTTCTCGCGCGCCTCGGCCTTGCTCCGGGCATCTTCCGCCGCGCGCTCGCGCCGCATAGCGTCCACGCGCGCGCAGTACGCAGCTTCTTCCTGGGTCGAGAGTGTTCGGCCAACGTCAGCGCGCCAGGTTTCGGACATCCCGCCGCGCCAGTCGCCGAACGCGCCCGCTGGAATGCCATCATTGTGGAAGACGTACCAGCCGGCGTCGTCGCTTCGCCTGCCGCTTGTGGGGAAGCGGTGCAGCTTGCCGTCGGTTGCGATCATCTCCGGCGGATGCAGGCCGGCGTCCCGGATCGCAGCGCGGAACTGCTCGACGGCATCACGCATCGCGGAGTCCCAGGTAAGCGACGAGCAACTCGGCGTCGGCCCCGGTGATCAGGCCGGCATGCGCGAGGCTCAGGATGACGCTCTTGAGCAGCGCGCGTGCAACATCCGGCAGTACAGGCGGGGGAATCATATCGTTCCCCGGCGCTTTGCCCGCAACTGCTCCGGCTCGGCGCGTGTGCCGGCCGCCGGGCGGTTCGCGATGTAGGCGGCGATATCGCTGACGCGAAATCGCACGCACCGCGCGCTCAACTGGATCGGCCGGGGCCACTCCGGCGTGCGGCGCAGCTCGTGGAACAGTCGCTCGGATATTGACAGCATCGCAGCCGCCTCGACCGCTGACACTAGCATCCGTCCCTGATCTGGGGCGGGCAACGGTACAGTCATAAGTGCATCTCCTGTTTAGGCGAGATCCCGGTCGGATCTCGATCGGAGAGCAACGTGCACCTATTTGCGCATAGGGTCACTGCCGTAATCCTGCCGGATTTACGGCACCCTTTAATCCGTCAGCCGTGCGCCCTCGTATGCAGCTTGTTGCTCTGGTGGCTCCATGTGGATTCCCAGCTTGAAGCCTTCATTGAGCCACCTGAGAACGTTTCTCTTGCGGTCTGGGTAGTCAACGACCGAAGCAGTGAGGTCCTCGGCGCTCGGTTCGCGGCCCTGGCTGCATGTGTTGAACAGCTCCACTACCTCGTCCATCGATACGTCTGGATCGCCGACTATCTGTTCCCAAGAGTCGCCGGCCTGCAGTCGGACATTGATACGATTTGCCCGCTCAGCTCTCAGGATCGCTTGCTTCGCGTCGTGAGCGCGAAGTCGCTCCCCCAAGATGTCCGTCCAGACATCCTGCTTGAACTCTCGGGCGTCTTTAAAGACAGACTCCCGGGTCAATTCGAGCTCTGCTGTCGAGTACTCTGACGCAAGCGCATCGGCATATGCGGCCGCACCTTTGTGATCAGGGTGCGCCAACCAATATCGAATCATCTTGCTGGCGATCTCTCGACGATTCGATCGGCTTGCCGGGGCCCCCCGCTTGTTCTGGCTCTTGAGGGCACCGGTAACGATGCTCTTCCAAGACGTTGGCGGCGGCTTTCCGTTGTTGAGATCTCGCAGAGCGGCAACAAACATGCTCGTCAGATGACGAACGATCGAGTCCGCTTCGCTAGCATCCATGGCACTCCCTTTCGTGCTCGCCTTGAGTGGAAGCCGCGCCAGCCGGGCAAGGGACCCGGTTTTCCCTCCGTCGAGGTAGGCGCGACTTGCTCTGTTCTGTGCTTTCTACGCTGCCTTTGCGCTGTTCAGTTCAATGACGTTACCAGAGAGCTTCCCGGTCTCAACGTACTCGCTCCACACGGTCAGCAGCTTGCGCCGGTCGTTGGCAAACGTGGCGCGGTTGTACGCCGCTCTGATCTTGTCGCCCTCCCGGTGGGCAAGGCATGCCTCGATCACGTCGGCGCGCGCGACTGCGTTTTCGTTCGCCCAGGTGGAAAACGTGGAGCGAAACCCGTGGACGGTAATGTCGGTTCGCTTCATGCGCTTCAGCACGGCGAGCATTGCCATGTTCGACATGGGTTTGGTCTTATCTGTAACGGATGGAAAGACGTATTCCGGCCCGAATCCCTGTAGCTCGTTCACGATCTCAATAGCGCGAGGGCACAGGTAGACCCGGTGCTCTTCGTGGCCCTTCATGCGCTTCGCAGGGATGGTCCAGAGGGCTTGATCCAGGTCGAACTCGATCCACTTCGCGCCGATGGATTCACCCGTGCGGCAAGCCGTCAGGATAGTGAATTCGAGGCACCGGGCCGCGATGCCGGACTGCTGGCGCAGGTGTTGGACGAAGTCTCCGATTCCTGGAAACGGGAGGGCCGCGAACGATTGACTACGCTTGGGTTTGTGCTCTCGCCGTAGCTTCGTCAAGAGCAGGGCCACGGGGTTGGCGGCGACGATTCCGCGTTCCATCGCATCATCGAACACGACATCGAGGCGTACCCGTATACGTTGCGCCGTGTCCGCCATGCGGATCTGGATATCTCGCAGGAAGTCCAGCAGCTCGGCGCGCGTGATCTCGGCGATAGGCTTGTGCCACAACACTGCGGGAACATGGTTTTCCAGCGAATTGATCCAGTCGGCCGAAGGCTTCGGCGGGCGGTTCGGCTCAATCAACTTAGCGTGATACGCGCGTGCCTCGCGGGCAAGAGTGGCAGTAGCGCTCTGCTTCTCGGCTTTGCGCCTCGCCTCGGATTCCTTCGCCGCTGCCTTTGCCTTTTCCCGTTCATCGATCGGGTCCCTGGGCGGTACGCTGGCGAGCATTGCGCGGGCTTGGGCGGCGAGTTCCCGCGCATGGGTCAGGCTCACGCCTGCTGCCTGTGCATTCTGGCGGGAGCAAGTTCCAAGGCCCATCTCGCGGCGCTTCCCGCTCGGCGCGGTGTACCGGAGCACCCAGGCCGCGTTTTCGCCAGAGCAGCGGAGCAGCAACCCGCCACCATCGGAGAGTTCGCCATCTCGCGCGCTCAACACCTCGCGCGCCGACAGCAGGTTGATCCGTGCCGCAAGCTTTCTCTTCGTCATGTCATCGCCCTTGTTCGATGCGCTGGCCGTATCCGCCAGCCAATCCGCCAGCAAATCGCGCATTTCGGCGCACTCTGGCGATTCGTCATGCACTTCAGCGACAGCGAAGAAAGCTTACTTCGCGTTGAGCATCAATTGATTACTGCACTTTGATGTGTCGCTGGTGCACTTGGGCGATGATCGTATCTGGTGCCGGGAGCCGGAATCGAACCGGCACGCTGTTGCCAGCGCGGGATTTTGAGTCCCGTGCGTCTACCTATTCCGCCATCCCGGCAAAGGGTCGCGAAGGGGCCTAGGATTATCCACCACCGGCCACTGGCGTGGAAGACCGCACGCGGAGCGGGGAGGGCTCTGCCATAATCCGCCCCCCATGAAACTCGACGAGTTCGACTATGTGCTGCCGCCCGAGCTGATCGCGCAGCATCCGACCACCGAGCGCGGCGCGAGCCGCATGCTGTACGTGGATGGTGCGGCCGCAACTTTCCGGGATGGCTGGTTTCGCGAGCTGCCGGGCCTGCTGGCACCGAACGACCTGCTGGTGTTCAACGACACGCGTGTCATCAAGGCACGCCTGGTGGGCCGCAAGGACACCGGCGGGCGCGTGGAGATGCTGGTCGAGCGCGTGCTCGATGACCGCCATGCACTGGCGCAATTGAGCGCGAGCCACAGCCCGCGCGCCGGATCGTGGTTGCGTTTCGGCGATGATCTCCTCGTGGAGGTCCTGGAGCGCAACGGCGAATTCTTCCGGGTGCGCTTCGATGGGGAAGGCACGGTCCTCGACCTCCTCGAGCGCTACGGCCAGTTGCCGCTGCCCCCCTACATCGAGCGCGGCGACGATCATGACCCGGCGGACGACGCTGTGCAGTACCAGACAGTCTATGCCGAGAACCCCGGCGCAGTGGCTGCCCCGACGGCGGGCCTGCACTTCAGCGAGCCGATGCTCCAGCGGATCGCGCAGACTGGCGCACGATCGGCGTTCCTCACCCTGCATGTGGGAGCGGGGACTTTCCAACCCGTGCGGGTGGACGATGTCACGCAGCACCGCATGCATGCCGAGCGCTATGCCATCGGTCCCGAGGTCGTCGATGCCGTTGCCCGCACCAAGGCGAGCGGTGGGCGGGTGCTCGCCGTGGGCACCACCAGCCTGCGGGCGCTGGAGGGTGCCGCAGCACGGACCGGCACGCTGGAGGCCGGCAGCGGCGAGACCAACCTGTTCATCCTGCCGGGCTTCACCTTCCGGGTGGTCGACCGGTTGCTCACCAACTTTCACCTGCCGAAGTCGACGCTGCTCATGCTGGTGAGTGCGTTCGGCGGTGTGGAGACCATGCGCCGCGCCTACGCGCATGCGGTGCACGAGCGCTATCGCTTCTTCAGCTACGGCGATGCCATGCTGATCGAGAAGGCATGAACTTCGACCTGATCGCGACTGATGGCGCCGCACGCTCCGGCACGCTTTCCCTGAATCACGGTGTTGTGGAGACGCCGGCATTCATGCCGGTGGGCACCTACGGCGCCGTCAAGTCGGTCAGCCCGGACGATCTGCGGACCCTCGGCGCCCAGATCGTGTTGTCGAACACGTTTCACCTGTGGCTAAGACCCGGTCTAGACGTGGTCGAGCGCCACGGCGGCCTGCACCGCTTCATGAGCTGGAACGGACCGATCCTGACGGACTCGGGCGGCTTCCAGGTCTTCAGCCTCGGGGCGCTGCGCAAGGTGACGGAGGAAGGGGTCAAGTTCCAGTCGCCGGTAAACGGCGACCGCCTGCTGCTCACGCCCGAAGAATCGATGCGGATCCAGCGCGTGCTGAATTCCGACGTGGCGATGATCTTCGACGAGTGCACGCCCTATCCGGCCACGGAGAAAGAGGCGGGCGATTCGATGCGCCTCTCGCTGCGCTGGGCCGAACGGAGCCGGCGGGCCTTCGACGGGAGCCCGAACGCCCTGTTCGGCATCGTGCAGGGCGGCATGTACGAGCCCCTGCGTGAAGAATCGCTGGCGGGCCTGACGGCCATCGGCTTCGACGGCTATGCCATCGGCGGGTTGTCCGTGGGAGAGCCGAAGGAGGACATGAGCCGCATCCTCGCGCACACGGCGCCACGCCTGCCCAGCGACCGGCCGCGGTATCTGATGGGCGTGGGGACGCCCGACGACATCGTGGAGGCGGTCTCGGCCGGCATCGACTTGTTCGACTGCGTGCTGCCCACCCGCAACGCGCGCAACGGCTGGCTGTTCACCCGCTATGGCGTGGTTCGCCTCAAGAACGCCCAGTACCGTGACCGGCTCGACCCGCCCGATCCCGACTGCGTGTGCCATACCTGCCGCAACTACACGCTCGCCTACCTGCATCACCTGAACCGGGTGAACGAAATCCTGGGTGCGAGGCTCAATACCATCCACAACCTCGCCTGGTACCACGAACTGATGAGCGGCCTGCGGGCCGCGATCCGGGCCGGGGCGCTGGCGGGATTCGTCCGGGATTTCCGGGAAAAACAGGGGCGTGGCGCAGGGGGCGCATGCTAGAATGCGCGCCTTTTTTGCGGGGCCTGCGGCATGATGCGCAGGCTCGGCACGTTAGCGAATAGCGAGGAGAGGGCAGGCACATGTGGGTAACGCAGGCGTGGGCGCAAAGCACGGGTGGGGCGCCGGGGGGCTTCGATCTGATCGGGATGCTGCCCATCATCCTCATGTTCGTGGTGCTCTACTTCCTCATGATCCGCCCGCAGGCCAAGAAGGCGAAGGAGCACCGCACCATGGTGGCAGGCTTGCAGAAGGGTGACGAAGTGGTCGCCGGCGGCGGCGTGCTCGGCAAGGTCACCAAGGTGGGCGACGCCTACGTGAGCCTCGAGGTGGCCCCCAATGTCGAGATCCAGGTGCAGCGGCCGTCGATCCAGCTGGTGCTGCCCAAGGGCTCGATCCGCAAGGCTGACTGACGCGCCACCGGATCTTCGGGCATGAATCGCTATCCGCTCTGGAAGTACCTGATCATCGCCGTCGCCGTGGCGATCGGCCTGCTGTACTCCGCCCCCAACATTTTCGGCGAAGTGCCGGCGGTGCAGATCTCGCCCATCAAGGCGACTCTCAAGGTGGATCCGGCGCTGATGGGCCGTGTCGAGCAGGCGCTGGCAGGTGCCGGCATCGAAGCGAAAGGTGCCTTGCTCGACCCGACCAGCATCAAGGTGCGCTTTGCCGACCCGGACACGCAGATCAAGGCGAAGGACGCGATCCAGAAGGCACTGGGCGAAGACTACGTGGTGGCGCTCAACCTGCTGCCCAACGCGCCGCGCTGGATGATCGCGATCAATGCGCTGCCGATGTACCTCGGCCTCGACCTGCGCGGCGGCGTCCATTTCCTGCTGCAGGTCGACATGCAGGGCGCACTCACGAAGGCCGCGGATCGATACGCCTCCGATATCCGCCAGGAGCTCCGGGACAAGGATGTCCGCTACGGCGGGATTGCCCGCGACGGCCAGAGCGTGCAGGTCCGGTTCCGCGACGAGGCGACCCGGGACAAGGCCCAGGCGGTGATCGAGCGCAGTTCGCCGGACCTCATCGTGAAGCAGCAAGGTGCCGGCGGCGAACTGCTGCTGGTGGCGACGTTGAAACCGGAGGCGCAGAAGCGCATCCAGGAGTTCGCGCTGCAACAGAACATCACCACCTTGCGCAACCGCGTGAACGAGCTCGGTGTGGCCGAGCCCATCGTGCAGCAGTCCGGGGCCGATCGCGTGGTGGTGCAACTGCCCGGCGTGCAGGACACGGCCAAGGCGAAGGAGATTCTCGGTCGTACCGCCACGCTGGAAGTGCGCATGCTGGATGAAGAGCACTCCGACGCGGCGTCGATCCAGGCGGCCGTTAGCGGCCAGGTTCCGTTCGGCGACGACCTCATGTACGAGCGCAGCGGCGTGCCGCTGCTGCTGAAGAAGCAGGTCGTGCTTACGGGTGACAGCATTTCGGACGCCCAGCCCGGCTTCGACGGCCAGACCGGCGAGCCCGCCGTCCACATCAACCTGGACGGCAAGGGGGCCCGCATCTTCCAGCAGGTCACGCGCGAGAACGTCGGCAAGCGCATGGCCATGGTGTTGATCGAGAAGGGCAAGGGCGAAGTCATCACCGCCCCGGTCATCCGCGGCGAGATCGGCGGCGGCCGCGTCCAGATCAGCGGGCGCATGACCACGCAGGAGGCGAAGGACGTCGCCCTGTTGCTGCGCGCCGGTGCACTGGCCGCCCCGATGGAGATCGTCGAAGAGCGCACCGTCGGCCCGAGCCTCGGGGCGGAGAACATCGAGAAGGGGTGGAAGTCGACGCTGATCGGCTTCGGCGCGATCTCGTTCTTCATGATCGTGTACTACGCCCTGTTCGGCCTGATCTCGGTGCTGGCACTCGCCACCAACCTGATCCTGCTGGTGGCGCTGCTCTCCATGCTGCAGGCTACGTTGACGCTGCCCGGTATCGCGGCGGTCGCGCTGACCCTCGGCATGGCGATCGACGCCAACGTGCTCATCAACGAGCGCATTCGCGAAGAGCTGCGCAACGGCAACACGCCGCAGAACTCGATCTTCGAGGGCTACAAGCGCGCCTGGGGCACGATCCTCGATTCCAACATCACCACGTTGATCGCGGGCGTGGCCCTGTTCATGTTCGGCAGCGGGCCGGTACGCGGTTTCGCGGTGGTGCATTGTCTGGGCATCCTGACCTCGATGTTCAGCGCGGTCGTGGTTTCCCGCGGCCTGGTCAATCTGCTCTATGGCAGCCGCCGCAAGCTCGACAAGCTGCCCATCGGCAACACCGACTGGCACAAGCGCGCCCAGCCTGCGTGAGCCTGACCGAACCCGCACACTGACGAATCATGGAATTCTTCCGCATCCGCAAAGACATCCCGTTCATGCGCCATGCGCTGGTGTTCAACGTGATTTCGTTGATCACCTTCCTGCTGGCCGTGTTCTTCCTCGTGACCCGGGGGCTGCATTTCGGCGTCGAGTTCACCGGCGGGACGGTGATGGAAGTCTCCTACAGCCATCCGGCCGATCTCGACAAGGTGCGCTCGGTGCTGGAGGCCAACAAGCTGTCGGACGCGACGGTGCAGAACTTCGGCAGCTCCGAAACCGCGCTGATTCGCCTGCCGGCCAAGCAGGATGTCAGCGGGGCCAAGCTCTCGGAGCATGTCCTCGAGTTGCTGAAGGCCCAGGACGCCAGCGCCGAGCTGCGCCGCGTGGATTTCGTGGGCTCTCAGGTGGGCAAGGAGCTGGTGGAAAACGGCGCCATAGCGCTCCTGCTGGTGGCGGTGGGCATCGTGCTGTACCTGTGGCTGCGCTTCGAGTGGAAGTTCGGTCTGGCGGCCGTCATCGCGAACCTGCACGACGTGATCATCATCCTGGGCTTCTTCGCGTTCTTCCAGTGGGAGTTCTCGCTGCCCGTGCTCGCAGCGGTGCTGGCGGTGCTGGGTTACTCCGTGAACGAGTCGGTGGTGGTGTTCGACCGGATCCGCGAGAACTTCCGCAAGATGCGCAAGGCCTCCGTGCCGGAGGTCATCAACAACGCCATCACGAGCACCATGTCGCGCACCATCATCACGCACTTCTGCACCCAGCTGATGGTGACCTCGATCCTGATCTTCGGCGGTGAGACGCTGCACTACTTCGCCCTGGCGCTCACCATCGGCATCCTGTTCGGCATCTATTCCTCCGTGCTGGTCGCGAGCCCGCTGGTCATGTGGTTCGGCGTCACGCGCGAGGATCTGGTCAAGCCCGAGAAGAAGCGCGAAGAGGCGGTCGTCTGACCGCCTGAAACGGGGCGCGCCGTGGAGTGGATCACGCAGGTCTTCGGGCTGATCCTGCACCTCGATCAGCACCTGCTCGAGTTCACCCAGAACTACGGCGCCTGGATCTACGGGTTGCTGTTCCTGATCGTCTTCTGCGAGACCGGTCTCGTGGTGACGCCGATCCTCCCGGGCGACTCGCTCCTGTTCGTGGCCGGGACTCTTGCCGGCACGGGGGCGCTGGATCCGCATCTGCTGGCGGTGACGATGACCGTGGCGGCCATCCTCGGCGATTCGGTCAACTACGCCATCGGCAAGTGGTTGGGCCCACGCGTCTTCAAGATGCAGGACTCCTGGTTCTTCAACCGCAAGTACCTGGAAGCCGCGCAGGCCTTCTATCGCAAGCACGGCGGCAAGACCATCGTGATCGCGCGGTTCGTGCCGATCATCCGCACTTATGCGCCGTTCGTGGCGGGCGTCGGCGCCATGGACTACCGGCGCTTCATCGCCTTCAACGTCGGCGGAGCCCTGCTGTGGGTGCTGCTGCTCGTGTACGGCGGCTACTTCTTCGGCAACCTGCCGTGGGTGAAGCTGCACCTGTCGAAAGTCATCGTCGGCATCATCGTGATCTCGATGCTGCCGGGCGTCATCGAGTACCTGCGCAACCGCCGTAGCGTCAGTTGAGCGCCGAGGCGAGCTGACGGCGGTACTTCGATACCAGTTCGTTGCCGCCGCCCAGCACGTCGAAGACATTGAGCATGGTCCGGCGCCCGGCGTCGTCGCCGAACTTTCGATCGCGCCGGATGATCTCGAGTAGCTGCTCGAAGGCGGCTTCGTGGCGGTCCTGGGCGATGTGGAGATTGGCGAGTTTCAAGCGCGCGTCGAGGTCGTCCGGATTCCTGGCAACTCGGTCGGCGAGTGCGCCGGCGTCTTCGCCGGACGGAGCCGCGAGGCTCAACCGGATGCGCGCGATGGCGGGGGCAAGCCTCGGGTCCTGACCTGTCACGGGCCCCAGCGCGGCGAGATCCGCTTGGGCAGCCTCGCGTTGTGCCAGTGCCAGGTGGGCTTCGGCACGGTCGACTCGCGCGCGGTCGTTGCGCGGTTCGAGCGCTATGGCTTCGTCCAGCAGCGGCAGCGCGGCCGCGGCATTGCCAGCGTCGAGGAGGGCGCGCGCATCACGGCGTCGCGATTCGGCCGGTGTGGGCAGCAGTCGGTCGATGAAGGTACGGATGGTGGATTCGGGCAGGGCGCCGAGAAACTCGTCGACCAGTTCGCCGTCGACGAAGGCCTTCACCGCCGGAATGCTGCGGATGCCGTAGTCCATCGAGAGCTGCTGGTTGTCGTCGGAGTTGACCTTGACCACACGGATGCGGCCCTCGTACTCCGAGGCTAGTTTCTCGAGGATGGGGCCGAGTGCACGGCAGGGACCGCACCACGGAGCCCAGAAGTCCACGAGGACGGGGACGGTGTTCGAGGCTTCGATGACTTCGCGATCGAAGTTGGATTGGTCCACTTCGAGGGTGTGGACGGACATGGGGCGGACTCCGGAGCGACTGGGTGTCGTAAAGAATGGTGGCTCAGGCGTCGGGAATCAAGGAGCAGCCCCCACCCTAACCCTCCCCCGGCAAAGCCGGGGGAGGGGATGTAGGCCCCTTCCCCCGACATTGTCGGGGGAAGGCGGGGGATGGGGGCAGCGAAGCGCCCCGACATTGTCGGGGGAAGGCGGGGGATGGGGGCA
>JAIEQG010000050.1 GCA_019747905.1 Burkholderiales bacterium
AGCCCTCGCCGGGCCGCCCCAAGAGGGCTGGCCCCCTTGGGGGGAGAGGCCGCAGGCCTGTCGGGGGGGTAGTCCACATCACAGCCCTCGCCGGGCCGCCCCAAGAGGGCTGGCCCCCTTGGGGGGAGAGGCCGCAGGCCTGTCGGGGGGGTAGTCCACTTCACCCGCCGATTCCCAGCAGTCTCGCCTTCAGTGCGGCGATGCCGCCGTGGGCGATGGCGGCGTTCTCGAGGCGGCCCGCCACCACGCTCGACTGGGCGCCTTCGTTGATCATCGTGACCGGTTCGGCCCGAAAGCCTTTCGGTGTCTTCACGAAGACGAGCAGGCGGTCCTGATGACGGATCAGCGTCCCGTTGGGAACGCGCCATTGAAGGATGTCGGCGTCTGCGGTCGCGACGGTGGCCTCCACGTACTGTCCCGGGCGCAGGCGCGCCGCGTTGACCGAGATGAGGGCGCGCAGCATGACCGTCTGGCTTTCCGGCGTGACGCCGCGGCCCACCGAGATGATCCGGCCGCTCGCTTCGACCGAGGGTACCCGCACCCGTGCGCCTTCATGCACGCCGGCAGCGCGGGCGAGCGGCACCTGGATCTCGAGCCAGAGCGGATCGAGCTTCGCGATGCGGTAGATGGGCGTGTAGGCTTCGAGCCGCTGGCCGGCCTGCGCCACCTGTTCGATCACGATGCCGTCCACCGGAGCGGCGATGGTGACGCTGCTCGAGATCGCATTGCCGGTCAGCAGCGCGGCGATGGCGGCATCGGTCATGCCGGCGAGCTTGAGGGCATGGCGCCGTTCCGCGAGCAGCGCGGTTGCCTCGACGTGATGCGCCTTCGTCGACAGCAGGCGCGATTCCGCGATGAGTCCTTCGGCCGCGAGCTTTTCGTCGCGATCGAGATTGGCGCGCGCGAGCTGCGTCTGGGTGGCGGCCTGCAGATAGCCGCGCTGCGCCTCGGCCAGTGCGGAGCTTTGCATGCGGGCGAGAAGCTGACCGCGCTTCACGCTTTCGTTCACCGCCACCATGACGGACTCGACGAGCCCGGGCAGGGGCGTGCTGACCACGTGGAGCTGGTTGTTGGGACCATCACCTGCGCGGCGAGGCCGGTGGCTTCGCCGCTGGCCTGCGCCTGCGCAACGACGGTGGTGACGCCCAGCGCCTTCGCCTGCGCGGTGGTGAGGGCGATCTCCTGGCTCCGTGCCCACGGCACGGCGGCGAGTGCGAACAGCAACAGCCCAACGAGAAGGCGCGATGCAGGATCCATGGATGGCTCCGCGACCGGACCCCGCAAGGGAGCCCGGATAGTGGCGAACGCACGCGGTACCGCATGGCGGTGCCGGCGCGGCGAGGCGGATCAGACGCTCGCGGGAGGTGCCTGGGAGGGAGGCCGGAGGTGCAGGCCGCCGATGGCGGCGACGCCGCCTGGTTCGGGCGGTCGCGGTGCCTGCACACGCGCCGCGGCAGGCGCGGGGCCTGCCGACGTGGCGGCCGGGTGATTGCCGGTGCCTGCGTCGTTGCGGCGATGCTCCGTGGGGGCCGTGATGGCGCTCGATTCTTCCAGCGCGACATCCATGGACAGGGTCATCGATGCGTGTGCATGACCGGCATGCACCACGGCGACGGGCAGATGGATGCCGATCGCGCCGTCCGTGGCCGACGGTGTGACATGCGTATGCAACAACGGCGCCATGCCCTGGACGAGTGCAAACGCCGCCACCGCCGCTACAGCGGCCGCACGGCGTACCTGGTTGAACAGGGGTTGCATCGTCTTCACGGTGGGAGTTCAACGCATCGCATCGATGCTTGATTCTAGGCGCAGCTGCTGGTCACGGTTTGATGCATCGCAACCTCGGTGCACGGTGGCGATCGGCCGGATTGCCCTCGACGATGACTCAATTCGGCGCGTCGACGATCCGACGGACACCGGGCGCCAAGTCGGTCGTGGCCGTGAGTGCGCTGGCACGACCAGTCGGTGTTGCCGCTCAGGGCGGCGAGCCGGGCACCGCAAGCCCACCGAAGCAGCTTGCCACCAGGTGTTCGATCAGCGTGTCGACCGGATGGCGTCCGGTGTCCTTCAGGAAGTCGAAGGCCGGATCGCAGGTACGGGCGTAAATCACGTGCACCATGACTTCGGCGGGCAGATCGCGCCGCAGGGACCCGTCCTGGCGTGCTTCCTCCACCAGTGCGGTCACGGCAGCGTTGAGCTGCAACAACTGACCCACGTATCCGAGATTGGCGAGGAGCGCCTTTTGCAGCGCGGCGCTGTTGGCCGGCAGCAGCGGCAGTCCGCCCTCCGCCCGGCGGCGCAGCGCCCACGCAAGCGCAGCTTCAAGCTTGCCGCGGGCGGACAGACTGGGGGGCAGGGCCGCCAGCATCGCCAGAGTCTCCTGCAGTAGTCGGATCATCGCAGCCGCGGCCAATGATTCCTTCGAAGGGAAGTGCTTGTAGATGATCCCTTTGGAGATGCCGAGTTCGGCAGCGACATCATCCATCGTCATCTGGTCATAGCCCTTCTGGCCCATCAATCGATTGGCTGCGTCGATGACGGCGCTTTCCCTGGCTTTAAATTGTTGTTCTTTAAAGGGAATGTGTTCCATGAATATTTTTTTGGATAGGGTAGAACTTCGTCGTTCATATTGTGACGAAGAAGTCACGACCGTGACTGCCTAGTCACGATCGCTGACGCCCCACCCGGTGAACCCCCTGGAAGCAGAGTCCGGGAAGTTACCCGAGTGTGGTGGTGCGACCAAGAGTCGTGACCTTCGAATACAGGAGACCTGCCCATGCTGTCATCGCTCCGCGCGGTTGCCCTTGCCGGTGTAGCCGCTTCATCCCTGATGTGCTCCAGCCTGACCCATGCCGTCGATGTCGCGCCCATCGGCCCGACCGTGGTGGTGCTGACCGCGACCCCGGTGCTGACCGATGCCGGTGTGACGGTCGCGCCCCTCGGCTCGGGTTCGGCATTCGCCGATGCCTCCGGCAACCTGATCGGCGCATTCCCAATCACCGGCGGCATGCTCGATCCGGACCTGTCCAATGCCCGGATCGAGCACGTCGGCAGCGGACTTGCGCTGTCGCGGGCCGGCACCACGGTGAGCCTGGAGAACTTCCTGATCGACACGACACTGCCCACCGACACGATCTTCGGCAAGGTCACCGTCGGTGCCACCGTGCTGCAAGACGTGCCCTTGTTCTCGCTCACCGGGCTCAACGTCTTTCTGACGGACACGGCGGGTGGCGCACTCTCCACCTTCCTCGGCATTCCCAACCTGGCAGGTGCGCAGCTCGGTTTCGCGCTCACGAACCCGCTGCCGGTGCCGGAACCAGGTACCTACGCCATGCTCGGCCTGGGCCTGGCGATGCTGGGCCTCGCGGCGCGCCGCCGCGGTACTCGGATCGTGACGGTACGCGCTTAGCGAGTCGTTGGCACCGCGGCCATCCGGAATCCGGATGGCCGCTGCCGCTGTGTTTCGGGCATCGGTACCATGGCGGGATGATCGATGCGAACAGTACTGGGCTGAAGCAACTCGTCCCGGCAATACGCGACTGGGGCCTGGCGCTCGGTTTCGACGCGATCGGCGTCAGCGACATCGATCTGTCCGCTGCCGAAGCCGGGCTGCTCGCCTGGCTCGAGGCGGGCTTCAACGGCGACATGGAGTACATGGCCCGTCACGGCCTCAAGCGGGCACGCCCGGCGGAACTGGTGGCCGGGACTGTCTCCGTCATCGTCGCGCGGATCAACTACCGGCCGGCTGAGGCGAAGGAGAGTTGGGCCGTGATCGAGGACGGCACCCGCGCCTTCGTGTCGCGTTATGCGCTGGGGCGTGATTACCACAAGGTGCTGCGCGGGCGCCTTCAGCGGCTGGCCGATCGCATCGCCGCCGCGATCGGTCCTTTCGGGTATCGCGTGTTCACCGACAGTGCGCCGGTGCTGGAGGTGGAACTCGCACGCAAGGCCGGACTCGGATGGCGCGGCAAGCACACGCTGCTGCTGGATCGCCACGCGGGTTCCTGGTTCTTCCTCGGCGAGATCTACACCGACCTCGCCCTGCCGCCGGACCTGCCGGTCGCCGAGCACTGCGGGACGTGCGCGCGCTGCATCGACGTGTGCCCGACCAGGGCCATCGTCGCGCCGTATCGCCTCGATGCGCGGCGATGCATCTCCTACCTCACCATCGAGCACGCCGGTCCCATTCCGGAAGTGCTGCGTCCGTCCATAGGCAATCGCGTCTACGGTTGCGATGATTGCCAGCTCGCCTGTCCGTGGAACAAGTTCGCGCGGCCTTCCGGGTTGCCCGATTTCGCGGTCCGCAACGGTCTCGACGATGTGACGCTCGTCGAATTGTTTCGCTGGACGCCGGCGGAGTTCGAGATGCGCATGGAGGGCAGCGCAATCCGCCGCATCGGGTACGAGCGCTGGTCGCGCAATCTCGCGGTGGGGCTGGGCAATGCGCCGACCTCGCCGGAAGTGATTGCCGCGCTCGAAGTGCGTCGCAATGACACGTCGGAACTCGTGCGCGAACACGTGGCTTGGGCGCTCGCGCGGCACGGGCGTTAGTGCATTGACCGTGCGGCGCGAGGGTGGTCATGGATCCTGCGCGTGGACACTCATCCGGAACTTCCCGGCATTTCACCCTGTTGCGCGACACCGGCCAACACAGCGTCACGCACTTGATGAGAAGATGCGCGGGTATGCCATCGGTCTGCACCGGGATTCCTGCTGCCTCAAAGGGTCGTCATGGAACCGTTGCAATCAGATCGCGCTGGAGAGTTCATGGCAACCAGACGGGTTCAGACGCTTGCCAAGCTGACGCGCCCCCGGGTGCACGAAGCCGTGCCCCGCGTGCGTCTGTTCGCGCGCCTGGAGGAAGAGCGGATGCGCCGATCGGCCCTGTGCGTGGTGGGGCCGCCGGGTGCCGGCAAGACCACGCTGGTCGCGAGCTGGCTGGATGCGCGACATCTGGACGGCATCTGGTACCAGGTGGATCCCGGCGACGCCGACCTCGCCAGCTTCTTCTATCACCTTCGACTTGCGGCCGTGCCGCACACGCGCAAAGGGCAGCGGGCACTGCCTCTGCTGAGGCCCGAGTACCTGCCTGACATCGAGGGCTTTGCGCGGCGCTACTTCCGTGATCTGTTCACGCGCCTCCCGGAAGGCGCCGTGCTCGTGCTCGACAACTACCAGGAAGTTCCGGCGGATCAGGAATTCCACGCCATCGTGGCGCAGGCCGTCCACGAGGTCCCCCGTCACCTGACCCTCATCGCGATTTCTCGCCGCGATCCGCCCGACTGCTACGCGCGGCTGATTGCAAACGAGAGTGCGAGCCTGATCGAGTGGGACGAACTGCGGCTTTCCGCCCAGGAGGCGCGCGCCATCAGCGCCAAGCGTGCCACGCTGACGGAGCAGGAGTTCGACACGCTGTATCGCGCAAGCGATGGCTGGGCCGCGGGCCTTGCGCTCATGCTGGAGCGGTTGAAACGCAATGGGATCGTGCCCGAAGCGATGGCAGCCGAGACGCGCGAGGCGGTGTTCAACTACTTCGCCGGCGTGATATTCGACCGGTTGCCCGCGCAGACCCAGCACGTGTGCATGACCACCGCATTGCTGCCCCACGTCACGGCACGCGGCGCTGAACTCGTGAGTGGCGTGGCTGAGGCAGCGCGCCTGCTCGAGCGGCTCTATCGTGAACGGTTGTTCACGGACCGGCGCATGATTGCTCTGGCCGATTTCGAAGCACATCCCGGCAGCGAGGTACTGGTCGCCACCTACCAGTACCATCCGCTGTTTCGGGCATTCCTGCTCGATCGCGGACGCCTGGCATGGACACCCGAAGTCCGCGAGCGCTGGTTATTGAACGCGGTATCGCTGCTCGAATCGAGTGGCCAGATTTCCGAAGCGATCGCGATCCTGATCGAGATCGCGCAGTGGACCCGGGCTGCCGAGCTCATCGTCGCGCAAGCGCCCAGGCTGATCGCGCAGGGTCGCTGGCAGACGCTGCACGCGTGGTTGCAGGCTCTGCCGGACGAAGCTCTGAGGTACGTGCCCTGGCTTCTGTACTGGTGGGGCGTCTCGCGGCTACCAGTCGACCAGCAAGACGCGCGTAAGCGTCTGGAGCGATCGTACGCACTGATGGAGGCACGCGGCGACGTCGTTGGACAATTGCTATCGGCCGCCGCGGTCATCGACAGCATGTACTATCGGTGGACTACCTTCACGGAAATGGACCACTGGATCGCTGTGATCCAGGCATTGCTGGAATCGCGGGCGGACTTCGACGCCGTCGACGCCGAGCTGCACGTCAATTCGAGCCTTCTCATCGCACTATCGTACCGTCAGCCGGGCAATCCGCTGCTGCCTCGATGCGTAGCCCGGGTGACCGAGCTGCTGGACACAGGGATCGACGTCAATCTGTGCGTGACGGCCGGCACGTATCTGCTGGGATACTGCTACTTCGCGGCGGACTACGAGTTGGCAAAGCGGGTCATCTCGACGATCGAACCGCAGCTCGCGCATGCGGATGTCACACCACTCATTCGAATGTGGTGGCGGGCGCGCGTTGGCTATCACGACTACCATGTGGCGGACTACCCCGGAGCGCTGCGGGCCTTGGATGAGGCCGCGAGCATCTCCCGAAGCCACGGATTGGAGGGCCTGCATTCCGTCGAGCCGCTGCTCGCATACTTCAAAACGCTGATAGCCCTCAGTGATCACGATCTCGCCACTGCCCAGGAATCCGTACAGGTATTGCGTCGCCTTGCGAATCCGCAGCACCGGTTTGCCATGTGGTACCTGCAATTCATCGAGAGCACTATCGCGGTTCGCGAAGGGGATCTGCCGCGGGGCCTCGAGATGGCGGAGACCAGCATTGGAACCGCCATCGAGATGGGGATGCAGTACATCCGCGAACTGAGCCTGACACTGACGGCGCATGTGCTCGTGCGCATGGGCCGCTACGCCGAAGCCCTGCATATGGCCGCGGAGGCCAGACGCCTGGCCGAGGGCACGGTGATCCGCAACATGGCAGCAGAACCCATGTTCGTGGAAGCGTATGTGGCGCTGCGCAACGGCAATCACGCGCAGGCCATTGAGATGGTTCGTGCTGCCTTTGACGTGAGCCGGCTGACCCACTATGCCTTCTGGTTCCGCTTCATACCTGTCGTTCTACCGGAGGTCTGCTCGTTTGCTCTCGCGGAGGCCATCGCCCCCTCGTATGTCCGCGAGGTCATCAGGCGCTATTCGATAGCGCCGCCTCGCCCCTTCGCGGCGCAATGGCCTTGGCCGCTGCAGATCTCGACGTTGGGCGCGTTCACGATTGTGCGGCAGGGAGTTCCTGTGGATTTGAGGAAGAGTGTCTCCCGCAAGCCCATGGAACTGCTGAAGGCGATCATTGCGCTCGGGGCCAGTGATGTGTCGGTCGCGACGCTCATCGATCACCTTTGGCCAGACGCCGACGGGGATACCGCGCACAAGACTTTCGCTGTCACCTTGCATCGCTTGCGCCGGCAGTTGGGTGACGACAGTGCGCTCATCCTGAAGGCGGGGACGGTAGGTATCGACCTGCGCCTGTGTTGGGTCGACGTTGCCGCTTTCGATCGTCTGACGAGCGACATGGACGTGACGCGTGCGCAGAACGTGCCGCCCAAAGTTGCATTGCGCACCGCGGCCGGTGACTTGAAGTCGCTCTACAGAGGGCGACTCCTTCCCAGCGATGAGTCCTTCTCCCCGGTTCTGGTGCCGCGACAGCGCTTGCACATGCGATTCCTGGCGACCGTTTCGAAGTGGGGGACGGAGCTGGAAAAGTTCGGCGAGACGGACGCTGCGGTCGAGCTCTACCGGCACGCCCTGGAGATCGATGGCTGTGCGGAGCCCGTGTGCCAGCGGCTGATGCGCTGTCTCGCCCGGGCCGGCAGACACGCCGAAGAGGAGGAGGCGTACCGATTTTGCCGTGATGCGCTCGAGGCGGCAGGACTTCCGAGCCCCACTTGCAGCAGTGAGTCGCTCCGGGGCTCCCTGAGATCGCGGGCGCCGGAATCGCCGCACGGTTGAGCCTCGTCAACCGCTTTGTATCCGTTTTGTAAGGCCCCCGCTCGTAGCCTGACGCTGCTGGTCGTGATCGTTGCTACACGCCCTGGGTTCGCAGGCTCTGTTGGCCCGCGAAGGGATGACGCATATCCGCCGGCACGAACGGGATGCGCCGACCGACATCGGGCGCCGTGACGCAGTGCAAAAGGAGAGCATTCATGGATAAGGTAATGGCGGTCCTGGCGCTGGGGCTGGCGGCGTCGATCTTCGGGGTGGCCAGCGAGGCCCAGCAATTGCCGAAGTCAGGCACGATCACTGTGAACAGCGGCTGGAAGGCGAGCGGTGAAACGGTTCAAGTGGGCGAGGGTCGGGTGTTCGGGTGGGGAGGGTTCTATGGCGTCACCTTCAATACTCGCGGGAGCGGGCCGTTGCACATGGGCACCGCGGTGTGCCCGTACTACCTGGATCTCACAGGTGGCGCCGGGCCGGGCGGAGGCAGTTGCGCTTGGACCGACGCAGACGGCGACAGGATCTATACGCAGTACACGGGGACGCTCGCTGCAAACGGCGTCTTCGACGGTTTGAACCAGTTCACTGGCGGCACCGGAAAGTTCAGCGGAATCACCGGGAAGGCACCGTTCCAGTGCAAGGCCCTTTCATTGCAAGGCCACTTCGGCTGCACGCAGCAGTTCGAGTATCGGTTGCCCTGAACGGCGCTGCACCTCGGCAGTACCGAGGCGAAGGGGACCCTGGCCCTCTTCGCCCGGCGTCGATGAAGCGATTGCGGGTCGCTTGCCTGGTCGCGAACCGCCACTGCCCTCATACTCCCTGCGCCCGATGCAAATCCGATTCGGGCCGGGTGAGTGCACCCGAGGCTTCAACGGAACCGCGGGGGCGGGGTGCATGGTCAGGACGGTATCGATGTTGGCGCTGGCCATGGTGGCCGGCTGTGCGTGGGTCGCGCAGCGCGACCTTGATCAACGCTACGGCGCACCGGAGGTCACGCGCTTCGATACCCCGTTGCCCGCGCGACCGGGTATCTCCTATCGGGAGGATGTGCAGCCGATTCTCGACAAGCGCTGTGTCGTGTGCCACGCGTGTTACGACGCCCAGTGCCAGCTCAAGCTCTCGGCCTGGGAAGGGGTGGCCCGGGGGGCCAGCAAGCAGAAGGTCTACGATGCCGCGCGGTTGCGCGAAGCGCCCACGACGCGCCTCTTCGTCGATGCGCAGACGCCGTCGGCGTGGCGGTCGCTGGACTTTCATCCGGTGCTGAACGAGCGCGCCGCGACGCCCGAGGGAAATCTGTCCGGCAGCGTCCTGTTCCGCATGCTGGAGCTCAAGCGCCGGCATCCGCTGCCCGACGCGCCGGTGCTGCCGAAGTCCTTCGAGTTCTCGCTGGACCGCTCGCAGCAGTGTGCCCGCATCGAGGAGTTCGATCGTTTCGAGCGCGACCATCCGCAGTGGGGCATGCCCTTCGGGTTGCCGGCATTGAGCGACGCCGAACATGCCACGCTGGTGCGCTGGCTGGAGCTCGGTGCACCCTTCGATGGGTACGAGCCATTGCCGCCCGCGATCGAACGGCAGGTGCGTGAGTGGGAGACGTTCCTCAATGGCGATTCCCTCAAGGAGCGCCTCACGAGCCGCTACCTCTACGAGCACCTGTTCCTCGCGCATCTCAATTTCGATGCCGATCCGCAACGCCACTACTTCCGGATGGTGCGTTCGAGCACCCCTCCGGGTAAGCCGATTCGCGACGTGGCCACGCGCCGTCCCTACGACGATCCGGGTACGGATCGCGTGTACTACCGCCTCGAGCGGGTCCGAGAAACGCTCGTCGCGAAGACCCACATGCCGTATGCCCTCAGTCCCGACCGGATGGCGCGATGGCGCGAACTGTTCCTGGCGCCCGACTACGAAGTGGCGACGTTACCTGGCTACGCGCCCGAGGTCGCCGCCAACCCGTTCGCGACCTTCGAGGCGCTGCCCGTGGGCGCGCGTTACCGCTTCATGCTGGACCAGGCCGAGTTCACCATCATGGGATTCATCAAGGGGCCGGTGTGCCGGGGGCAGGTGGCACTGGATGTCATCGAGGATCAGTTCTGGGTGTTCTTCACCAGCCCGGATGCCATCGAACCGGAAGTCAATGCCGCATTCCTGGCGCGTGAGCGCAGCAACCTCGCCCTGCCTTCGGAGAAGGGCAGCAGCGCGCTGATCCTGTCCACCTGGCTCGAATACTCCCGGCGCGAAGATCGATACCTCCAGGCCAAGTCGGAGTTCCTTCAGCGCAACCTGGATACGCCGTCGAAAGTGAACCTGGACCTGATCTGGGATGGCGACGGTCGCAATCCGAATGCGGCGCTCACGGTGTTCCGACACTACGACAGCGCATCGGTCGTGCAGGGGCTGGTCGGGGCGCCGCCCAAGACCGCCTGGGTCATCGGCTATCCGCTGCTGGAGCGCATCCACTACCTGCTGGTGGCCGGATTCGACGTGTACGGCAATACCGGTCACCAGTTGAACTCCCGGCTCTACATGGACTTCCTGCGCATGGAAGGAGAGTTCAACTTCATCATGCTTCTGCCGCGGGCGCAGCGCGAAGCGGTGCGAGATCACTGGTACCGCGGTGCGAGCCAGTCGACGAAGGACTACCTGCACGGCCGCAAGGCACACTTCGATCAGGAGTCGGGGATCGACTATCGCAGCGGCGATCCGCAGCGTGAGCTGTATGAGCTGCTGCGGGCGCGCGTGGCGCCGGTCCTGGGCGGTCGCTTCGATCTGTCCACGGTCGAAGATCCAGCGTTGCGCAAGGATCTGCAAACGCTGGCCGCGGTCACCGGCCGCAGCCTGTCGTTGCTGCCCGAGGTGAGCTTTCTGCGGGTGGACGATCCGACCGGACCAGCGCGCTACTTCACCCTGATCCGCGACACCGGCCACAGCAACGTCACGCACCTGATCCGGGAATCCGCGGCACTCCTGCCTGAGGAGAACGCCCTGACGGTCGTGCCGGGCTTCATCGGCGCATACCCGAATGTGCTGTATGTCGTGCCGCGTACTGCCCTGCCGGAGTTCGTTGCAGCGGTGCGCAGCCTTGCGACGGAGCCCGACTATCGGGCACTGGCCGACCGCTTCGCCATCCGCCGGACCCATCCGGGTTTCTGGGCCTACAGCGACGCGCTGCACGACGCCTACGGCCGCGTGGCACCGGGCGAAGCCGGGCTGTTCGACTACAACCGGCTGGAGAACCGCTAGGTCCCGGTTCGGGTGCGTACGCACAAACACGTACGCACGCCCTACGCACAAACCGCCATACTCACGAGCATCGACACCGCCTAGTCTTTCCTCCGCGGCGCAGCTTCGCGCCGCAGTGGTTGCAGTGACTCCATGGAGGAAAGATCATGCGCGTGTTCCTGCTACTGTTGGCGTTGGTGGTGTCCGCGGCGGCGCACGCCGCGGGTGAACAGTTCAAGGGCAGCTGCGCCTACGGCCTGTCGGAGTTCGGCGTGGACGTGAAGACCGATTGCTCGATCCGCTGGGCCGACCCGGCGACCGGGAAGGTGTACTGCTTCGGCAACGAAGAGGTGCTGGGCAAGTTCCTGCAGGATCCGGCCACGAACATCCGCAAGGCCGAGCTGACTTACGCCAGGTATTCGAAGTAGTGTGTTCGGGGCCGGGGCCCGCCACCGCGGACCTCGGTTCCAGCCCATGACGAGGAGGTCATTCGCATGCCTTCGAAGCCGCGAGGATCGGAACCGGCCTCGCAGCCTGTCGGTGCGGCGTCGGTCTGTGAGACGCTCACGCGCGCATTGATCACGCGCGACGCCGAACTCGCCGGCAGCCTTTATGCGGACGACGTAGAGCTCGTGATCGTCAACCGCAACTTCCCGCCGAGTCAGCCGTTCGTCCGGCGCGGGCAGGCGGCGGCCTTGGAATTGTGGCGAGACCTGTGTGCCAAGGAGATGACCCATTCCGTCACGGCGACCGTGATCGGCGAGAACAACTTCGCGATTCGCGAGTCGTGCATCTATGCCGAGGGCGGGCGCGTGGTCGCCCACGTGATCGCGGAGCTGCGCGACGGACGCATCGCGCGACAGTTCAGCGTCGACTGCTGGGACGAATAGGGTCGGGCTGCGTCGGGTACTGCGATCGGGTTCTTCCGCGGGCCCCCATGTCCTCGAAGCGGCTGACCTGCCATGCCTTGAGGATCGCCGATGTGCGGCTTTCGACACCGAGTTTGTCGAAGACCCGTTCCAGGTGCTTCTGGACGGTGCGTGGACTCATGCCGAGGATGAGCCCGGTTTCCCGGTTGGTCTTGCCCTGGGCGATCCAGGCGAGCACTTCGGCTTCGCGCGGCGTGAGCCCCAGCCCCAGCAGGAGATCGGGCGGGGTGTTCATCGCCACTTCCTCCATCAACAGGAGATGCTGGCCGCGAGCGTGGTCGGCCACGAACCGCATCGCGAGGTAGGCGTCGCCGCGACGAACGGCAAGCGGTGCGGGCGGGTCGGCGATGCCGCGCGACTTCTGCATTTCGTTGTCCAGGATCTCGGCGACCCAACTCGCGAGGGGCTCCGGCAGCGATCTGAACTGTTGGCGCGGCATGCCGTCGCCACAATAGCGGGTGAGCCAGACGCGCGCCTGCTCGGTACACAACTCGGCGCGGCCGTCGCGATCGAGGACCATCACGGCGCGATTGCCCGATGACCCTTCGAGGTCCGGCAGTCCGCGCTGCCGGCCGGCAGCACGCGAGATGCGAACGGCCTGGGCGAGGTGCGGCCAGAGCCACTGGAGCGTGCACCGGTCGCCTTCGGAGAAGGCTCGGTCGCGCCGATTCAGCACCAACGCGCGCAACGCCCGGTCGGGATACGGCACCAGCATCACCAGCTGGAACTCGATGCCTAGAGGGCGGTAGTACTTCCTGTACAACCTCGTGCGCCGGAAGGTCGACGGGGCGACGAAATCGTGCAGGCTCCACGCCCGCGCATCGCGCCGCGTCGAGAAGTGTGCCACTAGGGGATGGTCGCGCACATGCAACGCCACTGCGTCGTTGTGGTCGATGCCCTCGAACCGGTCGATCGGCCACGACGTCAGCGTGAAGGAACCCACTGTGGGCTCGATCCGGACGAATGCGGCGCTGTCGCAGGCGATCGCCTTGGGGATCGCGGCAACGATCGTTTGCCCGAGAGTGCTCGAATCGCACCGGCGATAGAGGTCGTACAGCGCGTCGAGCGTCTGCTGCAGGTTGCCGCAGGCCTCCGGCGAATCGTCATCTCGATTCTGGGCTGCTTGCATCGGTCTGGTCTCGTTCGTGAGCCCAAGGCGCTCGACGGCGATTTGCCGCATCAGCGAATGATAGCTCGCTCCGATTCGGGCGGATGCCTCGCAGCAATGCCGGAACGGCCGGAAAACCGGATCGCCGTGACGGCCCTACGACCGGCAGTGAGACAGTCTCAGCGACGCACCCGGCGCACGGCGCGCGCCGGTGACGGGAAGGCCGCGCGCCACTGTGGCGCCTTGATGGCGAGCCGCCGCGTGATGCGCAACGCGACCCAGTCGACGACGCAGTAGGCCGCTGCGATGCCGCTCGGCGGATTGCCCATGCCGAGCGTTCCGGTAGGCTCGGTCGCGGCCCAGGTCCACGTACCGAGCGCCGTGCCGTACAGTTCCAGGAACGCTGTGATGAAGAAGGCACAGGCATACACCAGCGGTGCGCGGCCGCGCAGCACAAACAGAGCGAACAGCGCGAACAGCAGCAATCCGAACAGGTCGGGGGTCGGTGCGATCCAGGCGCCCCAGATCGCCCAGGCGCCGCCGGCCGTCAATGCGGTGGCGCAGACTGCGCGTGACCAGCGCTGCGCCAGATCGGCGCGCGCGGCGGCGATGGCGGCGAGGTAGACCAACCCGTGTCCCGGTGGCACGAAGGCCGGGACGTTGTCGAGGCGATAGGTGTAGAAGCCGAGCAGGGGAGCGGCCAGGAACTCGCCGATGGTCGCGAAGACCGCTGCCACGAATACCTGCCGGCGCACGGCGGGGGTTTCGCCGGCGAGCAGGCACGCGAGGAATACGACGGTGATTGCACCAAGCCCGTGCTGCTGCCAGAGGCTCGCGTGACGGTCGAATGCCAGCGCCGTGGCGATCCAGATGGCCAGCAGCACGACGATGGTCGCGTTGCGACCGGGTGTGAAAGCGCGCATGGAAAACGGGCCGAGGAGGGAGCGTGCCTCGTTTACGCAGGGACGTACCCTGCCGATGCGGAGGCATCCTAGCGGATATCGGCATCCGCGCCGATATCTTCACTGGTAGCGCAGGGCCTCGATCGGCTTCAGCCAGGCGGCCTTGCGGGCCGGATAGAAGCCGAAGAACACGCCGATCAGGGTCGCCACGGCGAAGGACAGCAGCACCGACCACACGGTGACCTCGGTGTAGATGCTGGTCAGGCGCATGGCGAGCAGGGCGCCGCCGACCCCCAGCGCCACGCCGATCACGCAGCCCAGCACCGACACGATGATGGCCTCCAGCAGGAACTGCGCGAGGACGTCGCGGCGGCGCGCACCGATCGCCATGCGGATGCCGATCTCGCGGGTGCGCTCGGTCACCGACACCAGCATGATGTTCATGATGCCGATGCCCCCCACCACCAGCGACACGCACGCCACGGCCCCGAGCAGCAGGGACATCACCTTGGTGGTCTGTGCCTGGACGTCGGCCACGGCGCTCAGGTTGCGCACGGTGAAGTCCGGCTCCTGGCCTTCGGGCGTGCGGCGGCGCTCGCGCAGCAGGCGGTTGATGTCCTCCTCCGCCTGCGCCATGGCGCTCTCCGACACGGCCTGCACCATGATCATGCGGACACTGTTGGGAAACTGGCTGCCGAAGACCTTGCGCTGTGCAGTGGTGAGCGGGATCAGCACGGTGTCGTCCTGGTCGCGGCCGTCGAAGCTCTGGCCCTTGCGGTCGAGCACGCCCGCCACGGTGAACGGAATGTTCTCGAGGCGGATGGTCTTGCCCACGGCCGGCTCGTCGCCGAACAGGCGGTCGAGTACGGTCTGGCCGACGATCGCTACCCGGGTGGCGTTGCGCACGTCGGTCTCGGTGATCGGGTCGCCATCGACCACGGCCCAGTCGCGCACCGTGAAGTAGCCTGGGGTGACGCCGTACACCTGGGTGTTCCAGTTGGCTGCACCGTAGACGATCTGACGCGAGCCCGGCTGCATGGGGGCCACTTCGGCCACGGTGTTGAGTTCCAGCAGCGCGCGGGCATCGTTCACGGTCAGGGTGGGCGCCTGGCCGGTCCCCGAACGCACGCCCGACGTGGTGGAGAAACTCGACAGCACGATGAAGAGGTTGCTGCCCATGCTGGCGATGGCCTGTTTCACCACGTACTGCGCACCCTGGCCGATGGCGAGCATCAGGATCACGGCGCCCACGCCGATCACCATGCCGAGCATGGTGAGGAAGGTGCGCAGCTTGTTCGCCCCCATCGACTTCCACGCCTCGCGCAGGATGGCGCCGATCATCGCGCTGCCTCCTCGACGGCGCGCACCGGACCGTCGTGGGTGACGATGCCGTCGACGAAAGTGACTTCGCGCTGGGCGAACCGCGCCACGTCGTGTTCGTGCGTGACCAGCACGATAGTGATGCCGGCTTCGGCGTTCAACTGGGTGAAGAGCCCCATGATCTCATGACTCGTCGCGGTATCGAGGTTGCCGGTGGGCTCGTCGGCGAGCAGCAGGCTGGGGCGGTTCGCCAGCGCGCGTGCGATGGCCACCCGTTGCTGCTGGCCGCCGGAGATCTGGCTCGGATGATGCTCGACGTGGCGGCCGAGGCCGACGCGCTCCAGCAGTTCATGCGCGCGCTCGCTGCGCTCGCGCCGCGGTGTCCCCGCGTAGATGAGCGGCAGCGCGACGTTCTCCAGCAGGCTCGCGCGCGGCAGCAGGTTGAAGCCCTGGAACACGAAGCCGATGAAGCGGTTGCGCAGGCGGGCGAGGTCGTCCGAGCCGAGCGCCGAGGTGTCGTGCCCATCGAGCACGTAG
This sequence comes from Burkholderiales bacterium, assembly GCA_019747905.1. Classification (GTDB taxonomy): domain Bacteria; phylum Pseudomonadota; class Gammaproteobacteria; order Burkholderiales. Next base: position 16,041 of record JAIEQG010000050.1, read on the forward strand.
CGCCCGCGCGTGGGCGTGTCGAGGCAGCCGAGGATGTTCATGAAGGTCGACTTGCCCGAGCCCGAAGGGCCCATGATCGCGACGAATTCGCCGCGGCGGATCTCGAGGTTCACGTCCTTCAGCACCGGCACGGGACCGGCCGCGGTCTCGTACTGCTTGTAGAGATGCTCGATGCCGACAACGACGCCGTCGGGGGCTGTCGCCATGGCCGTCAGAACGCGCGCACGCGCGGGGCCGGCTGGCCCGACCCGGACCCGGCGCCCTCGGCCACTCGGTTCTGTGTCGCCACGCGATCGCCGGCCTTGAGGTCGCCACCGGTCACCTCGACGGACTTGCCGTCGGAGAGGCCGGTCTGGATGGCGACCGCTTCAAGCTTGTCACCTTGTGCCACATAGACGCGTTGTCCGCTGCCGCGCGGTTTTTTCTCTCCGGAGGCGGGCGCAGTGACCTTCTTCGGTTCTGGTGGCAGATCGCGCGGACGGAATCGCAGCGCTGCGCTCGGCACCAGCAGCACGTCTTCGCGCTTGTCGACGTCGATGTAGATGTAGGCCGTCATGCCGGGCATCAGCTTGAGATCGCGGTTGTCGACCGCGACCACGACGTTGTACGTGACCACGTTCTGCTGAATGATGGGCGAGAGTCGGATCTGCGACACCTTGCCCTCGAACCGCCGGCCGGGGAAGGCATCCACCGTGAAGCGCACCGGCTGGTCGATGCGGATCTTGCCCACATCGGCCTCCGCCACGTTGGTGTTGATCTGCATGACCGAGAGATCCTGTGCGATCTGGAACAGCGTCGGGGTCTGGAAGCTCGCCGCGACGGTCTGGCCGATGTCCACCTGCCGCGAGACCACGATGCCGGAAACGGGTGAGCGAATGACGCTGTAGCCGACGTTCGCCTCGTCGCGGGCTACCTGGCCCTTGGCGGTGCGCAGCAGCGCCTCGGCAGCCTCACGCTGCTGCACGGCGGCGTCGAGGTCCTGTTTCGAAACGTACTCCTGGCCGTAGAGCTCCCGGACGCGGGCTTCGTTCGCTTGCGCGAGCTTGAGCGACGCCGTTGCGTTGGCGACGTTGCCGCGGCTTTGCTCCACGGCGGCACGGAACAGGGTTGGGTCCAGTTCCAGCAGCACCTGCCCGGCCTTCACGGTCGAATTGAAATCCGCATGCAGCTTGCGCACGGTTCCCGACACTTGCGTGCCGACGTTGACCAGCACCACCGGATTCAGCGTGCCGTTGGCGGTCACGGTCTGGGTGACGTCGCCCTTGGCGAGTTCCTCGAACTGATAGCGTTCGTCGAGCGTCTTCACGTGGGCGGTCTGCCAGTAGCGCCAGCCTGCGTAGGCACCGGCTGCAATCAGCAGCAGCACGACGAGGCGGATCATCCAGTTGCGCAGGGTCTTGGTCATCGGGGTGCGGCGGCGGAAAGGTCGTTGAACAGGCCGGCGTCGAGACCGCCGATGGCCTTGGCGAGCGTGATCTTCGCGACGTTCCAGGAAAACCGTGCCTGGATGCGTTGCAGATTGGCATTGGCGAGCGCGCTCTGGGCGTTGAGCAGATCGGTCACGGTCCCGACTCCGGCCTTGTAGCGGCCCAGCGCAACGTCGTACGACTCGCGCGCGCTCGCCACGAGATCGCCGGCGGTAGCGAGCGACTGGTTCTGCGTGCGCAGATCCTGGAACGCCTGCCAGACGTCGAGCGAGACGTCGTTGCGCAAGCGATCGCGCGTGGCCTGCTGCTGCTCGAGCTGCTCGCGGGCGGTCCGGATGCGGTAGGTGGACTGATAGCCCGTGAACAGCGGGATGCTGATCTGCACGCCGATGGTGCCGCTGCGCGCTTCCAGCCCCGGATTGTTGTTGGTGCCGGTGCCGGTGCCGAAGGCCGAGATGGTGGGCTTGCCCGCGGCTTCCTGCAGGCGCACGTTCGACTCCGCGGCGCGCACGTTCGCTTCGGCCGACAGCAGGTCGGGGCGACGCGCGACCGCGGTCTGCACGAGCTGCTCGACCTGCGCGTCGGCGAGGCGGCGTGCTTCGAGATCGGCCGGTGCCACGATGCGCACGGGCCGATCCGATGTCACCCCGATACGATTGGCGAGTACGCCGCGCGCGGATGCGGCGCCGCCCTCGGCCTGCACTCGCGCGAGCTGCGATTGCGAGAGAGCGGTCTGGGATTGCAGCACGTCCGCGCGCGTGGCTGCGCCGGCCTTCTGCCGGGCGCGCGCGGCGTCGAGGCTCTTCTGCGCGGACTCTTCGGCCGCGCGTGCAGCCACGACGGCCTCCTCGTTGGCGAAGAGCTGGAAATAGGCGGAAGCGGCGTCCTGCAACACGGTCTGCAACGTGAAGTTGTGACTCCAGTCGGCGGCAAACAGACTCTGGCGCGCCTGCTCGAGCGCGGCATCACGACCGCCGAAATCGAACAACAGATAGTTGAGGGCAATCGAGCCGGTGGCCTGGTCGCGGCGACCCGCCTGCACGGTGTTGCGCTGGTCGGTGCTCTGCAGGGCACCGGTCACCGTGACGCTGGGGAGGTAGGCTCCGCGGGCGATGCCCACCTGGGCAGCGGAGGCCTTGGCGGCGGACCACGACTCGCGTGTGCGCGGGTTGTTGCACAGCGCGAGTTCGACGGCGTCGAGCAAGGTGAGCGGATCGGGCACGACGACCGGCGCAGGGCAGGGCGGACCGGCCGGTTGCTCCCACGCCTGGTGCGGTTCCGGTGGCCGCAGCCTTGCCGTGTCGAAGGGATCGTCCTTCGCGGCGAACGCCGGGAACGCCAGGGCGACCAGGGCGACGCCGACGGCTTGGCGAAGGACGAGGGGAAGGCGCATGGCCGACATTGAAGCAGCACGTTGTAAATGGCGCATATCAGGGGCGCGAAGTTTTGTAACGCAGTGTGTCAATGCCCGCGGGCTGCAAAGTGGCCTTACAACGTCGATACCCACGATGCCGCCCGGACGAGGTACAAATAGGCCATGGAGACTCAGGACCATATCCTGGTCGTCGACGACGACCTCGAGATCCGTTCGCTGCTCGGTGACTACCTTCGTCGCAACGGCTATCGCGCGACCGTGGTGCCGGACGGGCGCGCCATGTGGCAGACGCTCGACTCGGCCCAGGTGGATCTGGTGATCCTCGACGTGATGCTGCCCGGCGAGGACGGCTTCTCGCTGTGCCGGCAACTGGGGGTCAGGAAGGGACTGCCGGTCATCATGCTGACGGCCAAGGGAGAGGACACCGATCGCATCGTGGGTCTGGAGCTCGGAGCGGACGACTACCTGCCCAAGCCGTTCAATCCGCGCGAGCTGCTGGCGCGCGTCAAGTCGGTGCTGCGGCGCTCGCGCACGGTGCCGCCGGCACTCGAACCCGATCACGCAAAGGCCTTGTCGTTCTCGGGGTGGACCCTCGACCTCGAGGCGCGCCATCTGGTGTCGCCGCAGCAGGTGGTGGTGGCGCTGTCGGGCGCCGAGTACCGGCTGTTGCGCGTGTTCCTCGCATATCCCAATCGCGTGCTGTCCCGCGACCAGTTGATGGACCTCACCGTCGGCCGCGAAGCCGATCCGCTCGACCGCAGCATCGACGTGCAGGTGAGCCGGCTGCGGCAGCGGCTGGGCGACGCCGGGCGCGATCCCGAGATCATTCGCACGGTTCGGGGCGAGGGGTATGTGCTGGCGGCTGCGGTGAGGGCGGCGGCGTGAACGGCAGCCCCCACCCTAACCCTCCCCCGCCTTCGGCGGGGGAGGGAATGTACGGATGGTTGCGGCGGCTCGTGCCCGACTCGCTGTTCGGGCGCATCGCGCTCACGTTCATCGGCGTGCTCGTGCTCACGATGGGCATCACGTTGTTCGTGCAGATGCTGGATCGGGAAGCCTCGGTGTTCCGCGCGAGTGCGGGGCCGGCGGCGCGACGCGTGGTGGATCTCATCAAGCTGCTCGACCGTCTCCCGCCGACGCAGCGCGTCGCGCTGGCGGAGATCGCCGAAGCCCAGGGCGTGAAGATCGAACTGCTCGCGTCGCCGCAGATCGTAACCGAGCCCGATCCGGACGACGACGACGGCGTCGCGATGCTCGGCATGCTCAAGGATCGCATCGGTGCGCAACGTACGCTCGCCGTCAGCGTGACGCGCAAGTTCGGCGAGACGACGGTGCCCGGCACCATGGGCGAGCGCACCGAGCGCTTCGCGTTCAACGTGCTCGCGCGGCTCGACGATGGCAGCTGGGCCCGCTTCGTCCTGGAAGAGCCGCGCCGCCTGCCGCGCTGGCCCACGCGCGTGGTCCAGAACCTGGCGGTGATGCTGGTGGTGGTGGCGATCCTGACCTTCGTCGTGGTGCGTTGGGTGACCCGGCCGCTCAAGGGGCTCGCCGAAGCGGCCGACGAACTCGGTCGTGACATCGATCGCCCGCCCGTGCCGGAGACGGGGCCGCAGGAGGTGCGGCGGGCGGCGCGCGCGTTCAACACGATGCAGGAGCGCCTGGGACGCTACGTGCGCACCCGTACCGCCATCCTGGCCGCCATGTCGCACGACCTCAAGACGCCGATCACGCGGTTGCGTCTGCGTGCCGAACTGCTGGAGGACACGACGCTGCGCGAGAAGTTCCTGCGCGACCTGGACGAGATGCAGCGCATGGTCGGCACGACCCTCGATTACATGCGTGGCCTGGACGATCGCGAGCCACTGAGCGCGATCGACGTGGATGCGCTGCTCGAAGCCTTGCGCGCCGACGCCGAAGAGCTGGGTCAACCGGTCGTGGTGAGCGGCAAGGCGAGCACTCCGTTTGCCGGCAAGCCGCTCGGCCTGCGCCGCATCCTGCAGAACCTGCTCGACAACGCACTCCACTACGCGCGCGACGTGGAGATCGCCATCGACGATCGACCCGAGCGCCTCACCATCGCGGTGCGCGATCGCGGGCCCGGCATTCCCGGCGAGTTGCTGGACAAGGTCTTCGAGCCGTTTCATCGGCTCGAGGGTTCGCGCAATCAGGGCACCGGCGGTACCGGACTGGGCCTGTCGATCGCGCGCAACCTGGCGCAGGCGATGGGCGGTGACGTGACATTGATCAACCGCGCGGGCGGTGGGCTGGACGCGCGCGTCACGTTGCCGCGCGGCAGCGGCTTTGCGGCACGTGATGCGTGAGTCGGGGCGGGAAGAGCGATCAGCGGCATGGCTGCGCGCGTGCACACCCGGCATCGGTGAGCGGCCTCGCGCCGGGCGACGGAGGCCGCGATTCACCCCTGTTACTGCGGCAGGATCACGGTGTCGATCACGTGGATCACGCCATTGGTCGCCACGATGTCCGCAGCCACCACCTTGGCGTTGTTGACGGTCACGCCCGAGCCATCCTTCTTGAGGGCGACAGTCTGGCCTTGAACGGTCTTCACGTTGGCCGTCGGCACGTCCTTGGCCATCACTGCGCCGGGAACGACGTGGTAGGTTAGCACCTTGGTGAGGGCGGCCTTGTCCTTGAGGAGAGACTCCACGGTGCCGGGCGGCAGCTTGGCGAACGCCTCGTCGGTCGGTGCGAACACGGTGAAGGGGCCGGGGCTCTTCAAGGTATCCACCAGGCCGGCGGCCTGGACGGCAGTCACGAGCGTCTTGAAACTGCCGGCCGCTACCGCCGTGTCCACGATGTCGGACTTGGCAGCGGGGGCGGACTTGTCGGCCTGGGACATGTTGGCGCAAGCGGAGAGGATGCCGGCGAGGGCGGCAGCGATGAGGGCACGGCGAGCGATCATGGTTCAAACTCCTGATTCTAGGGGTGGGGTGAGCGGCTCCCGAGAGGGAGCCGACGGGCTCGCGGCTGCCGGAGGACCGGGGCGCCACCGGCCCTCCGGGGAGCGTTCGGAACCGACGTGGCCCCGAGCGACTCCAACCGCAACCAATGAGACTATAACTTGAACTGATTAGTTCACAAAAAGAACCAATGGGTATTCTTGCCAGGCTGACCGTGCGTCAGCAGCAGCAGAAAGTCCGCGAGGACGCCATCCTCGATGCCACCCGGGTGATGCTCGCGAAGAAGGGGTATGACCTCATGACGGTGGACGAGGTGGCCGCCGAGGCCGGGATCGCCAAGGCGAGCCTGTACAAGCACTTCAGTTCCAAGGAATCGCTGGCTGCGGCGGTCATGATCCAGTTGCTGGATCAGGCGATCGCCTTTCTGGAAGGCCTCCCGCCGGAACTCTCGCCGGTGGACAAGATGCGGGCCCTCTTGCGCTGGGCACTCGATCTGCGGCTCGACGGTGGGCTGCCGCTGCTGCCGTCCACCAGTTCGACTCTGCAGGCGAACCTGCTGGGCAACCGGGACTACGTGAAACGCATCCTCGCCCTGAACGAGCGCATGTCGGACCTGGTCAAGTCCGCCCAGGCGCGAGGGGTGCTCGATCCGGACCTGCCGCCGGACGTGGTGGTCTTCAGCCTCTACGCGCGCACCTGCGATCCGGCCGTCGAATACCTGCAGATGAGCGGTCGGTATACCCACCAGCAGGTGACGGAGTATCTGGTCAAAGTGGCCTTCGCGGGTTTGCAGGGGACGCGGTGAACGCGGGGGCGATTGCGAACGCATGATCGGGCGACGCTCCCTGATCCTGGCGGCGGCGGGCGCCGTCACCGGGTCGATCTTTTCCGGGTCTGCAGGGGCACAGGCCGCCGACGTGGAGAAGCGCACCGGCAGCCGGTTCGCGCCGCTGCCCTCGAATCCCTGGCGGGCACCGCGTACGCGCGTCATCGACGTCCCGGGTTTCGTCGATGCGAACAGCATCTGGGGTGCGACCGGGCGCGATGCGGCCGGGCGCATCTGGGTGGGTGTGTCGGCCAAGGCGCCAGGCGGCAGTGCCCATCTGATGCAGTTCGATCCGGCGACGAACGCGTGGCGCGATTTCGGCGGCGTCGTGGACCGGCTTGCCGAAGCCCATGTGTCGCCTCCGGGCGCGGGGCAGGTGAAGATCCATTCGAAGATCGTGCCGGGCGATGATGGCCGGTTCTACTTCACCTCCATGGACGAAGAAGGCGAGGCCGAGGACGGTTCCGCACTACCGAAGTGGGGTAGTCACCTGTGGCGCGTGGACGTCGAGTCGGGTCGATGGGAACACCTGTTCGCGGCGCCGGAGGGTCTGGTGGCAGCGGCCGGCGGTGGGCGGTGGATCTACGCGCTCGGCTATTGGGATCACGTGCTGTACCAGTTCGACACCGTCACGCAGCAGCAACGGCGGGTCGTGGTCGGTGCCGTTGGCGGTCATGCATCGCGCAATGTGGTCGTCGGGACCGACGGTCATGCGTTCGTACCGCGCGTCAAGCGCGATGGCTATGGCATGTTGAGCGCAGTGCTCGTGGAGTTCGATTCGGAACTGCGCGAACAGGCGGTGACGCCGCTCGAGCACTACTTCGGCGAACCCGCCGCGGCTGAGGATCACGGCATCGTCGGGCTTGCTGCGCTGGCAGATGGCCGCTCGCTGTTCACCACGCACGCGGGCCACCTTTACTCGATCGAACCCCGAGAGGGCGCTCCTGCACGGGTCAGCCCGGTGGGATGGTTCCATCCACAGGGAGCGTCGTACGCGCCGTCGTTGTTCGCCCTCGACGGGCGAACGCTGGTGGCGGGCATCGCCCGGCGTGGCGATCGCTACGAATGGATTGTGTTCGATCTCGCGTCACGCACGTCGCGGGCGTTTCCTTTCGACACTCACGGGGTGGTCGGGCCGTTGCTGTACGGATCGATCACGCGTGACGACGCGGGGCGCTGCTACGTCGGAGGTTGGCAGTCGATATCCGGTGGCGGACATCGGCCGCTACTGATGCAGGTCGACGTCGATTGACGAAGTGTTGCCCCCACCCTAACCCTCCCCCGGCGTAGCCGGGGGAGGGGACGTACACCCCTTCCCCCAGCTGCGCTGGGGGAAGGTTGGGATGGGGGCAAGCGATATCCGGAACTGAGACATCGCCCACCTCTCACCCTGACTACCGCTCCCCTGCCGGTGCACTCGTCGCGGGTGCTTCGAGCGAGGCGCGGAATTCCTCCATCATCGGCTGCACATCCGCGCGGCGCCCTTTCATCTTCTCCTGGATCTCGGTCGTGATCTTGTCTATGTGGCGAATCAACCCGCCCTGCAGCGCGCCACCCAGCAGCTTGGCGTAGCGCGGCCCCATGCACGTGGGGTTCTGCGGGCTGCACGCGACGAACTGCCAGGCATCACGGTTCTTCGTGGTGAAGCCGATCTCGTTGTCCTTCTCCGGGATGCGCGGCACAGCGATCTTCTGCAGCGCCTTCAGTTCGCTTTCCGCTCCCTTCAGGTCGTACTGGAAGCGGCCGGTGTAGGTGTAGTTGAAGAGCGTGGTCTCGCCGATGAACCAGTCCATCATCGCGACCTGCGCCTGGCCCGACGACGATTCGAGATGGGTCGCTATGACATCGGCTTCCTCGCCGCCAAAGGTCTTGCCCACATAGTCGACCCAGATGTCCTTGACCCAGGTGCCGGTCGCCACGTTCTTCATCGGTTCGACCGTCTCTTCGAGCAGCAGGGTCTCGGCCTTCTGCCAGTGCTCGCCGCCTTCCTTCCAGGTGGGGCCGAGGCCGGCTTCCTTGCCCCATTGGGCGAGCAGTCCGCGCGCAACGCGGATGGATGCCTGCTTGATGATCAGGTTCGCCGCGCCGGTGACCAGTTCCTGGGTGTGGGCGTTGGCGACGCGTTCTACGGCTTCGCGCTTGTGCGATGCGAGTTCGGCGTGCTCGTCGTAGTCTTGCGCAGACACGCTGACGGCGACGAACAGGAACGTCCCGGCAGCGAGCCGGATGCTGATGGGGTACGCCATGACGCTTTCGAAAGGACGGAACGGTACTCTACTGAGATGCGGGTTTCACGAAGAACATCAAGTGCTGCCAGGGCAGATCGTCGATTGTCCGTTGCCAGCGCAGGCCGGCTAGTTCGACCTCGCGAATGGCTTGCGCCTGTGACATCTTGTGCAGCGGCTTGATGGGCACCTTCGAATCCTCTGCTCGATACTCGACCAGCGCCAGCCGGCCGCCAGGCTTCAATGCCTTGGCAATGGCCCGCAGCATTTCGCAAGGCTGCGAGAACTCGTGGTAGACGTCGACCATCAGGGCAAGGTCCACGGAAGCTGCTGCGAGGGCAGGGTCGTCGATGCGACCCTGTACCGGTTCAACGTTGGCGGTACCCGTACGTTTGCGCTTGTCGCGGATCGCGGCCAGCATCTCCGGTTGAATGTCCACGGCCAGCACTTTGCCTCGTGGCACGAGCGGGGCGATGCGAAAACTGAAATAGCCCGTACCGGCACCGATGTCGGCGACGACGTCGGTCGGTTTCACCGCGAGCAGCTTGATCAGCGCTGCAGGGTTTTCTTCGGCTTCACGTTCGGGACGCTCGAGCCAGCCGGCGCCGAGGTGGCCCATGACCGGTGAGGTTTCGCGGCCCAGATAGAAGCGGCCGGTGGAATCCGGGCCGCTTGGTGTGCGGGTTTCGTAGGCTGCGGCGCAGTCGGCAGCGTGGGCCGGGATTGCGCCCGACAGGAGCACGACCAGGCTCGCTGCGAACCACCGCTGCCCCCATCCCAGCCTTCCCCCACGCTTCGCGCGGGGGAAGGGGTGTACTGCCCTCCCGGAGGGAGAGTGGCTTGACGCTCCCTTCTCCCTGGCGGAGAAGGGCTGGGGATGAGGGGGAGCCAACAATCCCACCGCAGGGGTTGGCGCAGCCGACCCCCAATTACTTCTCAGTCGTCTTGCGGATCTCCTTGGTGTCGCTCCACTCCTCGATGCCGGTCTGGATGTTCGTCATGCTGAGGAAGAGTTGGTAGTAGACGTCCTTGATCTTCTTGTCTTCCTTCACGATGGAAGTGATCTCGCCGGTCACGCGGAAGCCCGCACCGACCATCTTGCCCACTTCGGTGGACTTGTTCTGGTCGTAGTACTCGCTTTGCTGGCGCTGGATCTCGTCGATCTGCTTCTGCATCTCGGCCTGGTCGGTCGCGAAGCGCACCTTGCGGCTCTTCTGCAGGGTCGCGCGCATGCGATTGGTGATCGCGCGCGTGTCGATGTACTCGCTGGTCTTGTTCTTAACTTCCTGTACCGTGACGATGGGCAGGTTGCCGCTCGAGATCACCGGCGCTTCCGACAGCATCGACTGCGACATCTGCTCGGCGAGCATCTGCAGGTCGGTGGAGCCGAACTGGTTGGTGACGGTCTCGACGGAGCCGGCGTCGCCGTACTTGGTTTTGGGACCGCCGCAGGCGGCCAGTGTGAGAGCAAGCCCTGCGGCGATAACAGCGGAGGGAACGCGGAGGCGGGTCGGTAGTGTCATGAAGTGCTCCGAAGTCGGATGATGGTGTCTGCGAATCGAGAAGGAGGCGTCAGCCGTGCGCTCGGGCGGCGGATCTTCGCTGGACACTCGCTTCGCTAGACACCGATGTGGCTTCGGTGACGACACGAAGCGCGTCCGCCTCCGCGCGGACCGCGCGGGCGGGGCGCGTGACGCGGTTGGACATTCAGTCTTGTCCCATGAAAATGAACTTGAAGTCACGAGCTTTTGCATTCGGCGCAATGGTCGTCACGGTCTGGCGGGAGTTGCCGTAGAGCAGCAGCGGCTTCCACGATTCCTCGTCGGCGGCACGCATGCCCTCGGCATCGATCCAGCGGAACTTGTATTGCAGGCGTTCGACGTCCGATTCGTCGTTGTGGACCACCACGTCGATCTTCATGAGATCGCCGGTCGTGGTGCAACGGATCTCCTCGATCTCCACGTCGGGGCTCTTGCTGCCTTCCTTCGCGACCTTGGCCTTGACCAGATCTTCCATGGAGCTGATCTTGGACTCGCCGATCGGACACCCGAAGGCGAAGCCGGGCTTCTCGAAGCCCTTCTTGGTGCCGCAACCGGCCGCCAGGGCAACGGCGAGCAGGGCGATGACGAGGGTGACTGCTTTCATGGGACGGTCCTCCGGGGGGTAGAGACGGCAACAGGGTAATCGAAGTTCACGACGGAAACCTGAACGGCGTCCGCACCAGGCGCGGCGACGGATTTCGACCCTGCCGGCAGGGGCGCGGCGGGCATGCCGGGCGAAGAGGCAGGGGTGGTGAACGGGCGCCCGCCGAGCAGCCGTGCAGTCACCAACGCATGGGGGCCGGCGAGGTTCACATCGAAGGTCGCGCGGCCTTGGCCCGTGCTGATGTCGATGTTGTGCTGCCCGCGGGAAAGGCGCGCCCGCGCCACCGTGACGTGGGCCGGCAGAGTCCGCCAGCCCCGCTCGTCCGCCTGTTCGGTCACGGCGCCGCCCAGCTGCAGGGCGAGCAGTCCGAGCGACATGCCCAGCGTGTCCTGGCCCTTCCTCTGCTGCTGGGCGATCTGCTCCTGCATCTGATATTGCGCGATGGCCCGCGACGAGAGGCGGATGAACGCGCGCAGCATGATGCCGGGCATGTCGTCCTTCAGCGTGCGCCGTGCCATGGAATCCAGATCGAGGACGTGGGCGGTACGCACGTCGAGATCCTTGTCGACCCGGACCGACGGCGGGTTGTACGGCGCCACCGCCGGCATGGTGGGAAACGATGCGGAGATGAAGATCCAGCGGCCCTGCGGCCCGACCGGAATCGGGAGGTTGAAGCTCTGCGACGCGCGACCCGGTATCACTCCGGTTTCGATGACGAACAGGGTGTCGCAATAGCCTTCGTCCTTCGCTGCCAGGCGCGCTTCCAGGCCGCCGAGCGAATCCTCCAGCATGCCCTGGCCGGGACGCAACTCGATGGCGGTGCGATAGCCCGGTGCCGCGAGGCTCGGCTCGCCGAGCGCCTCGTAGATGAAGCCTGCCAGGTAGTGCGACAGGGCATTCTGGTAGCCATTCTTCAGTGCGTTGACCTCGGGGTTGTCGATGGTCTGCACCGGGTAGCCGTTCAGCTCCTTGAAGTTCTGGCGCGCGCCCTTCTTCCTCGCCTCTTCGGTGACCTTGAGATACTCGTCCTCGCGCAACGCCTGGATCATGGCCTCGCGTTCGTGCGTGCGCTTGATGTCCACGCGGGCGGTGTCCCAGTCGCCGAGGTCCATGCGGTTCATGGCCATCAGGGTGGTAACCATGACCTTCTCATAGTCGTGCCCTTCGTAGGTGCGCACCTTGTCGTTGACCAGGTAACTGCCCACCGAGCCGCCGGTCCGTGCCGCGTTGAGCTTCGAGGCCTCCTCCCACGCCTGCACCTTCGCATCCGCCGACGTGAACGCCACCTGGCTTCCCTGGAAGTCGCCCTTGAGTCGGCGCAGCTCGCCCGCTTCCATGTCGTACAGGAGATCCTTGTCCTTCGACTTGTTGTTGCTGTCGAGGACCTTGATGGCGCCGTTGATGTCGCCCGCGGAGGCCAGCGCGATGGTCTTGTCCATTTCCGCCTTGTAGCTGCGGAACGCGGCACAACCCGAGCCGGCCACGGCCAGGCTTGCGAGGATCAGCCACGTCAGGAGGGACGTTGCCCCGGGCAGCGGTCTCACGGCGTCGGGCGGTGGTCAGCAGTCATGGGCTGGATGGCTGGGCGCACATGGCCCGTCGGCCGGGAATTCTGGCATGGCGGCGCCGGAGCCGCCAGCGCAGGCTGTGGCCAGGGGCGACCAGCCAGGGCAACCTCTTTCACCACGAAGGACACGAAGGGCACGAAGGAAACCCACGAAGGAAACCCGAAGGGAAAGCTTGTCGGGGAGTCCTTCGTGACCCTTCGAGTCCTTCGTGTCCTTCGTGGTGAAGGCGGTTGCCCTACCTGCCAGCTGCCGCGATTCAGCGTATCGCCACACCCCAGGGCATTTCCCCGACCTCGATGTCCTTCAGCCTCGCGTTGGTCTCGGTGTCGATCACCGACACCGAATTGGAGCGGCCGTTGGCCACGTAGAGCTTGCGGCCGTCGGGC
>JAIEQG010000138.1 GCA_019747905.1 Burkholderiales bacterium
CTGAGGCACCCCCTCAGGGGGCAGCGACCGCAGGGAGCGTGGGGGAGCGTTCACCTCACACGTCGAGGTTGCGCACACCCAGCGCGTTGGTTTCGATGAACGCGCGGCGCGGCTCGACGATATCGCCCATCAGAGTGCTGAAGATCTCGTCGGCGGCGATGCTGTCTTCAACCTGGGCTCGCAGCAGCGTGCGCGACGCGGGATCCATCGTGGTTTCCCACAATTGCTCGGGATTCATCTCGCCCAGGCCCTTGTAGCGCTGGATGCTGACCCCTTTGCGGACCTGATCGAGCAGCCAGTCCAGCGCTTCGCGAAAATCGATGACCGGATGCTCGTCGTCGCCCCGGCGCACTAGCGCGCCCTCTCCAAGAAGCCCTTGAACGAGGTCAGCTGTCCGGCGCATCTGCGCGTAATCGCCGCTGTCGATGAAATCCTGGTCGATTATGGTATGGCGTTCGACGCCATGGACTCGCCGTGACACCCGCAACAGGCGCGCTTCGGTCAGGCCATCCACGCCCGGCGTCACGGTCACGCTCTGACCGGCGAACGCACCCTGCAGCCGCTGGGCCGCTTCGATCGCGGCTGTCTCGTCCGCGAGCGACAGGGCTGCACCGCGCGTCAGCGCCTGCAGGACGCTGCCGTCCATGCGGCGCGACAGGCGCTCGATCACCGCTTCGGTGAGCAGATACTCCTTCGCCACCTGCTCGAACGCTTCGCGCCCGAGCGGCTCGGCGCCGGTGCTGGGAATCAGCAGCGCATCCTTCAACGCGAGCCGCAGCAGATAGTGCTTCAGCTCGTGCTCGTCCTTGAGGTAGCGCTCTTCCTTGCCGTGCTTCGCTTTGTACAGTGGCGGCTGGGCAATGTAGATGTGGCCACGCTCCACCAGTTCGGGCATCTGGCGGTAGAAGAACGTGAGCAGCAAGGTGCGGATGTGCGAGCCGTCCACGTCCGCGTCGGTCATGATGATGATACGGTGGTAGCGCAGCTTGGACGGGTTGTAGTCGTCCTTGCCGATGCCAGTCCCGAGCGCGGTGATGAGCGTGGCGATTTCCGCCGACGAGACCAGCTTGTCGAAGCGGGCGCGTTCCACGTTGAGAATCTTGCCGCGCAGCGGCAGGATCGCCTGGAACTTCCGGTCACGCCCCTGCTTGGCGGAACCGCCGGCTGAGTCGCCCTCCACCAGGTACAACTCGCATAGCGCCGGATCCTTTTCCTGGCAATCGGCGAGCTTGCCCGGCAGGCCCATGCCATCGAGCACTCCCTTGCGCCGCGTCATCTCGCGCGCCTTGCGCGCCGCCTCGCGAGCTCGGGCTGCCTCGATGATCTTGCCCACCACGGTACGTGCATCGACCGGGCGCTCGAGCAGCCAATCCTCCAGCGCCTTCGCGACCACTTCCTCGACCACCGGTCGCACTTCCGACGAAACCAGCTTGTCCTTGGTCTGCGACGAGAACTTGGGATCGGGGACCTTGACCGACAGGACGCAGGTGAGGCCTTCGCGCAGGTCGTCGCCGCTGATCTCCACCTTCGCCTTCTTGTCGAGCTCGTTCGACGTGATGTACTTGGTCATGGTGCGCGTCATGGCCGCACGCAGGCCCGTCATGTGGGTGCCACCATCGCGCTGCGGAATGTTGTTGGTGAACGCGAGTACCGTCTCCTGGTAGGAGTCGTTCCATTGCATCGCCACTTCCACGCCGATGCCGTTGCGCTCGCCGACCGAGTGGAAGATGTTCGGGTGCAACACCACCTTGTGGCGATTGAGGTACTCGACGAAGCCCTTGACGCCCCCGGAGAAAGCGAAGCTCTCCTGCTTGGCCGTGCGCTGATCGATGAGCTCGATGCGCACCCCGTTGTTGAGGAACGAGAGCTCGCGCAGGCGCTTGGCGAGCACGTCGAAGTGAAATTCGATGTTGTCGAAAGTGGCAACGCTGGGCCGGAAGTGGATCTCCGTGCCGCGACGCTCGGTGGGACCGAGTTCCCGTATCGGCGCCGACAAATCGCCGTTGTGGAACTCGAGGTAGTGCGCCTTCCCGTCGCGCCGGATGGTGAGCTTCAACCATTCGGACAGCGCATTCACCACCGACACGCCGACGCCGTGGAGGCCGCCGGAGATCTTGTAGGAATTGCTGTCGAACTTGCCGCCGGCATGCAGCACCGTCATGACGATCTCGGCCGTCGAACGACCCGCTTCGTCGTCAGGGTGGATGTCGGTCGGAATGCCACGTCCGTTGTCGACGACGCTGATCGAGTTGTCGCCGTGAATGACCACCTTGATTTCGTCGCAGTGACCCGCCAGCGCTTCGTCGATGGAATTGTCCACCACCTCGAAGACCATGTGATGCAAGCCGGTGCCGTCACTCGTGTCGCCGATGTACATGCCCGGGCGTTTGCGGACCGCCTCGAGCCCCTTCAACATCTTGATGCTCTCGGCGTTGTATTCGTTGTTGCCTTCCATGCGTTTCTGGCCCTGTCCCGTCTCTAGATGCGCATCGGCATCACGACATACTTGAAATCGCTCCGACCCGGCAACGTCACCAGCATGCTGCTGTTGGCATCGCCGAAAGCGCAGTCGACCGTTTCCACCTCGACGCTGTTCAGCACGTCCTGCAGATAGGTGATGTTGAACCCCACGTCGAGCGCGTCGGAGGAATACGGAATCTCCATTTCCTCCTCGGCCTCTTCCTGTTCGGTGTTGGTGCAGATGATGCGCAGGCTGCCCTCGGTCAGGACCCAGCGCACGCCGCGGAACTTTTCGTTCGACAGGATCGCTGCCCTTTGCAGCGCCTGTTGCAGGCGAATCCGGTCGGTTTCGAAATGCTTGCCGTAATTCACCGGCACGACGCGGCCATAGTCGGGGAACTTGCCGTCGACAACCTTGGTGATGAGTTGCAGGCCACCGAATTCGAACTTGACCTGGTTGCCGAGCAACGTCACGAGCACCGTGTCGTCGGTCTCTTGCAGCAGGCGAGCCAATTCGAGCACAGCCTTGCGCGGGAGGATCACCTCGTTGCGTACGTAGCTGTCGAGCAGTTCGCGGGTCGTGAGCGCCAGTCGATGACCATCCGTGGCAACCAGCGTCAATTCCTTCTTGTCGACGACCAGGAGCATGCCGTTCAGGTAGTAGCGGATGTCCTGCTGAGCCATTGCGTACTGGGTAAGCGAAAGGAGGCGCCGCAGTTCCTTCTGGGGCAATGCCACTTCGGCAGTCGCTTGCGCACCCTCGGCGAGCCGGGGGAAATCCGCCGCCGGTAGAGTCTGCACGCTGAAACGGCTGCGGCCGGCTTTCAACTGGATCTTGGCGTCCTTCTGCTCGAGGCTGATCTGGGTGCCTTCCGGCAGCGCACGCAGGATATCGAGCAGTTTCTTCGCCGATACCGTGACGGCGAAGTCCTCGCTGAAGCTTTGCCCTTCGACCGGAGCCGCGACCTGGATCTCGAGATCGGTCGCGAGCAACGTCATCGCACCGCCCTTCGATTCGACCAGCACGTTGGACAGAATGGGAAGAGTCTGTCGTCTCTCCACCACACCGGTGACGGCCTGCAGGGGACGCAGCAATGCATCGCGATCGAGTTGTATGTTCTTCATTGCTCTTTCAACCTGATAGATGTTGATGAATGAACGACAGAACGGTGGGTAACCGATGCAGGTCCAGGAGGGAAGCGGTGTTCCGGACGGTCAACGCGACGGCGCAACCCATGTATGGCTTGTGGATGAAGTCTGGATGGAATCCGGGCGACGTGGTGAAGCGCGGGTTATCCACAATTCGTGCTCCGGTTATCCACGCAAGACCTGTATGAGCGAGTCGAAGTCGCGCGTGATCTCGGGCGTGGTGGAGCGCAGCTCGGCGATCTTTCGGCAGGCGTGCAGGACGGTGGTGTGGTCGCGACCGCCGAACGCATCACCGATGTCAGGCAAGCTGAGAGTCGTCAATTCCTTCGCGAGCGCCATCGCGATCTGGCGCGGTCGCGCGATGTTGCGCGAGCGCTTCTTCGAGTACATCTCCGATACCTTGATCTTGTAGAAATCGGCGACGGTCTTCTGGATGTTGTCCACCGAGACCTGGCGGGTCTGAATGGCGAGGAGATCCTTCAGCGCATCGCGCGTCGAATCGACGGTGATCGGAATATTGGCGAATCGGGAGAAAGCGACGACCCGTTTGAGGGCGCCTTCGAGTTCGCGCACGTTGGACTGGATGTGCGTCGCGATGAAGAAGGCGACGTCTTCGCTGACCGGTGTGTTGTCGGCCTCGGCCTTCTTCAGCAGGATCGCGACGCGCATCTCGAGTTCGGGCGGTTCGATCGCGACCGTGAGGCCCCAGCCGAAACGCGAGATCAGGCGATCCTCCATGCCCGAGATTTCCTTCGGGTAGGTATCGCAGGTGATGATGACCTGTTTGTGGGCGTCGATCAGCGCATTGAACGCGTAGAAGAACTCCTCCTGGGTCCGGTTCTTGTTGCTGAAGAACTGGATGTCGTCGATCAGGAGCAGATCGAGGGAGTGGTAGTACTTCTTGAAGCTGTCGAAGGATTTGTGTTGGTACGCGCGAATCACGTCGGACACGTACTGTTCGGCGTGGGTGTAACGGACCTGGGCATCGGGAGAATGTTCGCGTACCAGATTGCCGATGGCTTGGATCAGGTGGGTCTTGCCGAGGCCTACGCCACCATAGATGAACAGGGGGTTGTAGGCGGTGCCCGGGTGTTCACCCACCTGGATGGCGGCGGCGCGTGCGAGTTGATTGGCCTTGCCGGGGACGAAGCTGTCGAAGGTGAATGCCGGATTGAGCCGGCCACGGACCGGGCCCGCCGGCGGCGTCGGTCGCGGGGTGGGGGCCGGCGACTCGGCGGCGACGGCCGGCTTGGGGCGGGCGGATACCTCGGCGAGGAGCAGGTTGACTGCCAGGCTGCCGTCGGTCAGGCGCGCAGCCAGGTCTTCAATGCCCCGCAGGAATTTGTCGCGCACCCACTCCAGCACGAACCGATTGGGTGCCACGAGTGTCAGCGTATCGCTGTCCAGAGTGGCAGCGAGCGGCTTGATCCAAGTGTGATATTGCTGCTCGGACAAGCTCTTGCGGAGCTCGTCCTGGCAGCGTTCCCAAAGTTCGGGCATGGGATGGTGATACGGTGGAATCCAGCTGCAACGCGCCGGGTGATGATCGATCGATGGTCGAACTCTCGATGGCTGAGATCGAAGGACGGAGTTTAGCAGAGCCCTCGCTAAGTTATCCACAGGCTTGACTCGGCTGCGGCGGTTGACAACCAATCGAGCGCAAATGTCTAATACGCGGCTCTTTTTCGGGGAGTGAACGATGAAACGCACGTACCAACCGTCGGTGACCCGACGCAAGCGCACCCACGGCTTTCGGGTCCGCATGAAGACCAAGTCCGGCCGCGCCGTGATCAATGCCCGCCGCGCCAAGGGCCGGGCGCGGCTCGCTGTCTGACGAGTCTTCCCGCCCGCCGGCGGAACGGCCCAGGCAGCGATTCCCGGCCGCATTTCGCCTTAACGATCCGGCCGCTTTCGAGCGCGCGTTCCGGGCCCGGCGGCCCGAGCAAGGCCGGTACTTCGCAGTACACAGCGCGCGCAATGCTCTGCCCTATGGCCGCCTCGGCATGGTGGTCGCGCGGCGCACAGCGCGCTCCAGCGTTGGCCGAAATGGCCTCAAGCGCCTGATTCGAGAAGTATTTCGAACCCGGCTACAGGAGTTATCGGGGTGGGACTGGGTGGTTCGAGTGAAAGCGGTGCCCCCGTCATCCGCCCGGCAGGAGGCGCGAGTCGAGCTGGAGGCGCTGCTCAAGGTGCGTCCGTGATCGCCACGGTTCTCTCGGGCTTGATCAAGGGGTACCAATGGACCATTAGCCCCTTGTTGCCTGCATCCTGTCGCTTCTACCCCTCCTGTTCCCACTATGCCCAGGAAGCCGTCCATCGCCATGGCGCGCTGCGCGGTTCCTGGCTTGCCGCACGTCGCATTGCCCGTTGTCACCCCTGGTGTGCCGGGGGCCATGACCCGGTTCCCTGAGCCCCTCGCCCATTCATGGACACCACTCGCCTCGTTCTGCTGGTGATTTTCTGCGTCTCCCTCTTTCTGCTCGGAGAGAAGTGGTACAAGGAGTACGGCCCCAAGCCGGTGCCTGCTCCCACGGCAGTGCAACCCTCGCCTGGCACCGACTTCACGCCCGTGCCCGGGACGACCAAGTCGCCGGCCGCTCCCACTACACCCGTGGCAACCCCGGCGGCGACGCCCGAAGCGGGCCCCATCGCCGGTGGCGACGTGGTGGCGGTACAAACAGATCTCATGCACGTCGAGATCAGCACACTCGGCGGCGATATCCGTCGGGTCGAGTTGCTGACTCACCGGGATACGGTGGATCTCGACCGCAACCTGATGCTGCTCGACTTCGGAGCGAAGCACACGCTGGTCGCGCAGACCGGTCTGATCGGCCAGTCATTGCCCAATCACAAGACGCCCTTCGTGCCGGATCAGCGCGAAATCAAGCTCGGGGATGGCGCCGACAAGGCCGTTCTGACATTGACGGCCAACGATCCTGCCACTGGCACCAAGGTCGTGAAGACCCTGACATTCCATCGCGGCAGCTACGTCATCGATGTCGGATACCGTATCGAGAACCATGGGTCGGCGGCCGTCGATCCGTTCGCGTACTACCAGCTCGTCCGCGACGACCAGGCGCCACCTGGCGAGTCAACGTGGGTACCCACTTTCACTGGCGTGGCCTTGTTTACTGATAAGGAGAAGTACCACAAGATCTCTTTCAGTGACATTGCGAAAGGCAAGACCAGCTATCCGAAAGAAAGCCAGGACGGCTGGATCGGCATGGTCCAGCACTATTTCGTGACGGCCTGGCTCCCGAAGAACGGGAGCCCGAGAGAGTTCTACACGCGGTCGCTTGGCAACGGATTGTTCGCCGCCGGGGTGATCTTGCCCGGACCCAAGGTGGAACCCGGTGCGCACGCCGAGTGGTCCGTCCCGTTCTACGTCGGGCCCCAGGAGCAGGAGAAACTGGCGGTGCTCGCACCTGGCCTGGATCTCACGGTGGACTACGGGTGGCTGACGGTTATCGCGGCTCCATTGTTCTGGGTCTTGTCCGCGGTCCATGGCGTGGTGAAGAACTGGGGCGTCGCGATCATCATCGTGACCATCATCATCAAGCTGATCTTCTTCCCCTTGTCCGCCGCTTCGTACAAGTCCATGGCGAAGATGCGGATCATGGCGCCGAAGCTGCAGAAGCTGAAGGAGATCCACGGCGACGATCGCCAGAAGCTGCACCAGGCGATGATGGAGTTGTACAAGACGGAAAAGATCAACCCGCTCGGCGGGTGCCTGCCGATCGTGATCCAGATTCCCGTGTTCATCGCGCTGTACTGGGTGCTGCTCGGCAGCGTGGAAATGCGCCAGGCACCCTTCATGTTGTGGATCCAGGATCTGTCGCGACCTGACCCGTTCTACGTGCTGCCGATCCTGATGGGGATCAGCATGATCATTCAGACACGTCTCAATCCCGAACCGCCCGATCCGATCCAGGCCAAGGTGATGAAGATCATGCCGATCGCATTCAGCGTGTTCTTCTTCTTCTTCCCCGCCGGGCTGGTGCTGTACTGGCTGGTGAACAATATCCTGTCGATCGGCCAGCAGTGGGCTATCACCAGGCGTTTGGAGAACGCCGGACTTGGGGCCGCGAAGCGCTGAAGCGTATGCGCCCGTGACTGGGACGCGTCCAGCGCAGCTCGGGCGCACAGCCGTCGGTCAGGGCCGTGAATGACACCATCGCGGCGGTAGCGACTGCGCCCGGGCGGGCTGCGATCGGAGTGGTGCGCGTCTCCGGGCCGGCAGCACCGAGGATCGGTGAAGCAATCACCGGCCGAGCGCTGCCGGCGCGAACCGCCGTGCATGTGCAGTTTCGGGACGCGAAGGGCGAAGTGCTCGACGAGGGCCTCGCGCTGTCGTTTCCGGCACCGCGGTCCTACACGGGAGAGGATGTCCTGGAGTTGCAGGGTCACGGCGGAGAAGCCGTGCTGAGGGGTGTCCTGGCTAGATGCGTCGAGCTTGGCGCACGCCTTGCAGAACCCGGGGAGTTCACGCGGCGGGCGTTTCTCAACGGCAAGCTCGATCTGGCGCAGGCTGAAAGCGTGGCTGACCTGATCGAGGCGAAGACCTCGGTCGCGGCCCGCTCGGCGTTGCGTTCGTTGCGCGGCGAGTTTTCGCACCGCATCGATGCGTTGCATCGTGGGCTGGTCGAGCTGCGAGCGCTTGCCGAAGCCTCCCTTGATTTCCCCGAGGAGGGGGATATCGAAGTGATGGAGGCTTACGGGGTCGCGGAGCGGTTGTTGGCCGTGCGCGAGCAGCTGGCTGCGGTCCAGCAGGCGGCACGCCAGGGGACGCTCCTCAGAGAGGGGTTGACGGTGGCGATAGTTGGTGCTCCGAACGTCGGAAAATCGAGTCTTCTCAACAGGTTGGCAGGAGATGACGTCGCTATTGTCACACCTGTTCCGGGCACGACCCGAGATACCCTTCGCGCGGTCGTAGCGTTGGAGGGTGTTCCATTCGAGTTCATCGATACCGCCGGATTGCGTGAATCCACCGATCCCGTGGAGTCGGTCGGGATCGAGCGGGGCCGGAAGGTGGCGCTGGGCGCGGACATCGTCGTAAGGGTGGTGGCGCCCGGTACCGACGATGGCGCATTGCCGGACGCGGCGCCGCATATCGAAGTCGAGAACAAGATCGACGTGACGGGTGCGAGTCCGGGGATCGATCGCAGCGGGTCGGTCCCGCGCGTCCGAATTTCCGCGCTGACTGGGGCTGGGCTCGAGCAGGTGCGCGCCCTGCTGCTCGAGGTGGCTGGCTGGAAGCCGCTCCAGGACGAAGGCGTCTTCATGGCCAGGGCGCGCCACATTCGCGCCCTGGAAGAGGCGGCGGAACGATTGGCCGCGGCCGCGGCGCTCGGGGTACAGAGGGAAGAGTTGTTCGCCGAAGAATTGCGCTACGCACTCGAGGCGTTGGCCTCCATCACCGGCAGAACCACGGCGGACGATCTGCTCGGAGAGATCTTCGCGCGCTTCTGTCTGGGGAAATGACGCGCAGTGGGTGCCACTGAGCTGCTGTTCCTGTGTGCTTGCGCCATCCTCGCGGGCTGGGTTGACGCCATCGCCGGTGGTGGTGGCTTAATCCAGATTCCGGCACTGCTGGCCGCGCTGCCTTCAGCTCCAGTCGCCCTGGTGCTCGGCACGAACAAGCTGTCGTCTTTCTGCGGGACAACGACAGCTGTGCTGCGATATCACTCGTTGCGGTTCGTGAATCCGGGCGATTGGGTGGTCGCGGTCATCGCCGCACTGTGTGGCTCCGGGATCGGGGCGTTCTGTGCCACGGCGGTCCCCGGTGCGGTCATGAAGCCGGCCGTCATGGTTCTGCTCCTGTTGGTGCTCGTCGCGACCATGGTGAGAGGTAAGCCGAATGTCGGCGTCCCATCGGTTGCGCGAGTGCCCGGAGCCGGCGGGCAAGCGGCACTGGGTGGGGGGGCCGGGGTCTACGACGGCCTGTTCGGACCAGGGACCGGGAGTTTCTTGATCTTCGGACTCGTGCGCTGGTGCCATCTCGACTATGTTCGGGCGTCGGCTGCAGCGAAAGTTGTTAATCTGGCAACCAATTTTGGCGCCTTGGGAATGTTCGTCGGGCTGGGGTTCGTGGACTATCGCGCCGGCCTGCCGATGGCGGCCTGCAACGTCCTGGGTGCCTGGCTGGGAGCGACGATGGCGGGGCGGATCGGGCCGCTGCTGGTTCGGCGAGTGTTCCTGGTGACGGTGGCAGGGCTGTTCGTGAAGCTCGCAGCGGATTATTTTCGAGGGTTGTAGAGATGTTTCACGTGAAACCTAGGGACTGGCTGGTCCCTGGTTTCACGTGAAACATCGGTGGGCGGCTTCGTCGCAGCAAATTCGGCTATGATTGCCGACCCCTGAATCTCGAGCGAGATCATGCTGTTTTCCAAGCGTTTCAACGTCATCGTGGTCGGAGGTGGGCACGCCGGGACCGAGGCGGCCCTCGCCGCCGCGCGCATGGGGCAGGACACCCTGTTGCTGACCCACAGCATCGAAACGCTCGGGCAGATGTCCTGCAACCCTTCCGTTGGCGGAATTGGAAAAGGCCACCTGGTCAAGGAAGTAGATGCCCTTGGTGGCGCCATGGCAGCCGCCACGGATGAAGCTGGGATCCAGTTCCGAATCCTCAATCGCAGCAAGGGGCCGGCGGTACGGGCGACGCGTGCCCAGGCCGATCGTGTGCTGTATCGCAAGGCTATCCGCCAGCGACTCGAAAATCAGCCGCACCTGACGTTGTTCCAGCAAGCAGTGGACGATCTGCTGCTCGTGGGGGATCGTGTCACGGGGGTGGTGACACAGCTCGGGATCCGGTTCGAGGCCGATACGGTCGTGCTGACGGCCGGAACGTTCCTCTCGGGCTTGATCCACGTGGGTCTAGCCAACTATCAGGCGGGACGGGCCGGCGATCCGCCTTCGGTGAGCCTGGCTCAGCGGCTGCGCGAGCTAAACCTGCCTGTTGGCCGCCTCAAGACGGGGACGCCGCCGCGGCTGGACGGCCGAACGATCGACTTCTCCGTCATGACCGAGCAACCGGGCGATACACCGGTGCCGGTGTTTTCCTTCCTCGGGTCGGTGTCGCAGCATCCGGAGCAGCGTTCCTGCTGGATCACGCACACCAACGTGCGGACTCACGACATCATCCGTGGGGGCCTCGATCGCTCGCCCATGTTCACTGGGGTGATCGAGGGCATCGGACCGCGCTATTGCCCCTCGATCGAGGACAAGGTCACCCGTTTCGCCCACAAGGATTCCCATCAGATCTTCCTGGAGCCGGAAGGGCTGACGACGCACGAGATCTATCCGAACGGCATCTCCACCAGTCTGCCCTTCGATGTGCAAATAGAGGCGGTTCGCTCCATCCGTGGCCTGGAGAATGCCCACATCCTGCGACCGGGATACGCGATCGAATACGACTACTTCGATCCGCGCGGCCTGAAGAGTTCGCTCGAGACCAAGGCCATTGCCGGTTTGTTCTTCGCCGGGCAGATTAACGGGACGACGGGCTATGAAGAAGCCGCCGCCCAGGGCCTGCTGGCTGGTGTCAATGCCGCGCTGTTCGCACGGGGCTCGGCGCCATGGAGTCCACGGCGTGACGAGGCTTATCTTGGCGTTCTTGTGGACGATCTCATCACGCGAGGCGTTACCGAGCCGTATCGCATGTTCACGAGTCGCGCGGAGTACCGCTTGAGCCTGCGTGAAGACAATGCCGACCTGCGCCTCACGGAGATCGGCCGCACCCTGGGTCTCGTGGACGACGTGCGTTGGCAGCATTTCGAGACCAAACGCGAGGCCGTCGCGCGCGAGCTCGAGCGCCTGCGTTCCACCTGGCTCAATCCGCGTTTGCTCGCGCCGGAAACCATGACCGCTGTCTTCGGGCAGACGCTCGATACCGACCACACTCTGGACGCCCTCTTGCGTCGCCCGAACGTGGACTACGTTTCCCTGATGACCTTGCCTGGAGCCGGCCCGGCTGTCGGCGCTGCAGAAGTTGCCGAGCAGGTAGAAATTCAGGCCAAATATCAAGGCTATATCGATCGCCAACGCGAAGAGGTTGCCCGTCACGAGCATTTCGAGGACGCTCGGCTGCCGGCCGATCTCGACTACCGGACCGTTCGCGGGCTCTCGAACGAAGTCCAGCAGAAGCTCAATGCCCATCGTCCCGAGACCCTCGGTCAGGCGGCCAGGATCTCGGGCATTACCTCCGCGGCGATCTCGTTGCTGCTGGTGCATCTGCGCCGGGGCTTTTCCAGCCGGGACGCAGCACCCGCCCACGACGTCACGACGGCGCAGGCGCGGTGACCACGCAGGCGCGGGCGCTCGAGCAGGGCGTCGAGAAGCTCGGGCTCAATTTGGCGGCCGGAACGGAATCCCGCCTGCTCGCCTATCTCGCACTGCTGCAGAAATGGAACCGCGTCTACAACCTGACCGCGATTCGCGAAGCGCCCAAGTTAGTAAGCCATCACCTTCTCGATAGCCTGGCTGTGGTGCCGCACCTTGCGGGCGAGACGGTTGTGGACATCGGTACAGGCCCGGGTTTGCCCGGTATCCCGATCGCGCTAGCACGGCCGGATTGGAAGGTCACGCTGGTGGACAGCAACCACAAGAAGACAGCTTTTCTGACCCAGGCGGTGGGGGAGCTCCACATCGCCAACGCCGATGTCCGCCGCGAGCGGGTCGAGCAGTGGCGGCCGGCCACGACTTTCCAGATCGTCATCTCGCGCGCTTTCGCCGAACTCGCGGACTTCGTGCGCCTCGCCGGGCATCTGCTGGCGCCAGGCGGCCGTCTGGCCGCGATGAAGGGACTCAATCCGCACGAGGAAATCGCCCAGTTGCCCGAGGGCTTTCGCGTCGATCGCGTGGTGCCGCTGGCGGTGCCGGGCGTGGAAGGCGAGCGTCATCTCGTGCTGATCGAACGCACAGCAGCCTGATTCCCGAGGACCCATGGCCAAGATCATCGCGATCACCAATCAGAAAGGCGGCGTCGGCAAGACGACCACCACCATCAACCTCGCGGCAAGCCTGTCGATGGCAGGCCGGCGCGTGCTGCTGATCGATCTCGATCCGCAGGGCAACGCCACCATGGGCAGCGGCATCGACAAGCGCCAGCTGAAGGCGACGGTCTACCAGGCGCTGCTGGGAGAAGCACCGCTCGCCGAAGTGCGGCAGCGCTCGAGCAGCGGCAATTACGATGTCATACCGGCCAATCGCGACCTCGCCGGCGCCGAGGTCGAGATGGTGACCATCGACAATCGCGAGACGCGCCTCAAGGAGGCGTTGGAGAGCGTGGATGCCGAGTACGACTTCATCCTGATCGACTGCCCGCCCGCGCTCAACCTGCTCACCGTCAACGGCCTGGTGGCCGCGCAGGCGGTGATGATCCCGATGCAGTGCGAGTACTACGCGCTCGAAGGATTGTCCGATCTGGTCAACACGGTGAAGAAAGTGCGCGCGCATCTCAACCCGAATCTGGAGATCGAAGGGCTGCTGCGCACCATGTACGACCCGCGCAATACGCTTGGTCAGCAGGTGTCCGATCAACTCCAACAGCACTTCGGCGAAAAGGTCTATCGCACCGTCATTCCGCGCAACGTGCGCCTTGCCGAGGCGCCGAGCTACGGCATGCCGGTCCTTTCCTACGATCGCCAGTCGAAGGGTGCGCTCGCGTACCTGGCGCTGGCCGGCGAAATCCTCGGCAAACAGGCGGCAGCGTGATGGTCAAGCACAAAGGGTTGGGACGCGGGCTCGATGCGCTGCTCGCGGCGGACGAGGCGGAAGAGAACGCTGCCGGCGATCGCATGATGCAGCTTCCCGTCACGGCGCTGCAGCGAGGCAAGTACCAGCCTCGCACGCAGATGCACGAGGACGCGATCGCCGAGCTGGCGGAATCCATCAAGTCGCAGGGCCTGATCCAGCCGATCCTCGTGCGACCCATCGGACCCGGCCGCTACGAGATCATCGCAGGCGAGCGCCGCTGGCGTGCCGCCCAGCGCGCCGGGCTCAAGGAAGTGCCGGTGGTCGTACGCGAAGTCCGCGACGAAGCCGCGCTGGCGATGGCGCTCATCGAGAACATCCAGCGCGAGGACCTGAACGCGCTCGAGGAGGCCGCCGGCCTCCAGCGGCTCATCGACGAATTCGGCATGACGCACCAGAGCGCGGGCGAAGCGGTGGGTCGATCACGAACCGCCGTTTCCAACTTGCTGCGCCTGCTGCAACTGGCCGGGCCCGTGCAGCAGAGAATGATGAACGGCGAGCTCGAGATGGGTCACGGCCGTGCCCTGCTGGCGTTGCCCACCGGCAAACAGTTGGAGTTCGCCGAGCGCATCGCCGCGCAAGGACTTTCGGTTCGCGAAGTGGAGCGGCTGGTGGCCCAGGC
The DNA here is from genome assembly GCA_019747905.1 of Burkholderiales bacterium. Classification (GTDB taxonomy): domain Bacteria; phylum Pseudomonadota; class Gammaproteobacteria; order Burkholderiales. The sequence goes on from JAIEQG010000138.1 coordinate 13,982, forward strand.
TGGCACGGAGCCTCCGCGGAAGAAGCAGCGCGCCGTGAGTCGCGACCTCAAGGACCTCGAGGAGGAACTGTCGGACCACCTGGGCGCGTCGGTGGAGATCCGCGCGCGCGGCAAGGGTAAAGGCAAGCTCGAGATCGAATACCGGTCGCTCGACCAGCTGGATGCGCTGCTGGCTCACCTGCGACGGCCTCGCGCCTGATACGTTGACGCACCGCCGCATCCACCATTACACTCTCGCGGTTTTTCTAGTCGCCAGCGGGTTCAAAAGATGGTCCGGATCCAAAGCGCGCCCTTTCGAACCGTCTTGCGGTGGCAGGTCGTGACGACCGTGGTGGTCGCCGTCGTCACGGGGTTGATCGCAGGGGTGCACGGTGCGCTGTCCGGAGCACTGGGCGGGATGGTCGCTCTGGTGGCATGTCTCGGATTCGCCATCGTCACGCAACTCGCGAAGACGCCGTCGATCGGATCGACGCTGTCGACGGTGTTCCGTGCCGAAGGGGTCAAGATCGGCGTCAGCGTGGTGCTGCTCTGGCTGGTGCTGGCGACGTACAAGCAGGTGGTTGCGGTGGCGTTCGTCGGATCCTTCGCCATCTCGATCGTGGTGTTCTCGATGGCGGTCTTCGTCCGGGATGTCGGACGAACCAGCGTGAAATGATCAAGGTTTGAACGAGCAATGTCCTCCGAAGCCGCACTGACACCCACCGAATACATCCAGCATCACCTTTCCTTCCTGGCGAAACCCGTCGGCGGCGGAGGATCGTTCTGGACCCTGCACGTCGACTCGGTGGTCACCGCCGCGATCCTCGGCGTGATCAGCATCGGTCTGCTCTGGTGGGTGGTGCGCGGCGCCACCGCCGGCGTGCCCACGAAGCGGCAAGCCTTCGTCGAGCTGATGTTCGGCTTCGTCGACGATCAGGTGAAGGGCATCTTCCACGGCAAGCGCGATTTCGTCACACCCACCGCGCTGACCGTTTTCGTGTGGGTGCTTCTGATGAATGCCATGGACTTCCTGCCCGTGGACATCGTCGCCAAGATCCTCGGCTGGGTCGGCATCCACGAGTGGCGCATGGTGCCCACCGCGGACGTCAACACCACCTTCGCGCTCGCGCTGTCCGTGTGGCTGCTGATGATCTTCTTCTCCATCAAGGTGAAGGGTCTCGGCGGTTTCATCCATGAGCTCTTCTGCTCGCCCTTCGGTTCCAACCCGCTGCTGTGGCCGGCAAACTTCCTGTTCAACCTGGTCGAGTACATCTCGAAGCCGCTGTCCCACTCGCTGCGGCTGTACGGCAACATGTACGCAGGCGAGATCATCTTCCTGCTGCTGTGGCTGTGGGCTGCCACCGGACTGGTCGGTACCGTCTTCGGCGCGATCCTCGGCGTGGGCTGGGCGATCTTCCACATCCTGATCGTCGCGCTGCAGGCCTACATCTTCATGATGCTCACGATCGTCTACATCTCCATGGCGCACGAGAGCCACTGACGTTTTTTCCAATCTCACTTCACGTTCCGCAACTCGAAAGGAAACTCTGATGGACAAGCTGCAACTCCTCGCGATGATCCAGGCCTACACCGGCGTCGGCATCGGCCTGATGATCGGTCTCGGCGCCGCTGGTGCGTGTATCGGCGTGGGCATCATGTGCAGCCGCTTCCTCGAAGGTGCCGCGCGCCAGCCCGAGATGATCCCGGCGCTGCAAGCCAAGGTGTTCCTGCTGCTCGGCCTGATCGACGCCTCCTTCATCATCGGCGTGGGTCTCGCGATGCTGTTCGCCTTCGGCAACCCGCTGCTCGCCGTAATCCAGTAACTCCCTCTCCACGACTACCCGGTTAGGGGGCAGGCATGAACATCAACCTGACGCTGATCGCCCAGGCGGTAGCCTTCGCGGTCTTCATCTGGTTCACGGTGAAATTCGTCTGGCCGCCGTTGTTGCGCGCCATCGAACAACGCCAGGCGCAGATCGCCGACGGACTCGCAGCCGCCGAAAAAGGCCGCCAGTCGCTCGAGGTCTCCTCGAAGCAGGCCGAAGCAGCCATCGCAGAAGCGCGCGCCCGCGCCCAGGAGATCATCGCGCAAGCCGAGAAACGCGGCTCGCAGCTGATCGACGAAGCGAAGAACGCGGCGCGCGAGGAAAGCGGTCGTGAAAAAGCCGCGGCGAAAGCCGAGATCGACCAGGAAGTTTCGCGAGCCCGCGAAGCGCTGCGCGATCAAGTGGCAGCGCTTGCGGTGGCAGGTGCGGAGAAGATCCTGCGCAAGGAGATCAACGCGCAGGCCCACGCAGAACTGCTGGCTCAGTTGAAGAAAGAAATCTAGATGAACAACCCCCCACGCTCCCTGCGGTCGCTGCCCCCTGAGGGGGCGCGTCAGCGCCTTGGGGCGGCCCGGCGGCACCCACCTCAAGGCTTGTTGCGAGAGGGCCCGTGCGCCCCGGCTGCGCCGGCCGCCGGCCCATCGCGGCAACGGGCATCGCACTGACATGGCCGAGATCAGCACCATCGCACGGCCCTACGCGGAAGCGGTCTTCGAGATCGCCGACAAGGCCGGTGCACTTGCCCAATGGTCCACGACCCTGGGCAATCTGGCCGCCGCGGCCGAGCACCCGGACGTCCGGCAACTGCTCGGCAATCCGCGCGTGTCGCCGAACGCGCTGATCGACATGTTCGTCGCCGTCGCCGGCGACAACTCGACCGAGACGCGCAAGCTGCTCGAAGCACTGACGGCCAACCAGCGCATCGCAGCATTGCCTTCGGTGCGCGACCAGTTCGAAGCGCTCAAGAACGAGCGCGAGAGCACCGTCGACGCCAGGATCGAAAGCGCCTTCCCGCTCGAAGGTGCGGATCTGGCCGGTCTCGTCGCAGACCTGGAGCGCAAGTTCAAGCGCAAGGTTCGACCGGAAGTGTCCGTCGACCCGGCACTCATCGGCGGCGTACGCATCGCCGTCGGCGACCAGGTCATCGACGGTTCGGTGCGCGGCAAGCTCGCGGCCATGGCCGCCAGCCTCACCGCGGCCTGATGCTCGTCCCCACTACATACACCCACGAATCGGAACCGCCATGCAACAGCTGAAACCCTCCGAGATCAGCGATCTGATCAAGTCCCGGATCCAGAGCCTCGCGCTCTCGGCCGACGTGCGCACCCAGGGCACCGTGGTCTCGGTGACCGACGGTATCTGCCGCGTGCACGGCCTGTCCGACGTCATGCAGGGCGAGATGCTCGAGTTTCCCAACAACACCTTCGGTCTGGCACTGAACCTCGAGCGCGACTCGGTCGGTGCGGTGATCTTGGGTGAATACGAGCACATTTCCGAGGGCGATCCGGTCAAGTGCACCGGTCAGATCCTCTCGGTGCCGGTGGGTCCGGAACTGATCGGCCGCGTCGTGAACTCGCTCGGTCAGCCCATCGACGGGAAGGGGCCGATCAACGCCAAGGAAACCGACATCATCGAGAAGGTGGCGCCGGGTGTCGTGTGGCGCAAGTCGGTGTCGCAGCCGGTGCAAACCGGCTTGAAGTCCATCGACGCCATGGTGCCCGTGGGTCGCGGCCAGCGCGAGCTCATCATCGGCGACCGCCAGACCGGCAAGACGGCGGTGGCCGTCGACACGATCATCAACCAGAAGGGCAAGGATCTCTTCTGCGTGTATGTCGCCATCGGCCAGAAGGCGTCCACCATCGCCAACGTGGTGCGCAAGCTCGAAGAGCACGGCGCCATGGCGTACACCATCGTCGTTGCCGCATCCGCTTCCGAATCCGCCGCCATGCAGTACATCGCCGCGTATTCCGGTTGCACCATGGGCGAGTACTTCCGCGACCGCGGCCAGGACGCGCTCATCATCTATGACGATCTGACCAAACAAGCCTGGGCGTATCGCCAGATCTCGCTGCTGCTGCGCCGCCCGCCGGGCCGCGAAGCCTATCCCGGCGACGTGTTCTACCTGCACAGCCGCCTCCTCGAGCGCGCTGCGCGCGTCAACGAAGCCTGGGTCGAGCGTTTCACCAAGGGTGCGGTGAAGGGCAAGACCGGTTCGCTCACCGCGCTGCCGGTCATCGAGACGCAAGCGGGTGACGTGTCCGCATTCGTGCCGACCAATGTCATCTCGATCACGGACGGCCAGATCTTCCTGGAAACCGACTTGTTCAACGCCGGTATCCGCCCCGCCATCAACGCCGGTATCTCGGTGTCGCGAGTCGGTGGCGCCGCCCAGACCAAGGTCATGAAGCGCAAGGACGTGGGCGCCGGTGTGCGTCTCGCGCTCGCGCAGTATCGTGAACTCGCGGCCTTCGCGCAGTTCGCCTCCGACCTCGACGAAGCCACCCGCAAGCAGCTCGAGCGCGGGCGCATGGTGACGGAGCTGATGAAGCAGCCGCAGTACCAGCCGCTGCAGGTGTGGGAAATGGTGCTGACGCTGTTCGCGGTCAACAACGGCTACTTCGACGCGATCGAAGTGAAGAAAGCGCTCGCGGCTGAGAAGAGCCTGCGCGATCACATGAAGACCAAGTACGCGGCCCTGGTCGACAGCATCGAGTCGAAGAAGGACATGAGCGCGGACGAAGAGAAGGCGCTGCGCGCGGCCATCGACGACTGGAAGAAGAACGGCACGTACTGACCGTTAAGCAACGGCCCGCGAGAGAACCCACGACATGGCTGGCTCGAAAGAGATCCGCACCAAGATCAAGAGTGTCCAGAACACTCGCAAGATCACCAAGGCGATGGAGATGGTCGCCGCTTCCAAGATGCGCAAGGCCCAGGACCGCATGCGCGCGGCCCGGCCCTATGCCGAGAAGATCCGCAACGTGGCGGCGCACATCTCGCACGCTAATCCCGAATACCGGCACCCGTTCCTGATCGAGCGCGACACCGTGAAGAAGGTCGGGATCATCATCGTTACCACCGACAAGGGACTGTGCGGCGGCCTCAACACCAACGTGCAGCGGCTTGCTCTCACCCAGATGAAGCAGTGGGAATCCGAGGGCGAGAGCTTCGAGGTCTGCTGCATCGGCAACAAGGGCCTGTCGTTCATGCAGCGCCTGGGCGCGAACATCGTGTCCCAGGTAACCCAGCTCGGCGACCGTCCGCACCTCGAGAAGCTGATCGGTGCCGTCAAGATCATGCTGGACGGCTACACCAGCGACCGCTTCGACCGCCTGATGATCTTCTACACCAAGTTCATCAACACCATGAAGCAGGAACCGGTGTGCGAGCAGCTGCTGCCGCTCTCCGGCGAGAAGCTCGGTGTGCCCGAAGGCTCCTGGGACTATATCTACGAACCCGAAGCCAAGGGCGTGCTCGACCAGGTGCTGACGCGCTATATCGAAGCGATCGTCTATCAGGCGGTGGCCGAGAACATGTCGAGCGAACAGTCGGCCCGCATGGTCGCGATGAAGTCCGCCTCCGACAACGCGGCCAACGTCATCGACGAGCTGACCCTCATCTACAACAAGTCGCGTCAGGCGGCGATCACGAAGGAACTCTCGGAGATCGTCGGCGGCGCCGCCGCGGTCTGATCGCGGCAACTCCATTCGAAACGAATTTCAGGAAAGAACGAGCATGGCACAAGCACAAGGCACCATCGTCCAGTGCATCGGCGCAGTGACCGACATCGAGTTCCCGCGCGAGTCGATGCCGCGCGTGTACGACGCGCTCACGCTGGTCGACGATGCGACCAACCCGCTGGCGGAGAAGGGTCTCACGTTCGAAGTCGAACAGCAGCTGGGTGACGGCGTGGTGCGCACCATCGCGCTGGGTTCCACCGACGGCCTGCGCCGCGGCATGAAGGTGACCAACACCGGCAACCCGATCTCGGTGCCGGTGGGCAAGGCTACCCTGGGCCGCATCATGGACGTGCTCGGTCGCCCGATCGATGAAGTGGGCCCGATCGCCACCGACGAGCGCCGCTCGATCCACCAACCTGCGCCGAAATTCGACGAGCTCTCCCCGTCCGTGGAGCTGCTCGAAACCGGCATCAAGGTCATCGACCTCATCTGCCCGTTCGCGAAGGGCGGCAAGGTCGGCCTGTTCGGCGGCGCCGGCGTGGGCAAGACCGTGAACATGCTGGAGCTCATCAACAACATCGCGAAGCAGCACTCGGGTCTGTCGGTTTTCGCCGGTGTGGGCGAGCGTACTCGCGAGGGCAACGACTTCTATCACGAGATGTCGGAAGCCGGCGTCATCAAGTTGGACAACCTCGGCGAATCGAAGGTGTCGATGGTGTTCGGCCAGATGAACGAGCCGCCCGGCAACCGCCTGCGCGTGGCGCTGACCGGTCTCACCATGGCCGAGCGTTTCCGTGACGAAGGCCGTGACATCCTGTTCTTCGTGGACAACATCTATCGCTTCACGCTGGCCGGTACCGAGGTGTCCGCGCTGCTGGGACGGATGCCCTCCGCCGTGGGTTATCAGCCGACTCTCGCGGAAGAGATGGGCCGCCTGCAGGAGCGCATCACCTCCACCAAGACCGGTTCCATCACGTCGATCCAGGCCGTGTACGTGCCCGCGGACGACCTGACCGATCCGTCGCCGGCCACCACCTTCGGTCACCTCGACGCCACCGTCGTGCTGTCGCGCGACATCGCGGCGCTCGGCATCTATCCCGCCGTGGACCCGCTGGATTCCACGTCGCGCCAGGTGGATCCGAACGTCATCGGCGAAGACCACTACAACACCACCCGTGCGGTGCAGGCGACGCTCCAGCGCTACAAGGAATTGCGCGACATCATCGCGATCCTGGGCATGGACGAACTCTCGCCCGAGGACAAACTGGCGGTGGCGCGCGCGCGCAAGATCCAGCGTTTCCTGTCGCAGCCGTTCCACGTGGCCGAAGTGTTCACGGGTTCGCCCGGCAAGTACGTCACCTTGAAGGACACCATCAAGGGCTTCAAGGCCATCGTCAACGGCGAGTACGACCACCTTCCCGAGCAGGCCTTCTACATGGTCGGCACCATCGAGGAAGCGGTCGAGAACGCGAAGAAGTTCCAGTAACGCATGGCCAACACCATCCACGTCGACGTCGTCAGCGCCGAACAGTCGATCTACTCGGGCGAGGCGGAGTTCGTCGTCCTGCCCGGCGAAGCGGGCGAACTCGGCATCTATCCGCAGCACACGCCGCTCATCACCCGCATCAAGCCGGGCTCGGTACGCATCAAGCCGGTGGGCGGCGGCGAGGAAGAACTGATCTTCGTCGCCGGCGGTGTTCTGGAAGTGCAGCCGAAGGCCATCACCGTGCTGGCCGACACCGCCATTCGCGGTCACGACCTGGACGAAGCCAAGGCCGCCGAAGCGATGCGCCTCGCCGAGGAAGCGATGCGCAACTCGCAGGACAAGGTGGAGATCGCGACCATGCAGGCCGAGTACGCGATGATGGCGGCGCAACTGGCGGCCATCCGCAAGCTGCGCAAGCGCTGAGATCCGGCGCGACGCACGACCCGGAAAGGCGACGCGAAGTCGCCTTTTTCGTTGCGGGCTCTGACGAACGTTGCCGTGTCCCCGCGAGGCGTTTGACACGCGGTGATGGGGCCCCTACCCTCGCCGGCAATTCGCAGAGGGGAAACGCCATGAAGTTCGCGTCGCTTTTCGTCGCGCTGGTCATCGCGCTGGCGGGCCTGCCGGTAGAGGCCAAGGACACGGTCCGGATCGCTTTCATCGGGCCGCTCACCGGTGGCGTCTCGGCCAACGGCCTGGGCGGACGCAACAGCGCCGACCTCGCGGTGCGGTTGCGCAACGCCGATGCCAAGGCGCCGTACACGTACGAGCTGGTCGTTCTCGACGACGAGTGCAAACCGAACGTCGGGGTGCAGGTGGCAACCAAGGCCGCCGCCGACAACGGCATCGTTGCCGGGGTCACGCACTACTGCTCCACCGTCGCCATGGCCGCGGTGGAGGTCTACCGCAAGTTCGGCCTGCCGGTGGTCGTCTGGGGAGCCGTGCTGCCGGACATCACTTACGCCAACGACTACAAGGAGGTGCACCGCGTCAACGGCACCATGATCAACCAGAACGAGGCCGCCGCACGCTTCATGACCGGTCTCAAGTTCAAGCGCTGGGCGGTCATCCACGACACCACCGACTACGGCAAGGGACACAACAAGTACTTCAGCGAGGATCTCGCGAAGAACGGCGGCCAGATCCTCGGCACCTTCGGCGTTACCGCCGACCAGCAGGACTTCTCGGCCGAGCTCACCAAGATCAAGGAGCTCAAGCCGGAGGTCATCTACTTCGCCGGCCTGACGCCCATCGGGGTACGCATCCGCAGCCAGATGGACAAGCTCGGCGTGAAAGCCGTGTTCCAGGGCACCTCGGGCATCGTGTCGGATGCATTCATCGAAGGCCTCGGCCCGCTGGCGGAGGGCGTGGTGGCGTTCCGCGAAGGGGCACCAGCGGAGAAGCTGCCCGGCGGTCGTGCGTTCCTCGATGCCTACACCAAGCAGAAGTATCCGGACGATCCGGAAGCCTACGGACCCTTCGCGTTCGCCGCGGCGACGCTGATCATGGATGCCATCGACAGGGTCGGCCCCGATCGCAAGAAAGTCCGCGCCGAACTCAATCGCACCCGCGACTACGATTCCATCGTCGGCAAGATCACCTTCGACGATCGCCGGCAGAACGCGGTGCCGCTCATCACCAGGTTCGTCGTCCAGGACGGCAAGTGGCTGGTCTGGGAGGACAGCGACTACGCGAGCGGCAAGCGCGCACTCGTGAAGAAGTAGCCCGTGGATCCGGGACTGCTCGCTCAGCACGCCTTCAACGGGCTGATGCTGGGTGTGATCTACGCTTTGGTGGCAGTCGGGTTCACGCTGTTCTTCGGTGTGCTGGACGTCATCAAGTTCTCGCATGGTGACGTGGTGATGCTGGGCGCATTCACCGCGCTGGCCGTATCGGCCGGCCTCACCGGTGCGGGCGTTATGTCGCATCCGCTGGTGTTGCTCGCGATGCTGGTGATCGCCATCACCCTGATGGCGGTGGTGGGTGCGCTGCTGGCGCGCCTGCTCGTGCTGCCGCTGCGGGGTGCACCCGCGATCAATGTCCTGCTCATCACGCTGATGGCAGGGACCGTCATCCGTGAGGGCGTGCGCCTGTTCTACCCGCAGGGCTCGAATCCGAAACCGTTCCCACGGCTGCTGCCGGGAGGGACCATCGAGATCGGCAGTTTCACGCTCCGCCACGACAGCGCGATCCTGTTCGTCATCGGCGTCGCGGCGATCGTGGGTGTGTATCTGACCCTGGCGCGAACCCGCCTCGGCCTCGCCATCCGCGCCGTGGCTCAGGATCCGGAGACGGCGGCCGCCATGGGAATTCCGTTGACGGCGACCGTGCTCGCCACGTTCGCCATCGGTTCGGCGCTAGCGGCGCTCGCAGGCGTGGTGAACGGGCTCTACTACAGCGAGATCAGTTTCAATCTGGGCCTGCTGCTCGGTGCCATCGGTTTTTCCGCGGCCGTGGTCGGAGGTCTGGGCAACGTCTACGGGGCGATTCTCGGCGGCTTCCTCTTCGCCGCGCTGCAGACGATCGGTGCCGTCGCACTGCCGTTCGCGAGCGCGTACAAGGACGTCTTCGCGTTCGCCGCCGTCATCGTGCTCATGGCGTTGCGCCCGGCCGGTCTGTTGGCCGAGCGGTCCGCCGAGCGAATCTGACGTGACGGCGACGATCTGGCCGGCGCTCGCTGCGCTGCTCGTCTCGGCAGCCGGTGTCCTCGGACTCCTGTTGGCGGAAAAGCAATGGGCCGTCATCGCCATCGTGATCGCCGCGGGTGTCGCCATGCTGGTCGCGACGCGCCTCGGTTGGGACGATCGCATTCGCCGTAGCGGCGGAGCGCACGCGTGCACGGTCTCCGGAGTCGCGCTCGCGCTGGTGGTCGCCACGGCGTTCGTGCTGCGCGAGCACAACTTCGCGCTGCTGATGCTGTGCACGGTTCTGCTCACCATCGTGGCCGGCCTCGGGCTCACGATCCAGTTCGGTCACGCCGGCGTCGTGAACTTCGCAGGCGCTGCCTTCTTCGGCATCGGCGCGTACGCGGCTGCGGTCCTCGCAACGAAGACCGCCTTGCCGCATCCGCTGGTGATCCTCGCCGGCGGCGTGTGCGCTGCGCTGATCGGTTCGGTGCTGGTGTTGCCCCTGCTGCGCACGCGTGGCCACTACGCCGCGTTGATCACCATCGCGTTCGGCATCCTGTTCAAGACCTTCCTCGAAGTGAACGACACCCTCGGCGGCCCGCAGGGGCTCAAGGTGCCAGGTTTCGCGCTGTTGGGGCACGCGTTCAACGACCCCATCGCCATCGACGACGAGACCGAGTGGTCGTTCTATCTTGCCTATGCCGGACTCAGCCTGGTGATCGCGGCGGCCGCCTACGTGCTGGTGCGGCGCCTGGAGCGATCCTGGATCGGCCTCGCCTTCGATGCCGTGCGCCTGGACGAAACGGCAGCGGCAGCATTCGGCGTGAACGTCGCCGCCTGGAAGATCGCCGCTTTCTCCATCGGCAACTTCCTGATCGGGCTGGCCGGTGCCGCCTACGCGATGATGACCGGCTTCGTCGCCCCCACCAGTTTTACGTTCGGCGATTCGCTGATCCTGGTGTCCATCGTGATCCTGGGCGGGCTCGGCAACGCGTTGGGCCTCGTACCCGCGGCCCTGATCGTCGTGCTACTGCCCGAGAAGCTGCAGGCGATCCAGGAGTACCGCTTCCTCCTGTTCGCTCTGCTCGTGATCGTGATCCTGCTGGTGCGTCCGGGCGGGCTGCTGCCGCGACCGATGCGCGACTACTCTGCCGGGGAGATCCGGTGACAGCTTCGCTGCTCGATGCGCGAGGGCTGGTGGTGCGCTTCGGTGGCGTCACGGCCCTCGACGGTCTCGACCTGTCGGTGAACACCGGCGAGACCGTCGGGCTGATCGGCCCCAACGGCTCGGGCAAGACCACGTTCTTCAACGCGCTCACCGGGTTCGTCCGGATTGCGGGGGGTCGCGCGCAACTGGCCGGCGCCGACATCACCGGGCTCGAGCCGCGCCGCATCGCCGCGCGCGGTATCGCGCGCACGTTCCAGCGCCTGCGTCTCTTGCTCGACCTCTCCGTGTTCGACAACCTCATGCTCGGGCAGCACCTGACCCTCGATCACGGCCTCTGGTCGAGCGTGTTTGCGCGAGGTCGTTTTGCCGCCGCGGTTCGCGGTCAGGCGGAGGTCGCTCGAACCTTGCTCGCGGCGTTCAGTCCCGGGTTGCCGGCGCGCCTGTTCGAACCTGCGCGCGCGTTGACGATGATCGACAGGCGCCGCGTCGAGATCTGCCGCGCGCTCATCCGCGATCCAGCCCTGCTGCTGCTCGACGAGCCATCGGCCGGCATGACGCCGGATGAGACCGCCGAACTGATGACGGATCTGCTCGCTGTCAAGGCGCGGCGGCCGGCGCTCACGGTCGTGATCATCGAGCACGACATGGCCGTGATCGAGCGCGTGAGCGACCGCTGCGTCGTGCTCGACTATGGGCGCAAGCTCGCCGAAGGATCGTACGCCGAAGTGGCAGCCGACCCTGTCGTGCGGCGCGCGTACCTCGGTGAGGACTGAATGGTCACGGGCATGAAGCTCGAAGTGCGCGACCTGACGGTGGCCTACGATCGCGCCGATGTGCTGATGTCGGTGTCGCTGGAAGCTTCAGGCGGTGAGATCACCTGTCTTCTCGGGGCAAACGGCGCAGGGAAAAGCACGCTGGCGCGCGCTGTGCTCGGATTGACCGTCGCGCGTGCCGGGACCGTGCTGCTCGACGGCGAGGACGTGACCCGTGAACCCACCCATCGCATCGTGGCCCGCGGTGTGGGTGTCATCCCGGAGGGTCGGCGAGTGTTCCCGAAGCTGACCGTTGCCGAGAACCTGCACACCGGCGCGTACCTCGTCCGTGATCGCAGCAGGGTCTCCGCGCGCTTCGATGAAGTGTGCGAACTGTTTCCGCGGTTGCGCGAACGCCTGACCCAGCTTGCCGGGACACTCTCCGGCGGCGAGCAGGCCATGCTGTCCATCGGGCGAGGATTGATGGGCTCGCCACGACTGCTGATCATCGACGAACCGTCGCTGGGCCTGTCGCCACGCTTCGTGAAGGAGAACTTCCAGGCGATCCGCCGCGTCCGCGAGACCGGTGTCACCGTGCTGCTGGTGGAGCAGAACGTGCACCAGACGCTCGCGATCGCGCAGCGCGGTTACGTGCTTTCCGGCGGACGCGTCAGCGCCGCAGGCACGGCGGAAGAACTCAAACAGCACCCGGAGCTGATCGCGGCGTACTTCGGAGGGCACTGAACCGCCCCCATGCTCTCGTCGTTCGCTGGTCCACGGCCGGGCGGCACCCACCTCGAAGCTTGATGCGAGAGGGTCCGTGCGCCCCGGCTGCGCCGGTCGCCGGCCCATCGTGACAACGAGCATCGCACTGACACCGCTATACTTCTTCGACTCTCGAGGAACCAAAATGAAACTGCGCCCACGCTCTCTTCGTTCGCTGCCCCCCAGGGGGGCGGGTCAAAGCCTTGGGGCGGCCCGGCGCCACCCACCTCAAGGTTTATTGTGGGAGAGCCTGTGCGCCCCGGCTGCGCCGGCCGCTGGCTCCTCGCGACAACGGATTTCGCGCTGACATGGGCCATCCCGCCGAAGCCGTTCGCCTGACGCAGGAGCTGCTGCGTTTCAATACCATCAACCCACCCGGCGAGGAGGAAGCGTGCGCCCGGCATCTGGGCGGACTGCTCGAAGCGGCCGGCTATCGAGTGCGCTATCACGGCATAGGCGCGGGGCGGGCCAATCTGATCGCCACCATCGGTGGCAACGAAGCGAACAAGCCCATCGTCTTCACCGGCCACATCGATATCGTGCCGCTCGGTGCGGCACCCTGGACGCGCGACCCGTTCGCCGGGGAAACCGATGCCGGGCGGATGTACGGCCGCGGCTCGAGCGACATGAAAAGCGGCGTCGGCGCCTTCGTGACTGCCGCCATCGCGCTGGCTCCTCACCTTGCGCGGACCCCGGGCGTCGCGCTGGTGATCACGGCAGGTGAAGAGACCGGGTGTCAGGGAGCCTACGAACTGATCCGCGACAAGGCCCTGATGGCTGCTGCCGGCGCCATGGTGGTGGCGGAGCCGAGCGGCAATTTTCCTTACATCGGTCACAAGGGCGCATTCTGGCTGCACGCCAAGACCCACGGTGTCACGGCCCATGGCTCGATGCCCGAAAAGGGCGTCAACGCCGTGTTCAAGGCGGCCAAGGCGGTGAACGCCCTCGAACACTTCCGCTTCGACAACGCGCCGCATCCGATGATGGGTCAAGGCACGCTCAACCTCGGTACCATGCACGGCGGACTCAACATCAACTCCGTACCCGACGAGGCCGTGATGGGCCTCGATATCCGCACGGTGCCCACGCAGACGCACGCGCACATCCGCGACCAGCTCGCCCACGCGTTGGGGCCCGAGGTGGAACTGCACACGCTGCTCGACGTGCAGTCGGTCTATACCGATCCGCAGCACGAGTGGGTACAGAGCGTGTTCGACGTGATGCAGCCGCATCTGGGTGTGCGCCCCGAACCGCGCGCCGCCACATACTTCACCGATGCAGCCGTGCTGAAGCCGGCGCTGGGTGATCCGCCGACGATCATCCTCGGCCCGGGTGAGGCGCAGATGGCGCATCAGACCGACGAGTACTGTCGCACCGATCGCGTCGAGCAGTGTACCGACGCCTTCATCGAGATCATGCGCCGCTGGACCGGTGCGTGAACCCACGCTCGTTTCTCGAACTGCGTCTCGATGCGCGCGTCGGGATCCTGCTGGATGCCGGCAGCTGGGAGCCGCTCGAGCCGGTAGAGGGCAGCAGCGTGCTCGCGGGTGTCGGTGCCATTCACAATCTGAAGGTGGTGCTGGCTGCCACTGATCCGGAACGCGCATCGGGAGCCATCGACAGTGCCGACGCGGAGGCGCTGTTGCGTGCGATCGAACAGGCCCGGAATCAGATGCGACCATTGATCCTCCTGCTCGATTCGGCCGGTGCGAAGCTCACCGAAGGGGTCGCGGTCCTAGGTGCCTTCCGGCGTCTCGAAGCCGCGCTGCTCGATGCGGCGGCGAGCGGCTTGCGGATTGCCGCCGTGCTGGGTCGCCACTGTTTCGGCGGCGCCAGCCTGATCGCGTTCGCAGCGGCCGCGCGCATCTATCCGCGCGGCGCCCTGCTCGGTGTCTCCGGACCGCGGGCGCTGGCGGCGTTGTCCATTCCGATGGGGCGCGACGACATCGCCGCGCTGTTCGGCGTGGACAGTCGCGCGCGTCACGACGAAGACGCGTTGCTGGTGACGGACGACGCCGCCGCGGTGCGCGCTGCGACCGCTGCCTGGCTCGCCGACGCGCCGCCTGGCCTCACGATCGAGCAGCGGCAGCGCGCGTTGATGCGGCGCCTGCGACTGTACCGGGGTGATCCGCTGTCGATTGCGGCGGATGCCGTGCCGCCGGAACTCGAAGCGCGTCTCGACCATCTGTTTCCGCAAGGGTGGAGCACGCTCTACGCGGGTGGCGTGATCTGGGGCGACGGCTGGGTGCATGGCCGCGAAACCCTGGTCGCCGGGTTCGTGCAGGGACGCCCTGTCGATGCCGCGGCCTGCTGGCGGTTCTCGCAGGCGTTGCTGGATCTGGCGCGCGACCGGCCGCCCATGCCGTTCGTCATCCTGCTCGATTCGCCAGGGCAGGCGGGAACCGTCGACAACGAGCAACTGGTCCTCTCGGAGTTCGTCGCGCAGGTCGCCTCCGTCGTGCACGCCGTGAAAGCGCAAGGCCAGCCGGTCGAGCTCTGGCTGACCGGTGAGGCCGGCGGGGCCATCTACGTGGCGCTCGCCGCGGCGGCGACCACCGTGACGGCATGGCCGGGTGCTCGCGTACAGACGTTGCCGGCGCGAGTCGTGAGCGGAGTCATCGGCTCCGCGCGCGACCAGGTGACGCCCGTTTCGGAGTTGCTGGAGGCGCGCGTCATCGATCGGTGGACCCGCGCCCCCGGCTTTGCTGAACCTCCCGTGCCATGACGGCCAACTTCTACGCGCTGGTGGAAGCACGGCGTCCCGAAGACCGCGATGCGCCATTGCTCGAGGCTGACGACGGGACCGCCTGGAGTCACCGGAGCCTCGCGGACCTGTCCGGTCGCATCGCGCGGGCCCTGGAAACCGCCGGCGCGAATCGCGGCGACCGCGTCGCGGTGCAAGTCGAAAAGTCGCCGGAGGCCTTGGCACTGTATCTGGCATGTCTGCGCAGCGGTCTCGTCTACGTGCCGCTCAATACTGCGTATCAGCCGGCGGAAATCGAGTACTTCCTGGGCGATGCCGCACCTGCCGTCTTCGTGTGCCGCCCCGAATCAGCCGGCGTGCTCCAGGACGCTGCCAAGACAGCGCGAGTGCGTTGCGTGTTCACGCTGGACGCCGCGGGCGGCGGCTCGCTGCTGGACGCGGCCACCGATCGCGATCCGCATTTCCCGACGGCCGAAGCTCGGCCCGAGGACCTCGCCGTGCTCATCTACACCTCGGGCACGACCGGCCGCTCCAAGGGTGCGATGGTCACGCACGGCAACCTGGCCGCCAATGGCGAGGCGCTGGTGGATGCGTGGGGCTTCACCGGCCGCGACGTACTGCTCCACGCGTTGCCGATGTTCCACATCCACGGCCTGTTCATCGCCACCCATTGCGTGCTGCTGGCCGGTGCCCGCATGCGGTTCCATGCCCGCTTCGACGTGCGCCGGGTACTGGCCGATCTGCCGCGCGCGTCGGTCCTCATGGGTGTCCCGACGTTCTACACGCGCCTGCTCGCCGAGGCGGACTTCACGGCGAGCGTGGCGGCGAACGTGCGCCTGTTCGTTTCCGGGTCGGCGCCATTGCTGCTCGAGACATTCACCGCATTCGAGACGCGTACGGGCAAACGCATTCTCGAACGCTACGGCATGAGCGAGTCGGGCATCATCACATCCAACCCGCTCGACGGTGAACGGCGCGGCGGCACCGTCGGCAAACCGCTGCGAGACGTCGAGGTGCGCATCGCCGATGGTGCCGATCGGCCGCTCGGGCAGGGCGAGGTGGGCGGCGTACAAATCCGCGGGCCCAGCGTCTTCAAGGGCTACTGGAATCTTCCCGAGAAGACGCGCGAGGAGTTCACCGCCGACGGCTGGTTCCGCACCGGCGACGTCGGCTGTTTCGACGGAGACGGCTATCTGTCGATCGTCGGTCGCGCGAAGGACCTGATCATCACCGGCGGTTACAACGTGTACCCGAAGGAGATCGAGCTGGAGCTCGATGCACTTCCGGGCGTGGCGGAGTCGGCGGTGATCGGCGTGCCTCATCCCGACTTCGGTGAAGCGGTGACGGCGGTGGTGGTGGCGAGCTCGACCGCGCGGCCGGACGAGGCCGCACTCATCGCCGCGCTCAAGACACGCTTGGCCGGCTACAAGGTGCCCAAGCGCGTGGTGGTGGTCGACGAC
>JAIEQG010000063.1 GCA_019747905.1 Burkholderiales bacterium
CGCAGTGCGACCTGGTCGAACCGGCGGGTGCTCTCGGTTGGACACACCACCTGTGTGCGAGCACGTCCCGTGCGGGATTGTTCGTCTTCGCCTTAGGGCGAAGACGAATCCTGCGGAGCAGGCTCCGCAGGACCGCCAGCACGCTTATGCGTGCCGGCGTCCCAGGTCGCGGTGCGACCTGGTCGAACCGGCGGGTGCTTGAGGTACCCGCGCGGAAAGCCAAAATAAAAACACCACCCGATGGGTGGTGTTTTTATTTTGGCGTCCCGTGCGGGATTCGAACCCGCGTACCTACCGTGAAAGGGTAGTGTCCTAGGCCTCTAGACGAACGGGACTTCGTCGGTTTGTCGCATCGGTGGTGGAGGTAAGCGGGATCGAACCGCTGACCTCTTGCATGCCATGCAAGCGCTCTCCCAGCTGAGCTATACCCCCTCCGGACGAGGCGCGCATTATAGGGATGGCCCCTCCCCCTGTAAAGGAAAGTCAGTCGGGAACACGCAGGCGTTCGGCATCGATGCGCGCCAGCGTGGTTTCGCGGCCCAGCACCTCGAGGACCGCGTCGATGGACGGGGTCTGCGGCTCCCCTGTCACCATCACCCGCAGGGGCATCGCGAGCTTGGGCATCTTGATCCCGCGCTCGGCCACCACGGCCTTCATGCTGTCGCTGATGGCCACGCGGTTCCACTCGATGGCCGCCAGGCGCTTGCGCAACGCGTCCACGGCCGTGCCCAGCCCGACCGCGTAGTGCTGCTCGCGCAACGCGTCCGTGGGCTCGATCCGGCGATAGAAGTACACCGCCGCATCGGCCAGCTCCACGATGGTGCTGACCCGCTCCTTGAGCAGGCCCACGACCTTCTCCAGCGCCGGCCCGTTCGACGGGTCGCATCCGTCCTTGCGCAGGAACGGCTCGGCCAACAGCGCGAGGCGTGCGTCGTCCGCCGCCTTCAGGTAATGCGCGTTCAGCCACAGCAACTTCTCGGGGTTGAACTTGGCCGGGCTGCGGCTGATGTGGCCGAGATCGAACCATTCCACGAACTGCTTCATGGAGAAGATCTCGTCGTCGCCGTGGGACCAACCCAGCCGCGCGAAGTAGTTGTCGACCGCCTCCGGCAGGTAGCCGTCCTCGAGGTACTGCATCACGCTCACGGCGCCATGGCGTTTGGACAGGCGCTCGCCGTCCTCGCCCAGGATCATGGGCACGTGGCCGAAGCGCGGCACTACCGCGCCCAGCGCCCGGTAGATGTTGATCTGCCGCGGCGTGTTGTTGACGTGGTCGTCGCCCCGGATGACGTGGGTCATCTGCATGTCGATGTCGTCCACCACCACGCCGAAGTTGTAGGTGGGGACACCGTCGGCGCGCATGATCACCAGGTCGTCGAGCTCGGTGTTTGCGATGCTGATTTCGCCCTTCACCAGATCGTCCCAGGTCACCACCCCGTCGTCCGGATTGCGGAAACGCACGATGGGCTGCACCCCGGCCGGCGGGGTCCGGCCCTGGGCATTCTCCGGCCGCCAGCGGCCGTCGTAGCGCGGCTTCTCGCCCCGCGCGCGCTGCTGCTCGCGCATCTCGTCCAGCTCTTCCTTCGAGGCATAGCAGTGGTACGCCTTGCCCGCAGCGACTAGCTGCGCGCAGACCTCGCGGTACCGGTCGAGCCGCTGCATCTGGTAGAACGGCCCCTCGTCGTAGTCGAGGCCGAGCCATTCCATGGCGTCCAGGATGGCCTGGGTGGACGCCGCCGTGGACCGCTCCACGTCCGTATCCTCGATCCGCAACACGAACGTGCCCCCGTGCCGGCGCGCGAAGGCCCACGAAAACAACGCCGTGCGGGCGCCGCCGATGTGGAGGTAGCCCGTGGGACTGGGGGCGAAGCGGGTGCGGATCATGGGGCTCGAGGGGCGGGCCGGGGCCGAAAAACCCACGATTGTACCCTCGCCCGCCCGGCGTTTGACCCGCCGTCGGCCCCTGTGCTCTAATCCGCGGCTCTTTTCGGCGGGGCAGTTAGCTCAGCGGTAGAGCACTGCCTTCACACGGCAGGGGTCACTGGTTCGATCCCAGTACTGCCCACCATAAAAACAACAAGATGTAGGGCCCCGACCGAAACGTGCGCCAACGCGGTCTGCCGCTGGCCAACTAGCGCCTTGCCGGACCTGTTCGTCAGGCCATCTCGTTGGATGCGTTGTGCACTTCGATGCCGAGCGACCGCACAGTCCTTTCGTGCTCCGGCGACAGGTGGACCGCCAGAGGGCCATGGACCGGCGTCAACACGGTCGGGATGTTGTTGTGCCTGAAGAACCGGACCATGTCGTGGGCCGCCCAGTAGCCATCCGCAGCGCGAAAGAACGTCAGGCTCGGCGGGATGTGAATGCAGGAGCCCTTCGGGGCATTGCGCAGGATCGTCGTGATGGTCTCGTGGCACGCGGCCCATTGCGTCGCCGTTAGGCTTGCAGCAACACAGAACCCGGTGGGCTTGTCCATGGTATTTCTCCCTGATCGGGACGAGTCTCGGTTTCTCGTCGCGCCAGCGAGTCAGAACGACGGGAAGCCTTCCAGTTCCAGCGACGGGGCGCACCGCTGCTCGCACCGAGTCGTCGCACGGCGACGGCCCTTCGCGGAATCCTTCAGGTTCGTGCAGTGACCGACGACATCCGGCCGCACGACGAGCTCATCAGCTCGGTCCCGGCGTGAGATTCGCGTAGGCGATGCCGCCATCCACCGCGATGGTATCGCCCACCACGTAGTCGCCCGCACGGGAGGCGAGATAGATCGCGGCCCCGGCCATGTCTTCGTCCCGTCCGATGCGGCGCAACGGCGTACGCGCAGCGACCTGGTCCGCGTGGTCGCGGGCCGCGCGATTCATCTCCGAAGCGAACGGTCCGGGTGCGATACCCGTCACCACGATGCGGTCCGCCACCAGCTTCGCGGCCAGTCGGCGCGTGAGGTAGATCAAGGCGGCCTTGGACGCGTGGTACGAATACGTCTCGAGCGGGTTCAGGCGAATGCCGTCGATGGAAGCGATGTTGATGACCTTTGCCGGCCGTTCGTCGCTCGCACCGGCCTTCAACATGCCGTGCAGCGCCTGGATCAGGAAGAACGGCGACTTGACGTTGAGGTTCATCACCTTGTCCCAGCCGTTCTCGGGGAACTCGTCGAAGTCCGCCGCCCAGGCGGCACCGGCGTTGTTCACCAGGATATCGAGGTGCGGTTCGCGGCGACCGATCTCGTCGGCGAGCGCCTTGCAGCCGGCGACGGTCGAAAGGTCCTGCGGCAGTGAAGTGCACGTACCACCTTTGGCGGAGAGTTCCGCTGCCGTCGCGTCACACGCGTCGGCCTTGCGCGCGGAGATGTAGACCTTCGCGCCGTACTCGAGGAAACCCTCGGCGATCATCCGGCCGATGCCGCGCGAGCCTCCGGTGACGAGCGCGGTCCGGCCTTCGAGGGAAAACAGGGTCTTCATCATGGTGACGGTGGGCTCGAGGAGGTTGATCGGCGAAAGGGGAAACGTACCACGGTGCGGTATCGGACGTTCTCGAGCGATCGGCCCCTGGCGCCCCTTGGCACACCGCCCCGGGAGCGGGCCGCTACAATCCCGAACCGTGACCGAGCGAATCGCCGCTGTTTCCGAGGCACTCGTCGCGCTGCGCGAGGCGAGCGTCACCTACCCGACCGGCGTCGCGGCGCTGGACCGGACGACGCTTTCCGTAGCGCCCGGGGAGTTCATTTCGCTCATCGGCCCTTCCGGCTGCGGCAAGAGCACGCTGCTGCGCCTCGCGGCCGGGCTGCTCGAACCCACCACCGGCTCCACCGTGCGGGCAGATGACACGAGGCTCGCCTTCGTCTTCCAGAGCCCGACGTTGATGCCTTGGGCCAACGTCCGCCGCAATGTGCGCCTGCCGCTCGAACTCGGTGGTGTCGCGAACGCCGATGCCAAGGTGACCGAAGCGCTGCGCACCGTCGGTCTGGCCGAGTTCGATCGCGCCTACCCGCGCGAGTTGTCCGGCGGCATGCAGATGCGCGTGTCGATCGCGCGCGCCTTGGTGACCGAACCGCGCCTGCTGTTGATGGACGAGCCGTTCGGGGCGCTGGACGAAATCACCCGCGAGCGGCTGGACGACGAACTGCTCGCCCTATGGGCGCAGCGCCACCTGACGGTCCTGTTCGTCACCCACAACATCTATGAAGCCGTGTACCTGTCGACCCGGGTCCTGGTCATGTCACCGCGCCCCGGGCGCATCACCGCCGAACTCGCCATCGACGAGCCGTACCCGCGCACGGATGCCCTGCGCGTCACCGAACGGTTCGTCAAGCGATGCCAGCACCTGAGCGATCTCATGGCCGGGAACGAAAGGGGCCGATGAAACGCGCACAAGTGTTCGAGTGGATGGCACCCATCGTCGTGGGCTGCATCGTCCTGGTGGTCTGGCAGGCACTGGTGGACTTCTTCGAAGTGCCCTCGTACCTGGTGCCGGGCCCTTGGCTGGTGGCCAAGACCCTCGTGGCCGATCGAGCCGTGCTGCTCCATTCGCTGGGGTTCACCCTCGCGGTGGCGATCCTCGCGCTGGCAGCGTCCATCGTGATCGGCGTGGTGGTCGCATTCGTGTTCGTCCAGAGCCGCGCGCTGGAGATGAGCCTCTTCCCCTATGTGGTGCTGCTGCAGGTCACGCCGATCGTCGCCATCGCCCCGCTCATCATCATCTGGGTCAACGATCCGCTCCCGGCCCTGGTGATCTGCGCCACCATCGTCGCGCTGTTCCCGATGATCTCCAACACCACGCTCGGCTTGAAGAGTGTCGATACCGGGTTGCTGGACCTGTTCCGCCTGAACGGCGCGACGCGCTGGCAGACGCTCACCCGCCTGCGTGTGCCCACGGCCCTGCCCTACTTCTTCGCCGGCCTGAAGATATCGACCGGGCTCGCGTTGATCGGCGCGGTGGTCGCGGAGTTCGTCGCCGGCACGGGCGGCACCGCCTCGGGCCTCGCCTACCAGATCCTGCAGGCAGGTTTGCAGCTCAACATCCCGCGCCTGTTCGCTGCGCTGGTGCTGATCACCGTCACCGGCGTGGTGCTGTTCCTGATCGCGAGCCTGCTCGGCTGGCTCGCGCTGCGCCGCTGGCACGACAGCGCCGTCGCGCGCTCATAGCTTCCGCGGCGCGAGCAGGAAGTCGCCGGCTTCATGGCCGGCGAACCGGATCGGCGCGTACTCGGGGATCTGCTCGACGCCGAGCTTCATCGCCGCCCGCGCCACGTTGCCGGCGAGTCTTTGATACAGCGCCAGGCCGTCCACCGGCGTGCGATTGGCGCGCAGCGTATCGAGCAGAGCCTGGGCAAAGACGGAGTGCTTCGATCCGGCCTCGCCATCGACCACGGGCTTCAACCCGCCGGAGCTCAACACCGTACGCGAGCGCCAGATGCCTTTGCGGTTCGCTGCAGGCGTCTGCTCGAACACGGCCCGGGTCATCGCACCGGCGTAGCAGGTGTCGGCGATGATCAGCGCCTGCCGCGCGGCCATGGCGTTCAGCAGGTCGGTCACCGCCACGTTGGAGATCCAGTTCGCCGGGCTGTCGGGCTCCGCGTCGATGGGCAGCCAGTGGCCGCGCAGGTTGGCGCGGTCCAGTTCGCCGTGGCCGGCGTAGTACAGGATGAAGCTGTCGTTCTCGGTGAGCTTCTCGCGGAACTCGTTCAACTTGGACAGGATGTCGTAGCGGCTCGCGTTGGTCATCACGGTGACCTGATAGCCGTAGGTGTTGGCGAGCACGTCGGCGATGGCCTTCACGTCGTCGATCGCCGTCTCGAGCTTGGGCAGCTTGCGATAGTCGTTGTTGCCGATCAGCAGCGCGTAGCCGCGCTTCGGCGCCGCAAGCGACAGCGACTTCGGTGCCGCCAGACCCCGCGTGCCGTCGAGATCGGGCACCAGCGTGAAGTCGGTCTGGATGCGCGTGCCGGCGGCATCCACGGCCACCACCTTCACCGGCGTGTCCTTGCCGAGCACGGCGATCTCGGTGCGGAACAGGCCGTTGCGATCCGGCGTTTCCTTGTGGTCGTTGATGGTGAGCGAGATCACGCCGCCGGGTGCGGTCACCTTGCCGATCAGCGGCAGCACCGTAAGGCCGGAGCGCACCAGGGCCGTGGGATTGCCGCGCGTCTGCACCACCGGCGGATCGATGATCTGGATGCTCGGGCCGTTGCCGCCAGCTGCCGGCGCCGGTGCAGTGCCGGCAGGCGTCGCCGGCCGTGGCGCTTCGATGGGACTGTCGTCGGGCAGGCCCGCTGCCTTGCGATACCAGCTCTGCGCCTCGGCGAGATCCTTCTTCACGCCCAGGCCCTTCTCGAAGAGGAAGCCGAGATTCGATTGCGCCCGCGAGTATCCCTTCTCTGCCGCCATCCGGTACCACCGCGCGGCCTCTTCGAAGTTCGGCGTGACGCCGAGACCCTTCTCGTGGATCTCGCCGACGTAGGTCTGCGCCTGGAGGTCGCCGCCATTGGCCTGCGCGAGCCAGACACCAAGCGCCGTCGACAGGTTCGCCCGGTCGTAGGCGATGTACTCACCGCCACGGATCTCGCATTCGGCAGCCGAAGACTTCACTGGCCGCCGTGCGGTGAGAAACGTCATCTGTCCGCCCAGCTTGCGCACCTGACCCGGCAGCAGACAGTCGACGATGAGCCAACGGTCGGCCGTGGTCGAAGACTCGGCCGCTGCCTGCGTACCCGCCGACGGGGCGCACAGCGCCGCCACGAAGACGGCCGACGCGATCGCGAACTTGCGCATCGTCAGAACTCCATGCGGCCGCCGACCACCACGGCGTGGTTGGTCATCTGCGCGCGCCCGTACATGCCTTCGTAGTTGATGAACGCCGCGCGGCCGTTGGCGAACTGTGCCGCCAGCCCGGCACCGACGTTGAAGTAGGTCTTGTCGGGCGTGTCAGTCGGAATGGCAAACAGGGTACGAATCGGATCGGCCACCAGGCTACCGCTCAGTTCGCTCACCGCCTGCCGCTGTTCGCGCTCGAATTCGATCCGCAGGCTGGGGGATAGCACGCCCCAGGACCGGCTGATCGCATAGGACGCCTGACCACCGAACGCCGTGGTGACGGAGGTGGCCGCCTGCCGCGACACAGCCATCTCGCCACCCGTACTCCCGGTCTCGGTGAAATTGTCCACGTCCACGCGGATGTAGCCGGCACGCACGTACGGACCGAACGAGAGCGCACCTCGGTTCGCGTTCCAGCCGACCGAGACGCTGCTGCCGATCTGGCGACCGTTGGTGGCGCCCAGTGCGTCGGTCACACCGATGGCGCGTCGCGTGTCGTAGCGGTTCATCCCCAGGGTTGCGATGAAGTCGACGTACAGCTTGCCGTGGTACCACGAACCGTAGAGCGATCCGGCGACACCGTTCGCCGAGGCATCGCCATAGTCGGCATCGAACGAGGACTTCGCACGTACGGCACCGAGCGCGGCACCCACCACCAGGTTGTCGGTGAAGCGGTAGTCCACGCCGCCGGTCAAACCGACCGTGCGGGTGTCGTAGCCGCGCGTGTTCGCCGTGGCGTCGCGCGTGCCGAAGCTGCCCTGCCCGTTGAGGAACAGACCGAAGCGCCCGCCCAGCGCATCCTGGGTTGCGGCCGCCGCTGCCTCGTCGGTTGCCTGTGACAGAGCCACGATGCGGATGTCACCTGCTGCGGGAGCGAGCGCGGTGCCGAAAATGCTGACCGCGGGCCCGCCGGAACGAAGTTCGCGAATCCGCCGCGCGACGTTGCGCATCTGCACGAACGTGGTGTCGATGCCGATCTGCGGCAACAGCACGAACGTCTTGAGTCCGTCCACCGCCGCCTGCTCGTCGTTGGTGATGGCGATGCGGATGACCCGTGGCGGTACCACCACCGCCGCGAGCTGGATGTTGACCGGCAAGGTAGCCACCACGATGCGCGTGCCCGGCGAGGGGCCCAGCTGAACCACTGCGCTCGCCTCGCCGTTGGCGTTCGTCGCACCTGAGGTGCTGACGATGCGATCGCCTTCGCGCGGATTCTCGATCGCCCAGTTGAGTGTTCTCTGGGGCAGCGGCGTGTTCTCGGTGCTGACCCGCACGGTCACGGTAACGCGATCACCGTCACGGGTGACCGGCAACGCATCGATGTTCTGGGACCAGGCATTGCCGGCCGACGCCAGCAGCAGCGCGGGCACCGCGCCGATTCCCATGCCGATGTGCCACTCGGTACGTGACGCGGGCGACGAACGAACGCGACCAACGGCCGCGATCAGGTGCAAGAGGGCTATGAGGATCATCGCAGTCTCCGTGGCGGGTGGCGTCTGGTGCACTCGCGCACCGGTGCGGGAGCCACCTGCAACAGCCTGTCGCTGAAGCCTGCAACCTGCCCCGTACCGGCGCGCCGGGAGGGAAGCAATGTGCGCATCCCTCACCCTTGAATTCCCGCACCGCGGAGCTGCCGGTCCTATGACCTTTGTGCGAAATTACCGAGCGGAGCGCGGTGTATTCACCGACCCCAACAATTCAGCGATGCACACCCGCGCGCGAAGCCCCTCTCCCATGGGGAGAGGGGTCGGCGTTGCCGACCCCTGCGGGGTGGATGACGGTCCCCTCACCCCAACCCCTCTCCCGGAGGGAGAGGGGCTTAACCTCCCTTCTCCCTGGCGGAGAAGGGCTGGGGATGAGGGGGAGTCACACTTGAAACTCGTTGACGGGGTTGGCTAAGCCAACCTCGTCAACGAATCACGCACACGGCTTCGCCCATGCTGAACACTTCGAGCGGACGGTTGTCGCCCGGCCGCGTGAAGTTCATGCTGCCGCCCGGACCACCGGGCGAGTTGGCGTTGACCGGCTCTTCGAGAATCAGCCGGCCGAACTGCCAGCACCGCAAGGTGAGGCCGCGCTCCGCGGGTTTGGCGTCGATGCCCGCGACGTTCTTCGTGCTCTTGGTCGCTATGGACGGCGCATCGCTGGCTGGCGTGGTTACCGCCGCGGATAGAGTCGACACGGCGGCACAGCCGCCTGCGAGGACAAGCGCCGCGAGGGCGGAACGAAAGTGGCGTCTGGGTTGCATGGCGTTACCTCTTCGGCTCTAGCGCACGTTCATGGTGTAGGCAGCGACTGCGGTCCCGCCGTTCGCGACGAACGCGCTGTGGACTTCCTCGAGCGAGCTCACCTGCAGCGGTTCGAAGTCGACGCCGCGCACCGCTTCAGGCAGCGCCGCGAGAACCTCCTTCGGTGCCGCGAAGCAGGCGACCGTCTCGGGCTTGCCGCGTTCGCTCGCCACGAGCTGGAATTTCATGGCGCCCGGCAGTTCGAGCGGGCGGGCCGCCGGCACCAGCGGATCGCGCAGGAACCGGTTCGGGAAGAAGCGTTGCACCTGGCCCTCGTCGTTGTGGAGATAGCAGTAGACATAGGCGTCGCGGTTCGGCTGGATCGACAGCGCCACGGGTTCCCCGCGCTTGTAGACCGGCTTCGCGTTGCGGCTGACGATCGCGAGCGCGAGATCCGGTTGGGGCGCCGCGCTCCTGGGCGCTTCGGCCGGCGCTGCCGCGAGGTCCGCGCTCGCCTGGGGCAGCTGCCCGTTGACGATCGCCTTGAAGAGTTCCAGGTCGGCCTTCGGTTCCTTGCTAAGCCCAAGCGCGGTCCGCACCTTGACGGCGGCGTCGGCCAGTTGCGGATTGCCCTCGCCGTCCAGCGGCCCGGTGTAGTAGCCCTTGAGGCGCGCGTGCTTCTGCAGGAAGAAGATAAGCTCGGTGCCGTTCGCTTCCATCGCGTAGAACCAGTCGGCCAGCTCCTCCTGCACCTCGGGCGCGTTCGGATCGGCGCCGAGGCAGGTCCAGTAGGGCACCTTGGCCAGCTTGCCGAACAGTTCGATGGATGCGAGCTCCACCAGGTTGCGCAGCGCCTGCGCATTGCCTTCGGCCTTGTTGAGAGTCGTGCTGAAGTTGACGCCGAGCTTGCGGTAGCGGGCATCACCGTCTGCGCCGCTGCCGGACTTGAAGATCACCACCGCATTGCGCGAGCTCACGCCGGGAATCACGGACAGGTCCGCAGTGCTCAGCATGGTGAGGTCGATGCCGAGGATGGTTGCGGTCGCCGACCGGCCGTACCCGGCCACCAGGTCCTCGCCGAATCCGAAACCGAATTCGGCCGACTTCTTGGCGACGTTCTCGTCGAACTGGCTGATGGACCCGCGGATGTCGAACTCGGGCACCACCGCGTAGGCGTTCTTGCGTTCCGCATCGCGCAGGAAGCCGATGAGATTGCCGGAATCCGCACCGTAGGCCACGAGACGGATGGCGCGACTGCGGCGGTTCATGTCGGACACCGCCGAGATCAACATGTCCTTGGTGCCGGCGTTCACCTTCTTGGTCTGGTCGGTCAGGTCCTCGACCAGCACCGAGACATCGCGCACGCCATGCTGGAGCATGAGGCCGTCCATGCAGCGCAGCGCCGCGGAGAAGTTGGTGATGGACCGGAACGGCTTGCGCTCGGGCCCCTTCTTTACTTCCTCGATCTTTTTTTCGACAGGGCGAACGACGCGTGTGGCGTCGCACCCCGAAAGCACAATTGCTGTGACAAGTGCGCCAGCCATCCAATGCTTCGCGGTCGTGCCCATGGCATCAATCCTTGCACTTGTTGTTGCTGTTGATGATGTCGCCCTTGACCACCACGATGATCTCCTTGGGGCCGGAGAATCCCGGGCGACCGCCCTGCGAGTTGCCGATGTCGATGTTGCCGCAGCCGCCGCCGCCATCGCCCGCCGAATCCTCGGTGAGGCTGCGCCTTTGCGTGTTCTGCTTCGCACGTTGCTTGGCGACCTTGGCGCGGGTCAGGTCCTCGAGGCTGTCGTCGACCTCGAGGTCGACCGCATGGCCCGGTCCAAGATTCAGACCGAAGGCCAACGCCACCAGGACTGTCGATCGTTTCAGGTTCATCGTCCGTTCCTCCATCGGGCACGCGCCGGGGCTCGTGACCCCGGCGCGCTACGACTGCGAGCGTTGGGCTCGTCAGATCAGTTGTCGGCGTTGCCGACGTTGATCTTCTGCGTGTTGGCGAGACCGCTCTGCGATTGCGCGATGTTCTTCGCCGCGACGTTGGTCTTCGCGCCCGTGAACAGGCCCGCGTTGGCGTTGCCGATGCGCATCGACTGGCTGTTGGCGAGACCGGACTGGGTCTGCTTCAGGTTCTCGACCTTCACGTTCGACTCCGCGCTGGAGAAGAGGCCCGCCTTGGCGTTGCCGATCTCCATCTTCTGCGTGTTCGCGAGGCCGGACTGCGACTGGCTCAGGTTCTTCGCGTTGACGTTGGACTTGGCCCCCGAGAACAGGCTCGCCTCGGCGTTGCCCACCTTCATCTGCTGCGAGTTGGCGAGACCGGACTGGTTCTGCTTCAGGTTGTCGACCTTCACGTTCGATTCGGCACCGGCGAAGAGGCCGGACTTGGCGTTGCCGATCTCCATCTTCTGCGTGTTCGCGAGGCCGGACTGCGACTGGCTCAGGTTCTTGGCGTTCACGTTGGTCTTGGAACCGGCGAACAGGCTGCCCTTGGCGTTGCCCACATCCATCGACTGGCTGTTGGCGAGGCCGGACTGATTCTGCTTGGCGCCGTCCAGCTTGACGTTGGTCTGGTTCTGGGCGAAAGCCGTGGTCGCCATCAGTGCGATGGCAGCGGCGATCGCGGTCTTGGTCATCGTTTTCATGTGCATCTCCTTCTCACTTCGTCTGCTTCAAGAAAGGCCGGTGCAGACCGGCCGGAAGTCCCGATCAGGGCTCGGGATCGGCCTCACTCGGCGGCGTGGAACTCCACGCGACGGTTCTCCGGTGCGAACGGGTTGGCGGGGATCAGCGGCGCGGACTTGCCGCGGCCGAGCACCACCAGCGATTCGGCGGGGATGCCGTGGCGTGCCACGAGGAATTGCTTCACGGCGGCTGCCCGTTGACGCGAGAGCCGCACGTTGTAGTCGGCGGCGCCGTGCGCATCGGTGTGACCTTCGATGACGATGCGCTGGATGCCCCCGGTCATCTTGATGCCCTCGGCGACCGCGTCGAGCGGCGTGATCATCTCGGGCAGGATCTCGGCGGAGTTGTAGCCGAACTGCACTTGCAGGGCGACACTGGACGGCTCCGCTTCCGCAGGTGGGGCAGATGGAACCGGCGCCACCGCGGCGGTGTGGACAGCGTTGCCCGCCGCTGCGCTGGCATCGGCGACGATGCGCGTTTCCTGCACTTCGTCGGAAGAGAGCTTGAGTCCGCGCATGCGCACCTTGGGTGCGGTCGCACCGGGCCCTTGCAGGACTCGCGCGATGGTCGCGGGATCGGGACGCTCGCCCTGCCGGTAGAACACGACGTCACCGGCGCCGGCTGCACCGGCGAAGGCGCACGCGATCAACGCGGAGAACATTGAACGTTGGAATAGGGCTTTCATGTCGAGGCTCCTCGTGGCACACGCCCACGCTGCGCAGCGGTTTGCCATGCAGCGTGAGCACATCGGTCTATTCCGCTGCGGCGGCGGCGAGTTTCCGCGCCGGCATGCCGGCCTGCAGGGGCGTCACGTAGTCGTCCTCGCAGGCGGCTTCGTGGCCCTCGCCGTCGAACTCCTCCAGGCTGCGGCGCAGCTTGCGGCGCGCCTTGAACAACCGCGACTTCACGGTGTTCTCGGGGCAGTCCTGCAGACGTGCGATCTCGGAGAGCGACAGGCCGTCGACCAGCGCGTACTGCACGCACTGCTGCTGCTCGAACGGCAACGCTTCGAAGCCGAGCAGCAGGCAGTCGCGCCGCTGCCGGTCCGAGACCATGTGATACGGATCCTCATGGGCCGGTGCCGGCAACTCGGCGGCGGCATCGAGATCGTCATGCCCGGGGCGCCGTGCGCGCAGCACATGCAGGGCCTTGTTGCGTGCGATTCCCAGCAACCAGGTGGTGAAGCGGCACGCATGGTTGAAGCTGTCGGCGCGCCGCCAGACTTCGTACATTGTGTCGATGACGACCTGTTCGGCTTCATGCGGATCGCGCAAGGACCGCAGCGCGAAGGCATAGACCCGCCGTCCGTAGATGCGGTAGAGCTCGTCGAAACTGCGCTCGTCTCCACCGACTACCCGTGCCACCAGATCGGCGGCCAACTGCTCGTTGCAGGCTCTCATTTTTCCCACCTCCCTGCGGTGTCCCGTCGCGGTTGCGACATGGGACGCATGGTGGGCTCGAGGCCTGCTCGGGCGCTGTGAAGGAAGTCACAAACCGGGTGCGCGGGAATGCCCCCGCCCCGGGGCGCCGCCGCTACCAGCTGTTCGGCAGCTTCCGCCGGATGACCAACCGGCGTTCGGCGTCGGTCTCGAGGTAACCGCCGGTCTCCAGGTCCTTCATGATCCGGCTCACCATCTCCCGCGAGGAGCCGATGCGCTTGGCGATCTCCTGGTGGGTCAGGCGCTCCTCGACCACCAGCGCCCCGTCGCGCTCCAGGGCGAGGTCGCGCAGCAAGGCGACGATGCGGCCGAACACATCCTTCAGCGCCAGGGTCCGGGCGCTTTCGGTGAGGCGGCGCACGCGACGGGCGAGGCCCTTCAGGAGCTGCAGGGCGAGATCGGGGTTCTGGGCGAGGCACTCCTCGAAAGCGGCCCGCGACAGCACCAGCACGTGGCAGGGCTCCAGCGTCGCCACGGACGCCGACCGCGGAGCGTCGTCAAGCAGCGCCAGTTCGCCGAAGTATTCGCCTTCGCCGTGGGTGGCGAGCACGAATTCGCGCCCGTTCGCGTCGGTGAGGTACGCCCGCACCCGCCCGGAACGGATCACGTACAAGGCCGACGCTTCGTCGCCCTCGTGGATGACGACGGTCTGCTTCGGGTAGCGGCGCTCGACGCAGCGGCTCATGAGCCGGTCGAGGCTCTCGGGTGCCAGGCCTTCGAACAGGGGAATCGGCGGATGCATGCGATGGAGCGTGATCGATACGAAGAACGCAATATGCAAGAGCTCGCATGCTGCTCGCAAGCGTGGGCCTTGCCGACCGGCGCGCACCCGCATACGCTCGCGACTCCCGATCCGATGGAGCCGTCCCATGCGCACGATCGCACGCCTTGCACGCTCGTCGTACGGCATCGCCCGCTGGTGCTGCCTGCTGGTGGCCCTGGGCACCACGACGGCGCACGCGGAAGAGAAGTTCATCTTCCTCACCAACTGGTACGCACAGGCCGAGCACGGCGGGTTCTATCAGGCACAGGCCGAGGGCATCTACAGGAACCGCGGGCTCGACGTGGATATCCGCATGGGTGGCCCGCAGGTCAACGTCATGCAGTTGCTGCTCGCCGGCCGCGCGGATGCGGTGATGGGCTACGACCTGCAGACCATCAAGGCGGTGGAACAGGGGCTCCCGATCGTCACCATCGGCGCCGTGTTCCAGAAGGACCCGGCGGCGCTCATCGCGCATCCGGACGTCAAGGCGATGGAAGACCTGAAGACCCGCACGCTGTTGATCGGCCAGGCGAGCGAGACCACGTTCTGGCCCTGGCTCAAGGGCCGGTACGGATTCACCGATGCGCAGAAGCGTCCGTACGCGTTCAGCGTGCAGCAGTTCCTGGTCGACAAGAAGGTCGCGCAGCAAGGCTATGCGACCTCCGAGCCGTACGCGATCGAAAAGGCGGGCATCAAGCCGGTCGTGTTCCTGCTGGCGGACCTCGGCTACCCGCCCTACGCGCAGACCATCGTGACCACGGGGAAGGTGTTGAGGGACCGGCCCGAGGCCCTGCGCGCCTTCCTGCAGGCGACAGCCGAAGGCTGGAAGAGCTATCTCGCGAATCCGGCCCCCGGCAACGCACTGGTGAAGAAGGCCAACCCCGAGATGAAGGACGACATGCTCGCCTTCGGCGTGGCGAAGATGAAGGAGTTCGCCCTCGTGACCGGCGGCGACGCGGCTACCGTCGGCATCCTCGGCATGACCGACGCGCGCTGGAAGCAGACGTTCGATTTCATGAAGGGCGCGGACCTGGTGGGGGACGGCGTCGACTATCGCAAGGGGTACACGCTGGAGCTGGTGAAGTCGGTGCGGGTGTTGCCCTGAGGTGCTGCAGCAAGGCCAAACTCTTTCACCACGAAGGACGCGAAGGACACGAAGCAGCACGAAGGAAACCCGGATCTGGGTGATCTTCGTGGACCTTCGTGCCCTCCGCGTCCTTCGTGGTGAAGGTGGTTCCCTGGACGTCTACGGCCCTTCCCTGCGCCTCAGCATCCGCGCGATCCGCGCACTGCACACCGAAGCCGCGCGCGCGTATTCCTCCGGCGTGTCGATCGCCTCGTGCTGACGCCGCACGTCCTTCAACTCCTGTTCCGCGCGCGGCAGCCAGTAGTCCTTGATCTCGCTACGGAAGCGTTTCTCGAGATCCGCCCGGGATCCGTAGTGGATCTGGGCACCGAGGCGCCGCTGCAACTGGTCGCGCAGCAACCCGACGGTCTTCTCGAGCTGGCGCACATGTACGGCCACGTGCCGCTGCTCGTGGGCAAGGATGAACTCGTACGAGCAGCGGTCACCGACGAACTCGCGGCCGATGAACACGGTCACCGGATCGTAGCGAAGCTGCATGTACAACGACGGTCGCATGCACACCAGCCTGCTGTCGGGGTCTTCGAGGCCCTCGAAGCCCCACTGCGTCTCCACGTGCAGCACCGGCCGCGTGAGACCCAGTACGAACACCGCTTCGTCCTTCGAGGCGATGCGGGTCAGGTCGCGATACGAGCGCGTCGTATCGAGGCGCGGTGCCATGGGCACGCCTTGCACCGTGACGATGCCCGGCTTCAGGGACCGCTCGCAGGACCGCACGAATTCCGCGGAGGGCTGGCGCTGCGCTGCCGCTGCGCCGTGGCCGACGAGCATCGAGGCGAGCCCCAGCAGCGCAACGGCGCGACGCGTCATGGTCAACCGGTGCCGGCCGCCGCTCCTTCGATCGCCCGCCAGAGGCAGGCACCCTTCGACACACGATCGAGTTCCGCCAGATACGCTGCGTGCGCTGCTGCCTCTTCGGCAGTGGCACGGCGGACCACGAGATCGAGCGGCCCGGCGTCGGCGACCGTGGCACGCGTCACCGGCCCGCCCTGGGCGTGATCGATGATGAGGCTGTCCTGCCCGCGGGTCATCGCCAGATAGACTTCCGCCAGAAGGCGCGCATCCAGCAGTGCGCCGTGCAGCGTCCGCGCGGAATTGTCGACCGCATAGCGCTCGCACAGCGCGTCCAGGCTGTTGCGCTTGCCGGGATGCAAGTCCTTGGCAAGCCGCAGCGAGTCGGTAACGCCGGCGACATGCTGCGCGATCGGTGGCAGATCGAGCAATGCGAGCTCCGCATTGAGGAAGGCCACGTCGAACGGTGCGTTGTGGATGATCAGTTCGGCGCCGGCGACGAATTCGAGGAACTCGGTCGCGACGTCGCGGAACTTCGGCTGATCGGACAGGAACTCCTCGGTGAGTCCGTGCACTTCCAGGGCGCCCGGATCGCTCGGCCGTTCCGGGTTCACGTAGCGGTGGAAATCGCGCACGCCGGGGCGGCGGTTCACGATCTCGACGCAGGCGAGTTCGACAATGCGATGACCGAGGCTCGGATCGAGGCCGGTGGTTTCGGTGTCGAGGACGATCTGGCGGTGATTCACGTCAGTTCGACATCCGTTGTCGCGATGGGCCTGCGGCCGGCGCAGCCGGGTCGCACGGGCCCTCTCCCAGCAAACCATGAGGTGTGTGGCGGCTGCGTCCGGACATGCGACAGCCCCTGCTGACTGTCGCGTGCTTGGGCGTTGCGGCGGGCATCCAGGCCCGACCGTGGACCAGCGACCAGCGGAAACGTGGGGGCAGTTGCATCCTAGGACTTCCGCAGTGCCGCTTCAACGCCCCGGTTGGCCAGCCGATCGGCGCGCTCGTTGCCGTCGTGCCCCGCGTGGCCCTTGACCCAGATCCATTCGACGTCGTGCTGCGCAGCAAGCGCATCGAGGCGCTGCCACAGGTCCACGTTCTTGACCGGCTGCTTGTCGGCAGTCTTCCAGCCGCGGCGTTTCCAGGCGTGGATCCATTCGCTGATGCCCTTCTGCACATACTGCGAATCGGTGTGCAGCCGGACCTTGGAACGCGGCTCGAGCGCTGCAAGTGCCTCGATGACGGCAGTCATCTCCATGCGATTGTTGGTGGTGGAAGGCGCGCCACCGAACAGTTCCTTCTCGGACGTACCGTTCTTCACCAGCACGCCCCAGCCGCCGACACCGGGATTGCCCTTGCAGGCACCGTCGGTGTAGATGTCGATCGCGCCGCTCACCGGTGGTCGCGGCGATGCTGCCCGGCGGTGCGCTGCGGCACCGGGGCGAGCACTTTCTTCTTGGCCGGTGCCATGCGCCACTTGGGCGTGATGAGCCGCACACCGCTCACGCGCTTGACCGCGTGCAGGAAGTACACGCCACCGGCGAACGGCCACCAGCGATCGCCCGCGTGCTCCATGAAGCGCAGCCGGTGCAGCCACTGTTCGCGGCGGCACGGCGGTGCGTAAGCAGTCATCCGGCCGGCGGAGATTTCGAATCCGAGCAGCGCCAGCCAGTCCTTGATGCGCGGCAGCCCGATGAACTGGCCGCACCAGGGATACTCGCCGGAACGCGCGCGCACCAGGCGTGCGGCGCCCCACAGACTCCAGGGGTTGAAGCCCGACAACACGAGCCGCCCTTCGGGTCGCAGCACGCGCTGTACTTCGCGCAGCAACTGGTGCGGATTGTGACTGAACTCGAGGGTATGCGGCAGCACCACCAGGTCCACCTCGCCGGTGGCCACGGGCAACTCGCACAGGTCCGCACGCAGCTGCACCGCCCCCTCGAAGCCGATGGTGGCCCGCATGGGGATGCGGCTCATGCGCAGGAAATCCTGCTCGGGCAAGCCGAACTGCAGGGCGTTGAAGCCGAACACGTCGGCCACCTCGTCGTCGAAGTACGCGAGTTCGCGCCGCAGCAGGTGCGCACCGAGCGGGGTATCGAACCAGTTCGACAGACCCGGCAGCGGCGCTTCAATTGACAGGGTGGTGGCTTGCACTCGAAACTCGGTTCCCCATGGCTGTCGACGTCATTCCTCTGCGCGCTTTTCGCGACAACTACATCTGGTGTCTGCGCGATGCCACGCATGCAGCGGTCGTGGATCCAGGCGATGCGGGCCCGGTGATGCAGTACCTCGAGGCCCAGCATCTCAGCCTCGCTGCGATCCTCGCGACACACCATCACGCAGATCACGTGGGAGGCGTCGCACAACTCGCGGCGGAGTATAGCGCACCGGTCTTCGGCCCAGCGCGCGAAACCATCCCGGCGATCACCCGCCGCTTGAGCGAGGGCGATCGGGTACGCATCGACGAACTCGATCTCGACTTCGACGTGCTGGACATTCCAGGGCACACCGCCGGGCACATCGCGCTCGTGGGCGGCGGCATGCTCTTCTGCGGCGACACGCTGTTCTCGGTGGGCTGCGGCCGTCTCTTCGAAGGCACGCCGGCACAGATGAGTGCGTCGCTTGCCAAGCTGACGGCCCTGGCCGGTTCGACCCGCGTGTACTGCGGTCACGAGTACACGGCGGCCAACATTCGCTTCGCGCAGGCCGTGGAGCCCGGCAACGAAGCCTTGGTCCAGCGGGAACGCGAGACGCGCACCGCACTCGAAAGCGGGCGTCCTTCGCTCCCCTCGACCATTGCCGACGAACTGATGACCAACCCCTTCCTGCGCACCCGGGTGCCCGCGGTGGCGGCCAGCGCGTCGGGCCATGCCGGCCGTAAGCTCGCCGATCCGGTGGAGGTCTTCGCCGTCCTGCGGGAGTGGAAAAACCAGTTCTGAGCCCGTTCCGGCGCAAAGCTTGCTCTAGTCAAGCTTGGTAATGGGGGGCCGTAAACCTCACGACTTGTGCAGGCTTGGCCTGTGGCAGTCTCTTCCAGACGACGGGTTTGCCCCGTCGGGATGCCGCCGTCGGGGGGCAGGTTCAGGAGATAAAATTGTTGACCCAAATCAATGGGCTGTATAGGATCCTTAATGCGATTGAGCAAACCTATACCATGGTCCGGAACTCAACGAAGCTGATCTTCGCGTGCATCGTCCTGGGAGTGGTAAACCAGGCTTGCGCCGTCGGTAGCGTTGGCAAATCGCCGGCTGCGGAGGCCGCACCGCCCGCGGCCGTGCCGGCTTCCGAACCCGCGCCCAAGCGCGAGTTGTCCCCGTCCGTCACTTCGGTTGCTGCCGGCGACGGTCTCTCGACCAATACCGACCTGTTGAAGCCCGCGCCAGTGGCCGGGCCCGAACCGACAGCCGCAGCGCGGGCGGTCGCAGTCGAGCCGCCGGTGGTCAAGTCAACCGCACTGCCGCGGGCCAGTGGCTACGCCGAAGGCTCCCGCTCGGCTGCGCGGCAATCCGGACCGGCCCCGATCGTGGTTGCACAGGCCGCCGCGGCTCCCCGCGCGCCGCTACCGGCCACACGTACCAGCACCGACGCGCCCGGCATTTCGGCGACGAGCCGGCCCGTCCCGGCGGCCTCGGCTGCTTCACCCGCCGGTACTGCGGCAGCGACCTGGCCCGCCCCCGCTGAGCCGATGTCCGCCAGGATTGCCGATCCGATGGCTCCCGACCCCTCGGCGACGCCAGCACCGATGGATCTGGCGCTGCTGGCCACCCCCGCGGCCGGTCCCGCGACCATCACCCCGGTGGTCATGCAAGCGCCCGGAACTCCGGCGATCGTGTACTCCGACACGCCGCAGGGGCCGCTGGCCGGCAACCTGTGGGACCGCATCCGCAGCGGCTACGCGATTCCGGAGGTCGAGTCGCCGCTGGTCCAGCGTCACATGACCTGGTACCTCAACCGGCCCGATTACCTCGAGCGCATGGTCGAGCGCAGCCGCCGCTACCTGCACTTCGTGGTGGAAGAGCTCGAGGGCCGCAACATGCCCCTCGAGATCGCCCTGCTGCCGATGATCGAGAGCGCCTACAACCCGGTCGCCTACTCGCGGGCACACGCCTCCGGCATCTGGCAGTTCATCCCCGATACCGGGCGCCGCTACGGGCTCGAGCAGAACTGGTGGTACGACGGCCGCCGCGACGTGACCGAGGCGACGCGGGCAGCGCTCGACTACCTGCAGAAGCTGCACAACGACTTCGGCGACTGGCAGCTCGCCCTGGCCGCCTACAACTGGGGCGAAGGTGCGGTGTCGCGCGCGATCGACAAGAATCAGCGCAAGCGCAAGCCCACCGATTACCGCAGCCTCAAGATGCCCAAGGAGACGGCCAACTATCTGCCGAAGCTCCAGGCGGTGAAGAACATCATCGCCGACCCGGCGCGTTACGGCGTACGGCTCGAAGAGATCCCGAACCAGCCCTACTTCATCCGCGTCAATGTCCCGTCGCAGATCGACGTGAAGCGTGCGGCCGAGTTGGCCGGCGTGCCGCTCGAGGAGTTCCGCTCGCTCAACCCGGCGCACAACCGGCCGGTGATCACTTCGGCCGGCGAGCGCACGGTGCTGCTGCCGGTGGAGAAGGCCGAGACCTTCGCCACCAACCTCGAGGCGAACGACGAACCGCTGGTCTCGTGGCAGACCTATACGTTGAAGCCGAACGAGAAGATCGAACAGGTCGCGGCCCGCTACGGTCTCACGGTCAATACACTGAAGCAGGTGAACGGCATCGGGACGCGCAAGCGCTTGCGTCCGGGCCAGACCCTGCTCGTGCCGACCCCCGCGGCGATGCAGGACGCGAACCTGGAGCAGAGCATCGACCCGCTCGACTTCCAGCCGCCGACGGCCGGCCCGGAGATGGAAACGTACCGGGTGAAGCAGTCCGACACGCTCGCACGCATCGCCAACCATTTCCACGTGACCCAGCGTCAGATCATCCGCTGGAACCACCTCAAGGGCGGGCACATCCGTCCGGGCCAGACGCTCACGATCTACCCGGACACGGCACCGGTCGCGAAGCAGCGTACCGTGCGGGCCAAGGCTCCGAAGCAGGTGCAGACGGTCAAGGTGAAGGCACCGGCCAAGAAGGCGCCGGCGCCCTCCGGCAGCAAGCAGCACCTGGTGCGCAACTAGGCAGGGCTGCCCCCATCCCAACCTTCCCCCGGCTTTGCTGGGGAAGGGGTGTATATCCCTCTCCCTCCGGGACAGGGGCCGAGGGTGAGGGTCAGGGCGAGGGCAACAGCGAGCGTCGTCGCGACGATCGGCCAGCTCGATCGTCGGAGCCCGGGCGCCCGCAGTCACTTCTGCGGGTAAAGAAAGCAGCGCACGCGCTGAGTTGTCGACACCACGGACTCGCCCGGATAGGCTGCCTTGCACTCTGGCATGGCCCTCGGGCATCGAGGCTCGAAGTGACAGCCGGGCGGCGGCGCCGCGGGCGACGGCAGGTCGCCCTGCAGCCGGATCACTTCGCGCTGCGTGCCGCGCTCGATGCTCGGTACGGCCGACAGCAACGCCTGCGTGTAAGGATGCTTCGGGGCGCGCAGCACCTCGGCCGTCGTGCCGTACTCGACGATGCGCCCGAGGTACATCACCGCCACTTCGTGCGCGAGATACTCCACGACCGAGATGTTGTGGGTAATGAACAGGTACGCGAGCCCGAGCCGTTCCTGGAGGTCCTTCAGCAGATTGAGTATCTGGGCCTGCACCGAGACGTCCAGGGCGGAGGTGGGTTCATCGCAGACGATCAGCCTCGGGTCGACCGCGAGCGCCCGCGCGATGGCGATGCGCTGGCGTTGCCCGCCGGAGAACTCGTGCGGATAGCGGTACCTCATGTCGGGCGAGAGGCCGACCTGCGCCAGCAACTCGTCGATGCGCGCACCGCGCTCCACCGGCGACCCGCCGATGCCCAGCGCGGTCATGCCTTCTTCCACGATCTCGGACACGCGCATGCGCGGATTGAGCGATGCGAACGGGTCCTGGAAGATGATCTGGAAATCGCGCCGGCGCTGCCGCAAGGCGGCCGGATCGAGATTCGCGAGATCCACCCCGTCGAAGCGCACCACCCCGTCGTTGGCGGGCAGGAGCTGAACGATCCCCTTGCCCACCGTGGTCTTGCCGCAGCCTGACTCGCCCACCAGCGCCACCGTACGACCGGCGGGAATGGCGAGCGAGACACCATCCACCGCCTTCACCTGCCCGACCACGCGCTTGAACAACCCGCGGCGGATGGGAAAGTGGATCTTGAGGTTCTGCGTTTCGAGCAGCGGATGGTTCGAGGGCTGCAGCGTGCCTGCACCGATTGCCGGAACCGCCTCCGGCTGCGCGACCGCCGCCGGACGTCCGCGCATCTCCACGCATTCCGGCGCATAGAGATGGCAGCGTACCGTCTGACCGTCGGGCAATCGATGCATCGACGGCGCCGTGGTTCGGCAACGGTCCCACGCGTGATCGCAGCGGTCCGCAAACCGGCAACCGACGAAGTCCCTGGTCAGCGGCGGAACCGTGCCGCGGATCACCGCAAGGCGTTCAGCGCGGGATCGCGATCCGGGAATCGAGGCGAACAGCTTGTTGGTGTAGGGATGGGCCGGACGTTCGAAGAAAGCCTCGCGCGACGCAGTCTCCACGATCTCGCCGGCGTACATCACCGCGACGCGGTGGGCGGTCTCCGACACGACGCCCAGATCGTGGGTGATGAGCAGCATCGACATGCCGGTGCGAAGCTGGATCTCGCGCAGCAACTCCAGGACCTGGGCCTGGATGGTGACGTCGAGCGCCGTGGTCGGCTCGTCAGCCACGAGCAATTCGGGCTCGCAGGCGAGCGCGCAGGCGATCATCACGCGCTGCTTGAGTCCGCCCGAAAGCTGGAAGGGAAACTCGCCGAGGCGTCGCGACGGATCGGGAATGCCGACGGCTTCGAACAGCTCCAGCACGCGCCGGTCCGCAGCCTCACCCCGCACGCCCAGATGGCGGTCCAGCACCTCGCGCACCTGGTCGCCCACGGTCATCACCGGATTGAGACTCGCCCCCGGTTCCTGGAAGATCATCGCGATACGCCGGCCGCGCACGTCGCGCATCTGTCTTTCCGGCAAGGCAGTCAACTCCAGGCCGTCCAGCATCACGCGCCCCGACACGATGGCTCCGGCGTCGGGCAGGAGCCGCATGATGGACAGCGCGGTGATCGACTTGCCGGAACCCGATTCCCCCAGCAGCGCGAAGGTTTCGCCGCGCTGGATGTCGAGAGAAACGCCGTCCACGGCCCGCACGTCGCAATCGTTGCCGGCGATCCAGGTACGCAGGTCCTCCACGCGCAGCAGCGGAGCGTTCATGCGCCGCTCCCGGCCTGGCGCCCGGCGCGGCGCCAATGGAACGATGGCCGTGCAACCTGGGCGCGGGCCCTCGGATCGAGCGCATCGCGCACCGCGTCGGCGAACAGGTTCGCCGACAGCACCAGCAGGAACATGAAGACGAACGCAGAGGCGAGCGGCCACCACACCACCGGTTCGCGCGCGAGCTCCAGGCGGGCTGCGTTGATCATGGTACCGAAGCTGTTCATCGCCGGATCGACGCCGACACCGACATACGACAGCACCGCTTCGGCCAGCACCAGGCCGCTGAAACCCAGGACCGTGGTGATGATCACGATGTGGAACACGTTGGGCAGGATATGGCGCGCCATGATCTTCCAGCGCGGCACGCCGAAGGCCTGCGCAGCCTGGACGTATTCGAGCTCACGCAGCTTGAGTGCCTCGCCCCGCAGCAGGCGGCACAGGCTCGTCCAGCTGGTCACGCCGAGAATGATGCACAGGAACAGCAGCCGGAAGTCGGCACGCCGGGTCACCGAATCGAAGATCTCCGGACGTGTGTCCATGTACACCTGCATCATCAGGACCGCCGCCGCGATCAGCAGCACGCTGGGAATCGAATGCAGCGTCGTGTAGACGTACTGGATCACGTCGTCGACCCAACCCTTCAGGTAGCCCGCCATGATTCCCAGCACCAGGGCGAAGGGCAGCATGACGAGCGTGGTGACGGTGCCGATCACGAGTCCGGTGCGAATGCTCTTCAAGGTGAGCCACAGCACGTCCTGCCCCACCTTGTCGGTTCCGAACACGTGGTACCGGCCGGACAGCACGGCGAGCGAGCACCCCACGAGCAGCAGCCCCCCCAGCGTGACCAGGACAGTCCGCCACGGTACGTCGAGTTCGCCGCGCCACAAGGCCCCGGAAGTCCCGGCAAACGAGGTCTTCCGGTGAGCCGCCACGATGCCGGTCAGGATGACGCTGGCAAGGGTCCAGATCAACGCGCCCAGTGCGATACCTTGCAACACCCCGCGCGCGACATCCGCCGCGCGCTCCGTTTGGGGGTTCTTGAGATGCGCACCACCGAACTTGAGGCGGGGATAGTCCCGCCTCGTCGTACCGTCGGCCCCCTGCATCGTTTCCTTCGAGTGCGCATGGGTCGCGAAGGGCGCCGAGAACGTGCGCTCCTGCTTGAGGCGCAGCGGCTCCGTCAAGGCATCCAGCACGGACAGTACCTCCGGTGCGAAGCGCATCTCCGCCGTCTGCTTCTCGAGGGGCAGTGCGCGCTGATAGTGCAGCGTGTCCAGGATGCCAATCAGCACGTACACGGACAACACCGTCGCTGCCATCATCCCGCCCGTGGACCGCATCACCTTGCGCCACGGCGCCCGCAGGTGCTCGTGCCGGATGGTGTACCAGACGAACAGCGCGATGGCCGCGATCAGCGCGAAGATCAGCGCGTCGGTCCACAACACCACGGGCTTGAAGGCGAAGATCATTCGAACCGGATCCGCGGATCGACGATGGTGTACGAGATATCGGTCAGGATGAGGCCGACGATGTAGAGCAGCGAGCCCAGGAAGACCATGGACCGGACCACCGTGAAATCCTGTGAGTTGATGGCATCGATGGTGTAGCTGCCCAGCCCCGGGATCCCGAAGAACGATTCGGTGACGAGGCTGCCCAGGAACAGCGTGGGAATGGCCACGACCGCACCGGTCAGGATCGGAATCAGGGCGTTGCGCAGCACGTGGTGGAACAGCACCCGCCCTTCCGGCAATCCCTTGGCGCGCGCGGTGCGTACGTAGTCGCGGTTGATTTCCTCGAGGAAGATGGTGCGGTACCAGCGGCTGCTCTCGCCGAACCCGCCGATAAGCCCCACGGCCACGGGCAGGACCATGAAGCGCCACGCGGACAGATCGCCCGCGAATCCCGAGATCGGCACCAGGTTCCACAGTTTGCTCACCAGGTACTGGCCGCCGATGATGTAGAACATGCCCGATATCGACATGGCCGCGACGCACAGCACCACACCCGACAGGTCGAGGTAGGTCGCCCGGAACAGCGCCATCAGCAGCGCGAAAGTGATGTAGGTCGCCATCCCGACGAGGAAGACCGGCAGGGCGATCGCGAGACTCGGCCCCATGCGGGTGGCGATCTGGTGCCGGATGTCACGACCGTCCGACTCGGCCTTGCCGAAGTCCAGCAGGAACAGGCGGGCGGAGTGGTTCCAGAAGACGGTATCCGTGACCTTGGCCAACCCGGCGGC
This sequence comes from Burkholderiales bacterium, assembly GCA_019747905.1. Lineage (GTDB taxonomy): Bacteria > Pseudomonadota > Gammaproteobacteria > Burkholderiales. The sequence continues at coordinate 25,474 of JAIEQG010000063.1, forward strand.
GGCACTGTTGAGCATGAGCGGCTTGTCGTAGCCGCGATCGCGCTTCCAGTTTTCGATGGCCTCGGGCGTCACGCGCTTCACGCCGAGCTGCATGCGCGCCATGTCTTCGGGCGTGTTGACCACGAAGAACAGCGCGAAGGTGAGGAGGTTCACGCCGATCAGTATCGGAATCGCGTAGAGAATGCGGCGGATCACATAGCGCAGCATTGCGTCACCTCACCGCCGACAGTGGCGCCATGACGCGCGCCGTTCCGCGTTCGCGCCTGCGATAGACCAGAACCGCGGGTACCACGAACGCGACCACCACCAGTGCAATCAGACCCAGCGGCCAGAGCACCGGGTGGTTCCACTGCTTGCGCAACGCCGCTCGCTGGATCGGGTCGATGCGCTGGTACTTGAGCAGGTTGTTCGCGATCTGGTTGGGCTTGCGGTTCTTGACCCAGGCATGCGCGAGCCCGTACTCCTTCGGGTGCAAACCCCAAAGCCATGGCGCGTCCCGCCGTGCGATCTCGAGCATCTGGTCGATGATGGCCTGGCGCTCCGATCCGTTTTCCATGTTCTTCATCCGCTCGAACAGGCGGTCGAACTCGGCGTTGACCCAGTTCGATGCATTCTCGCCCTGGAACTTGACCTTGCCCTGGGCACCGTGCAGCAGGAAGAAGAAGTTCTCCGGATCCGGATAGTCGGCATTCCATCCCCATTGGAAGATCTGGGCATTGCCCTTGCGGACCTTTTCCTGGAAGCGGTTGTAGTCGGTAGCCCGCACCACCAGATTGACGTTGAGCTTGTTGAACTGCTTGCGCAGCCAGTCGAGTCGCGACTTGTCATCCGGTCCGCGCGCCGTCGCGTCGAGATTGAGCACGAGCGGTGCACCGGTCCGTCGGTCCATGCCATTGGGGTACCCGGCTTCGTCCATCAGCTTGCGCGCGGTCTCGATCGACTTGCGCCGCGGTTCGCCGTTGACCCAGTCGTACACGTACCGATTGATGCCGGCCTCCCCTTCCCGGTAACCGAAGATACCCGGCGGCAGCGGACTCTGCGCGGCGATTCCGCGCCCATTCTGGAAGATCGAGATGTATTCCTCGTAGTCCACGGCGATGGAGATCGCCTGCCGGAGCTTGCGGGCCGGTTCCGTGTCGCCGCCCACCACGGGGTCGAGCATGTTGAAACCCATGTAGAACGTCGACGGCGCGACGGCGGTCTTCAGCTGGATGCCCTTCGCGCGCATCTCGTCGGTCAGCGTGACCTCGCCGCCGCTCGCGATCTGGATCGCCTGATCGAACGAGTCGGAGCTGATGCCCGAGGCATCGTAGTAGCCCTGCAGGAACTTGTTCCAGTAGGGAATCGCCTCCTTCTCCAGGCTGAACACGGCGCGATCGATGAAAGGCAGGGGTTTGCCGGCGTCCGCCAGCAGGCCGTTGGCAGCGTCGTCCGGCTCGCCCTCGGCAGGATAGGTCTCGCCCGTGAAGTTCGGATTGCGCTCGAGCACCATCTGCCGGCTCGGATTGTTGATGGTGAGCATGTAGGGGCCCGCCCCGACCGGATACCAGTCGAGGGTGATGTTGCGCTCGACGATCTCGGGCTGGGCATAGAAGCGATCGGCCTCGAAGGGCACCGGTGCGAAGAACGGCATGGCGAGCCAGTACACGAACTGCGGATACCTGCCCTTCAACTTCACGCGGTAGGTGTGGTCGTCGACCACTTCGACGCCCTCCAGCGGATGTTCGCGCAGATCGATCCAGGCGTCCTTGCGGCCCTGCTTCACCAGAGCGTCGTTGACCCCCCGGAGGTGGTCGCCGTATTCCTTGAGCCCGACGATGTACTCGGTCATGAGGCCGAAGATCGGCGAATGCAGGCGCGGATGGGCGAGGCGCTTGATCTGGTAGACGAAGTCCTCCGCCCGCACTTCGCGGGTGCCGGACTCGCGGAAGTCCCGCAATTCGTGGACCGACGCGATGTCCCGGGCATCCACCGGGAAGTAGCGCGGCGTTCCGTCGCTGCGCAACGCGAACGCGGCGTGGGGCTGATAGCGTATGCCCGGCCGGATGCGAATCTCGTAGACGCTGAACGCCGTCTGGGAAGGCTCCGAATCGCTCTTCAGCTCGCGACCCTGCGCATCCAGGAACTTCGGCGTCGGCACTTCCACCGCCGCCTGAGGGATCAGCGCGAACGGCCGTTTGAGATAGTGATACTGGAGCGGGGGGGTGTAGATCTGCGCCGTGAACGCGATCTCGTTCGAGCTGTACGACTGCACCGGGTCGAGGTGCTTGGGCTTCTCCAGAAAAGCCGAATAGAGCGTGTTCGACTGGCTGTCCGATGCCGGATACGGATCGTTCCACGCGCCCGAACAGGCGGCTAACAACGGCACGACGGCGATCCAGTACGGCAGTCTCGACATGCGGTGGGCGTCTCCGATGGAGGTGCCCTCGCCGACCGCTGATGGGTTGGACACGGGCGCCGCCTATAATAGCGGCGTCTTACATGAACGAGAATCGCCGAGGCAATCCATGGGCTTTCTTCAGGACCGCAACATTCTGGTGACCGGCATGCTGTCGAACCGGTCGATCGCATACGGCATCGCCAAGGCCTGTCACCGCGAGGGCGCCAGGCTCGCCTTCACCTTCCAGGGCGAACGCGTGCAGGAACGGGTCCTGGAGCTTGCCGCCGAGTTCGACAGCAAGCTGGTGTTCCCGTGCGACGTTACCGTGGATGCGGAGATCGACGCGCTGTTCGCCGAATTGAGCAAATCCTGGAACGGGCTCGATGCACTCGTGCACTCGATCGCCTTCGCCCCGCGCGAGGCCCTGGCCGGCGACTTCCTGGACAGCGTGACCCGCGAAGCCTTCCGCATGTCCCATGACATCAGCTCATACAGCTTCGCTGCCCTTGCCAAGGCGGCACGCCCCATGATGCGCGGGCGCGATGCGGCGCTGCTGACCCTGAGCTATCTGGGTGCCGAGCGCTCGCTGCCCAACTACAACGTGATGGGGCTTGCGAAAGCGAGCCTCGAGGCGGCTGTGCGCTACATGGCGCAGAGCCTCGGTCCGGAAGGCATCCGCGTGAACGCCATCTCCGCGGGCCCTATCAAGACGCTCGCCGCAGCCGGGATCGGCGGCTTCGGCAAGATCCTCGCGCACAACGAGAAGCACGCGCCGCTGCGCCGCAACGTCACGACCGAGGAAGTGGGCAACGCGGCCGCCTTCCTCCTGAGCCCGTTGGCGAGTGGCATCACCGGCGAGATCATGTACGTCGACGCCGGGTTCAACACCACCACCGTCTCCACGATGGATTGAAGGCGCGGAGCAGCCGTCGATAGCGCAGATCGACGGTCAACCACTGCTGCGCTGGATCTGCGACGGTCTGTGCGCCCCAGGTTCCCTGGGCGTTGGCCGCGCGCGGTGACGGACCGTCGTTACTGCTGGGCCTTGCGCTCTACCTTCGTCGGATCGATCTCGACACCCGCTCCCGCGCGCACCGTCTGGAGGTATGCATCGAACTGCTGCTGTGCCGTGATCTGCACCATCTGGCGCGCCAGCGCCTTGCGCTGTTCCTCGTTGGGCGGCGGGGCGTCGATGACCCGGCCGACGCGGTAGATGACGTACCGCCCGTTCGACACCGGCGTGCCGACGTAGGCGGGCAAAGCCGCGGGATCGGCGGTGAACACGTCGCGGGCCGCCTCGGGTGCCAAGCCGTTCAGCTTCTGCAGCGAGACGATGACCGGCGGTGACCAGGTAGCGGCCTTGTCGTCGCCGCCTTTCAACTTGGCGAGCATGGCCTTGCCTTCTTCCTCCACCAGCTTGGTCGCCCGCTCGACGAGCAGCTGCTGCTGGACGTCCTTGCGCACTTCCTCGAACGGGAGGACGTCCGCCGGGCGGTGATCGACGACCCGGGCGGCAACCACCGTGTTCGGCGCGACCTCCACGGCGTTGGTGTTGCGCTTGTTCTTGATCGCGTCGTCGGAAAAGATCTTGGTGAGCAACTCGGGTTTCACCAGCAGCGGCATGCCGCCGCCATCGCGCGTGATCCAGTCGCTCGTCTGGATCGGCAGCTTGAGCGCGTCGGCGGCCGGCTTCAGGCTGTCGAACTGTTCGTAGGCCACATTGTTCAGCGTGTCTGCGGCATCGGCGAAGGCCTTCCCGGCCTTGCCCTTCTTCAACTCCAGTTCGATCTCCGCGCGGACCTTCTCGAGCGGCACCTTCTCGCCCGGCTTGACCGCTTCGAGACGAATCACGTGGTAGCCGTACTGCGTCTCGACCGGGCCTTCGACTTCGCCCACTTTCATGGCGAACAGCGCATCGTCGAAAGGCTTCACCATCATGCCTCGCGCAAAGAATCCGAGATCGCCACCGTTGGCGGCCGAGCCCGGATCCTGCGAGTTCTTCCTGGCGACTTCGGCGAACGACTTCGGCGAGCGGCGCACCTCGTCGAGCAGCGCTTCGGCCTTCTTGCGCGCGGCATCCTTGACGTCCGGCTTGGCATCCTTGGGGACGGTGACGAGGATATGGCTCGCGCGGCGTTCCTCCGGTTTGCCGTACTGGTCCTTGTGATCGTCGTACCACTTCGCGACTTCCTGCGGAGGAATGTCGATGCCCTTCGCCACGGTCTCGAGGTTGAGCAGGACATATTCGACGCGCACGCGCTCGGGAATGCGGAACTCGCTCTTGTGCGACTCGTAGTACGCCTTCACGTCCTCGTCCGTGACGTTCACCTTCGAGCGAACCTGCTCGGGCGTGAGGAGCCATTGGTTCACTTCGCGCTGCTGCTCACGGATACGGCCGAGGCGATCGACGACCGTCATCGGCACGAGCGCGGAGTCGGCCACGGTATCGCGCACCTGGGCGAGGCTCAAGCTGCGCCGGACCTCGGCCTCGAACATGACGGGCGTCCTGCCGTCGCTCTCGCGCAGCAGTCGCTCGTAGCGCTCAGCCGAGAACTTGCCCGTGGCCTTGTCCTGGAATTCCGGGATGCCCATCACGATCTTGCGCACCTGGTCATCGGTGACCGTGATGCCGGCATGCAGCGCATGCCCGAGCAGCGCGCGCTGGTCCACGAGGCTGTTGATGACCGAATTGCGCACTTCGTTGCTGTCCAGCGCAGCCTGGTCGACCTTGCCTTCCATCATCTTGCGCAGGTCTTCCTGGCGCTTGCGCAGGGCCTGCTCGAACTCCTGGGCGGAGATCTTCGATCCGGCCACCTTGGCGACCGCACCGCCCGCCCCGCTCTCCTGGAAGTAGTAGTTGATTCCCAGGAACGCGAACGACGGAACGATCAGGATCAGGAGGGCGATCTGTATCCAGCGCTTGTGCTTGTCGACCCATTCGAACATGGCAATCCCACCCTCTTCAACCCAGACGCGGCCGACTCATCCGGCCGACCCTCGAGACCGACAGCCGGTTCGAGGCACGAGAAACGAAAAAGGCGAACATGCGTTCGCCTTCTCGGGTTTGGCGGAGTGGACGGGACTCGAACCCGCGACCCCCGGCGTGACA
>JAIEQG010000021.1 GCA_019747905.1 Burkholderiales bacterium
GGCCGTCGGTGCTGATCCAGCAGACCATCGTCGGCGATCTCACGGTCCAGAAGTGGGCCGAGATCTGCGCCCACTGACATGAAACGGCCCCCAAGCTCACTGCGATCGCTGCCCCCCGAGGGGGCGCGTCAGTGGCTTGGGGCGGCCCGGCACCACTGACAACGGAGACCCCACCATGGCCATGCTCGAGACCGCCGCCAAACCCGCCGCCCGCCCGCAGATCGCCGTGCAGGCAAGCGAACCCGACGCCAAGACCGGCTTTCGCAAGTTCGATCTGGGCAAGTTTCACTTCGAACGCGACGAATACTTCGTCACCGTCACCTGGCCCACCAAGCAGGGCCCGATGCAGCATCGCATGTCCGCCGACGCCTTCCTGCGCGCCTTGATGCGCGACGTCGCGTGGGGCTTCTTCTATGGTCTCGTCAACTTCGACGGCATGTTCGGCAGCCGCAACCTGTACGGCCAGGTCGAGTTCTTCGCGGGCCGTTACAACCCGGCCTACCACCAGGCGGGCCTCTCGTACGTCGAAGAGTTCGATTCGCCGCTGGCGATGGCGACGTGCAAGGCGATCCTCAAGGACTGGTGCAACGCCGGCTTCGATCCGTTCGCCGCGCCTGAGGAAACCGGCAAGACATGGGCCGGCACGAAGAACGGTGACAACCTCGAAGCGATCGAGCGTTCGCGCGTCGCCACCAAGCGGATGCCGGGTCTGCCCGGCGACTCGCCGCTGCGCGACGACCTGCCCGTCAATCGGGCCTTCGCCGACGTGGCGCAGGACGAACCGGTAATCGAAGCGGAGCCGGGTTTCGAGGGCAAGCTGCACGGCTTCAACCTGTTCAAGTATCTGAGCCGTTCGGACGTGACCTGGAACCCGTCGGTCACTTCGGTGTGCCGCGAATCGCTGTACTGCCCCACCACCGAGGAATACATCCTCCCGATCATCCACGGTAACGACCGTGTCGAGTGGTTCATCCAGCTCTCCGACGAGATCGAGTGGGACGTCTCCGACAAGGAAACCGGCAAGCCGCGTGCGCGCGTGCTGATGAAGGCCGGCGATGTCGCCGCCATGCCCGCCGACATCCGGCACCAGGGCTTCGCGACCAAACGTTCGATGCTGCTGGTGTGGGAGAACGCACGGATGGATCTGCCCAAGCTGTACGAGAGCGGGCAGATGAAGCCCTACCCGGTCGACTTCTAAGGTTCGTATCCGCTTGCGCCCAACGGGCCGCGCACCCTCGAGCGCGGTCCGTACGCCCCCACTCACGCCATGAACGCGCCCATGGAACTGCCGGTCCCCGCCGACACCTGGATGGAACGGCCCTTCGCACCCGCACCGGGAACGCCCTTGTGTGCGCTCGCCGATGTACCCGACGGCGGCGCACGCGAGTTCAGCTTCGGTGATGGACACGACACGTTCCGGTTGGTAGTGCTGCGCTCAGGCGCGTCCGTCTGGGGCTATCTCAACAAGTGCCCGCACTTCGGGGTGCCGCTCAACATGGCACCGGACCGTTTCACGCTGTTCGAGCACAGCTACCTCTATTGCTCGGTGCACTGCGCGATGTTCCGCTTCGAGGATGGCTACTGCGAGGACGGCCCTTGCATGGGGGATTCGCTCCTGGCCGTGCCCATCGCCGTAGTAGACGGCCACGTGCGCATCGCTGACTGACGCGAATCATGGACATCCAGGACCAGCTCTTCATCGCCGGCAAGTTCGTTCCCGCCGAAGACGGCGCAACTCTCACCAGCGTCAACCCGCACGACAACAGCGCGCTCGCAGAAGTGGCGATGGCCGGGAAGGCCGACATCGACAAGGCCGTCGCTGCCGCGAAAGCCGCGTTTCCCAAGTGGAGCCGCATGGCGGCCATGGATCGCGGCCGGTTGATCTTGAAGCTTGCGGACAAGATCGAAGAGAAGGCAGAGGAGCTGGCGCTGCTCGAATCGCTCGACACCGGTCACCCTCTGCGCGACACGCGCGGCCTCGACGTGCCACGCACGGCGGTCACGTTCCGCTATTTCGGCGGCATGGCGGACAAGCTGGAAGGCTCGGTGATTCCGGTTGAAGCCGGCTTCCTCAACTACATGCTGCGCGAACCGCTCGGCGTCGTCGGGCAAGTGGTCCCGTGGAATTTCCCGCTGATGTTCACGAGCTGGAAGATGGCGCCCGCGCTCGCGGCCGGCAATTGCGTCGTGATGAAGCCCGCGGAACTCACGCCGCTGTCCAGCCTGAAGATCGCCCAACTCATGGCGGAAGTCGGGTTCCCCGAAGGGGTGGTCAACATCGTGCCCGGGCTCGGGCAGGTGGCCGGCCAGTACATCGCCGAACACCCGGAGATCGCGAAGGTCGCATTCACGGGCTCGACCGCCACCGGCCGCCGCATCGTGCAAGCGTCGGCCGGCAATCTCAAGAAGGTGCAACTCGAGCTGGGCGGCAAGGGTGCCAACATCGTGTTCGAGGACGCGTTCATTCCGGCCGCCGTGGGCGGCTCGGCCTTCGCCATCTTCCACAACCAGGGCCAGGCGTGCATCGCCGGTTCGCGCCTGGTGCTGCACGAGAAGATTGCCGACGAGTTCCTCGAGAAGTTCATCGGGCTCGCGAAATCCATCAAGGTCGGCAATCCGGTGGAGCCCGGCACGGAGATGGGCCCGCTCACCTCCACCGGCCATCGCGACCGCGTGCTGTCGTACGTCGAGGTCGCAAAGGAGCAAGGTGGCCAGGTGCTGCTCGGAGGCAAGGCACCGGAACGCGCCGAACTGTCGAAGGGTTGCTACATCGAGCCCACCATCGTTCGTGCGAAACCGACGGACCGCGTGTCGCAGGAGGAAGTATTCGGCCCCTTCGTCACCGTCACCACGTTCCGGACCGACGAAGAGGCACTCGCGATCGCCAACGGCACCGAGTACGGCCTGGGCGGTGGTCTGTGGACGACCAACCTGCAGCGTGCGCACAAGTTCGCGCGCGAGATGCGAAGCGGCATGGTGTGGATCAACTGCTACAAGCGGGTGAATCCCGCGTCGCCCTTCGGCGGCACCGGCAGCTCCGGCTACGGCCGCGAGATGGGGTTCGAAGTGATGCGCGAGTACACCCAGGCGAAGAGTGTTTGGGTGAACGTGGACGCGCAGATTCCGCCTTACTACCCGCGATGAGAATTCAAGCCGCTTGCCCCCACCCTGGCCCTCCCCCGGCACAGCCGGGGGAGGGGATGCACACCCCTTCCCCCACCATTGGTGGGGGAAGGGCGGGATGGGGGCAAGACTTGCGCGACCGACAGCTACGGAAAGGACCCTTGCTCCCATGATCGACAAGACCGTCCGATCCCTCGAAGCCGCCGTCGCCGATGTGTTCGACGGGGCAACCGTGATGATCAGCGGCTTCGGCGGCGCCGGCCAGCCGGCCGAGTTGATCGACGCACTCATCGCGCAGGGTGCGAAGGACCTCACCATCGTCAACAACAATGCGGGCAACGGCGAGGTGGGGCTCGCGGCACTGCTCAAGGCGCGGCGCGTTCGCAGGATCATCTGCTCGTTCCCGCGGCAGGTGGATTCGCAGGTGTTCGACGGCCTGTACCGCGCGGGCGAGATCGAACTCGAGCTGGTGCCGCAGGGCAATCTCGCGGAGCGCATTCGTGCCGCGGGCGCGGGTATCGGCGCGTTCTTCACCCCCACCGGTTACGGCACGCAACTCGCCGAAGGCAAGGAAACGCGCGTGATCGACGGCCGGCCTTACGTGCTCGAGTACCCGATCCATGCCGATTTCGCACTGATCAAGGCACTGAAGGGCGATCGCTGGGGCAATCTCGTGTACCGCAAGACCGCGCGCAATTTCGGTCCGATCATGGCGAGCGCGGCGAAGTGCGCCATCGCCCAGGTCGCCGAAGTGGTGCCGCTCGGCGCGCTCGATCCCGAAACCGTGGTGACGCCCGGCATCTTCGTGCAGCGGGTCGTCCCGGTCGTCGCAGCGCCGGGCGCACGGGCGGCCGCCTGACTTCCTGCCGAGGAGCATGGACATGCAGCGACTCACCCGTGACCAGATTGCCGCCCGCGTGGCGCGCGACATCCACGAAGGCGCCTACGTGAACCTCGGCATCGGCCTGCCGACCCTGGTGGCGAACCATCTGCCCCGGGACCGCGAGATCTTCCTGCATAGCGAGAACGGGCTGCTCGGCATGGGCCCGGCCCCGGCCCAGGGCGAAGAGGATCCGGACCTCATCAATGCGGGCAAGCAACCGGTCACGATCCTGACCGGCGGCTGCTACTTTCACCACGCCGACTCCTTCGCCATGATGCGCGGCGGCCATCTCGATGTCTGCGTGCTCGGCGCGTTCCAGGTTTCGGTCACCGGCGATCTCGCGAACTGGCACACCGGCGGCCCCGATGCGATTCCCGCCGTGGGCGGTGCCATGGATCTCGCGATCGGCGCGAAGCAGGTCTACGTGATGATGGAGCACCAGACCAAGTCGGGCGAAAGCAAGATCGTCGAGCGGTGCAGCTACCCGCTGACCGGCATCGGCTGCGTCAATCGCATCTATACCGACCTCGCGGTGATCGACGTGACGCCGCAGGGATTGAAGGTGATCGAGTTCGTGACCGACCTCACGTTCGACGAGCTGCAACGGCTCACGGGTGTGCCATTGCTGCGATCTGCCGAAGCGCTGCCCGCGTGAATCCCTTCGTCTTCCAGGCGCGCATTCCGCGCGTCGTGTTCGGCGCAGGCTGTCTGCAGCAGCTCGAACGCGAAGTCGACCTTCTGGGCGCGAGACGTGCGCTGGTGCTGTCGACACCCGAGCAGCGCGTATCGGCCGAGATGATCGCGGACCGCCTCGGCGGCCGTTGCGCCGGGGTATTCGATCGCGCGGTCATGCACGTACCGATCGAAACTGCTCGCGCCGCGCGCGAGGAAGCCACCAGGGTCGGCGCCGATTGCGCCATCGCCATCGGCGGCGGCTCCACCACCGGGCTCGGCAAGGCGATCGCGCTGGAGTCGACCCTGCCGATCCTCGCGATACCGACCACCTACGCCGGCTCCGAAATGACGCCGATCTGGGGCATCACCGAAGCGGGCGTGAAGAAGACCGGCCGCGATCCGCGCGTGCTGCCGCAATCGGTCATCTACGACGCGAACCTCACGTTGGGCTTGCCGGTGCGCCTCACGGTGACCAGCGGCATCAACGCCATTGCGCATGCTGCCGAAGGCCTCTATGCGCAGGATGCAAACCCGATCCACTCGCTGCTGGCGGAAGAGGGCATGCGCGCCCTGGCCGCCGGCCTGCCGAAAGTGGTGGCGGCGCCCGGCGATGCGGATGCACGCAGTGAGTGCCTGTACGGCGCGTGGCTGTGCGGCGCCGTCCTGGGATCGGTCGCGATGTCGCTGCACCACAAGCTGTGCCACACCCTGGGCGGGACCTTCAACCTGCCGCACGCCGAGACCCACACGATCGTGCTGCCCCATGCGCTCGCCTACAACGCGCCGGCCGCGTCGGAGGCGATGGCGCGCATCGCCGCAGCACTCGGCGTTGCGAATGCAGCACAGGGTGTCTTCGACCTGGCGAATCGCCTCGGTGCACCGACTGCGCTGAAGGACATCGGCATGCCCTCGGACGGACTCGATCGCGCTGCCGAACTCGCCACCACCAACGCCTACGGCAATCCGCGTCCGCTCGACCGCGGTGCCATCCGGCAACTCCTGCAGGACGCCTGGGAGGGCAAGCGCCCCGCCTGAGGTCCGCGCGGAAGATTCACCACGCCAGACAACGAAGCAGTCACAACAAGGAGGAGCAGCAGACATGAGCAACCCACGTTTCCAGCGCCGTCGCGCGCTGATCCAGGCCGGCGGCGTCGCCGCCGGCGCCGCCGTGCTCGGCATGCCGTCGCTGGTGCTGGCCGAGGTGAAGGAGATCAAGATCGGCTTCGTCTCGCCGCAGACGGGTCCGCTCGCCCCCTTCGGCGAGGCCGACAAGTTCACCATCGAACAGATGAACAAGCTGTTCGCGGGCGGCATCGACCTGGGCGGCAAGAAGGTGCCGGTCAAGATCATCCAGAAGGACAGCCAGTCGAACCCCAATCGGGCCGGCGAAGTGGCGAACGACCTCATCCTCAAGGACAAGATCACCCTGATGCTGGTGTCGTCCACGCCCGAGACCGCGAATCCGGTCTCGGACGCATGCGAACTGAACGAGGTGCCGTGCATCTCGACGGTGGTCCCCTGGCAGCCCTGGTTCTTCGGCCGCAAGGGCGACCCCGCCAAGGGTTTCGATTGGACCTATCACATCTTCTGGGGCCTCGAGGACGTGATCGCCAACTTCCTGGCGGGCTGGAACTCGGTCCAGACCAACAAGAAGGTGGGTGGACTGTTCCCGAACGACGGCGACGGCAACGCCTGGGGCGACAAGGAGCGCGGCTTCCCCGGCCCGCTCGCGAAGGAAGGCTTCAGCCTGCTCGACCCGGGACGCTTCCAGAACATGAACAACGACTTCTCGGCGCAGATCGCGGCGTTCAAGAAGGACAACATCGAGATCGTCACCGGCGTGGTGATCCCGCCCGATGCGAAGACCTTCCTCACCCAGGCGAAGCAGCAGGGTTTCAAGCCGAAGGTCGTGACCCTGGGCAAGGCGCTGCTGTTCCCGGCCGCCATCGAAGCGCTCGGCGATCTGGGCGATGGGTTGACCACCGAAGTCTGGTGGTCGCCGTCGCACCCCTTCACTTCGTCGCTCACCAAGCAGTCGGCGAAGGCGCTGGCGGACTCCTACGAAACCACAGCGAAGAAGCAGTGGACGCAACCGATCGGATTCGCACACGCGCTGTTCGAGGTGGCCGTGGATGCGCTGAAGCGCGCCAAGGATCCGGGTGACTCAGCCTCGCTCCGCGACGCGATCGCAGCCACCAATCTCAAGACGGTGGTGGGCGACGTCAAGTGGGGTGGCGGCGGACCCTTCAAGAACGTCAGCAAGACGCCGCTCGTGCTGGGTCAGTGGGTGAAGGGCACGAAGAACAAGTACGACCTCGTCATCGTCAACAACTCACAGGCGCCGGCGATTCCGGCCGGCGGGAAGATGAAGTTGATGTAACGGCAGTCCGGTCTGCGCGCGGCTCCTGCGGCGCGCGCAGACCCACGTCGGCAACGCTGCCGATCCACGAGAACCGGTCCGCAGGACCACGTCTGAGGAGACCCCGCATGTCCGCGATACTCGCGCTGGAGAGCGTGAGCAAGAGCTATGGCGCGCTCAAGGTCACCGACAACATCTCGTTGGCGGTCACCCGGGGCGAGACGCTCGGCATCCTCGGACCCAACGGCGCCGGCAAGACGACGCTGTTCAATCTCATCAGCGGCGACGTTCGCACCGACGCCGGCCGCGTGGCCTTCGATGGCCGCGACGTGAGTCGCGAACCGCCGCACCGGCGTTGCCGGCTCGGGATCGGTCGCTCGTACCAGATCCCGCAACCTTTCGGTGCCATGACGGTGTTCGAGAACCTGGTCGCCGCCGCCTCCTTCGGTTCGCAACGGCCGGAGAAGGACACCTACGAGCGGGCGGTCGAGGTCCTGCGCGCCACCGGATTGCTGGCCAAGGCGAACCGGCTCGCAGGCAGTCTCACGCTGCTCGATCGCAAGCGACTGGAACTCGCGCGCGCCCTTTCGACCGATCCGAAAGTGCTGCTCCTCGACGAGATCGCCGGCGGCCTGACCGAGCACGAAGCCAAGGAACTGGTGGAGGAAATCCAGCGCATCAAGTCGCAGGGCATCACCATGATCTGGATCGAGCACGTGGTGCATGCGCTGCTCGCGGTCGCCGATCGGTTGTTCGTCATCAATTTCGGACAGAAGCTCGCTGAAGGTGAGCCGGAAGCGGTCATGAACGACGCCGAGGTGCGGCGCGTATACATGGGTCTGGAAGCATGAGCCACCTGACGAGGGGATCGCTGGAGCGCGGAGGAGGGACCCCATCGCGAGATGGGGATCCGACCGCGGAAGCGATCGTCCGGGCGGCGATCCCCTGCGCGTCGGAACACGGGTCGCATCCCCACTCCGTGGGGCCCCTGCTCCACCGTGTTCGCCGCCCCATGCGAAGCATGGGGATCGGCAGCAAGGCGAGTGCTTCCGGGCACCGACAAGATGACGCATCGTCTGCCCCGCCGGTGGCGGAAGGTGCCGAGGCTTGAGATGACCGCCTTGCTCGCAACCCGAAACCTGGAGAGCTTCTACGGCGACTTTCAGGCGCTCTTCGGAATCGATTTCGAGATCGCCCAGGGTGAGATCGTCGCGATCATCGGCGCCAACGGCGCAGGCAAGTCGACTTTCCTCAAGACCGTCGCCGGGTTGCTCAAGGCGAAGCGCGATGCCGTCACCTTCGAAGGTGAACCCATCGGCGGCATGCCTACCGGCAAGATCGTGCAGCGCGGGGTCGCCCTGGTCCCGGAAGGCCGGCGCCTGTTTCCGAGCCTGTCCGTCGAGGAAAACCTGCTGATGGGCGCGTACGCCAAGCGCCCCGGTCCCTGGAATCTCGACGCGGTCTACGGCCTGTTTCCGATCCTCGCGGAGAAGCGCCGCAATCCCGGCACCGCGCTTTCCGGCGGGCAGCAACAGATGGTCGCGATCGGCCGAGCGCTCATGAGCAACCCGAAGCTGCTCATCTGCGACGAGATCTCGCTCGGACTCGCACCGATCGTCGTGAAGGAGATCTACGACGCGCTCCCCAGCGTCTGCGCGGGCGGTCTCACCGTGATCATCGTCGAGCAGGACGTGAGCGTGGCGCAGCGGGTGTCGAATCGGCTCTATTGCCTGCAGGAGGGCCGGGTGACGCTGTCGGGAGCGTCGCAGGCACTGAGCCGCGAACAGATCTCGCAGGCGTACTTCGGCGTGTAGCCAAGGCAAAGCATGAACACGAAGGTCACGAAGAACACAAAGAAGTCCCGCGTGAAAGATGCAGCCGAGCTGCCTCACGCGCCTTCCTTCGTGATCCTTCGTGACCTTCGTGTCCTTCGTGTTGAAAGCGGCTGGGTAGAAGCGTACCGATGACCGGCTGGATCGACACCATCGTGCAGGGCGTGCTCCTCGGCGGGCTCTATGCACTGTTCGCCATGGGCCAATCGCTCATCTTCGGCGTGATGCGGCTCACCAACACCGCGCATGGCGATTTCATCATCCTCGCGGCGTTCGGCGCGTTCTCGCTGGTCCTCGCCATCGGCTTGCCGCCCGCTGCTGCCCCGTGGGCCGCCATGGGTGCACTGCTGCCGATTGCCTTCGGTGTGGGCTACGGTTTGCAGCGCTTCGTGCTGAACGGGACTCTCGGCAAGGATCCGCTGCCTTCCCTGGTCGTGACCTTCGGACTGGCGATCGTCATCCAGAACGTGCTGCAGGAGGTCTACAGCGCCGACCCGCGCTCCATCGAATCGGGCGGACTCAACATCGCCAGCGTGCCGATCGGTGCGGACCTGGCGGTGGGTACGTTGCCGCTGCTCATCTTCGGCATCGCGGTCGCGATGGCCGTGGCCATGCAGTGGCTGTTCGATCGCACCGCCATCGGCCGGGCGTTCCGCGCCGTGAGCGACGACCGCGATGCTGCCGAACTGATGGGGCTCGACCACCGGCACGTCTACGCGCTCGCGACCGGTATCGCCTTCGTGCTGGTCGCGATCGCGGGGACACTCCACGGCATGAAGACGACGGTATCGCCCGCCGACGGCCCGGCGTTGCTGCTGTACGCCTTCGAAGCCGTGATCATCGGCGGCATGGGATCGTTCTACGGCACGCTCGCCGGCGGGATCATCCTCGGCGTCACCCAGGCGATCGGCTTTCGTATCGATCCGGGCTGGGGCATCTGGGCCGGCCACGTCGTGTTTCTCGCCATGCTGCTGTTCCGGCCCTCGGGACTCTTCCCGAAAACGCGATGAGCACGGCCCCAATCGCCTTCGAAGTATCACGGGCCACCCGCGCGAGCCGGATCGGCGGCGCGGCAGCGGTCGTGTTCGTCGCTTTCCTGGCGAGCTTTCCCTGGTGGGCCGATCACGGCTGGATGCGCGAGTTCAACGAGATGGCGTGCTACCTCATCTTCGCGATGATGTGGAACCTGCTCGCGGGCTACGGCGGGATGGTCTCCATCGGCCAGCAGGCCTACCTGGGGCTCGGCGGTTATGCCCTGCTGGTGATGGGCAACTTCGGCGGCGTGAATCCGTTCGTCGCGGTACCCATCGCCGCGGTGCTCACCATGCTCGTGGCCTTGCCGGTGTCGAAGATCGCTTTCCGTCTGCAGGGCGGCTACTTCGCCATCGGCACCTGGGTGATCGCCGAGGTGTTCCGGCTCTCGATCGCCAACGTGTCGGCGGTGGGTGGCGGCTCAGGCACCAGCCTCACGGCATTGCGCGGCATCGAGAAGGCCACGCGCGTATCCGTCACGTTCTGGCTCTGCCTCGTCGCCGCGGTGGCGTCGGTGGCGCTGGTCTACTGGTTCCTGCGCTCGCGCCAGGGGCTCGCGCTGCTCGCCATTCGCGACAGCGAGATCGCGTCCGAAAGCCAGGGCGTGAACGTGCGCGCCACCAAGCTCGGCGTGTACCTGGTGGCCGCGTTCGGCGCCGGGCTCGCGGGTGCGCTCTACTTCCTCGGCAACCTGCGTATCTCGCCCGATGCAGCGTTCACCGTGAACTGGACCGCGTTCACGATCTTCATCGTGATGATCGGCGGCATCGGCACCATCGAAGGGCCCATCGTGGGGGTGGTGCTGTTCTGGCTGCTCAACAAGTACTTCTCCGAGTACGGCACGTGGTACCTGGTCGGCCTCGGCCTGCTCGCGATCGTCGTCACCATCAGGTTTCCGCGCGGACTGTGGGGCTACGTCGCCCACCGCTTCGATCTCAATTTCTTCCCGGTGCAGCGCCGCCTGGTGCTGCACGAACCACCCAAGGACTGAATCATGGCAGAAGCTTTCATCTGCGCGGCACTGCGCACGCCCATCGGCCGCTACGGCGGCGCCCTGTCATCGGTACGTCCCGACGATCTCGGTGCGATACCGCTCAAGGCACTCATGGAGCGCCACCCTGGTGTGGACTGGAGTGCGGTGGACGACGTCGTGTTCGGTTGTGCCAATCAGGCGGGCGAAGACAACCGCAACGTCGCGCGCATGGCGCTGCTGCTCGCCGGGCTGCCGAAGGAGATTCCGGCCAGCACCATCAACCGGCTGTGCGGTTCGGGCATGGACGCGGTCGGCATCGCCGCCCGCGCCATCAAGTCCGGCGAGGCGGAGCTCATCATCGCCGGCGGCGTCGAGAGCATGTCGCGCGCGCCGTTCGTCATGCCGAAAGCGGACAGCGCGTTCTCGCGCACCAACGCGGTGTACGACACGACCATCGGGTGGCGTTTCGTCAACCCGGTCATGAAGCAGATGTACGGCGTCGACGCCATGCCCGAAACGGCAGAGAACGTCGCGACCGACTTCGGCGTCTCGCGGGCCGATCAGGACGCTTTCGGTCTGCGTTCGCAAGCGCGTGCGGCGGCAGCGCAGAAGAACGGCCGGCTCGCGCAGGAGATCGTCCCGGTCACCATCCCCGCGAAGAAGGGCGATCCGGTCGTCGTGAGCCAGGACGAACATCCGCGCGAGACCACGATGGAGGCGCTCGCGAAGTTGAAGCCCATCGTGAAGCCCGACGGCACCGTAACGGCGGGCAACGCCTCCGGTGTCAACGATGGCGCGTGCGCCCTGATCCTGGCAAGCGAGGCGGCGGCGCGCAAGCACGGACTGACACCGCTTGCCCGCGTCGCGGGCGTGGCCACTGCGGGATGTGCGCCGCGCATCATGGGCATCGGCCCCGTCCCTTCGTCCCAGAAGCTGTTCGCGCGGCTCGGCATGGCCCAGGGACAGATGGATGTCATCGAACTGAACGAAGCCTTCGCAGCCCAGGGTCTGGCCGTGCTGCGTCAACTGGGAATCGCGGACGACGACCCGCGCGTGAATCCCAACGGTGGCGCGATCGCCCTGGGCCATCCGCTCGGCATGAGCGGCGCGCGTCTCGTCGCCACCGCCACCCACGAACTGCAGCACCGCAATGGGAAGTTCGCCCTGACGACCATGTGCATCGGCGTCGGTCAGGGCATTTCGGTAGTGCTCGAAAGAGTCTGAAGTCCGAAGGCGGCGAACGGCGGCACCGGCAGGTGCTTCGTACCAGACCGCCCCATCCAACCTGAGTCGTTCAACGATCAATCACGTGGGGAGGTAAGACATGTCCGGCAGGCAGATCAAGCAGCAGGCAGACAAGACGCGCCGCGGGTTCCTCAAGGCTGCCACGGCAGGCACCGCGGCAGCGACGTTCGGTGCGGTCACACTGAGTTCGAAGGATGCACAGGCTGCGACCTTCGATGCGGAATACGACATCGTCGTCTGCGGCGGTGGCGGCGCCGGCCTCCCGGTCGCGCTGTTCTCGCGCTGGCTCGGCGACAAGGTGGTGGTGTACGAGAAGGCGGCGACTCTCGGCGGCACCTCGTTCAAGGCCGCCTATTGGTACTGGGTGCCGAACAACGCGGCGATGCAGAAGGCCGGCATCCCGGATTCGAAGGAGCACTTCCTGCGCTACGTCGCCCGCTTGAGCCAACCGCAGAGCTTCGATCCGAAGGCGCCGAAGCTCGGCCTGTCGGACTGGGAGTACAGCATGTGCGAGGCGATCTACGACAGCTCGTCGGTGGGCACCGAACTCCTCGCCGAGAAGGGCGCCCTGCCCTATCGCCACGTTGCGCCGGTGCCCGACTACTTCGCCGAAATGGAGACCATCGGCGCCACCGGGCGGGTGCTGTTTCCGAAGGATGGCGCGCCTTCCATGTCCGACGGCGGGCAGGTGGCCACGCGGACGCTCTCGACCGCCTGCCGCCGCGACGGCGTGACGGTGCGTACCAGCCACCGCGTGCAGAAGGTGATCCTCAACGACAAGCGCGAAGTCATCGGCGTCGAAGTGCAGAACGACGAAGGCACGCTCAGGGTCAAGGCCCGCAAGGCCGTGATATTCGCGACCGGTGGCTTCACCCACGATCCGGAGCTGCGCAAGAACTTCCTCTCGATTCCGGCCTACGGCGGCTGCGCGGCCATGACCAACGAGGGCGACTTCATCCGCATCTCCAGCACGCTCGGCGTGCAGCTGCGCAACATGAACTATGCGTGGATGTGTCCGATATCCTTCGAGAAGGCGATCGCGAAGGACCCGTCGATGATCGGTTGCTTCTCCGTGGCCGGCGACTCGATGATCTTCGTGGACAAGAACGGCAAGCGCGTGGTGAACGAGAAGTTGCACTACAACGAGCTCGCGCAGAAGTTCTTCGAATGGGACGGGGCCAATGCTCAGTTCCCGTACCTCATCCTGACCTCCATCTGGGATCAACGCGCCCAGGACCATTCGGCCAGTCACGAGTACGGCCGACTGATCGTGCCGCCCGGTTCCGACGATCGGCACGTCATCAAGGGCGCGACTCTGGAAGAGCTCGCGGCGAACATCGACGCGCGCCTGCAGAAGTACGCCAGCCACAACGGCGGCATGCGCATCTCGGCCGACTACGTCCAGAATCTGAAAGCCACCATCAAGCGCTACAACGAGTTCGCGGCGAGCGGCAAGGACCTCGATTTCCATCGCGGCGAACGTGGCGTCGATCTGCTCTTCAACGGCAACGTCAAGGAGGAACCGGGGCGCAAGAACCCGACGATGTGGCCCATAAGCGACAAGGGGCCGTACTACGCAGCGTTCGTGACCGGCGGCACACTCGACACCAAGGGCGGGCCCAAGACCAATCCCGAAGGCCAAGTGCTCGACATCGCGGACCAGCCCATCCCCGGACTGTACGGTGTGGGCAACTGCGTCGCGTCGGCGTCCGGTCGCGCGTACTGGGCCGGCGGCGGCACTCTGGGACCGATCATCGGCTTCGCGTACCGCGCGGCGAATGCGGCACACAAGGAACCGGTACGCGGTTGATGCTCGCATCGGGGCCGGTGCTCCGTAGAGCGCCGGCCCCTTTCACCCAACGCTGGATGTGGAGAGAATCATCATGAAGTCGAACCTCATCGCGGGCAGCCTCGTCGCTGCCGCACTCATAGCGATACCGGCGCGCGCCGCCGACGATCTGGCTGCAGCGAAGGAGCTGACCGTGCGCCAGTGCAGTCAATGCCACACGTTCGAGAAGGGCGAGAAGCACGGCCAGGGCCCGAACCTCTTCGGTCTCGTCGGCCGCCCGGCCGCCGCCGTGGACGGGTTCGTGTTCTCCGACGGCATCAAGGAGGCCCTCAATGGCAAGACCTGGACGGTGGAACTGCTCGACCAGTGGCTCACCGACACCCTCGCCGTCGCGCCGAAGGCGCAGATGGTCTACTTCCAGGATGAAGCGCGAGTCCGGGCCAAGCTGATCCGCTATCTCGAATCGCTGAAGTAGCAGCATCCCGCAACTTCTCCCGGAGAACCGGCCATGGGCAGCTCGCTGGAACACACGTTGACCGACGCCGTCCTCGCGCGCATCGAGGGCAACGCCGACGAACGCTTCAGACAGATCATGACGAGCCTCATCCGCCATCTGCATGCGTTCGTGCGCGAGACCGAACTGACCGAAGCCGAATGGTTCGCGGGCATCCAGTTCCTCACTGCCACCGGCCAGAAGTGCGACGACAAGCGCCAGGAGTACATCCTGTTGTCGGACACGCTGGGAGTCTCGATGCTGGTGGACGCGATCAACCACCGCAAACCTGGCGCCGCTACCGAGACCACGGTTCTCGGGCCCTTCTACGTACCGGGTTCGAAGCAGCTACCCATGTGGGCCGATATCGCCGCCGGCCTGACTGGCGTGCCGGCGTACGTACACGGCCGCGTTCTCGATGTCGATGGCAAACCGATCGCGGGCGCAGAACTCGACGTCTGGCAGAACGACGCCGAGGGCTTCTACGACGTGCAGCGTCCCGGCGCTTCGTATGCGCGCGGCAAGTTCACCACGGATGCCGAAGGGCGCTTCGGGTTCCGCACCATCCGGCCGGTGAGCTATCCGATTCCCACCGACGGCCCTGTGGGCAAGATGCTGCTGGGCATGGGACGGCATCCCTATCGTCCGGCGCACGTTCACACCAAGGTGTCGGCGCCAGGCTTCGAGCCCATCATCACGCACCTGTTCGTGCAGGGGGACCCGTATCTCGGATCGGACGCGGTGTTCGGGGTGAAGGATTCGCTGGTGGTGGAGTTCGTCGCGCACCCGGCGGGCCCGACGCCTGACGGCAGGACGTCACCCGTGCCATTCGACACCGCTCGGTATGATTTCCGATTGGTTGAGATGAGCCAGGGCCTGGATGTACCGCGTGGCGGGTAGTCACGAGGGTTGGCGTTCAATGACCGTCTGATAGCATCATGTCGGTCAAGATCGCTACGAACCAACCGCGCCCGACACCAATCCGGATCCTGCATGCGCCCTTACACCGCCCTGTGCCTGCTCGCGCTCTCCTGTCCCGTCAGCGCCGACGAACTGCCGCCGCTCGCGACCGGCGCCCAATTGAAGCGCGCGGTGGCGGGCAACACCATCGAGGGATCGATGGATGCCTCCGGCCGCTACACTGAGTACTACCGGAAGGATGGCAGGGTGAAGGGTGCGGACTATCAGGCCCGCTGGTCGATCGAAGGCGACACGATGTGCTGGGTGTACACGGGCCAGCCGAAGGACTGCTGGAGCGCAGCGATCAAGGGCGCGAACATCAAATGGGTGAAGGACGGGAAGGTCCAGGGGTCGGGCACGATCCTCAAGGGCAATCCGAACCGCTTCTGAAACGCAGGGCGCCGGTCGGGTTGCCGTGAAGATCGCGATCGTCGGCTGCGGTGCCATGGGCTGCGTGTACGCGGGCCTCCTGGCAAGCGCGGGCCACGAAGTGTGGGCCGTCGATGCATGGCGCGATCACGTCGATGCGATTCGCACCCACGGGCTGCGCCTGGAGGGCGTTTCCGGCGATCGGACCGTCCGCATTCAGGCAACAACGACCGCTGCCGATGTCGGGGCGAGCGATCTCGTCATCATCGCCACCAAGATCATGCACGTGGAACCGGCCGCGACGGCGGCACGGTCGCTGATCGGGCCCGCGACGGTCGTGCTGTCGATTCAGAACGGATTGGGCGGGCCGGACATCAGCGCGCGCATTCTCGGCCGCGACCGCGTGCTGGTCGGCGTAGTCGGCGGCTTCGGTGCGTCCATGAAAGGCCCGGGCCATGCGCATCACAACGGTATGGAACTGGTGCGCCTGGGTGAGTTCGCCGGGCCGATCACGTCGCGACTCGAGGCGGTGGCAGACGTGTGGCGTTCCGGCGGCTTCAAGGTCAAGTGCTTCGACGACATCGATCAGCTGGTGTGGGAGAAGCTCATCTGCAACACCACCTATTCCGGTCCGTGCTCGGTCATGGACCGAACCATCGGCGAAGTGATGAACGACCCGGACGCCTGGACCGTCGCCGCCGCCTGCGCCAAGGAAGCCTTCGCGGTGGGCAAGGCCAAGGGTGTGAAGCTGGACATCACCGATGCGGAAGGTTACGTGCGCGACTTCGGTTCGAAGATTCCGGACGCGCGTCCATCGGTGCTGCTCGATCACCGGGCCGGGCGCATTTCCGAGATCGATGCGATCAACGGCGCCATCGTGCGGGTCGGTCTGGAACTCGGCGTACCGACACCGGCCAACGCGACGATCACGGCGTTGGTGCGGGCGAAGGAGCGGCGGATGGGGGTGCGGGGTTAGGCGACGCTTGCCCCCGCCCCAACCCTCCCCCGGCGAAGCCGGGGGAGGGAGCTGTACACCCCTTCCCCCACGGAAGTGGGGGAAGGCCGGGATGGGGGCAGCGGCGTACATCAACGCGCCGGAGGATCCGGCACGAAGTTGGCCGGGAACGGCTGCGGATCGCGCGGCATCGGTGCCGGTACGGGAATCACGCCGCGTGCAACGAGATTCGCATGGCTGTCGTACCAGATCGCAATGACCTCGTTCGGCGATTCTGACTCGCGTTCGAAACTGGTGTAGCGCACCTGTGAAGTCTGGATGCGGCCATGGCCGGTGCCGAGGCTCTTCTCCGCCTTTTCCATGGGTGCGCTCTGCGCACGGGCGCTCGGTTGCGCCGGGGCCGCGGACGGCGCTGCATCGGCGCTGTTGCCGGCGGCCGAGTCCTTTGCGGCCCCGGACATCGGCGCTTCGCGACGCTTGCGTTCCTCTTCTAACACCATCGGCGGTTCCACCTTGCGCTTGAACACCGCGACACCGATCACGCCGACGTTGTCCGGCCTGCCGGTGCGCGCGGCATAGGAATCGTCCAGCCGCGTGAAGTAGAACGCGGCCACTTTCGACATGTCCTTGCGCCAGCCCTTGATCGGGAGGCGATCGCCCGGTGCGAGCACGTAGCCGCTCTGGCTCGGCGCGGCGGTCTCGCCGGTGACGACGTTGACGCCGTCGACCGACGTCACGGCGAGCAGATCGGTGCCGGACTGGTTGCGGATGCGGATCTCGTATTCGTTGCCGGGCCGGCCCGCCACGTACCATCGCCCATCGCTGTAGTAGGAGGGCAGGATGCGGCCGGAAGCGCGGTCGTAGATGGTGACGTCGGCGAGGCTGCCGACGGCGAAGGCGGGAACGGCGGTGGACATCAAGGCTGCAGCGAGGATCAGGCTACGAAGTTTCATGAATGGCTCCTGTGGGACGTTGCAGCCACTGAAACGGGCCCGCGCCTGGAACGGGGTTAATGGTGCAAGCCACCCGCGAGGAAATCGCCGGAGCGCGGAGGCTGACGCTGTGGTCTCGATTAAAATCCAGTTCCCGCGCTCCCCCATCCGAAGGAAGAGACCTATGCAGATCAAGACCATCGGCGTCGTCGGCGCCGGCACCATGGGCAATGGCATCGCCCAGGCCTTCGCCGTGGCCGGCCATGCCGTCGTGATGACCGACGTGGCCCAGGCGGCCCTCGACAAAGGCCTGAAGAACGTGGATGGCAGCCTCGAGCGGCTGGTGAAGAAGGAGAAGATGACCGCCGCCGACAAAGCGACCACCCTCGGGCGCATCACCACGTCCACGAAGCTGGAAGCACTGGGCGATGTCGACCTGATCGTCGAGGCCGCCACCGAGAACCTCACGCTCAAGCTCGACATCTTCGCCAAGCTCGACGCCGCGGCGAAGCCCGGTGCGATCATCGCCTCCAACACCTCGTCGATCTCGATCACCAAGCTCGCCGCGGCGACCAAGCGCCCCGCCCAGGTGATCGGCATGCACTTCTTCAACCCCGTGCCCGTGATGCAACTGGTGGAACTGATCCGCGGCCTGCAGACCTCGGACGAGACCTACGCCGCGACCGAAGCGATCTCCAAGGCCGTGGGCAAGGTGCCGGTCCAGGTGAAGAACTCGCCGGGCTTCGTGGTGAACCGGCTGTTGTGCCCGATGATCAACGAAGCGGTGTTCGCATTGGGCGAAGGCCTGGCGACCCCCCAGCAGATCGACGACGCCATGCGGCTTGGCTGCAACCACCCGATCGGACCGCTCGCGCTGTGCGACCTGATCGGCGTCGACGTCGAACTGGCCGTGATGCAGGTGCTGTTCGAAGGCTTCAAGGACTCGAAGTACCGCCCCGCCCCCCTGCTGGTCGAGATGGTCGAGGCCGGCTACCTCGGGCGCAAGACCGGACGGGGCTTCTACAACTACGCGTGAGCCCGCGAGGGCTCAGGGACCCAGGTTCCTGAGCCCTTCGAGGTCCAGCACGCGGATCGCTCCGTACTCGATCGCGAGCAGGCCGGCTTTCTCCAGGGTCTGCAGCGACTGGTTCGCGCGCTGGCGCGAAGTCCCCACCAGCAGCGCGATTTCCGCCTGGGAAATCTCCAGGCGCGGCCCGCTGCCGGGGTAGAGGATGGGGTTGAACAGGTCGGCGATGCAGCGCGCCAGCTTGGCTTCGGGTTCGAGCAGGTACTCGTACTCGATGCGAGCGATGAACTGGGCCAGCCGCTCGTTCAGCTGGATCAGAAGAAAACGGTTGAACGATATGCTCGAGTCGAGCAGCCACTCGAACGTCGTGCGCGGCAACCGGGCAACGATGCAGTTCCGCAGGGCCGAAGCGTCGTAGCGCCGCGGTTCCTGCTTGAGCAACGAGCCTTCACCGAACCAGCCTCCGGGCGGCACGCCGGTGAAACTCAGCGTGCGTCCGTCCGGAGCGGAACTGGAAATCTTGGCCAGTCCGTGGAGGATGCCGATCCAGGCATCCACGGATTCGCCCTTGACGCAGATCGGATCGCCCGCGGCGACTTGCTGCACCGCAAGATCGGCAAGCACCCGGGCCCGCTGCTCTACCGTCAGGTCCGCAGTCCAGCGGGCATGCAGATGCAGGGTCTCGGCGAGGTTCACGGCGTCCCAATTGTCGTCCCGGTGACAGTGCAATCGTGCCCGAACCTGCTACGCTTGCCGAGCCCTGCCTGCAAGGGAAGAGCCGCCTTTCGAGACCTCAAGGTGCGGCAACAACGAGATGGAGGAGTTGAGTTGAGCCAGCCCGGCGGGACCGACGCGGTAGCGGATACCTTTCCGCGCCTCCTGCAGCATCACGCCGCTGTGCGCGGCGACCGGACTGCAATCCGCGAGAAGGACCTCGGCATATGGTTGTCCTGGACCTGGCGCGAGGTCGCGGACGAAGTCCGGGCCGCCGCCTGTGGCCTGGCGGCACTCGGCTTCAAGCGCGGCATGACGCTCGCGGTCGTCGGCGACAACCGGCCGCGTCTGTATTGGTCCATGGCGGCCACCCAGGCGCTGGGAGGCATCCCGGTGCCGCTCTACCAGGATGCGATCGCGCAGGAGATGCTGTTCGTCCTCGAGAACGCCGAGGTGGAGTTCGCGGTGGTGGAAGACCAGGAGCAGGTCGACAAGCTGCTCGAGATCCGCGCGAAGTATCCGCGGCTGAAGCACATCATCTATGACGATGCGCGCGGGCTGCGCAACTACCCGAATCCGGAGTTGCTGTCGTTCGATCGGCTGCAGGAGCTCGGCCGCGAACACGACCGCGCCCATCCCGGCTTCTACCAGGGCGAGATCGACCGCGGCCAGCACGACGATACCGCAGTCATGCTCTACACCTCCGGCACCACCGGCAATCCGAAGGGTGTCTGTCACACGCACTCTTCGTTGATCGCTGCGGCACGCGGCGACATCGCCTTCGACGGTTTCACGGCGCAGGACGAGGTGCTGTCGTATCTGCCCATGGCCTGGGTTGGCGACCACCTCTTCTCCTATGCGCAGGCGCTGGTGGCCGGGTTCTGCGTGAACTGCCCGGAATCGAGCGAGACCGTACCCATCGACCTGCGCGAGATCGGGCCCACCTACTACTTCGCACCACCGCGCGTGTTCGAGAACCTGCTCACGACGGTGATGATCCGCATGGAGGACGCAGCGCGTTTCAAGCAGCGCCTCTTCCATTACTTCATGGCGGTGGCGAAACGTTGCGGCGCGAAGATCATGGATGGGCGCACGGCCGAGGTCAGCCTTGGCGACAGGCTCCAGTACTTCATCGGCGACCTGCTGGTCTACGGTCCGCTGCGCAACGTGCTCGGCATGTCGCGCATCCGCGTCGCCTACACGGGCGGAGCCGCGATCGGGCCGGACCTGTTCGATTTCTACCGGTCCATCGGCGTGAACCTCAAACAGCTCTACGGGCAGACCGAGACCGGCGTGTATGTCTGCAAGCAACCCAACGGCAAGGTCAAACTCGACACCGTCGGGCCGCCGCTGCCGGGCGTCGAGATCCGTATCGCCGACAACGGCGAAGTGCAGGTGAAGTCCCCGGGCATGCTGAAGGAGTACTACAAGCGGCCCGACGCCACGGCCGAGTCGATCACGCCGGACGGCTGGTTCATGACCGGCGATGCCGGCTTCTTCGATCGCGACGGCGATCTCAAGATCATCGATCGTGCCAAGGACGTGGGGAAGCTCAAGGACGGCACGCTGTTCGCACCGCAGTACATCGAGAACAAGTTGAAGTTCTTCCCGCACATCAAGGAAGCGGTCGCCTTCGGCCACGACCGCGAGATGTGCACCGCGTTCATAAACGTCGATCTCGGTTCGGTGGGCAACTGGGCTGAGCGCCGCGGCATCGCATACTCGGGCTACACCGATCTCGCGCAGCGCGACGCGGTCTACGATCTGGTGCAGGAATGCGTCGAGAAAGTGAATCGCGACCTGGCCACCGACGCGCAGCTCGGCAATTCGCAGATCCGGCGCTTCCTGGTGCTGCACAAGGAACTCGATGCCGACGACGGCGAGCTGACGCGCACGCGCAAGGTGCGGCGCGGCTTCATTGCCGAGCGCTATGCGCAACTGGTGAATGCGCTGTTTGCAGGGGACACCCACTGCGAGATCGAAGGCCAGATCAAGTTCGAAGACGGCCGTACCGGGACTATCAGGGCGGACGTGAAGATCCGGGATGCGAAGACGTTTCCGGTCGTCGAAGCGCGTAAGGCGGCGTGAACGTGACGGCAGATCGCCCCCACCCTAACCCTCCCCCAGCAAAGCTGGGGGAGGGGATGTACATCCAACCCGGATGGCAAATGCTGGCACTCCTACCCCACGACAGGCACTCCTTCCCCCACCTCTGGTGGGGGAAGGCTGGGATGGGGGCCCAGCGTTCGCTCGTGGCACAGCCGTGGAGATGACCGCGTGAGCGCCAGCCCCCACCCCAACCCTCCCCCCCCTGCGGCGGGGGAGGGAGCGCACAACGGCGCGCGGCGCATCGGTGACGTGCTGCTGTCGGTCGAGAACATCTCGCTCGCCTTCGGCGGCGTGAAGGCGTTGACCGACATCAGCTTCGACGTCCGGGAACACGAGATCCGCGCGATCATCGGGCCGAACGGGGCAGGCAAGAGTTCGATGCTGAACTGCATCAACGGCGTGTACACGCCGCAGCAGGGTCGCATCCGCTTCGACGGACAGACGTTCACGTCCATGGCCCCGCACAAGGCAGCGACCATGGGCATCGCGCGCACGTTCCAGAACATCGCGCTGTTCAAGGGCATGAGCGTGCTCGACAACCTCATGACCGGCCGCAACCTCAAGATGCGCTCGAACCTGCTCGCGCAGGCGTTCTACGTCGGCCCCAACCGCCGCGAAGAGCTGGAGCAGCGCGAGAAGGTGGAGCACATCATCGATTTCCTGCAGATCGAATCGGTACGCAAGACGCCGGTGGGTCGCCTCCCCTACGGCGTGCAGAAGCGGGTCGAGCTGGGCCGTGCGCTCGCGGCCGAACCGCGCCTGCTGCTGCTGGACGAACCGATGGCCGGCATGAACATCGAGGAGAAACAGGACATGTGCCGGTTCGTCCTCGACGTGAACGACGAGTTCGGCACCACCATCGTGCTGATCGAGCACGACATGGGTGTCGTGATGGACATCTCCGATCGCGTCGTGGTGCTCGACTACGGCAAGAAGATCGGCGACGGCACGCCCGACGACGTACGCAACAACAAGGCCGTCATTGACGCCTATCTCGGGGTCTCCCACTAGCATGCAGTTCTTCTTCGAAGTGCTGATCGGCGGTCTGCTCGCGGGCGTGATGTATTCCCTCGTCGCCCTGGGCTTCGTGCTGATCTACAAGGCCTCGGGGGTGTTCAACTTCGCCCAGGGCGGGATGGTGTTCTTCGCCGCCCTCACGTTCGTCGGGCTGCAGGAGAAGACCGGCATGCCGTTCTGGGTGGTGATCGCGCTCACCCTCGCGGTGATGGTGGTGCTCGGCATCGCGATCGAGCGCGTGGTGCTGCGCCCGCTGGTGAACCAGCCGCAGATCACCCTGTTCATGGCCACCATCGGACTCGCGTTCTTCATCGAAGGGTTGGCTCAGATCATCTGAGGTACGGAAGTGCGTCGCCTCGATCTGGGGCTGCAGGACGAACCGATCGGGGCGCTGATGGACCGGTTCGGCATCCTCGTGAGCAAGTTCGACCTGATCGCCGCCCTGGTCGCGGGTGTGCTCGTCGCCGTGCTGGCGGTGTTCTTCAACAAGACGCGTATCGGACGAGCGCTGCGCGCCGTGGCCGACGACCATCAGGCTGCACTCGCCGTGGGTATTCCGTTGAAGCAGATCTGGGCGATCGTGTGGTCGGTGGCCGGCTTCGTCGCCCTGGTTGCCGGATTGCTGTGGGGTGCCCGCAACGGTGTCCAGTTCGCGCTGACCTTCGTGGCGTTGAAGGCGTTGCCGGTGCTGATCCTCGGCGGCTTCGAATCGATCCTGGGCGCCATCGTCGGCGGCCTCATCATCGGCGCGGCGGAGAAGCTCGCCGAGGTGTATCTCGGGCCGCACATCGGCGGCGGGATCGAGGGCTGGTTCGCCTACATGCTGGCGTTGCTGTTCCTGCTGGTGCGGCCCGAAGGGTTGTTCGGGGAGAAGCACATTGATCGTGTCTAGTAGACCCTTGCCCCCATCCCAACCTTCCCCCACGACTGCGTCGCGGGGGAAGGAGCTCACTTCTCCCTCCCCCGGCTTCGCCGGGGGAGGGTCGGGGTGGGGGCAATGACCATGCAATCCTCCAGCCGCTAGCGCCCGATGCTCTACCGCGAATCCGGCCAGTTCAAGACCACCTACGCCGCCGACCAGCAGCTCTTTCCGATCCGGCAGGACCGGTACGCGGTGCTGCTGCTGCTCGCGGTCGCGTTCGTGGGGATTCCCCTGTTCGCGAGCAGCTACTGGCTCACGGCGCTGCTGATTCCGTTCCTGGTCTTCGCGCTCGCTACGCTCGGGTTGAACATTCTCACAGGCTACGCGGGTCAACTTTCCCTGGGGACTGCGGCCTTCATGGCGGTGGGTGCGGTGGCAGCGTACAACTTCCAGCTGCGCATCCCCGGCATGCCGATCCTCGTGAGCTTCATACTCGGCGGATTGACGTCGGCACTGATCGGCATCGCCTTCGGACTGCCGAGCCTGCGCATCAAGGGCTTCTATCTCGCGGTGGCGACGCTCGCGGCGCAGTTCTTCATCCCGTGGCTGCTGGTGAAGGTCTCCTGGTTCTCCAACAACAGCGCCTCGGGCGTCATCACGGCGCAGCCGATCGAGATCCTCGGCTTCGCCTTCGACACGCCCGCCCGCAAGTACCTTCTGGTCCTCACCATCGTCGCAGTGATGGCGCTGGCGGCGAAGAACATGGTGCGCAGTTCCATCGGCCGTGCCTGGATGGCGGTACGCGACATGGACGTGGCGGCGGAGGTGATCGGCATCCGCATCATGCACACGAAGCTGATCGCTTTCGCGGTGAGTTCGTTCTACTGCGGTGTGGCCGGCGCCCTCTACGCCTTTGCCTACCTCGGCAGCGTGGAGCCGGACGGCTTCAACCTCGACCTGTCGTTCCGCATCCTGTTCATGGTCATCATCGGTGGTGTGGGCAGCATCCTCGGATCGTTCCTCGGCGCAGCGTTCATCACCCTGCTGCCGATCTTCCTCGACGTGCTGTTGACGGAAGGGGCGGCCGCGCTCAACCTGAATCTGCCCTCGGGCATGACGTCCATGGCGCAGCTCGTGGTATTCGGCGCACTGATCATTTTCTTCCTGATCGTGGAGCCCCACGGGCTCGCGCGCCTCTGGCAGATCCTGAAAGAGAAACTAAGACTATGGCCGTTCCCGCACTAGCTGGCAGGTCAACGGGAGGCGGTGCCACCAGCGTTAAGGAAATCCCGGCCTGACCGGAACAATATCGAGGAGGAACACCATGAAGAGCTGGAAGCAGACAGTCGTCACCGCGGTTCTCGCCATCGCCGGCGTCGCCGCAGCGATGCCGGCCGCCGCGCAGCAGGCCGGGACCCAGTTCATCGGCATCACCAGCTATCGCGTGGGCCCCTACGGCGCCAACGGCGCCGCGTTCTTCGGCGGGTTCATCGACTACCTGTCCCTGGTGAACGAGCGCGATGGCGGCGTCAACGGCGTCAAGCTCTCCTGGGAAGAGTGCGAGACCGAGTACAACAACGCCAAGGGCGTGGAGTGCTACGAGCGGCTCAAGACCAAGTCCGCCACCGGCCCCACCGCGATCCACCCGATGTCCACCGGCATCACCTATGCGCTCATCGACAAGGCGCCGGCCGACAAGATACCGCTCATCACGCTGGGCTACGGCCGCACCGATGCCACCGACGGCCGCGTCTTCCCGTGGGTCTTCCCGGTGCAGTCCAACTACTGGGACGCCGCCACCGGCATCATCAAGTTCATCGGCGACAAGGAAGGCGGCGACCTCAAGGGCAAGAAGATCGTGCTGCTGTATCACGACTCCGCCTACGGGAAGGAGCCCCACTCCGTGCTCGAGGCCGAAGCCAAGAAGCTCGGCTTCGAACTGCGCATGATTCCGGTGCCGCATCCGGGCAACGAACAGCAATCGCAGTGGCTGCAGATCCGCCAGTACCAACCCAACTGGGTGATCCTGTGGGGCTGGGGTGTCATGAACGCGACTGCGCTGCAGACCGCGCAGAAGGTCGGTTTCCCGCGCGAGAAGATGGTCGGCAACTGGTGGGCGGGCTCCGAGATCGACACCGAAGTGGCCGGTGCCGCCGCCAATGGTTACTACGCCGCCAGCCTCAACCTGGCCGGCAAGGGCTATCCGGTGGTGAAGGACATCGAGGACATCGTGTACAAGAAGGGCAAGGGCAACGGCAATCCGAAGCAGATCGGCACCGTGCTCTGGAACCGCGGCGTCGGTGCGGCGATGCTCACCGTCGAAGCCGTGCGCAAGGCACAGGAGAAGTACGGCAAGAAAGTGCTGACCGGCGAGCAGATCCGCTGGGGCATGGAGAATCTCGACATCAATGCCGGCCGCCTGAAGGCGCTCGGGTTCAACACCATGTTGCCGCCCATCAAGCTGTCCTGCACCGACCACGGCGGCAGCGGCCTGGTCCGCTTCCAGCAATGGACCGGCAGCGAGTGGAAGGCCGTGTCCGACTGGATCAGCGGCGACAAGCAGATGGTGCGCACGATGATCGAGGAATCGGCAGCGAAGTACGCGGCCGAGAAGGGCATCAAGCCGGGATGTCTTGGCGGCTGAAAGGAAGAAAATCTTGAAACACGAAGGACACGAAGGAAAAGCGAAGGAGATCAGAGCTTGATCTTTTCCTTGGCTTTCCTTCGTGCCCTTCGTGTCCTTCGTGTTGAAAGCGGTTGACCTTCCAATGCCAGCCTTGCTCGCGATAAACAACATCGAGGTCATCTACGACCACGTGATCCTCGTGTTGAAGGGCGTTTCGCTCGAAGTGCCCGAGGGGCGCATCGTCGCGCTACTCGGCGCCAACGGCGCGGGCAAGACCACCACGCTCAAGGCCATCTCGAACCTGCTGCAATCGGAGCGCGGCGAAGTCACCAAGGGCGGCATCGAGTACCGGGGCGATCGCATCGATCGCCTGAATCCTTCCGAGCTGGTGAAGCGCGGCGTGGTGCAGGTCATGGAAGGCCGGCATTGTTTCCAGCACCTGACCATCGAAGAGAACCTGCTGACCGGTGCGTTCACGCGGTCGGCCTCGCGGGCCGAGATCAAGCAGGATCTCGAACGCGTCTACACCTACTTCCCGCGCCTCAAGGTGCGCCGCACGAGCCAGTCGGGCTACACCTCCGGCGGCGAACAACAGATGACGGCCATCGGCCGCGCGCTGATGGCCCGGCCGAACATGATCCTGCTCGACGAACCGTCCATGGGTCTCGCGCCGCAGGTGGTGGAAGAGATCTTCGAGATCGTGAAGGACTTGAACGCCAAGGAACGCGTGAGTTTCCTGCTCGCCGAGCAGAACACCATGGTCGCACTGCGCTATGCCGACTACGGCTACATCCTCGAGAATGGCCGCGTGGTGATGGACGGCGACGCCGAAGAGCTGCGCAGCAACGAGGACGTGAAGGAGTTCTACCTCGGCCTCTCGACGGCTGGTCGCAAGAGTTTCCGCGACGCCAAACACTATCGCCGGCGCAAGCGCTGGCTCGCCTGAGGACGACCTTGCAAAGCCGTTACCTGGACGACCTGGAAACCCGTTCGCCCGAAGTACGCGAACGTGTGCTGTTCAACGCCCTGCCCGACCAGGTCGCCAACGCGAAGAAGAATGCGCCGTACTTCGGCAAGCTCTTCGCGGACGTCGAGCCGCACCGCATCTCGAGCCGGGCGGCATTGGCGCGGTTGCCGGTCACGCGCAAGTCAGACCTTCAGCAACTGCAGAAGGCATCCTTGCCCTTCGCCGGCATGACCGCCGTCAAGGTATCGCAGCTCGGCCGTGTTTTCGCGTCACCGGGACCGATCTACGATCCGCAAGGCGATCAGAAGGACTTCTGGGGCTTTGCGCGCGCGCTCTACGCCGCGGGCTTCCGTGAAGGCGAGCTGGTCCACAACACCTTTTCGTATCACTTCACGCCGGCCGGATTCATGATGGATCTGGCGGCGCAGGCGATTGGATGCCCCGTGTTTCCCGCAGGCGTCGGTCAGACCGAACTGCAGGTGCAGACCATCGCCGATCTCAAGCCGACGGGCTACGCCGGCACGCCTTCGTTCCTGAAGATCATCCTCGAGAAAGCCGACGAGATGAAGGTCGACGTCTCGAGCATCAGGAAGGCCTCGGTGAGCGGCGAAGCGTTCCTGCCGCCGGTGCGCCAGCTTCTCGCCGACCGCGGCATCGCAGGCTACCAGTGCTACGGCACAGCCGACCTCGGACTGATCGCCTACGAGACCGAGGCGCGCGAAGGACTCGTGGTCGATGAAGGCGTCATCGTCGAGATCGTCCGTCCCGGTACCGGTGACCCCGTCGCCGACGGCGAGGTCGGCGAAGTCGTGGTGACAACCCTAACCACCGAGTACCCGTTGATCCGCTTCGCCACCGGCGATCTGTCCGCGGTACTCGCCGGCCCGAGCCCGTGCGGCCGCACCAACATGCGCATCAAGGGCTGGATGGGTCGCGCCGATCAGACCACCAAGGTGAAGGGCATGTTCGTGCACCCGTCACAGGTGAACGAGGTGGTGAAGCGCCACCGCGAGATCCTCAAGGCGCGCTTGAGCGTGACCCACGACGCCGATCGCAACGACGTGATGACCCTGGCGATCGAGGTGGACGGCCCGCCGGCCGACGGGTTCGTCGAAGCGGTGGCCACCTCGGTGCGCGAGATCTGCAAGCTGCGCGGCGACATCGCGTTGAAGCTGCCCGGCACCCTGCCGAACGACGGCAAGGTCATCGAGGATCTGCGGAAGTACGATTGACGGGTCGTCATGGCCGGCTCGTGTAGCCGGCCTCACGAGAACTTCGCACTGCGAGCACGAACACCGTCTCCAGCTCCGGGATGTAGCGATAGAGCGCGAGATAGCTGCGCGCTCCGAGGCCGATCACCAGTTCCCTCTTGCCACCTTCGGTCAGGCGACCGATGAGCGGATTGAACTCGAGGACGGCAACGGCAGCAATGATCTCCGAAACACGAGAAGCCGCATCTTCGACTTCAACAAGCAGCAGGTGATCGAGAATCCGGTCGAGATCGTCGGCGACTTCCGGCGCGATCTCGACGCGCGCCACTCATCAGCGCCCGAGTTTCCTGGCGACGGGACGCTTCGGACTCTTGCCGGCCAGACGATCTTCCAGGTACTTGCGCATTTCGTTCCACGGGATCGTCTTGCCCGTGGCAGCTACTTCGGCGTATCGACGCTCCGCCGTGTCGTAGAACTCTCCGCGCTGCTCGACCTGGTCGGTCTTCTCGGCGATGGCTTCCACGACGAAGTTGTGCGGCGTGGTACCCGCCCGTTCGGCAGCGGCTGCAACTCGCTTCTTCAATGCCTCCGGCAGCCGGATCGTCGTCGTCGACATGGCG
This sequence comes from Burkholderiales bacterium, assembly GCA_019747905.1. Lineage (GTDB taxonomy): Bacteria > Pseudomonadota > Gammaproteobacteria > Burkholderiales. Next base: position 28,774 of record JAIEQG010000021.1, read on the forward strand.
CGTAACCCTTCTGTGGATCTCGCTTCGAACTGGCGCCAATGTAGCACAAGTGTGCCACGCCCGGAAACCAGCTACTTCCGCTCTGTCGCCGCGGCTTGAGCCGTCTTGAACGGCGGAAAGTACGGAATCCCGTAGCGATCGAGCAGCGCCTGCAGTTCACCCGAAGCGGCAAGCGCCGACAGCCGTTCTTCGAGGAACGCCCGCAACTCGGCATCCTTCTGCTGCACCGCCCAGGCATTGTTCCAGTTGTATGCATCCTGCGGTACGTAGCTGTCGATCACGTACACGGTGCGAGCGGGAAACTGGCGCCGCGATTCGGCAAGACTGGTCGACGGGATCAGCGCAGCGGCCACCTTGCCTTCGGCCATCGCCTGGATCGCGCGGCGCGCTTCCGGGAAGCTCTCGTAGTTGAGGCCCTCGGCGCTCAGCAGCTTTTCCGTAGGCGAGAAGTACGTGCCGGCCGTCGGCGTCCGGTTCTTCGCGAGCTCCGCGAGACTGGTGGACTTGAGCGCGGCATCGAACGTCACCAGCACGTAACGCACGCCGAACGTCGGCTCGATCAGCGTGAGCTTCGACTTCTTCAACGGGCCGTCGTTACCGCCGGTTCCCAACCCGAGGAACACGTCGCACACACCCTTGGCGATGGTCGTGCGGAACGCTCGATTCATCCCGCCGCGACTGGCGGTGTTGACCCACACGAACTGAGCCTCCCAACCCTCCTTGCCGGCGACCAGCTTCACCAGGTCCACGTCGTAGCCACGCGCCTCGTCGGTGATCTCGGTGGACGGGAAGGCATACGGGTCGCCGCAGGCGGTGATGCGCTTCGTGCCGCGGATGCGGGTGAGCGCTTCGACGTCCTGCAACTCCTCGGGGACGGCACTCGGTGCCACTTCCCGGTAGCCGCTCATGTAGCGCGCGTCCTTGAACGGATCGGCGAGCGTGCTCTGGGCGAATGCGGCCGTGGCCGGAACACCGGCGAACAGGCCGGCGATGAGGGGTAGAGCGACTGAAAGGGGTTTCACGAGCGATTCGATCCTTGGGGAGTGCGGGGGCCAGACTGCGACAGCGCGCCGGATGCGGCGTTCACCGCGCGGCAATGCCGCTGCTGAGAATTCTCGCAGCGAACCTTCGGTTGTGGGGCGTTTCGGGGCAGGCAACGTTCCCGACGGCGCCGCGGTGTGCTCCCGACCTACAAGGCCTGCGTCACCACGGTCGCCGCCTATAATCCCGCCCTCTCGAACGCTCCTCGGATCTCGCGATGTCCAAACCCATCAGCCTCTACCCCGTCCCGGAACTGAAGGATCTGCCGGAAGACATCCGCACGACCATGCTGAAGGTGCAGGAGAAGGCCGGGTTCATTCCGAACGTGTTCCTGACGCTGGCCCATCGGCCCGATGAGTTCCGCGCATTCTTCGCCTATCACGACGCACTGATGCTGCGCGATTCGGGCCTCACCAAGGCCGAGCGCGAGATGATCGTGGTGGCGACCAGCGGCGTGAACCATTGCCAATACTGTGTCGTGGCCCACGGCGCGATCCTGCGCATCTACGCGAAGAACCCGCAGGTCGCCGATCAGGTGGCCATCGATCACAGGAAGGCCGACATCACGCCGCGGCAACGGGCGATGCTGGATTTCGCGGTGAAGCTCGCGCGCATTCCGGAGTCGATTTCACCCGCGGACCACGAGACCCTCAAGAGCCACGGGTTCTCGGCCGAAGACATCTGGGACATCGGCGGCATCACCGCCTTCTTCGCGCTGTCGAACCGGATGGCGCATCTCATCGAGATGCGGGCCAACGACGAGTTTTATCTGATGGGGCGTGTGCCGCCCGTGAAGAAGTAGGCGGGTTGCTGGGCGGCGCTGCCCCCACCCTAACCCTCCCCCAGCCAAGCTGGGGGAGGGGACGTACGCCCCTTCCCCCAACTTCGTTGGGGGAAGGCTGGGATGGGGGGCATGCCATCCGCAAAGAGGGGGTATTCCCTCTCGCCGCAAGGCGGAAACGCGCACTGCCGCCGTATAATGGAGCGAATAATTTTGCGTTGCATCATCGCGTTGCAGCGCAGTCGGTTCAACGATAACCGGAGGAAGGCGTCGAGTCATGGCTGCACTGCCCGACAATGATCCCGACGAGACCAACGAATGGCTCGAGGCACTCGACGGGGTACTGGAACACGAAGGCCCGGAGCGGGCCCATTACATCCTCGAGAAACTGATCGACAAGGCGCGGCGCTCGGGAGCGTACCTCCCCTATAGCGCGAATACCGCGTACATCAACACGATCCCGGCGAGCAAGGACCTGCGCTCCCCGGGCGACCCCGAGATCGAGCATCGCATCCGCTCCTACGTACGCTGGAATGCGGCGGCGATGGTGCTGCGGGCGAACAAGGACACCAACGTCGGCGGCCACATCGCGAGCTTCGCCTCGGCCGCCACGCTGTATGACGTCGGCTTCAACCACTTCTGGCACGCACCGTCGGACAAGCACGGCGGTGACCTCGTCTTCGTGCAGGGTCACTCCGCCACCGGTGTGTACGCCCGCGCGTACATGCTGGGCCGCCTGACCGACGAGCAGATGGACAACTATCGTCAGGAAGTGGACGGCAAGGGCCTGTCGTCCTATCCGCATCCGTGGCTGATGCCGGATTTCTGGCAGTTCCCCACCGTGTCGATGGGCCTGGGCCCGCTGATGGCGATCTACCAGGCGCGCTTCATGAAGTACCTGCAGGACCGCGGCATCGCCAACAC
>JAIEQG010000141.1 GCA_019747905.1 Burkholderiales bacterium
GCGGCCGGCTGCACCGCTACATCACGAAACCCTGGAACGACGACGAGCTGGTGCTGACGCTGCGCCAGGTCGCGGAGCGGCAGCAACTCGAAGCCGAAAAACACGCGCTCGAACGGCTCACGCAACAGCAGAACGACGAGCTGAAGGCACTGAACTCGAGCCTGGAGGCCCGCGTCGAGTTGCGCACCGGGGAGCTGGCTGCGGCCACCGACAGGCTGAAGCGCAACTACCTGACGTCGATCAAGTCTTTCACAGCGCTGATTGAGCTGCGCGGCAGCGCCCAGGTCGGACACGCGCGCCAGGTTGCCGACCTGACCCGCCGTATCGCCCGTGCGATGACGCCCGACGCCGACAACCTGCACGATCTGCCGATCGCCGCCTTGCTGCACGACATCGGCCACATCGGCCTCAGCGACGCGGTGCTGGCACGGCCCGTGAGCCGGCTCGACCGCGATGAGCTGCGGCGCTACCGGCTGCACCCGATACTCGGCGAGCAGGCCTTGCTGGCCAGCGACGACATGCAGGGTGTGGCGCCTGTGATTCGCTCCCACCACGAGCGCTGGGACGGGAAGGGCTTTCCCGACGGCCTGCGCGGCGCGGCGATCCCGCTCGGTGCCCGCATTCTGGCAGTCGCCGACGCGTTCGAGGACCTGCGCAGCGGTCGGATCGACGGTCAGACCCTGAGCACGCAAGGTGCCCGCCACGCGGTGCTCGCAGGGCGCGGCAGCCAGTTCGATCCCGCCGTGGTCGATGCCTTTGAGAGCCTGTACGCGGCCGCGGCACCCAAGCCGACCACGGCTACGGTGGGTCTGCGCACCGAGGAGCTGCGCGCCGGCCACACCTTGGCGCAGAACTTCATGTCGGCCGAAGGCGTGCTGCTGCTGTCGGCCGGCCACGAGCTGAACGACGACCTGATCGAACGCATCCGGAGCTTCGAGCGAAAGCATGGCCTGGCGCTGACACTGGCCGTGCATGTGACGCAGGAGGCGTCCCGGTGAAGCAACTGCTGATCGTCGACGACGAGACGCCGGTATTGCACGCCCTGCGTCGTGTGCTGCAGCGGCACTTCAAGCCGCAGGAGCTCCGCGTGGAGATCTGCGCCGATCCGCTGCAAGCGCTGCAGCGTCTGAAGGAGGCTCGCTTCGACGTGCTGATCAGCGACTACCGCATGCCTCGTCTGGACGGCGTGACGCTGCTCACACGCGCCAGGGAGCTGGACCCGCGCGCAGTGCGCATGATGCTCAGTGCAGCCGCCGACTTCGGCACCGTGCTGGCCGCGGTGAATCGCGCCGAGGTCTTCCGCTACATCCCGAAGCCGTGGAGTGAACTACGATTGCTCGCCGACCTGCGTGCGGCACTCGCGTTCGACCCTTGCGTCACCCTGAGCGCCTACGAACTGGAACGGCGCCGGCTCGAGGCGCTGGAGCCGGGCATCACGCAGGTCGAGTGGGGCCCGAACGGCGAAGTGCTGATGCCAGGTTGCCCGCCGGCGCGACCGGGCAAGTCGTGAGCGCCCCCAGGGCCGGGCTAGCCCGGCCCGCCCCCCGCGGGGGTTCAGGTTGCCCGGCAAAGCCGGATCAACTTGAGAATCCGCTGCGGAGCGTCCGCCGCAACGCATGAACGAGGTGGGCATCCTTGCCCTGGTGCAGAATGCGCGTCTACACCCGGCAAGGAGAGCGCGATGCCGTCACCTCGTCGAAGCCCGGGCCAGTTGCTCCAGGAAACGCGCGAGCATTGGTCACTGATGAACTACTACGAGCGCTTCGAGCATGTGGTCGCGTTCATCCTGGGCGTGATCATCGCGCTGGTCATCGCGCTCGCCCTGCTTCAGTTGCTGGCGCGCGTGGTGCCGCTGCTCGTGACGGGCTCGATAGATCCGCTGGATCACGAAGTCTTCCAAGGCCTGTTCGGCATGATCATGACCTTGCTGATCGCGCTCGAGTTCAAGCATTCGATCATTCGCGTGGCGCTACGCCGCGAGAGCATCGTGCAGGTCAAGACAGTGGTGCTGATCGCATTGCTGGCCCTGTCGCGAAAATTCATCGTTCTGGACAGCAAGGTCACGGAAGCGCAGACCATCGCCGCACTGGCGCTTGCCACGCTCGTCCTGGGCATCGTCTACTGGCTGCTCCGAGAGCGCGACGATCGCCTGTCGAAGGCCCGTAGCGCGGCTCCGGGAGCCGGGCTGGGAGGCGAGTGACTGGGCACCATCTACCCGGATGTGATCGGATCGGCGGGCGGCAAGACGAAGAAGGCGCACACAATCAAATCGCACCACAACGTGGGGGGATTGCCGGAGACGCTGCACCTCGAGCTGCTCGAGCCGCTGCGCGATCTGTTCAAGGACGAAGTGCGCGAGCTTGGCCGCGCGGGAGGGTGTTCCGTCTTCGGCGGCTACACGTTCACTGCCGGTGCTGGGATCTCATTGTCGATGGCCAGCAACCGACAGCTTCTACCGGCGCAACAACTGTCTGACAGACGGCACGAACGACGAGATTCCGGCAAAAGTTCTGCGCCTCGGCGAGCCTGTTGTGTGACGCTCTATCTCGGCGGGCACCGCTGCGCATCCCCTAGCCGGATATCGAACCTGTCTGTCACGGTATTGCCCAGAGTTGCGCCGAGCGCAGCTTGGAAGGCTTCCGACGGCTGAGTCACCAGGCGCAGCGGCTGCATGGTGAAGGTGTAGTCCTCGAACTCGTCCACGCCGAGCTGCCCCACGTCGTGCCATGTGATGGCGTAGCCCCAGGTCCACCCCAGGAGTGCGGCCACTTCGTAAGCGTCGTCGCCGACCCGGTCACGATCCGCACCCTGGGTCGAAGAAATGACGCACACGAGCCAGGTCTCGAACTCCATCGTGGCGGTGCCATGCGCGCGTGCACTCGCCAGGAACGCGCGCGGACGATCCTCGAAGAGCGGAAAGTCACCCTCGTCGTACCAGGGTAGCGCATCGAACTTGTGTTCCTTCGATCGGAACCGCCCATCTGTATCGGTTTCGGGATGTTGCATGCCGAAAGGCGGCGGATCGACGAACCGCGCCGGGAGCGGCACGCTGGTGTCGGGGCTCCAGCGGAAGTCGTTGGCCTCGAAGCGGGTGAGCGCCTGCAGATAGTGGAACTCGCGCGCCTGATCGCGTGGGCCCCGGAAGCGCCCGCGGATGTTCACCCCGTTGCGCTCGTGGCTCGGGGTGGCGTCTTCGTCCTGGAAGCGGCGGTACCAGGAGATTTCCATCGACCCGCACAGCACCGGACCACAATGGACCGGTCGGATCTGGGGCACCCGCACCTCGGCGGTCTCGGCGCCGCCGGCGCCGACACACAGCACCAGCAACACAGCCGCCGCGGGCCGGGCCAGCCACGGCACAACACCAGCGAGAGCGTGCGGAACGGGCATCGCGCCTATCATCCATGCCGGCGCGTGCAGGTGGCAACCCCTGGAGGGTCCTCCCGCGGCGGCCCATCGTCCGTGCGGCCAGGAAAGGAGCTGTTCCGTGGTATCCATCGACCGCCTTGCAGCGCTGCTGGTCCTTGCCGGCATGATGCTGGCCCCGGTGGCAGCAATCGGCTGCTCGCCGGAGGATTTCCCCGTATCCCTCACGCGCTTCGCCTGGGTCAATACCTGTCCCGATACTCCCTGCCCGACCCTGAAGGCCGAAGGGGAGATCGAGAACCGTTGCGACATGGACCTCGGTGCCCGCGTGAAGCTGCGTGCCCTGGACGCCGCCGGCGAGGCCGTGGTGGTGTCGCAGTTGTGGCCGTTCGGATCGCGGAACATTCCGCCAGGCCGCCACGCCATCTCGTTCGATCAGTGGATCGGCTACGACCCGTCCATCGTGTCCTTCACCGTCGAGATCGCCGAACTGCGGCGCTGGCGGTAGCGCCGGCGCGAGGCAGTCGCTCCCCCGTAATCACCAGAAGCGATCGTCACCGTCCGCGAAAGCGGTGCCGGGACCGATGCTCGTTGGCTGGTGCCGCGAGGTGGTATGCCGTTGTCGTCTTCGGAGCCATCGATCCTCGCGTCAAACGAGACATTCTCAACGTCATCCCCGAGGGCTGTTTAGTTTGCGAGGGTCGTTGCCAGGGACAATCGACGAGTCGCGTCGATTTGTAAATTCCGCCGACGCCCACGGCACGCCCGCGGCGTTGGTTCCAGGCCCACCTGCTTGACCGGCGTGAGCGAGTCCGGTCAGTATCGGTCATGCCCGCGAAACAAGAAGGACGAATGCTCCCAAGGAGGCTTCGATGCACCGCATGTCCCCGCTGTCTGCCATTCCGGCCAGCACTCTGGCGCTGCTGTCCCTACTGAGCATTCCCGGCACGGCGCACGCGCAAGATTCCTTCGACGGCTTCTACCTTGGCGGCACCAGCGTTGCCGTCGGTTCGCAAGGGCGCAACACCTCGGGCCATCTCATCGGCAACGGCTATAGCGCGCAGCACGATCCGACTCCCAACACCGTTCAGTGGTCGGGCCAGGGCAGCCACACGACCAGTGTCCCGCTGTTGCCCTGGGTCACTACCCCGGTATCAGCCGAATTCCGGTCGGAAGAATTGCAGAACACGGCCGGTGCGACATACTCCGGTGGCAGTTTCGCGCTGCCTGCAGCGGCGGCTTTCCCAGCCGTCGTGCTCACCCAGTTGCACCTGTACAGCGTTCTCGACGAGAACGCCGGCGGCGAGAGAGTCTTCAGCGAAGCGACATTCAACGCCACCGCCTACACCGACAGCAGCGCCAGCCGGTTCACGCCGCTGCACTGGCGGATCGACTGGCGCGTGACCACGACCGGCGACGCGATCCTCTCGGCCTATGTGGAACTCCTCAACGGCAACTACCGTTTCGACCTTGCTGCCGGCGCGGGCAGCTATTCGGGCGTGTTCGGGGCGGACGCCTACCCTCAGACGTTCTTCATGGGCGACCGGGGCCTCAGCCTGCCCGTACGTGTTCTCGCCGGGACGAATGCCGGTGACATGGGCAGCTATCCCGGCCAAGGCCGCGTCGACCTGTGGGCCGACATCCGTTTTTCGCGCGAAGCGATCGTCGCCATCCCGGAGCCCGGCACCTGGGCGATGCTCGGAGCGGGGCTGCTGACTGTGGGATGGGCCGCACGCCGACGCAGCTGATGCGGTGGTCCGACTGGTCCGGGCACTTACCGCCCGTTGAGGCGCCGGGGTAGCACATCGCGAACGACCACGGGACCAGACCGCCCCGGTCATGGCCAACTAGTACGAGCTTTCTTTGCCCGACATGATCGGCGTGAGTGCGTGTATCGTCCACGAGCGTCCGAATCCCGTACGCGCTGATGTCGCTCGGAATCGACCAGAGATGGTATCCGCGCATGTCTGGCGCTACGGCCATGTAGTCCTGCCCGATGTCTTCGAGCTGCGCCTTCCGCTGGTACCAGCACGCGGCAGATCCGTGCAGGAACGACACCCGCTTGCCCGAGCCCGTTTGCGCGTAGCGCAGACGTACGCCGCTCACGTCAGCGAACTTCGTTCCGATCGTTTACCAAATGCGTGACCGCACGAATCGGCGGTATGGCCGAGGTGTCTGACACTACCGGTTCGGCGGGCAGTTGCTGGTGGGCCCGCTGCAGGGGGTTGTCGATCTGTTAAGCTCCTCGTCCCGTCGCCGTCACGGTCGAACGGAGGGCCGACGTAGAAGGATCTGGCCTCGAGGATGTCCCGAGCATGCCCCGACCGCGCGTCGAGGCACAAGTCATCGAAGATGAGTGCATCCCGCCATGCGCGGCGGCGATCGATCGAGAGGCCGTTGCGAGCTACCCACCGCGCTGCGCTTGTGTAGTACTAGCGTGGTTGACGCGCGCCGCGAACTTGGGTGCACTTCTCGCATTGATGGAACCCCACCGAGGAGCCCGATGATGAATAACGACAGCGCCGCAGCAAAGTGCCCCTTCCACGCCGTTCCCGGCCGTGGCACTTCGAACCACGACTGGTGGCCGAACCAGCTTCGTGTGGATCTCTTGAACCAGCACTCCGAGAAGTCCGACCCGATGGGCAGCGATTTCGACTACGGCAAGGAGTTCAAGAGCCTCGACTACGCCGCCCTCAAGAAGGACCTGACGGCGTTGATGACGGATTCTCAGGATTGGTGGCCAGCCGACTTCGGCCACTACGGTCCGTTCTTCATCCGCATGGCCTGGCACAGCGCCGGTACCTACCGGGTCGGCGATGGCCGTGGGGGCGCGGGCCGGGGACAGCAGCGCTTCGCCCCGCTCAACAGCTGGCCCGACAACGTGAGCCTGGACAAGGCGCGCCGCCTGCTGTGGCCCATCAAGCAGAAGTACGGCAGGAAGATCTCCTGGGCCGACCTGATGGTCCTCGCCGGTAACGTCGCTCTGGAGTCCATGGGGTTCAAGACATTCGGGTTCGGTGGCGGCCGCCCGGACGTGTGGGAACCGGATCAGGACGTGTACTGGGGTGAAGAGACCACCTGGCTCGGCGACGACAAGCGCTACTCGGGCGAACGAGACCTGGCAAATCCCCTCGGGGCCGTGCAGATGGGCCTCATCTACGTGAACCCGGAAGGGCCGGAGGGCAAGCCCGATCCGGTCGCGGCGGCCAGGGATATCCGTGAGACCTTTGCACGCATGGCGATGGACGACGAAGAGACCGTCGCGCTGATCGCCGGCGGCCACACGTTCGGGAAAACGCACGGTGCCGGCGATGCGGCATTGGTCGGCCCCAATCCGGAAGCCGCGCCGATCGAGGCGCAGGGCCTGGGGTGGGCCAGCAAGTACGGCACCGGCAAGGGTGCGGACGCGATCACCAGCGGCCTCGAGGTCACGTGGACCACCACGCCCACGAAGTGGAGCGGCAACTTCTTCTGGAACCTGTTCGGCTACGAATGGGAGCTCACCAAGAGCCCCGCGGGCGCCCATCAGTGGCAGCCGAAGAACGGTGGCGGTGCCGGCACCGTACCGATGGCGCACGACAAGTCGAAGCGCATCGCGCCGTCCATGCTGACCACGGATCTCTCGCTGCGGTTCGATCCTGCCTACGAAAAGATCTCCCGCCGGTTCTACGAAGATCCGGATGCGTTTGCAGACGCCTTCGCCCGTGCCTGGTTCAAGCTGACCCACCGGGACATGGGGCCACGCGCCCGCTATCTCGGCCCGGAAGTGCCGAAGGAACAGCTGATCTGGCAGGACCCGATTCCGGCAGTCGACCACCCGCTAGTGGACGCGAACGACGTCGCGGTCCTCAAGGCGAAGGTGCTGGCATCGGGCTTGTCGATCTCGCAACTGGTGTCGACCGCGTGGGCGTCGGCTTCCACTTTCCGTGGCTCCGACAAGCGCGGCGGTGCCAACGGTGCGCGCATCCGGCTGGCACCGCAGAAGGACTGGGAGGTGAATCAGCCCGCCGAACTGGCGAAGGTGCTCATGACGCTCGAAGGCGTCCGGACCGAATTCCAGTCGGGTGGCAAGAAGGTCTCGCTCGCCGACCTGATCGTGCTGGCGGGTTGCGCCGGCATCGAACAGGCCGCGAAGAGTGCCGGGGCTACCGTTGCCGTGCCGTTCACGCCGGGCCGCATGGACGCCTCGCAGGAGCAGACCGATGTCGAGTCCTTCGCCGTGCTCGAGCCGGCCGCTGACGGCTTCCGCAACTACCAGAAGACGAAGTACTCCGTTTCCACGGAAGAGCTGCTGATCGACCGGGCACAGCAGCTGACCTTGACCGCACCGGAGATGACCGTGCTGATCGGCGGCATGCGCGTGCTGAACACCAACGTCGGCAAGACGACGCACGGAGTGTTCACCAAGCGGCCGGAAACACTGACCAACGACTTCTTCGTCAACCTGCTGGACATGGGCACGGCGTGGGCGCCGACGTCGGACGCGGCAGACGAGTTCGAAGGGCGTGACCGGAAGACCGGCGCCGTGAAGTGGACCGGCACACGCGCCGATCTGATCTTCGGCTCGAACTCCGTTCTGCGCGCGCTGGCCGAGGTCTACGGCAGTTCGGACGGGCAGGCGAAGTTCGTGACCGACTTCGTCGCGGCATGGAACAAAGTGATGAACCTGGATCGGTTCGACATCTCCTAGGTGGGACAGCCCCCGGCCTTGCGATGCCGGGGGCTTGGCGCGGGGGAAGGGGGGCTTCGGTCAGTTCAGCGATCGATGTGCGGGGGCCGCTTGACCCGGCCCCGAGATCGGCGCAAATTCTCACGAAAGAGCAGGTTCGGTTCGGCCGCTTCGTCCGGCGACATCGACACAAAAGCTCTGGGAGGAGACGTCATGCCCACTTGCACCATGCCACGCGCGTTCCCGCCTTGGCTTTCGGTTCTGGCCCTGGCTTCCACGATCGGTGCCGTTGCGCTGCCCGCCGCGGCAGTCAACATCGAGTGGGTGACGATCGGCAACCCCGGCAATGCGGCCGACACGCCGGCGAACAACTGCTGGACCGCCGGATGCGGATCGGTCGCCTACGCCTATCGGATCTCGAAGTATGAGGTCACGAACGCGCAGTACGTCGAGTTCCTCAACGCGAAGGCGGCTGCGGATCCACTCGCGCTCTACAACACGAGCATGGACAGTAACGCGCAAGGCGGGATCGTCCGCAGCGGCGTGTCGGGCGGTTATACCTACGCGACCAAGGCTGGCTTCGAAGACAAGCCCGTGAACTTCGTGTCGTTCTACGACGCGCTGCGGTTCACGAACTGGATGAACAACGGCCAGGGCAGCGCCAGCACGGAAACAGGAGCCTACACGTTGCTCGGCGGAAGTGCTTTACCTAGCAATGGTTCGCTGGTGACGCGCAACGTCGCCGCCGCGATTTTCCTGCCGAGCGAGCACGAGTGGTACAAGGCTGCCTACTACGACGGGGCGGCCGGGACCTACTTCGACTATCCGGCCGGGGCCAACGCCCAGACCGCCTGTGCCGCGCCGGGCGCGACATCCAACACGGGCAACTGCGTATCGACCGGTGTCACCGATGTCGGTGCGTATACCGGTGCGCCGAGCCCCTACGGAACCTTCGATCAGGGCGGCAACGTCTACGAGTGGAACGAGCAGCTCGTGCCCGGCTCGCTCCGGGGCGTGCGAGGCGGGAGCTGGAATTTCTTCAGCAACTCGAGTTCCGCCAGTTTCGCCGCGGGCATGCGGGGCAGCACGGGCCCCGGCGCCGGCAGGAACGATCTCGGATGCCGCGTCGCCGCCGCGATTCCCGAGCCCGGTTCTACCCTGCTGCTGTTCACCGGGCTGGCGGGCCTGGGCACCTGGAGCTTGGCCCGCCGCCGGTCGAAGCGCCAGGTTGCAGACTCCAGCGGCTGAACTCAGGTACCGAGTTTCGTCGCCAGGTCCTCGAAGGAACTTGCTGCGATGTCCACCGGAACGGTGGGTCCTTTCTCGCCGGTGCCAGGACCGAACTCGTCCGGCTGGGCCACATGCGCCGTGCGCAATCCAGCCTTGGCCGCCGCCTCGAGGTCGTTGCTGTGGGCAGCGACCATCATGCATTGCTCGTGGCGAAGGTTGAAGGCCTCTGCGGCCACCTGATAGACGCGCAGTTTGGGCTTGTAGTCCCGGGCGATCTCGGCCCCGAGAATCGCGTCCCACGGAAAGTCGTTGCGGCGGGCGAGGTCGACCATCAGGGCGATGTTGCCGTTCGAACAGGGCGCCAGCAGATAGCGCTTGCGCAGGCGGTGCAGGCCGCGGCTCGCGTCCGGCCAACCGTCGAGGCGGTGCCAGGCGAGATTGAGTTCCTGGAGGACGGGTTCTTCCACCTTTTCGAGACCGAAGCGCGGCCTGATGCGCTCGAGCATGTTGCGATGGATGAAGTCGAGTTTCGAGAACGGAATGCGTCCGGCCCGGACTTCCTGCATCGCGGGTTGGTACTCCGCGCGCCAGGCATCGGCGAATGCGATCCAGTCGAGGGAAAACCCCAGCGGCGCCAGGATGTTCTTCGCTTCCCGGGCCACGCCGGTGCGCCAGTCGACCACCGTCCCGAATACATCGAAAACCAAAGCCTTCACGCCTTCCACAGATCCCTCCGTTGCTGGATTCGTTGCCTGCTTCTCCGCCGCCGCCCCAGGGCGGGTCGAGGCCGCCATCGTGAGTGCCGCGGCCTTCCACAGGAACCTGCGACGTGCTGAACTTCCTGCACTGCGCTCCGTGTACATTTCGACCTCCGCCAGTCGTCTGCTTGCGATGCGGATCGCAGGGTACCTCATGCCGCAATTGCCTGCTGTGCTCCGCCAGTCCGTGGGTGTGGTTCCATACCCACGTCCGGATCGGGTACTGTTGCAGATTGAGGAGATCGAATCGCTCGAGGCGGGAATCGATGCTCCGGAATCCTTCACCTCAGGCACAAGGATATTGTCATGCGTGCAAACGCGATAGGCGTGTACATGGGCTTCGTGCTCGCTCTGAGTGGTTTCGGCGAGGCAGCCGTTGCGGACCAGGCCAAGCCTGTTCCGGTCAACGTCGACAACTTCAAGCGGGTCGAGTCCGACCTGTATTTCTCCAAGTTCGTGAAGGACGGTGCCTTCGGCAAGTTCGTCCACGCCCGTGAACCGGTCCCGGTCGAGAAGCAGGACGTGATCCGCATGAATCGCGATACGCTGTACTCCAGTGCGGTGGTCGATCTGGATGCGGGCCCGGTGACGATCACCCGCCCAGACACGGCCGGTCGATTCATGTCGATCCAGGTCATCAACGAAGACCACTACACGCCGAGCGTCATCTACGGTGCGGGACTGCACACGTTCACTCGGGCACAGATCGGCACGCGCTATGTGCTGTTCCTTGCCCGCACCTTCGTGGACCCGGAGGATCCTGCAGACCTGAAGGCCGTGCACGCGCTGCAGGATGCCTTGACGGTGAAGCAGGGCGGTTCCGGCAGGTTCGAGGTACCGGCATGGGACACCGCTGGCGCAGCGAAAATCCGCAACGCGCTCAACGCGCTCGCCGCGGCCAACGGCGGCATCGACTCGGCCCGGATGTTCGGGCCAGCCGACAAGGTCGACCCGGTCCAGCACCTGCTCGGCACGGCCGCAGGGTGGGGCGGCAATCCTCGCGACGACGCCTACTATGAAGGCGTGGTGGTGCAGGAAAACGACGGGAATACCGCCTACCGAGTTTCAGTCAAGGACGTACCGGTCGACGGATTCTGGTCGATCAGCCTGTACAACAAGGATGGGTACTTCGAGAAGAACGCGCGCGGCGCTTACTCGGTGAACAACGCGACCGCGAAGAAGTCAGCCGACGGTTCCGTTACGGTGCAGTTCGGCCGGTGCGACGGGTACGAGGGCAACTGCCTGCCCATCACGCCGGGGTGGAACTATCTGGTGCGAATGTACCGACCCCACAAGGAAATCCTCGATGGAACGTGGAAGTTTCCGAAGCCGGTGAAGTTGGATTGACGGGAGCAATTGCCGAATAACCCCCCGCAGCCGAGCAACCGCGTCACGTTCCATGGCGACGAGTGAACAGATGGCTGCAGCGTTCACCCGAGATCGCAGCGAAGAGATCATCCGTCAGGTCGAAGCGGGTCGGACGGCAGCGAACGCCGACGTGGCGGACCGCGCGATCCGGTCCCTGCGCGACGCGGGAGCATCGGGCACGTTGGAGCACTCGGCGGAAGTGGCGAACACCCTCGCGCTTCTGGGTCTGCTGGACGATTCGCGCAGCGTGCTGACGGCGGCGCTGCGGCGTGACCCGGGCGACGCGACCGCGCTGGCAATTCTCGCCACTGTGGAGAGCGCCGGCGGTCAGCACGAGGCAGCATTGGCGCTCTTTGATCGGGCCCTGACGCTCGCTCCCCATTTCCCGGGGCTGGCCGAGCGACGGGAGCGGTGTCGGACCGAACAGCGCGTGCTGGAGCGCGCCGTCCAGGACCTCGAGGCCTACGCCACCGATCATCGTCTCGACGGGAGGGATGGCGAGGACAACCTGATCCCAGTCGATGCGCGCTCGCTCGACGACGACGGACGCCCCCGTTTCCGGATGCAGTTGCCGGCGGGGCGGATCCGCCACGACCTTGGCGTCGCGCTGCTGTTCTCGCAGGAGACGGCGGCGACCGGCTATGAGATGGGCTTGCGGAAGTTTCTCGATGCGCATCTCGAGTCCGACGACGTGTTCATCGACGTCGGAGCCCATTGGGGCATCCACGCGCTGACTGCCGCCACCCGTCGTCGCGGCGAGATCGCGGTGATCGCGGTCGAGCCGCATCCCGCCAATCTGGAGCATCTGCGGCGGTGGATCGCGGACAACGATCTCGGCGAAGATATCGAAGTCGTTCCGGCAGCCATCGGCGCTGCGACCGGCACCACGTTCCTGATGGCCAACTCCAGCATGGGGTATCGAGTGGCGTTGTGCGGGACGGAGGTGCCGATCACCACGCTCGATACCTTGCTCGCCGAGCGCGATTGGCTACGCTGGCGGCGCATCGTGCTCAAGATCGACGTGGAAGGCCACGAGTTGGCGGTCTTCGATGGCGCGCGGCAGTTGCTGGACAGCTGCGACGTCGCCGCCGTGATTTGGGAGAAGGGCGAGAGCTACGGTACCGCAGCCGCAGATCCACGGCTGCGGAGCATCTTCCAGGAACTCGACGCCCGCGGTTTCCGGCACTACTGCTTCCGGGACGAGCACCAGGGCGGTGAGCTGATTCCGCTGGTCGAACTGGGGCGGACGTGCAACGTGTACAGCCTGCGGCCAGGGTTCGAGAGAAAGCCCCGGTATTGACTCGCCGGGGCGTCAGGTGCCAGGTCAGCACATCGCGTAGGCACGCGGCTCACGGATCAGGTTCGGATACAGCGAGGCGGTGTGAGGCGCACCGACCTTGAAGCGGGCGTCCGTGCCGCCACCGACCAGTACGCGGCCGTTGGTGTCGAGGCGCAGGCTGTCACCCTGCCGGAGCACGTAGTCCCGGGCGAACCCGGGCTGGGTTATCAGCAGCCAGCCTTCCTGGCAGGCGATGATCCAGCCGCAGCCGCCTTCGATGCGCATCAACTGGTTCTCTTCGACGGTGTACTGGTCGTTGGTGGATTGGATCTTCATGGCATCCCCTTCACATAGTGTGGTGGTGGGGCCCGATCTCACGCGACGGCAAATCGACCGGGAACGACCGTCATGTGGTCGCGGCGCCATTCGAAGACCACGCTGGTGAACAGCGCGGCACCGAGGCCGACATAACCGAGCGATGTAACCAGGCCCGGGTCATAGGCGTGGCGCACCAGTGCTTCGATCACGTGATGCACTTCCGTGAGTCCGAACACGCCGAAGCAGCCGAGCACTGCAAGTCGCGCCCTGCCTCCTGCTGACAGCGCTACGAACATCGCGGTGAACACCGTGCCCATGATGGTGATCAGCCTGACCGTCGCGTGGTCGGCTGCCTCTGCGGGGAACAGTGCGTACCAGCTGCCGAGGGACTCCCGCAGCATGTGGAACTCGTCGATGCCGAAGATCATCTGCTCGATCATGTGGATCGGTCCGATCAGACCGAGCAGCAGGAACAACGTCTGGGTGCGGCTCATGATGTCCTCCTTGGGTCGTGGGGTGGTTGAGATTCGCAACCGGGTCGGGAGATGCGTCCGTCATCGAATGCGATGGCAGCCATCTTGCCGACGCCACCTCGGAATTCCCAGGACACGGACCCACGCGGGACACGGACTATCGAGTGCCGGGCGCGGCACTGTATCGGTCGGGATGCGATACAGTTCCGGCGCGCGAGGCGGTCGCCGTGCGGGACAACCCAGCGGCGCGCCGCGACAATCGGCGGCATGAATGGCGAAAGGAAGGCCCATGATCCATCTGGACAAGGAAGCCGAAACCCCGCTGGCGGACCAGATCGTGATGCAGCTCGCCGGGCTCATCCAGCAGGGACACATGCCCTCCGGCACGAGGCTGCCGTCCATCCGTCGCCTCGCCGGGGAACTGCTCGTGAGCAGCGCCACCGTCGTGGCGGCCTATGACCGCCTGATTGCGCGGGGACTGGTGGAATCGCGAGCTTCGTCCGGTTTCTTCGTGGCGCCGCAGTCGCTGGGGGCAGTGCGCAGCCAGCTCACGCCACAGCAACCGAAGTACGACGCGGTTTCGACGCTACGTCAGGTATTGACCAAACAGGAGGGCGTCACACCCACCGGCGGCGGGTTTCTTCCCGAAGCATGGCTGGAGGACACCCTTTCCACCAGATTGCTCGCGAGCATCGCGCGGCAGTCCAAGCGTTCGTTCGTGAACACCGGCACCGCGGAGGGGTATGCCCCACTGCGCAGCCAGCTTGCAACCAAGATGAGCACGATGGGCATCCCGGTGCACGCCGACCAGATCCTGACCACGTTCGGCGTGACGCAGGCGTTCGACCTCATCTGCCGCGCACTGATCTCGCCGGGCGACGCCGTGGTGGTGGAGGAACCGAACTACTACGGGCTGTACGCCCAGCTCGGCGCCCATGGGGCCCGACTGCTGCCTGTGCCACGCAAAAGCGACGGCGTGGACGTGGAGCTCCTGGCGGAAGTCTGCTCGCGGTTTCGGCCCAAGCTCTACTTCACGCAGACGCTCATGCACAACCCGACCGGCACTTCCACGGGCGTCTCGACGGCCGCCGAGATTCTGCGCATCGCCGACCGCCACGACATGCTGATCGTCGAAGACGACATCTACGGCGATCTCTTCCCGGGTAGCAACGCAGTACGACTGGCGCAGCTCAACCGGTTGCAGCGGGTGATCTTCACGTCCAGCTTCACCAAGCTGCTCTCGCCCAACGTGCGCGTGGGCTACATGGCGGCGGCGCCGCAGCTCATCGAGTCGTTCCTCGCGCAGAAACTGCTGTCGGTCTTCACCACCTCGGAGTTCGACGAGCGGCTGGTCTACACCGTGCTCGCGGACGGCGGCTACCGCAAGCACATCGAGCGGCTCAAGAACCGCCTGGCGCAGCAAAAGCCCGCCGTGGTGAAGGGGCTGGCGGACGCGGGGCTGCGTCCACTGCAGCAGGATCACGCGGCCGTGTTCGTGTGGGCCGAACTGCCCGAAGGTGTGCAACCCGAAGTGCTGATCCAGGATGCGGCCCAGCACGGCTTCATGCTGATCCCCGGCTCGCTGTTCTTCGTCAATACGCCGCAGTCGCCGTGGATGCGATTCAACATGGGGTACACCAACGACCGCCGCCTGTTCCAGTATCTGTCGGAAAGAATGCCGGCCCTCCGGCGCTCCGGAACGCCTGCGGGTGCGAGCGTGAGCAAAGCGTTCGGCTGATCCCTTCGGAGCGGGCGACGGCAGGCATCCGGGATGCTTGCCTGGCTTATCGTAAGCTAGGCAACCATTTCGGCGTAGAATCGCGCTCATGTTCCGCGAGGACCTTTCCCGCAATTTCGGCTTCATCCTGAACGATGTGGCCCGCCTGATGCGCACGGCTTTCGACCGCCGTGTGAAGGCGCTCGGCCTCACCCGCTCGCAGTGGTGGGTGCTGAACCACCTGTTCCGCAACGACGGCATCACGCAATCGGAACTTGCCGACCTGCTCGAGATCGAGAAGGCGACCCTGGGCCGTCTGCTCGATCGCATGGAACAGAAGGGTTGGGTACGGCGCGAGAACCACGCCGGCGATCGCCGGGCCAAGCGTGTGTTCCTGACGCAGGAGGTGGAACCGGCGCTCAAGGCCATGCGCGCTGCTGCCGCGGAACTACGGCGGGACGCGTTGGCGGAACTCTCCGCCGACCAGCAGGGGCAGTTCGTCGACACGCTGCTCACCATCAAGACCAACCTGTCGCGCCCCGAAGTCGGCGGCAACGGCAGCCGGAAGGCGAAACGCTGATGGCGACGAGCAGCAAGGCGGTGATCGTGGTGCACCGCTCGGTGCGCGTCCTGCTGCTGGTCGTCGTGCCGCTGATTGCGGTGTGGACGGGCCTCTACCTCTACGCCACCGGTGGCCGCGAGGTCGAGACTGACAACGCCTACGTGAAAGTGAACATGGTGCCGATCAGCGCTGCCGTGACCGGGCGCGTGATCGAGGTGCTGGTGCACGAGAACCAGGCGGTGAAGGCGGGCGACGTCCTGTTCCGCCTTGATCCCGCGCCGTACCAGATCGCGCTCGAAGGGGCCAAGGCGCAGATGGATGTCGTGCGCACCACGGTTCAATCGCTGCGGGCGGAATACCGGGTGACGTTGCAGGAGGCTGCAGAAGCGCGCAGCCGCATCGACTTTCTCGAGAAGCAGCTCGCGCGGCAGGAGTATCTCAAGGAAAAGGGCATGACCCGCGGCGATGCCTACGACGAGGCACGCCACAATCTCGAAGCGGCGAAGCTGCGCGTCGACAGCATCCGCGAGCGCACCAACCGGGTGATCGCCGAGCTGGCCGGCGACCCGAATACGCCGGTGGAGCGCATGCCGCGCTACGCCGAAGCCCGCGCCGCCTACGACGCTGCCATGCTCGATGTGAACCGGGGCAGCATCAAGGCACCCTATGCCGGCGTGGTGAGCAACATCAAGCTGCAGGTGGGCGAGTACGTGGCCAAGGGCGCGCCGATGTTCAGCCTGATCGAGAGTGGCGTGCTCTGGATCGAAGCGAACTACAAGGAAACCCAGCTCACCCACATGACGGTGGGCCAGCCGGCCAGGGTGGTGGCAGATGCCTACCCCGATCACGAATGGGCGGCCACGGTCGAAACCATCGGTTCGGCGACCGGTGCCGAGTTTGCCGTGCTGCCGCCGCAGAACGCCACCGGCAACTGGGTGAAGGTGGTGCAGCGCATTCCGGTGCGTATCAAGGTGGAGGAATCGGCGGCCAAGCCACAGCTTCGCGCCGGCATGACGGCGACGGTCACGGTGGACACCGGACGTCCGCGTGGATTGCCGCGCCCACTGAAGAAGCTCGTGGACGCGGGCTGGCTGCCGCGCTTTCTCGAGCCTTCCCGGGCGATAGCGGGCAAGTAGTCACCAGGTGGTCGATACGCCGAAGCATCCCGCCCTGATCACCGCCTCGGTCGGGCTGGCGAGCTTCCTGTACTCGGTCGACTGGACCATCGCGGCGGTGGCGTTGCCGCACATGCAGGGCACGTTCTCGGCCTCGGCCGACCAGATCGGCTGGGTCATCACGTCGTACATCGTGGCTTCGGCGCTGGCGATCCCGGCTTCGGGGTGGCTCAGCCTCCGCTTCGGCCGCAAGCGCGTGTTCATGTGGGCGGTGACCGTCTTCCTGATCGCGTCGGTTGCGTGCGGAGCGGCGAACTCGCTGGAGGTCGAGGTGTTCGCGCGAGTCGTTCAGGGCCTGGGGGGCGCGTTCCTGATTCCGTTGTCCCACGCCATCATCCTCGACACCTACCCGCCGGACCAGCAGGGCAAGGCCATGGCCCTGTGGGGCATGGCGTCGGTGCTGGGATCGTTCTTCGGGCCGACCGTGGGCGGCTTCGTCACGGAGTACATGACGTGGCGCTACATCTTCTACTTCAACGTGCCGTTCGGGCTGCTGGCGTTGGCCGGTGCAGCGGTGTTTCTGCCCGAGACGCAGCGCGACCCGACCCGCAGGCTCGACTGGTTCGGGTTCCTCACCTTGTCGCTGGGCATCGGTTCGCTGCAGCTCATGCTGGATCGCGGCGGGCAGCTCGACTGGTTCGAGTCGTGGGAGATCATCACCGAGGCGTTCCTCGCGGTGCTGGGCTTCTACATGTTCAACGTGCATTGCCTCACGGCGAAGCAACCGTTCCTCGATCCGCGGCTGCTGTTCAAGCGCACCTTCTTCATCGGCCTGATGTTCGCCTTCATCTACGGCTTCGTCACGACGCCGCCGATGGTGCTGATGCCGTCGTTCCTTGACCAGGTCCGCGGCTACCCCATCGATACCATCGGCATCCTGCAGGCACCGCGCGGCATCGGGTTGTTCCTGGCCATGGTGATCGGTGGCCGCATCACCGGTCGCGTCGATCCGCGAATTCCGATCGCCATCGGGTTGACGCTCCTCGCGTTCTCGAGCTGGGACATGTCCAACTGGACTGCCGACGTCGGCGAATGGGAACTGCTCTGGACCAACTTCCTGCAGGGCATCGGCGCCGGGATCATCCTGGTGCCGATCCAGGAGATCGCGTTCCCGTCGCTGGAACCGCATCGGCGAACGGAAGCTGCGGCCGTGTTCAACCTGGTGCGGAGCATCGGGGCGAGCATCGGCGTTTCCGGCGCGCTGGCCATCTTCGTGCGCACCAGCACCGTCATGCACGCCCAGCTTGCCGAACATGTGACGCAATACAGTCGTGCGTTGCAGGCGCCTGGGGCCGAAGCCTGGGGGACTGGCAGCGTGCGGGGGCTTGCCATGCTGGAGCGCGAGATCAACCTGCAGGCGGCCATCATTGCGTTCACCGGAGACTTCTGGTTGTTCGCGCTGGTGGCCCTGGGCGGGTTGCCGTTGCTGCTATTCATCGGCAGAACCGCGAGGCCGCGCAGCAAGACGGAGAAGGCCGAGGCGATGATGATCGCCGAATAGTGCAATGTGGCGATGGCATGGATAATCCGGTTGGAACCCTCAACCGCTCCACGGGTGTTTGACGACCATGGCGAGTGTCTTCATCAGCTACCGTCGTGACGACAGTGCCGGCGAGGCAGGCAGGTTGGCCGATGCCCTCGAGGCCCGCTTCGGCAAGGAGCGCGTCTTTCGGGACGTGGAGGACATTCCGGCCGGAGAGGATTTTGCGCGCGCGATCGACCGGGCGCTCGCCAAGGCCGATACGCTTCTGGTAGTCATCGGCCGCGAATGGCTTGAGGTGCGCAATGCGGCAGGGCAACGTCGCTTGGAAGATGCGCAGGACTTCGTGCGCCTGGAGGTCGAATCGGCCCTCGCGCACGAGCTGCGCGTACTTCCGGTCCTGGTCCGAGGAACGCCCATGCCGGCCGCCGACGAACTGCCTGAATCGCTACGACCGCTGGCACGCATTCAAGCCCACGAACTGAGCGATTCGCGCTGGGACTACGATGTTCGCCAGCTCGTCGGACTGCTCGAGCAGGGACGCGGATGGCAGACTGCCTTGCGCAAGCACCGGCGTATCGAGCTCGCTGCAGCGGTCGTAGTGGCATTGATCGCAGGATTCCTCGTGTGGTCGACTCGGCCGCCGGACGTATCGGGCGTGTGGCATCTTGCCAACGGCAACGTCTGGGCGGTGACGCAGGAGGACGACCGTCTGACCATCGAGGAAACCCATCGCGAGTCCCGTGAGGTATGGCGGAAAGGCGTGGCCACGTTGCGCGGCAAGGTCCTCGACGTCGAGCTCGATCTCGTGTTCCAGCGCGACTACCACTACACAGGTGAGCTGCAGGTCGCGGGCAATGGCGCGACGTTGACTGGCGCGATCACGCTGCAGCGCGATGGGCGCAAGGAACCGATGACGCTGACGCGCCAGGCTCGGCAATGAGCCGGTTCTAGGCTGCCGGCAGAGGGTGGGCGGCTGCACCTGAAGGGCAGGCGGACAGAGGTCCTGAAGGGTACTCTTCACGTTGCGTCAGGCCAGACGCGCCTGCCGCAGCGACCGATTGCGTTGCGGTGGAAGGGGGGAGAGGTGCGCAAGACCCGTCTTGCCAAGATCACGCGACCGCGCCTTCATGCGGCCTTCCCCCGTGACCGATTGTTCGATCTCTTTGACGCTCAGTCTGATCGGCCCGTGGTCTGGGTTGCCGGCCCGCCGGGAGCCGGCAAGACGACTGTGGTTGCCGGCTATTGTGAGTCCCGAGCACGCGCGGGGGTCTGGTACCAGGTGGACACCGCAGACGCCGATCCGGCTGCAATGTTCCAGTATCTCCGGCTCGCGATCGCCGAATCAAGATTCGGCAGCCGTCTCAGGTTGCCCGCACTGGCTCCCGAGCATCTGCAGGATCTGCCTGGTTTCTCACGTCGATTCTTTCGAAGCTTCTTCGCGAGTGTTCCGAGCGGCGGGATCGTGGTGTTCGACAACTTTCAGGAACTGCCGGAAACGGCAGCCTCTTACGAGCTGGTCTGCGCGGCGCTGGAAGAAGTGCCTCGGAGCATGCGAGCGTTCATCGTCAGTCGATCTGAACCTTCCACGCGGTTGAGCCGTGCCGTGACGAGTGGTGCCATCGCTCTGGTGGGCTGGGACCAGCTGCGTCTCGATTCTCGCGAGACCAGTGCCATAGCGCGGAATCTGGGTGTCGAATCCGTCGACGAACTGGAGCGACTGCAGGGTTCGGCGGACGGTTGGGCGGCGGGAGTGACCCTCCTCGCGCAACGCGGTACCAGCGTCGTCGGTGGCAAGACACACGCAAGCAGGGAAGCGGTATTCGACTACTTCGCGGGCGAGGTTTTCGATCGGAGCGACGCAACGGTGCGGCGGCTGTGGTTGCGCACGTCGGTGTTGCCGCGCTTCACGATCGAGCAGGCACGCACGCTCAGTGGGGTGCGCGATGCCGCATCCTTGCTGGAGGCGCTGCATCGCCGGCATCTGTTTGTCGAACGCCGCGAAGGAACCAGGGTCGTCTACGTCTATCACTCGTTGTTCAGCGACTTCCTGCAGCGGCGGGCGGTGGCCATCCTGCCGCATCGCGAATGGAATCGACTGGTCCTGCGGGCGGCGCGATTGCTGGAAGACAGCAATCAATCCGACGACGCGATGAAGTTGTACCGCGACGCCGGAGCGTGGGATCGCGCGGCGTCCCTGGCACTTCGATCGGCGCCGACTTTGCTCGCGCAGGGGCGCGGCGCGACCTTGCGCAAGTGGCTCACGGACTTGCCGCCGGCGCAACGGGAGGTACATCCGGAATGCTCGTATTGGGTCGGGACGTCACTCATTCACTCCGATCCGGTCGAGGCCCGACGGCTGCTCGCCGATGGCTACAGGACAGCGCTGGAGCGCGGGGACGTGCCCGGGCAGATCGGTGCCCTGGCCGGGATCGTCGAGGCTACATTCTTCGAGTATCGCGACTTCAGAGCGCTGGAGCCGTGGATACCCGTTCTGGATACTTTGCTGGAGGGAGCGCCGGCGTTCCCGTCGGTCGAGGCGGAGCTGCGCGCCTACTCGAGCATGCTCGTGGCGTGCAGCTATCCCCTGCTGGGGCATCGGCGCTACGAGCACTATCTGGATCGGATAGAGCGATTGCTCGAAGCCGAGATCGGCGTGAATCAGAGAGTCATGACGGCGACGTTCCTGCTGATCGCACGAGGTACCGTGCTGGGCCGCCTGGACGAGGTGGCCGTCATCATGGAACGCGTACGGCCGTGGTTGCGCGATCCGGCGTTGCTGCCACCCAACCGGATTGCATGGTTCTGGCGCTTTGGGTACGTCCAGTTTCAACTCGGCGCCCACGACGCTGCGATGGCCGCCTACGCCGAGGCGCGCACGGTGGCCGAGCGCGAGGGATTGCGGTTCCCCACCGGGTCCTGCGGCTACTTCACGGCCCGCGTCGCTCAAGCGCGCCGGGATTGGAAGGCTGCGCGCAACACGTTGCTGGAACTCGACCGACAGTTGCTGCCCAATCCCATCGACCGGGCATTTGCGGCGAGCGCGCAATCCATTCAGGCGCTGCACGAGGGCGATCACAATGCGGCCTCGCGTGTTGCGGGCCACGCGATATCGCTGGTGGCGGAGACCGGGTTCCGCTGGATTCAGGTTCTCACCCGGGTTCCATTGGTATTGGCCCTCGTCGGTTGCAAGGACTTCGAGGGCGCCCAGCTCGTCCTGAAAGAGATCCGGCATATCGGGGGGTACCACTACGCAAGGCTCGAGTGCGAAGTGGAGCTCCTCGATGCCTACTGCCTGCTGGGAGCAGGCAAGCAATTGCAGGCGATGGACGGCATCGCGCGGGTCCTGCCACGGGCCCGGGAAACTCGGTACCGCTACTTTTTTGCCGATCTGCCGGAATGGCTGTCGCTCCTGTTCGACGCGGCGCTGAGGGCGGACGTGGAAGTGCCGTACGTGCGCAACGTCATTCGCGATCATCGCCTGCCGGCGCCTGCGACCGCCGGTGACAAATGGCCGTGGCGGGTGAAAGTCTGGGTGCTGGGTACCTTCCGCGTCGAGCATGACGACATACCTCTGGTTTCGGACGGTCGAGCGCAGAAGAAGCCGCTGGAGTTGCTGCGCGCCTTGATCGCGATGGGGGCGAGGGCTGTTCCATCCTGGAACCTGATCGCCGTGCTTTGGCCGGATAGCGATGGCGACGCCGCGCAACATGCTTTCGAGACGACTCTCTATCGCTTGCGCAAGCTGATGGGCTGCGAAGAAGCCCTCATCCTCTTCGAAGGCGCGCTGACACTGAACGCGCGAGTGTGCTGGGTCGATGCCTGGGCATTCGACGCATGTCTCGAGACGCACGCCAAGGGCAGTTCTGCAGACCTGGACCAGGCAGGAGTGGAAAGAGCCCTCGAGCTTTACCGTGGAAGACTGCTGAGCACCGAAGAAGCACCGTGGGCCTTGGCACCGCGCGACCACTGGCATCGTCGCTACCTCGATACCGTCGACACGGTCGGTGCGTGCTACGAGGCGGCCGGAAGATGGTCCGATGCCAGGGATCTGTACGAACGTGCCCTGTCGATCGACGATCTGGCGGAGCTTGGATACCGTGGACTGATCAGGTGTCACCTGCGATGTGGGGAACCAGCGGAAGCCCTGCGGGTATTTCGCCGGTGCCGCGAACTCCTGTCGATCGTTCTGGGCGTATCGCCCAGCACTGCCACCATGGATCTCCATGCGAGGATCCAGGGTGCGGACGTCTCCGGTTCCCGATAGCAGCGGGGGACGCCTGGGGTACGGCGCCGTTGTGAGCCATCTGTGAGCCCGCCAGGACTAGCTTGCACGCGGGCGTTCAACCGGATGGAGGCGGACCATGGACAAGCGGGTGGCAGTGCTGGTCGGGCTGGTTCTTTGCGGTGGTGCGTGGGCCGGTGCACCCGAGCCGATTCGCATCGGCGTCGTGGCATCCACTACGGGCCCGCAGGCGGACGGCGGCGTCTACACGGTCAACGGTGCCCGGCTGGCACTGGACGAGATCAATGCTGCCGGTGGTGTGCTCGGACGCCCGCTGAAGCTGGTCGTCGAAGACAACCAGAGCACCAATCCGGGTGCCGTACTGGCTTTCAACAAGCTGATGAGCGACGGGGGCATCGCCGCCGTGCTCGGCCCGATACGGAGCACCGAGACCCAGGCCATATCACCGGCCATCGCGAAGTTCGGGATTCCAACCATGATCGGCGCCACCGATACGCGGCTCACGCATGCGAACAATCCCTGGTTGTTTCGCACCCGTCCTCACAACGGCTACGCTGCTTGGGCGATGGCCGAGTTCGGGGTCAACGTGCTCAAACATCGGAAGTGGGCCATCGTGCACTCGACCGACGCGTTCGGGGCCGATGGTGCTCAAGCGCTGACGGATTCCTTGAGAGCGCTGGGCGTGACGCCAGTGTTCAAGCAGGGCTTCACCAACAACACGCAGGACTTCACGGCAGTGGCGCTGGCGCTCCGGAAGTCCGACGCACAAGTGCTTGCCACGTTCATCACCATGCAGACGGATGTGGCCATCCTGGCAAAGCAGATGCGCCAGATGGGCATCTCGATGCTATGGGTGGGTTCGCCCTCGGTAGCCGGGGTCTCCGCAATGCAGTTGGCGGGAGAGGCATTGCACGGCACCTGGGTTGCCCTTGATTTCGTACCGGATGCCGACGAGGTGACACGTGCGTTCACCACTCGGTATCGAAGCCGGCATGGATCCGATCCGGACTTCTTCGCGAGCTGGGCCTACGATGCGATCCAGATCGTCGCCCAGGCGATGCGCACCTCGAACTCGACCCATCCAGACGCCGTGCGCAATGCGATCCTGGGCGTCAAGGGGTATCAAGGCGTGGAAGGTCAATACGCTTTCGACCGCAACGGAGACGGTCTGCACGGATACAGCGTCGTACGTAACGAGAGTGGACGGCTCGTATTCGTTCAACGCCTGACGGCGACGGGTTCCGGCGGCGATGCGCCGGTGGCAACGTCCGGCCGTTGAGGATCCCCGTGGCATTCTGGGCAGATCCATCGCCAGCGTAACAAGTGGTACAGAACGCCGGAGGGAGACCCGCTATGCATATCTGCTCGATCCGGCGACGAGCGGATTCTGGTCGGTAGAATGGCGTCCGGAATGCTTGGTGCCCGACACCACGGGCATTCCAAGTCCCTTTACCCCCGCGACACATCCACTGATCGATGAAACCCGACCTGCTGTTGCTGTGCCCGCTGTTTCCGGCCACCATGGCCCAACTCGATGCTGCGTACACCGTGCATCGCTACTATCAAGCCACCGACAAGGACGCCTTCGTGGTGCCGTTGGCCGATCGCATCACGGCGGCCGCCACGGCAGGACACGAAGGCATGAGCGTCGCCCTGATGAAGCGGTTCCCGAAGCTGAAGATCATCTCGTGCTTCGGTGTGGGTGTGGACGGCATCGACGTGGCGGCGGCCCGCGAACTGGGCATCGCCGTGACCAACACGCCGGACGTGCTGACGGAGTGCGTGGCGGACAACGCGATGGCGCTGGTCCTCGCGACCATGCGCCGCACGGTGTTCAACGACCGGTTCGTACGTGCCGGCAAGTGGCTGAAGGGCGGGGCGCCTCTGGCCGACAAGGTTTCCGGCAGCCGCATGGGCATCATCGGTCTTGGTCGCATCGGCAAGGCCATCGCCAAGCGGGCTGAAGCGTTCGGCATGACGGTGGCCTATCACGGCCGCAGCAAGCAGAGCGGCGTCGGCTACGAGTACTTCGAACGGCCGGCCGACCTCGCGCGCAACGTGAAGGTTCTGGTGCTGGCATGCCCGGGCGGCAAGGAGACCGAGCGCATCGTCGACCGCCAGGTCATCGACGCGCTCGGCGCGGACAGCTACCTCGTCAATGTGTCACGCGGTTCCACCGTGGACGAACCGGCGCTGGTCGAAGCGCTCGAGAACGGCCGCATCGCCGGTGCCGGCCTCGACGTGTTCGTGGCCGAGCCCAAGGTGCCCGAGGCGCTGTTCAACCTGGACAACGTGGTGTTGCAGCCGCACGTGTCGAGCGGCACGCACTGGACCCGCGCCGCCATGGGGCAACTCGTCGTCGACAATCTCGCGGCCTTCTTCGCCCAGAAGCCGCTGCTGACCCGGGTCTGACGGGTTGCCCACGAATAGCCTTCTCGGCTTCGGATGCCGGGGACGACCTGAAAGGAGAACTGTGAAGACCTTCCTGCAGCGTTTGCTTCGCCTCGTCGCAGTCCTGACCTTCACCCTAGCGACCGCCGGCGCCGGGGCCGCCGACAGTGCCGTGGTCGGCACATGGTTGCTGCAGTCATGGGTGTCCACCGACGCGGAGACGGGCGCCGTCGTGAATGTCTTCGGCGAGCATCCGACCGGTTACCTCATCTACACCGCCGGTGGCCACATGGCCGTGGTGCTCACCGCGGACGGCCGCGAGAAGCTGAGCGGCGATCGCTACAACACGCCGGTGGAGGAGCGGGCGCGGGCGTTCTCGAGCAGCGTGGCGTACTCCGGTACTTACGAGATCACGCCCGAGGGCATCATGCATCACGTCAAGGCGTCCTCGTTCCAGAACTGGGTCGGCACGGACCAGTTCCGCTACGCGGACGTGGCGGGCGACACCATGACGGTCAAGACGCCGCCGCTGAAAGGGCCGCCGGACGGGAAGACGAAAGTCACGACGCTGGTGTTCAAGCGGCTCGACTGACTCGGGAGAACCTCTGTCGTGAACGGCGCCGAAAGCCTCGTCCGCTCGCTGCTCGCGAGCGGTGTCGACACCTGTTTCGCCAACCCCGGCACTTCCGAGATGCATTTCGTGGCAGCGCTCGACAAGGTTGCCGGCATGCGCTGCGTGCTCGGGCTTGCGGAGACCGTGGTCACCGGCTGCGCCGACGGATATGCGCGCATGAAAGGCAAGCCCGCTGCGACCTTGCTGCATTGCGGCCCGGGTTTCGCCAATGGCATCGCCAATGTCCACAATGCGGCGCGAGCGTTCGCACCGATGGTCAACATCGTCGGTGATCACGCCACCTATCACCGGCAATACGACACGCCGCTCACGTCCGACGTCGAAGGGCTGGCGCGGGCGGTATCCCATTGGGTGCGCACTACGACATCGTCGCAGCGAGTGGGGGCCGATGGAGCGGCCGCCGTTCAGGCAGCCCGGACCCCGCCGGGCCGGATCGCGACCCTGATCCTGCCTGCCGACACGGCGTGGAACGACGGCGGCGAAGTGGCCGCCGCATTGCCGGTGCCATCGCGCACGGCGGTGGCGCCGGAGATTTTGAGAACCGTGGCGCAGGCGCTGCGCAGCGGAGAACGCGCGATGCTGATCCTGTCGGCCCAGGCACTGTTCGAAGCAGGCCTCACTGCGGCGCAGCGCATCGCGCACGTCACGGGAGCCGAATTGCGCGTACCGACCCAGGTGCCGCACATGGTGCGCGGCCGTGGCCGCCCACCGGTCGATCGGATCCCCTATGCCGTGGATGCCGCGCTGAAGGTGTTCGCAGGAGTACGGCACGTGATTCTCGTCGGAGCCAAGGTGCCGGCTTCCTTCTTCGCCTATCCGGGCAAGCCCAGCGTGATGTCGCCGCCGGATGCCGTGACTCACGTGCTGGCTCGACCGGAGCAGGACGCCGTCGCGGCGCTGGAATGGCTCGCCGACGAACTGGGCGCGCCGAAGAGCGTACCGGTGCCCGACGTGGAGCGTCCATCTCTCGTGAGCGGCGCGTTCGAACCCGTGTCCTTCGCCCGCACGCTGGGATCGCTTCTGCCCGAGAACAGCATCATCGCCGAAGATGGCGTGACGTCAGGACGCCAGCTGCTGGCCCCGACCTTCGGTGCTGCCCCGCACGACTGGTTGCAGATTACCGGCGGTGCGATCGGCCATGCCTTTCCCTGTGCGACGGGTGCCGCGATCGCCTGCCCGGACCGCAAGGTCGTGTGCCTTCAGGCGGACGGCGCCGGCATGTACACGCTGCAGTCGCTGTGGACCCAGGCCCGCGAGAAGCTCGACGTGGTCAACGTGGTGTTCGCCAACCGCATCTACAAGATCCTGCAGGGCGAGCTGATCAACGTCGGGGCGCAACCAGGACCGGCTTCCAACGAATTGTTCGACCTCTCCCGGCCGGAGATCGACTGGGTCGCGCTGTCGGGCAGCCTCGGCGTGGAGGCGAAGCGGGTCGACAATCTCGAAGGCTTCGCCGATGTGTTCAGGGCAGCGTGCGGTGGACGAGGGCCGTTTCTGATCGAGTTTCGGATCTAGACAATCTGACCGGACCAGCTCCGCGAGAAGCTCCGGCGAGCGGTCGTGGAACACAAAGTGGTCCTCCGCCAGGGCGCGCGTGACCTGCGATCCTCCAAGGATCACTCTCGGACCACTCGATGCCTTTAGAGCGATGCGCTGTCATTCTTTTCTCTGTCCATTCCCTGTTTCCTGTGGATCTCACGCTGCCACGCGCACCTGTTGCCGGATCCCCTCGCGCAATCGTGTGTAGATGGGCACAGCGACCCCTTCTTCGACCTCTAAAGTGAGCGCTAGTGCATACGGGATTCGGGCGTCAAGGTGTGCCGCGGCATCCACTCCGCACGTGACCTGAAAAACGATCTCGCTGCCATCGAGAAACGGGGCGATCTGGTTACTGGCCTCCAGAACTTCATGCTGGACGGTGCCGCGCAACACATGGTTGTGGTCGGCATTCACCCGTGTTAAGTGCAAGGGAAGATCTTGCCAGCGGCCGATTGGCTGCAGTTCAAGTTTGGCCTCTCGCAGATGCCGGTGTGCAAAGTTCATCGGTGAAAGCCAAGCCAGGGTGATAACCATTCTCCTCCACAGGTCGTTTCCAGACAGCTCCACCGGGAGCGGAAAACGATACTCATGGACCGCATTCTCCTCAATCTCGTCGCAGGCGATCACGGTGCCACGCTGCTCGGTGCAGGCTAGAACGCGCTCAACGTCGACGCTACCATAGCCAAGATAACGCCCCGCGATCTCTCGGAACTTGCGGCTATTCTCAGGCGTCTTGAGCGCCCCAGTTAGCTCGGCAGCCGCGGTCTTGTCATGGCAGGCCCCATGGACCAGCAGCGCCTTCAGTGCAACGCTGACCAGGGCATCCGGCAAAGGTGCGTCATCCAGGTTTCGCAGCTCGGCGATCACCTCATGAATCCGGGCGGCGGCTCGCGTCGCGAGCGCTGCAGCATTGCTCGTTCCGCGCGTGTGGACGGAGCGAGAAAGCTCACCAGGCACCTTGCTGTCGAACGCGACCTTCTGCCCCGGCGGGCCTAGTTGCTGGACGAGCGTATATGCCTGACCTGCGCCGACGGGGGGCTGATATAGCTGCCGGCCGCCGGGCATGTAGATCTCGGGCTTCACGGACCGCCGGAAGCCATGTCCAAAGCGCGAGATCGGGCTGAAGATCCGGTCGTGATCGAGAAGACTGACCCGCGGACCTGGGGCGTAGGCTCCTGACTCGTCTGCGTTCAGCGCTCCAACGGTGATGGCGTTCATCGCCTCGGCAGGAGCCAGAAGACGTCGACCGCTAAGCTGCTGAGCAATTGCCTTGATGACTACCGTCGCTCGCTCCCCTGGCTCCAATGCCAGAAAGTCTGCGTGCGTCATGTCGAGATGGAAGTCGTCATCGTAGTTGCCGGCGCTAACACAGAATAGGATTCGGTACTTCCAGGCCAGCCAGTCGAGTAGCCGAGCCAGCGGGCTGGGTGAGTAAATGAAGGGTCGGTCCGGATCGCCGATCGAGACGTTGATGATCTTGACCCCAGGCGCTTGCGCTTCAGTCGTGCCATCCCCTTCAAGGATGCGGCGCACCGCACGCTCAATCCGATCTTCTAGGAAGGCATTGTCGGGTACGTGCTCCACGTAGCGATCGAAAAGACGTCCCTGCTCATTTGGCTGCATCACGGGAACATGGTAGATCTGCCGACCGAGTGCTGCTGCGGCGTTCGGTTGCTCGCCATGAATGACGAGCGAGGCCATCGCTGATCCGTGCCGACGTTCGCCAGGCTGGTAGAGCGGGGTCACGTCGAATACATCGTCGACTTGAACCCTGTCACGCAACGCCGCGTGTTGAAGGTTCGGCAGGCCGTCGAGTATTGCTACCACCGGCGGCATCTCGGGCGCGCCCAATGGAAAATCAGCGAGCTCCCCGTCTTCTTCGGACACCGACGCGATTGCCTGCCCGGTTGGCCGAAAGTACATCACTCCCTGGAAGTTGAAGAGCTGGAAGTCCAGCTCATGCTTGCCCGCGTTCAGGGTGTCAATCAGGTGTCGAATCTGATCGGCCCGGAGTGCTGCCTTCACCGCATGAAACGCAATCTCCGGCATGTCGATGAAGGCGCCGAGCAGGTCCCCACCAATCTCGGCCACGAGTTGACGCACGGCAGCCTCGTTGGCCCGGCGGCGATCTTCGCTGCGCCTATAGAACAGCTCGATCTGGCATGGCACTAACTCGGCAGGATTGGGCGCATCCAGCATTGTCTGCCATCGCCGCAGCATTCCAGTCTCTCCGAGGGTCTCCTCAATGCCCCATCGTCGGATCACGCGGGTATGCGCGAATACATCGCGCCATTTGGTGCGACCGCGCGGCAGTGGCTGCCCACGCTGCCAAGTGTCCCAGAGACCGAGCAGTTCGCGGATGCCTGCATCGCTCGTCATGGAAAGGAACAAGCGCCCAGCAACGCGTTTGGCAGTGCGTTCGTCGTGTGTATTGACCTCGTAGAAGTCCTCGTCGGCTTCGTCTTCGGTGTCCCATTCGCCGAGCCACTCAAGGCCATCTGTGGCTTCAACGGCCTGCCGGAAGTCCCACACGTCGCCCGCAATCTCGATTACGAGAACGGTCTCTGGCTCCAGGCCATCAACCGTGGCTTGCATGCTGGCGCTGTAGCGTTGGAACTCGTCGCGGAAACCTGCTACCTGCGACGCTAGGCGTGCGACCTGTCTTCTGGGCTCGGGAATGTGCGGCTGCTTTGGAACTATCGATCGACCTCTGGGAGGTTCAACGCGGCGCGCGGCCGGGAAGATTAACAGCGGTCGGTCCGGCATCTCACGCGCTCTTTCCTTCTATGCCAGTCGGACTCTTCAGTATCTTTGGCTTCAGGCGCGAGCGCCACTCATCAAGCTTTTGTTTAGTGATAGGAAGCGCGTTGTCAGTCTGGTGATCGAGTATCGCTCGCCGCACAATGCCGAGGCAAAACTCTTCGGCTTCAGCGAAGTTTTGGCCGATAAGATGCTTTGCGAGCGTCTCGGCCGTATATCCGAAATTGATGCCACAACGCTCAGCGATCCCTTTGACCTGGTTTGCAAGTTGATCGCGTGTCGGCAAGGGTAGTTCCAGTCGCAACTGGAAGCGCCGCCACACTGCACGATCGAGCAGTTCGGGATGATTGCTCGCGGCCACGATCACGACATAATCGGGCAGTTCGTCGATTTGTAGAAGTAGCGAACTGACTACACGCTTGATCTCGCCGGTCTCGTGGGTGTCACCGCGTTCCTTTCCGAGCGTCTCGAACTCGTCGAAGAAGAGGACGCAGCGCTGGGTCTTGGCAAATTCAATCAAGTGTCGGAGTCGGCTCGAAGTCTCGCCTAGGAAGCTGCCGACTAGCGTGTCATAGCGCGCCGAGAGCAGTGGGTACATCAACTCAGAAGCGAGCGCCTCGGCAAGCGTCGTCTTGCCATTGCCTGGCGGACCGGCAAGAAGGACGCGATTGCGAGCACGTAGATTGTGGGAGTGGAGGAGATCGGACCGATGCTGCTCTTCGACGAACTCCTTTAGCTGATGGCGGATGGGGTCGGCGAGGATCAAGCTGTCGAGAGTACGCTCGGGAGTTATCTCGAAGGCCAAGTCGCGGTGCGTGCTCGGAGTACCATTGTTCTTGTGAACGACCAAGGGGTTCATGGGTACCACCGCTGGCTCGAGCGACTTCACAAGTCGGGTTGCCAGCACCCGATGACCTTTTGAGCGCTCTTCCTCGATCAGTGCCTGAGCCGTCCTGCGAAAGCCTAGCTGATCGCCGTTGCTGCCACTTCGGAAGAGACTTACAAGTAGATCTGCCTGAGCCATAGCGAGTGTCCGTTCTAC
Organism: Burkholderiales bacterium; assembly: GCA_019747905.1. GTDB lineage: Bacteria > Pseudomonadota > Gammaproteobacteria > Burkholderiales. Next base: position 31,008 of record JAIEQG010000141.1, read on the forward strand.
TGCGATTGCGCGGGTATGTGCAGCACGAGGCCCGCCTGCCGCCGGGCGTGACTAGTGATAGCGAAAAGTCTATGCGACTGTGGGTTGCTCAGCGGCGCGAGCACGCGTATGAGGCTCTTCATCTAAGCACCCGCTTCCGTACCGAGTTGCCGGAAGGCCATTGTCGCGTCGATGTAGACCTTAAGGTATGCCCTGCCTGACCCCGCGTCGCCGCCCAACATTGACTCCACTCCTTTGCGCAGTAGCACGTCGCGAAACGCACGGTCTACACGGACGCGCGTCTGTTTGATCTCTTTGGACTTTTTGGTCAGAGCCATGGCGCCGCCCAAGGGAAGAGACCCGGCGGCTACGGTTCCGCCCAGATACCGCTCGTTAGGTGACGCAGATGTTACCTCGTAGCAACGCTCGGAGTGCAGACTCCAGGTCTGGAGGGCGCCGATCGTACCTTGCTTGCCTCGGTTGGGCCGGCTGCGGCTTTGCCTCGGTTCGCGGTCAGCGCAGCGACGCGTTGAGCTTGGTCAGGGCTGCAGCGCCCGGGCACAGATCGGTTTCGTTCAGCGCATTGAGCGGGCGCTTCACAGTATTGAGACCTTCGTGCAGATCCGTGGCCTCCGGGTCTACATACAG
>JAIEQG010000061.1 GCA_019747905.1 Burkholderiales bacterium
AGATGCCGGAAGGCTGGGCATGTATTCACGGCATGGCCCATCGCAGGCACTCCTTCCTCCCTCGAAGATGCCGGAAGGCTGGGCATGTATTCACGGCATGGCCCATCGCAGGCACTCCTTCCCCCATCGAAGATGCGGGAAGGCTGGGCATGTATTCACGGCATGGCCCATCGCAGGCACTCCTTCTCCCATCGAAGATGCGGGAAGGCTGGGCATGTATTCACGGCATGGCCCATCGCAGGCACTCCTTCCCCCGTCGAAGATGGGGGAAGGCTGGGATGGGGGCCGGCTCGAACTACCCGCGCCGCTCCAGACAATATTCCGCGATGGCCTCTATGACGCTGTCGGCCTCACCGATCGGCGTGGCGATCGTCACGTCGACGCCGACGTGAACTGAGCGAATCGCGTCGGCGAGGCGCGGCAGGTCCGACCGCACATGCCCACCCGGCCCCAGAAACAGCGGCACGATCTCGATGGCCGTCGCCCCGCGTTCCACCAGGCGCCGCGATGCTTCGATGACGTCCGGCGCAGTGTGCTCCAGATAAGCGTTCTCCACCGGCGTCGCCGGCGCCCGTGCCACGATCTTGTCGCGCAGTCGTTCGAAGGGTGCCTTCCACGCAGGATCGCGCGAACCGTGAGCGAGCAGCAGGATGGCGCGCATCACGCGGTGGCCAGGGGCTCGTCCGAGTTCGCGTTGTCGCTGCGGCTTTCGACGTGGGCGACGGCCGCGCGAATCACCTCCGGCCCCGTGCCCGGACGATGCACCTGTTCGCTCAGGGTACGGCGCCACAGGCGTGCTCCGGGTACGGCCTGATACAGGCCGAGGATGTGGCGCGTCATCGCGGATACCGGCACGCCTTCGCGATGGCGTGCGATCACGTAGGGCATGAAGCGCTCGACGACCTCCTCGCGTGAAACCACGGGCGCTGATTCTCCGAACAGCACGGGATCGACGGACGCCAGCATCCAGGGGTTGTAGTACGCCTCGCGCCCGAGCATCACGCCATCCACTTCGCGCAGTTGTTCGGCGCACGCTTCGATGGTCGAGAGGCCGCCGTTGATGACGATGGTGAGTTCCGGGAAATCGCGTTTCAACGCGTGTACCACCGGATAGCGCAGCGGCGGGATCTCGCGGTTCTCTTTCGGCGACAGGCCGTCGAGCCAGGCCTTGCGCGCGTGGATGATCAGCGTCCGGCAGCCGGCCGTGCGTACGGCCTCGACCAGCGTGTAGAGGCGGTCGGTGGTCTCGTCGCGGTCGATGCCGATGCGGGTCTTGACGGTGACGGGGATCGTCACCGCCGCGCGCATCGCGGCCACGCCGTCGGCGACCAGGGCCGGCTCGGCCATGAGACAGACGCCGAATCGGCCCGATTGCACGCGATCGCTCGGGCAGCCGACGTTGAGATTGACCTCGTCGTAGCCGGCGTCCTGCGCCATGCGCGCGCACGCGGCGAGTTCCGTGGGGTCGCTGCCGCCCAGTTGGATGGCGACCGGATGCTCGGACGGATCGAAGGCCAGGAACCGCTGGCGGTCGCCGTGGATCAGCGCGCCCGTCGTGATCATCTCCGTGTAGAGCCGCGTGCGCCGGCTGAGCAGGCGCAGGAACGCGCGCGCATGACGATCGGTGAGATCCATCATGGGAGCGACACAGAAGCGGTGGGGCGGAAAAGGCGTCATCGGTACGGGTCGGCAAGCCGGGCGCGGATTATGGCAGAGCGGCCGCGACTGGACACCTGCACCCGGGGCCTGAGACGAGCCATCGGTCACGGTCATCTCGGCACACGTCTTGCCTCGCCAGGAGGCACTTTCCGGGAGATGCCGCCATGCCCGTCGTCATAGCGCTGACCGTACTGATCCAGGCTTTCTTCATCATCCACGTCTTTCGCACCGGGCGGCCGTACTGGTGGGCCTTCATCATCCTGTCGACACCGGTCCTTGGGTGCGTCGTGTATTACTTCGTGGAAGTGTTCCCGGGCTCGCGCGAGCACCGATCCGCCGACCGCTTCGCCCGCGACCTCGCACGCAGTTTCGACCCCACGAAGGAGTTGAATCGCCGCCTCGAAGCCCTGGAGACGAGCCCGACAGCGGCCAACAAGGTGGCGGCGGCCGAGGAGTACATGCAGTGCGGCGGTTTCGACAAGGCGGCGGAGCTCTATGAAAGCGCGCTGGATGGCGTCCACGCGTCCGACCCGGATCTGCTGCTGGGTCTCGCCGGTGCGCAACTCGAACTCGGCACCTGTCGCGAGGCACTTCGCACCCTCGACCGGCTGGCGGCTGTCGACCCGGCGTTCCGTCGCAACGAGGCCGCGCTCTTGCGTGCCCGCGCCCACGAGCTGCTGGGCGAGAACGATCAGGCGATTGCCATTTACGAACCGCTCGTCGAAGTGTTCGTCGGGCTGGAGGCGCGCTACCGCTACGCGACGCTGCTGGGGCGCCTCGGTCACCAACAGCAGTCGCTCGCAACCTTCCGGGCGCTGCTCGACCACGCCCGCCGCCACAGCGTGTCGCTCGAGGCGGAGCGACGCTGGGTCGAAGGCGCCCGCCGGGCGGTCGCGGTCTGAGGTGGCTTCCGACCGGTCCGGCTATCAAGAATTCCTCGAACCTGGCCGTTAGTATCACCGATACCCCGTAGCTCGGGGCGATTCCCCTCTCCTGTTGATCCTCCGAAAATGCGTCTGAATCACCCATGCACGCCGTGAACGCCCCACTCCCGCATGCCCAATCTCCCGGTGCGGGCCCGGTTGCCTGTCCCCGCTGCGAGTCGCTGCCGCAGATCGAGGCGGGCCCCGGAACGCTGTTTGTGAAGCCGCCGCTCGCCCATACGTTCGGCAAGGTTAAAGCCAACGCCCATGGCGCAGGACTGGCACCCGTCCGGGTCGGCGAGGTACTCAGCGTGCGTATCGGCAGCGGGCCCCTCGACGCCGTGCTGGAGGCCCTGGGCCAGGGTCTCACGGTGGCCGAACGTCAGGACGTTCGCGTCCTGTTCCAGCGCGATGGCCGGGAATTGACCATCGCCGACTACCTGTCGAGCGAGTCGCTGGAGGCATTCTCGGCGCGTGTCGGCGCCGGATGGTTGCGCGACATGCTCGCCGAGGAACGCATGACGGTGCTGTTCCAGCCCATCGTGCGTTGCACCCCGGATCACCCGGTGTTCGCCTACGAGTGCCTCATGCGCGGCGTCGATCCGTCCGGGGCGCTGATCTCGCCGGGGCGCATCCTCGCCACCGCCAGGAGCGCGGAGCTGCTGTTCCAGGTGGACCTCGCAGCGCGGCGCGCCGTCATCCGCGAAGCGGCACGCTTGCAGATCGGGCTACCGGTGTTCATCAACTTCACACCGACATCGATCTACGATCCCCACTTCTGCCTGCGTACCACGGTGAGTGCCATCCGGGAGGCCGGCATCCCTCCTGGTAATGTGGTGTTCGAGGTGATCGAAAGCGAACACGTGCCCGATGTCGACCACCTGCGCAACATCATGGACTACTACCGCGCACAGGGGTTTCGGATCGCGCTCGACGACCTGGGTTCCGGGTATTCCTCGCTCAACATGCTGAGTGCACTGAAACCGGACTACGTGAAGCTCGACATGGGCCTGGTGCGCCGGGTACACGCGGACCGGCATCAGGGCCTTATCGCCGCCAAGCTGCTGGAAGTAGCCAGCGAGTTGTCGATCACCAGCATCGCCGAGGGCGTCGAGACGGTCGAGGAGTTCGAGTGGCTGATCGAGCACGGCGCGGACCTTGTCCAGGGGTACTACTTCGCCCGGCCCGCGAACCCGCCGGCCCGTTGATTTCGCAGCCAGGGAACCCTGGACGGCCCGGGCCTCTCCAAGGCTAGTCGTCTACCGAGGAGTCTGGACATTATGGAACGCAAGTTTGTTGCGATCGCCGTTGCTGCGGCGTTCGTGGGTGGTCTCGCCCTATCGGATCTGGTCGGGCAAACGAGCCCGATTTCGTGGTCGGTCGCAGCCTCCCCGGCAGCGGAGTCCGCGCCGGCGGCTGCTCCGCTTGCCGCATTGCCGGACTTCAGCGAGCTGGTCGAACGGGAAGGTGCGGCTGTCGTGAACATCGCCGTTTCCAAGAAGGTGGCGGCCAGTGCGCCGCCCCAGGGCGATATTCCCCCCGGCATGGATCCGTTCGAGTTCTTCCGGCGCTTCGGCCCGCAGCGCCCGCCGCAACCCGGCGGTCCGGGCGGTCCCGGAGGCGACGAGCCGGCCCGGCAAGGCAATGGTTCCGGCTTCATCGTGAGCCCCGAGGGCTACATTCTCACCAACACGCACGTGGTCAAGGATGCCGACGAGGTCACGGTCACGTTGACCGATCGCCGGGAGTTCAAGGCCAAGGTGATCGGCACCGACGATCGCACCGATGTCGCACTCATCAAGATCGAGGCGGCCGGCTTGCCGGCGGTGCGAATCGGCGATCCCGGCAAGGTGAAAGTGGGCAACTGGGTGGCGGCCATCGGTTCGCCGTTCGGCCTGGAGAACACCGTGACCGCCGGCATCGTGTCGGCCAAGTCGCGCACGCTGCCGAGCGATGCGTACGTGCCGTTCATCCAGACGGACGTCGCGGTGAATCCGGGTAACTCCGGCGGGCCGCTGTTCAACCTGTCCGGCGAAGTGGTCGGCATCAACTCGCAGATCTACAGCCGCACCGGCGGCTACATGGGACTGTCGTTCGCGATTCCGATCGACGTGGCGATGAAGGTGAAGAACGACCTGCTGGCTTTCGGCAAGGTGCAGCGCGGCCGCATCGGCGTCACCATCCAGCAGGTCAACAAGGAACTCGCCGGCAGCTTCGGGCTCGACCGTGCCCGCGGCGCACTCGTGTCCGGAGTCGAGAAGGGCAGTCCGGCGGAAAGCGCAGGGCTCAAGGTCGGTGACGTCATCCTGGCGGTGGACGGCCGTCTCATCGAGCAGTCGAACGAGCTGCCGCGCGTGATCGGCGAAGGTCGGCCGGGCACGGAAGTGAAACTGGAGATCTGGCGCGATCATGCGTCGAAGGTGGTGGGCATCAAGCTCGGCGAAGTGCCGAACCAGCAGGCAGCGGTCGCAGCACCGAAGTCGGCGGCCAAGCCCACCGCGCTGGGTCTCGTGGTGCGTCCCGTCTCGCCTGAAGAGAAGCAGCGCCTCGGCAATGCCGAAGGTGGCGTCGTGGTCGAGCGTGCGGAAGGCGCCGCCGCGAAGGCCGGCATTCGGCCCGGCGACGTGATCCTGTCGCTCAACAGCGAACCGGTGGCCTCGGGCGAGGCGCTGGAGAAGCTGGTGGCGAAATCGAAGGATCGAGTGGCGGTGCTGATCCAGCGCGACGACACGCGCTTCTTCATTCCGGTGCCGATCATCTGACCTTCGCTCGAATGGAGGAAGAGGGCCGCCTGCGGGCGGCCCTTTTTCGTGGCGGTGTCGAAGGATGAAGTCTGGATGGTGTTGCGAGCGTAGCCGGTAGCGTCGGGCGGACTGGTATGCTTTCGGCATCGCGGATCGGCGGGAATGCCGATACGAAAGGGTGCCGGGACATGACCCCGACTTCGCTTGCCACGCTCGGCTTGATTGCCCAGCGTGTGTTGGAGATGCACGGACTCGACGCAACGGCGATGCTGGCCCGGCACGGCATCGACCGCGCGCTGCTCGACAATCCGGAAGCGAGGATTCCGTCGCGCGCCTGGGATGCGCTGGCGCGCGACGCCGCAGCCGCGATTCCGGACCCCGCGTTCGGGTTGCTCGCGGCCCGTTGCTGGCACCCTTCGAACCTCGGTGCCCTCGGCTACGCGTGGCTCACGAGTTCGACGTTGCGCACCGGGCTCGGGCGGGTCGTGCGCTACTGGCGGCTGCTGGGCGAGGCCTCCTCGACGCGACTGGAGGAGGCGCCGGTCGGACTCACCTTCGTGCTGGCGCGCCAGGCGCAGGATCCGGTGTCGGGTGCGGTCACGGTGGATTTCGTCGTGTCGCTGCTGGTGGACATGTGCCGCATGAATGCCGGCTCGGCGCTGCGCCCGCTGGCCGTGCGCCTGCGGCGCGCGCGCCCGGCGGATCATCAGGTGTACCGCCGGTTCTTCGGTTGCACGGTGTACTTCGATGCCGACGAAGACAGCATCACGATCGCCCGGCGTGATGTCGATCGGCAGTTGCCCACGTCGAACCGCCACCTCGCGTGGACCCTCGATCGCATCCTGGCCGAACAGTTGGCGCGTCTCGATCAAGACGACGTCGTGGCGCGCTGCCAGGCCCAGCTGTTCGATCAATTGAGTTCCGGCGAGGTGTCCGAAGATTCGATGGCGACCCGGCTCCACATGAGCCGCCGCACTCTCCAACGCAAACTCGCGGAAGCGGATCTCACTTATCAGAAGCTGGTGGACGACACGAGGCGCGATCTCGCGTTGCGACACCTCGAGAATCCACGGCACTCGTTGACCGACATCACTTTCCTGCTGGGTTTCTCGCAGCAAAGTGCGTTCACGCGCGCGTTCAAGCGCTGGACGGGCCTGTCGCCGGCCGAGTACCGCGCTCGGCGCAACTCGCGCACCTAGAGCCGCCCGCCCGCGGCGTCGATCTGTCGCAAGCGGTCAAGCGATTGTCGCAACCGGTCAAGCGCACCCGGGCGCGCCGGCGGACACTGCGACCGCGGCGATCCAGATCGAGGAGCGATTCCGGATGCGTTCGCGCCTTGCATTTACACGGGAGCACGCAGGATGCAATGCCGGGTGTTCAACATCACGACGGGCCAGGAGGAGCACACCACCGACCTGCTCGTGCTCGCACGGGCCTACCACGCGGCATGGCGTTCGATGTTCATCGCCGAGCCTGCCGGCTGGCACCGGATTTCGACACTGGGCATCGTGTTCGATTTCGGGCAGCGTGATCCAGCCCCGAGCATCGAAGCCGACACGGACTCCGGATCGCCCGCGCCCAATTCCGGACCTGGAGAGCGCCATGGACAATGAAACTCCCCCGATGGGCCTGCGGCCCTTCCCCCCAGGGGGCCAGCCCACTTGGGGCGGCCCGGCGTGGGCTGAGGAGAAGTCCCCCCCGATGGGCCTGCGGCCCTTCCCCCCAGGGGGCCAGCCCACTTGGGGCGGCCCGGCGTGGGCTGAGGTCTGGGCACGTATCCGCCGATTTCTCGGTCTGGTCCGATCGACATCCGGTTTCGACCAGGTGTTGGCGGACTGGGATGCGGAAGAGCGCAGCGGGAGATCCCGGGTGCCCTTGCGGCGCGAACTGCTGCATCCCATGAAGGGATGGCGGGAAGACGTGCGTGGGGGCCGGCCGAACGATGCGCACGCTCTGCGGAAGGGACGACTGCTGTCGTCCCGCTCCGCGGGGAAGTGATCCGGCACGCGGCCGCTCTCGTCATGGTCGGCGCAGCGGGTTATCTCGCATTCGATGTCATGGGTACGATCGTGGCCGTACTTGCCTGGCCAGCCGTGCTGATGATGTGGCGCCGCTTGCGCTGGGTGTCCGTCGTGTGGCGATCCCCCCCTGTCAGAGCGCCGGAGACGTCCGTCTACGCCGACATCGAGGAGATCATCGACTCCCTGGACGACGTGGCACGAGAGCGCTCGTGGGATTTCGCGAAGCGTCTCGCCGTTGCCCGCCTCGTCTGCGAGAACCGGGCCACGGCGATCACGGAACTGGAGCGACGCTACGATCGGGCGCGGCAGGCAGCGCTCGACGCATCCGGATCGCGCGATCGCACGAACCTTGGGAGCGGTCCACGATGAGTGCCGTACGTCGTATCCGTGCCGGCTCTGCGAGGGCAGGGCCGTGCTGCATCAGGCGATACGATTGCCCGCCCGCCACGTGGCCAGGGGGACCGGTACGCCGTCGAGCACTCGAACGCGCACCAGGTCGGCGCGCTGGCCGATCGCGATCGCACCGCGATCGTCGAGACCGACCATGCGGGCCGGGTTGAGCGAAGCGGTGGCGACGGCCCGCGGCAAGGACCAGCCGGCTCTTTCCTGCAGCAGGAATGCGGCATGGAGCAGCGCGTGCGGGACGTAGTCGGATGACAGCGCATCGAGCAGGTCGAGGCGCGCGAGATCGAGGGCGGACACGTTGCCGGAGTGGGATCCGCCGCGCACCAGGTTCGGTGCGCCCATGACGATGTTCATGCCATGCTCGCGGGCAGTGCGTGCCGCGACCTCGGTAGTGGGAAATTCCGCGATCGAGATGCCGGCCTCGATGCCGTCGTGGATGTGCTCGACGACGGTGTCGTCGTGGCTCGCGATGGCGAGGTGGCGATCGGTGCACAACGCGAGCAGCGCCTCGCGGTTGCGTTCGGCATTTCGGTCGCGCATGTCCTGGCGCTCGGCCACCACTTCGTTCAGGTACTCCTCGGTCCAGCGCTGGTTGCGCTGCGTGTAGATGCGGAACTTCTCGAGGTCCATCCACTGCCGCTGGCCGGGCGTATGGTCCATCAGCGATACCAGCCGCACGTGCGGATCGTCGATGAACTCGGCGGTCATGGCGAGCACGTTGTCGCACGGCAGTTCGCAGCGCAGGTGCAGCCAGTGGTCGGCGCGCAGCAGGCCGGCCTCACGCGCGTGGTTCAACGCGGTGACGGCATCCTGCAACCCCTGGGCGCGCAGCGCGCGGTCGTCGAAGTCGCCGATGCCCATGGCATCGAGCACGGTGGTGATGCCGGCGGCGGCGACTTGGCCGTCGTGCGTGAGCAGCGCCGACACGGCGGGCCAGCGCACTCCGGGGCGCGGTTCGAGCTGCTTCTCGAGATTGTCGGTGTGGATCTCGACCAGGCCGGGTAGCAGGTAGTCGCCGCGAAAGTCCTCCGCGCCCGGCGCATTGGTGGCTCCGACATCGACGCGCACGATGCTGCCGGCGTGCAGCTCGACGGTCCCCAGGAAGGCTTCCTCGGGTGTCACCACGCGCGCGTTGGTGAAGATCTGGCGGGCCATGGGGCGCAGGTTAGCAGAGCCGGTGATCGTGTTTCTCAGGCCGGCATCCGCGGCGGTGTGACGAACGTTGCCAGTGCGAGTGCTGCCGCGGCGACCCACAGGGCGGTGGTGAAGCTCGCCTGCGCGCCGGCGAGGTAGGCCGACACCACCGGGCCGATGCATTGGCCCACGGCCCAGGCGATGGTCATGCGTCCGATCACACGCGTGGCCGTGGCCGGTGCACGCTTGCGAGCCTCGCGCAGGCCCAGCATCGTCACCACCATGAAGGTACCCCCGATCGCGATCGTGCCGAACGCGAGCGACCAGCCGGCCGAGAGCACGGCCATCGCCGCGTTGCCCACCGCCATCAAGCCGGCGCAGAAGCGATAGGTCGCGATGTCGCCGAAGCGTTCGCCCGCGCGCACGCCGATGATGGTCGAGAGGATCCCGGCAAGGCCGAACAGGGGCCAGAACCAGACGTAGCCGCCGGCGTCGCCCAGCACGCTCCGCGCGAGCACCGGCAGGAACGTGGCAGCCGTCACGTAGCCGAAACCGCACAGCCCGTAAGAGAAGACGAGGCGTGCGATGCCCGGTACCGGTCGCGACGATGTCGATGGCGTTGCCACCGGCGCATGCACGTCCCGGTCGCCCGCACGCGCCCATACGGCAAGGGCACACAGGCCGAGCAGAGCGCCGTTCGCGAGCCAGGCGCCGGACGCACCGCCGCCACCAAGCGTCCAGAACGCGCACAGCAGGCCCGTGCCGATGATGCCCACGCCGGCACCGCCGAACACGAATGCGCTCCACTGCGGCCGTTGCGCCGCGGCGGCGTGACGCAGGCCCCACGCCGACGTGTGGATGAGCAGCCAGGCTGCCGTGATCCCCGCGAGCGCACGCAGCACAAACCAGGCCTCGAGGCTCGTCACCGCAGCCATGCCGGCGATGCTCAGCGTCACGCCGGCGAGCCCCAGCCGGATCGTGGCACGCTCGGTGAGCCGCAGGCGCACGGCCGTCATCGCACCGGCCAGGTATCCGAGGTGGTTCGCGGCCGCGAGCCAGCCCGCAGCGACGATGGAAAGCCCGAAGTCCGACTGCATCAGCGGCAGGATCGGGGTGAAGACGAAACGGCCCGCGGTCGGGACCACGAACGCGAGCATCGCGAGCAGGACGGCGTGGCGGTGACTGATCATGGCGCGAGGGCAGCCAGCGTGGCTACGGGGCGCAGCTCGGCGGGCGTGGTCGCCCAGTCCGGTGTGGAAACGCCGGTGCCGATCAGGATGCTGTCGATGCCGGTGCGGTTCGCGCCGCGGATGTCGGTCTCGAGCGTGTCGCCGATCATGCAGGCCGCGCGCGTGCCGATGCGGCGCAGGCCCTCCTCGTAGATCGGCCCGTGGGGTTTGCCGAGCCGGACGAATCTGAGGTCCGGCCGATCGGGGTAGCGCAGTGCGAGAGCGCCTTCGAACATCGCGGCCAGCGTGCCGGCCGCGAAGCCGAAGGCGCCGATGCCGGCGGGATACACGAGATCCGGATTGGGCACGACGAGATGCACGGCGGCACCGCGATCCACCCGGGCGTACAGGCTGGACAGGGCTGCGTCCATGGTCTCGATGAATTCGAAGCCGCTCTCGTCGCCGATCACCAGCACGTCGAAATCCGCATGGGCCGGCACGATGCGGCCGCCGGCTTCGAGCACGTAGTGCACGCTGTCGGGCGGACCCAGCACGGCGCAGGTTCTGCCCCTGAGGCCATGGTGTTCGAAATGGGACGCCAGCAGGGAACCTGACGTGACGACGCGCTCCGCCGGAACGTCGATACCCATGGCCTGCAGCCGGCGGGCCGTGGTCGAAGGCAACTTGGCCGCATCGTTGGTGAGGATGCAGAACGGTTTGCGAATGTCATGCAGCCGCGCGATGAACTGCGCGGCGCCGGGCAGCGGTCCGGCTTCGGTGAGCAAGACGCCGTAGGCGTCGAGCAACAGGCCCTGGTAGCGGGCGACAAGGTCGTCGACGGTAACGGATCGAGGAGCGGGCATCGGCGTTTTCCGGTGGGACCCGAGAGAGTAACCTAACGGGTCAGCGCCATGCCTCGCTATGCCCTGTACTTCGCGCCGCCGCACGACAGTCCGTTGTGGACAGCCGGCGTGCGTTGGCTCGGACGCGACCCCGAGTCGCGCGAGATGATCGCGCCGCCCACCGTGCACGGGCTGTCCCCCGAGCGTCAGCGGCGCCTGACGGAATCGCCCCGTCGCTATGGCTGGCACGCCACGTTGAAAGCGCCGTTCACGCTGGCGGAGGGTTTCTCGATCGACGACCTGATCGCCGAGACCGAACGTTTCTGCGCGCGCCGCGAAGCGTTTCCTTTGCCGGCGCTGGAGGTCGGATCGCTCGAAGGCTTCCTCGCCCTCGTGCCGGCACGCGCGGCGAACACGATGCAGGATCTCGCGGCTCAGTGCGTCGAGTACTTCGATCCGCTGCGTGCGCCCTTGTCCGCTGCCGATCGTGCGCGCCGCGATCCGCTGGTACTGTCATCGCAGCAGCGGGAACTGTTCGAACGCTGGGGCTACCCGTACGTGATGGACGAGTTCCGGTTTCATCTGACACTGACCGAACGACTGGGGGCGCCCGATGCAGCGGTACTGCGGCCCTGGCTCGAGCGCTATTTCGCCGAAGCGCTCGACGCGGGAGCGCAGGTGAACGGTGTCGCGGTGTTCGAAGAGCCCGCGGCGGGGAGTGCGTTCCGGCTGGTTCGGAGGGTCGGGTTCGGGGGGTAGCGGCGCTTTCGCGCGTCGGTCTGCCCCCACCCTGGCCCTCCCCCGGCAAAGCCGGGGGAGGGGACGTACACCCCTTCCCCCAGCTTGGCTGGGGGAAGGTTGGGATGGGGGCGCTGGCGGGCGCAGGACGCGCCCGTCAAAGATCCGTAAGGTACCTTCCCTTGACCGCCTCATCGAACGCAGCGATCTCTGCCTCCCGCATTCCACCGTTCGCCGCGATCTCTTCGCCAAAGCTCACGCGAATGCGTTCACCCCAGTTCTCCGGCTTCCACAATGCGCTGCGCAGGAACGCCTTCGCGCAGTGGAAATAGCAATTGGTGATCCGCACACGCATCACCAGCAGGGCGGGGCGCCCGCGTTCCGTGAAGCGGTTGCACAACGGCTCGTCATCGAGCAGTTCCGCTGCGCCCTCGACCCGCAGGGTCTCGTCGGTACCGGGCACCAGGAAGATCAAGGCCACCCGCGGATTGGCGAGCACGTTGGTGAGCGTGAACACGAGCTTGTTGCCCTTGCGCTCCGGTATCAGCAGCGTCGACTCGTCCTCGATGTGGACGAAGCCCGCGGGATCGCCCTTCGGCGAGACCATCGGCTGGCCGCTCGCATCCGCGGTGCCGAGCAGGAACAGCGGCGAGCGCGCGATGTATTCGCGCGCGGTCGCCGTCAGGCGGCGATGCATCTTGTGTGCGACCTGCGGGCTCGGTTCCCCGATCAGGCGGCGCAGGTGTTCGACTTCGGTGATTCGAGCCATGCCTACTTGGTGGACTCGTCGACTTGCTTGTCGGTCGCTTCCTTCTGCGCCTTGTAGACGTCGTCCACCTTGTCGGCGGCATTCATGGTCTTGGCGCCTTCACGCGCCGGCAGCATCAGCTTGTCGGCGTTCTTCACCCGGTCGTCGGAAGTGGCTTGCGGTGCGGGCGGCTCTTCGCGGCTGCAGGCTCCAAGGATTGCGATGACGATTGCTGCAGGTCCGATCCAGCGCATGGTTTGCCTCCCGCGCGAAGCTACTTCGTCGTCGGCATCATGAACTCGGCCCCGGCACGGATGCCGGTGGGCCAGCGTTGCGTGATGGTCTTCATGCGCGTGAAGAAGCGCACGCCTTCCGGGCCGTACATGTGATGGTCGCCGAACAGCGATGCCTTCCAGCCGCCGAAACTGTGGAACGCGGCCGGCACCGGAATCGGCACGTTGACGCCGACCATGCCGATCTGCGCCCGCATGGTGAACTCGCGTGCCGCATCGCCGTCGCGCGTGAAGATCGAAGTGCCGTTGCCGTATTCGTGTCCGTTCACGAGATTCATCGCGGAGTCGAAGTCCGGCACGCGCACGATGGACAGCACCGGTCCGAAGATCTCTTCGCGGTAGATGGTCATGCCGGGCTTCACGTCGTCGAACAGGCAGCCTCCGAGGAAGAAGCCGTCCTCGTTGCCGGCGGCCTTGAAGCCGCGGCCGTCCACCACGAGCTTCGCCCCTTCGCTGACACCCTGATCGACGTAGCCCTTCACCTTGGCGAGATGCTGGCCGGTGACGAGCGGCCCCATCTCGGAACTGTCGTCGGTACCGGCGCCAATCTTGAGCGCCTTCACCCGCTGCTGCAGCCGCTGCACCAGTTTGTCGCCGACGTCGCCCACGGCCACGCCGACCGAGATCGCCATGCAGCGCTCGCCGGCAGACCCGTAGGCCGCGCCGATCAATGCATCGACCGCCTGGTCGAGATCGGCGTCCGGCATTACCACGAGATGGTTCTTGGCACCGCCGAGCGCCTGCACGCGCTTGCCGTGTTTCGCACCGGTCTCGTAGATGTACTTCGCGATCGGCGTCGAGCCGACGAAGCTCACCGCGGCGACGTCGGGATGGGTGAGCAGGCCGTCGACCGCGACCTTGTCGCCTTGCAGCACGTTGAAGACACCGTCGGGTAGCCCGGCTTCCTTCAGGAGCTTCGCGAGCAGCAGGCTGGCCGAAGGATCGCGTTCCGAAGGCTTGAGGATGAATGCGTTCCCGCATGCCAGTGCCACCGGGAACATCCACATGGGCACCATCGCCGGGAAATTGAACGGCGTTATGCCCGCACAGACGCCGAGCGGCTGGCGCACCGACCACGAGTCGATGCCGGAGCCGATCTGTTCCGTGAACTCCCCCTTCAGCAGTTGCGGAATGCCGCACGCGAACTCGACGACCTCGAGGCCGCGGGTCATCTCGCCCTTCGCATCGGAAAAGACCTTGCCGTGTTCTGCCGTGATGGCGGCGGCGACGGCGTCCTGGTGCTGCTCGGCCAGTTCCTTGAAGCGGAACAGCACGCGCGCCCGCTTGATGGGTGGCGTCGCGGCCCAGGCAGGAAAAGCCTTCTTCGCGGCCTGGACGACGGCGTCCACTTCCGCCGGCGAGGCCAACCCGACCTTGCCGGTCACGCGGCCGAACGCCGGGTTGAAGACGTCGGCAGTCCGTCCGCTGGAGCCGGCCACTTCCTTGCCGTTGACGAAATGGGGGATGTCCTTGACCTGGGGGGCGATGTCGAGGGGCTTGTTCATGGAGACCTCCTGATGAAATGCGGACGCGCGCTTCAGGCGAAACCGGTGTCGAGCGGATACATGGGCCGCCGCACCTTCTCGAAGCGGAAGATGGAATTGTCGGAAGAACCGACGCCGACGCCGTCGCACAGCACGGCACCCTTGGCGATCGGCAGGAACACGGGGCGGTAGTACATCCGCGACTTGAGCAGCAGGAATCTCTTCCGCGTCGGGTCGATGCCCACGCTGGTGAAGACGCCGCGATCCCACGGCTCCTGGTTGCGCTCGGTGATCACGATCTCCGCGGCACCGGTGTCGAGCACCACGGTGCGCCCCATGTAGCAGCGCACGCCCGTGAGCTGCGGGCCGGTGATGGTGTACTCGCCGTCGGTGATGGACCGGACCACGCCTTCGAGCGGCAGCGGTTCGCCCGTCACTTGGATCTGCGGCATGTCCATCTTGCCGCCGACCTTGACCTTGACCGAGGCGCCGACACCGGCACGGACGCAGGCGTCCACGGTTTCCGGATCGCGGATCGGGCCCACGGCGATGCCGGTCAGACCCTGATCGAGGGCGGCCTTGAGGACGTGCATCGTGTCCTGCGTCGCGCCGGAGGCGCAGTTGTCCGCATGGTCCAGCAGCAGGATGGGGCCGCCGGTTTCGGCTTCGAGCTGCTTGGCACGGGCCACGGCGCGATCGAGCGGTTCGCCGTGGTAGACATAGTCTTCCTTGCGCGACCAGGCGATGCCCAGCATGCGATCGCAGGCGAGCAAGGCCTGCTCCGCATCGCCATCGGCTACCACCACGGCACTCAGACCTGCATCGTGGATGTCGGCAGCGGGAAAACCGCCGAACGCGGTGGCGGCGAGGATGCCTTTCTTCTTCTCTTCCTCGCGCGCGGCGCCGACGAAGGACTTCATCGGCTGCTCGTCGGTGTTCATGCACAGCGTCTGCGCGAGCAGGGGGCGCTGGCCGAAGGCCATCACCGGCTTTACTTCGCCGGCCAGCATGCGTATCAGGATCCTGCCCGCCAGTTCGCCGGACTCGTACATGTCCACGTGCGGGTAGGTCTTGTAGCCTGTCAGGATGTCGCAATGGCGCACCATCGCCGGTGTGACGTTGGCATGCAGGTCGAGCGAGACCGCTATGGGCGTCTGCGGTGCGACGGCGCGCAGCTTCTCGAGCAGCGTGCCTTCCCCGTCGTCGGTGCGATCGGCCACCACCATGGCCCCGTGCAGATCGAGCATGATCGCATCGCAGCCCTTGGCGGCCGCATCGCAGATCAGTTGGCAGAAGCGGTCGTAGGCCGCGCCGTCCACCGGGCCGCTGGGCGAGGCGTAGCCGGCCACCGGCAGCACGATCTGGGCGCCGGCAGCTTCGGCGATGTCGATGAACGCCCCGATGGCCATGCGCGTGCCGCGCATGGCTTGCAGTGCCTCGTCGCCGAGATAGGGCCCGTTCTTGCCGAAGGCTTCCCACGGTGTGGGGACCGGCGAGAACGTGTTGGTCTCGTGCTGCATCTGGGCGATGAGTAGCTTCATGGATGCTGGAGCGTCAGGCGGCGGAAAAGCGAAAAGCCGAAAGCGTGAAACACGAAGGACGCGAAGGACTCGAAGGAACACGAAGATAACCTTCCTCGGGCCTCGATTCCTTCGTGCACCTTCGAGTCCTTCGCGTCCTTCGTGTTGAGAGAGGTTCCCGCCTTACGGCAGCGTCTTGAGCACCTCACGGAGAGTCTCGAAGATCCGGTCGATGTGGCTCTTCTCGATGATGAGCGGCGGCGACAGCGCGATGGTGTCGCCGGTGGTGCGGATCAGCACACTCTTCTCGTAGCAGCGCAGGAACGCTTCGAAGGCACGCGCGGTCGGCTTGCCGGGCATCGGTTCCAGCTCGATGCCGCACACCAGTCCGATGTTGCGCACGTCGATCACGTGGGGCAGGCCCTTCAGCGAATGAGCGGCATCGGCAAGGTAGGGCGCCATCGCTGCGCCGCGCTCGAACAGCTTTTCCTCGGCGAACAGGTCCAGCGTCGCGATGGCGGCGGCGGCTGCCAGCGGGTGACCGGAGTAGGTGTAGCCATGATAGAACTCGATCATGTGCGCCGGGCCGTTCATGAACGCGTCGTAGATCTCGTTCTTGACGATGACCGCGCCCATGGGCACGGCAGCGTTCGTGAGCGCCTTGGCGCAGGTGATCAGATCCGGTGTCACGCCGAAGGTCTGCGCGGCGAAGGCCTTCCCGGTACGCCCGAACCCGGTGATGACCTCGTCGAAGATCAGCAGGATGCCGTGCTTCGTGGCGATCTCGCGCAGCCGTTCCAGGTAGCCCTTGGGCGGCACCAGCACGCCGGTGGAACCCGCGACCGGTTCGACGATCACGGCGGCGATGTTCTCGGCACCGTGCAGCGCCACCAGGGCCTCGAGGTCTTCGGCGAGGAACGCACCATGTTCCGGCTGGCCGCGCGAGTAGGCATTCTCGGGCAGGTGCGTGTGGCGCATGTGGTCGACGCCAGGCAGCATGCCGCCGGCAAACACGCGGCGATTCGCGACCATGCCACCCACCGAGATGCCGCCGAAGCCCACGCCGTGATAGCCGCGTTCGCGGCCGATGAAGCGGGTGCGGGTGCCTTCGCCGCGGGCGCGGTGGTAGGCAAGCGCGATCTTGAGAGCGGTATCGACCGCCTCGGAACCGGAATTCACGAAGAAGGCATGGCCCATGCCCTTGGGCGTGATGCGCACCAGGCGCTCGGCGGCGTTGAAGGCAGCAGGATGGTGCAGCTGGAAGCCGGTCACGTAGTCCACGTTCTCGGCCTGACGCTTGATCGCATCGACGATGGGGGCCCGGCAGTGGCCGGCGTTGACCGCCCAGAGGCCCGCGATGCCGTCGAGGATCTCCCGGCCGTCGATGGCGGTGTAGTACATGTCCTTCGCCGACACCAGCAACCGCGGCTGTTGCTTGAACTGCCGGTTCGCCGTGAACGGCATCCACAGCGGATCCATGTTGATGTCGGCCAGCGTTTCGGGCTTGATGTCGCGGATGTTCATGGGGGCTCCTGTGGGCCGGTGGGCTCGATGGATCAAGACCTTGAATTATAGGCCCCGGCGGGCAAGTGCGGCGAGGGCGGTTTGCCTCGGCCGGGGCATCTCACTTACAGTGCAGGGTCCTGGATTGAGCACCTCCACGTCATGCCGGACCTGATCCTCCACAACTACCCGAACTCGCCCTTCGCGGAGAAAGTCCGGCTGATCCTCGGCTACAAGGGCCTCGACTGGCACTCGGTGCAGATTCCGAGAGTCAGCCCCAAGCCCGACCTGATGCCGCTCACCGGCGGTTACCGCAAGACTCCGGTGATGCAGATCGGCGCGGATGTGTTCTGCGACTCGTCCTGCATCGTGCGCGAGCTGGAACGGCGCTTTCCCGAGACGTCCTTGTTTCCGGACGGCACCAACGGCGTCACGACGATGATCGGTGCGTGGTCCGATCGCACCTTCTTCTTCGACGCCGTCGGTGTGGTGTTCGGCACGTTGGGCAGCATGGTCCCGACCGACCTCAAGGAGGACCGCTACAAGTTCTCCGGCGGCATGATGGACGTGGAGCGCTACCAGCGCGACCAGGCGCAGTTGCGCAGCCAGTTGCGCGCTCATCTGTTCTGGCTCGAACGGGCGCTAGAGGACGGGCGGCCGCACGTACTGGGCACCAAGCCCACGTGGGCCGACTTCTGCCTGTATCACCCGGTCTGGATGGTGCTGCGGCGTGTGCCGGAGCTGGGCGCGGTGAACGACATGCCGCGCACGCTCGCCTGGTTCGAGCGCATGACTGCGTTCGGCCACGGGCGGCCAGCGGAGCTCGACGCCAAGGAGGCGTTGCGCATCGCGCACGCAGCCAAGCCGGACCCGATCAAGCTCGGGCATCCGGAGTTGCCGGAAGGCATGGCCCTGGGTGCGGCGGTGACGGTCGCCGCCGACGACTACGGCAAGGATCCGGTGGCGGGCACGCTGGTGGCTGCCAACGCCCAGCACATCGTCATCCGCCGGTCCGATCCCGCGGTCGGCGAGGTGAACGTACATTTCCCGAGAGCCGGATTCGTGCTCTCGCAAGCCGCGTAGACGGCAACAGACCGGGGGAGGAGCGAGATGGATCTCAACTACACGCCCGAGGAACTCGCGTTCCGCGACGAGGTGCGTGCATTCGTGCGCGACAAGTTGCCGCCGCAGATCGCGCGCAAGGTGATCGAGCACAAGCGGCTCGTGAAGGACGACTGGGTCACCTGGCAGAAGGCCCTGCACGCGCAGGGCTGGATTGCGCCCGGGTGGCCCAGGGAGTACGGCGGCACCGGCTGGACTCCGGTGCAGCGCCATATCTTCGAGGAAGAGTGTGCCGCGGCCGGTGCCCCGCGCGTGATCGCGTTCGGCGTCGACATGGTGGGCCCGGTGATCATCGCGTTCGGTCATCCCTGGCAGAAGGAGCGCTATCTGCCGCGCATCTTGTCCTCGGAGGACTGGTGGTGCCAGGGCTATTCGGAGCCGGGATCGGGCTCGGACCTGGCGTCGCTCAAGACGCGCGCCGAGCGCAAGGGCGATCACTACATCGTCAACGGCCAGAAGACCTGGACCACGCTCGCGCAATACGCCGACATGATGTTCTGCCTGGTGCGCACGTCGACCGAAGGCAAGAAGCAGGACGGCATCTCGTTCCTGCTGATCGACATGAAGACCCCGGGCATCACGGTGCGGCCGATCATCACCCTGGATGGCGAGCACGAAGTGAACGAGGTCTGGCTCGAGAACGTCGAGGTTCCGGTCGAGAATCTCGTCGGCGAAGAAGGTCGCGGTTGGACCTACGCCAAGTTCCTGCTGTCGCACGAACGCACCGGCATCGCGGGTGTTTCGCGCTCGAAGCGCGAACTCGCGTTCCTGAAGCACATTGCCGCCGAGCAGACGCAGCGCGGCCGACCGCTGATCGAGAACCCGCGGTTCCGCGACAAGATCTCGCGGGTCGAGATCGACCTGATGGCGCTCGAGATCACGGTGTTGCGGGTGCTGGCGGCGGATCGGCACGGTCGCCCGCCCGGTCCGGAAGCGTCGATCCTCAAGATCAAGGGCACCGAGATCCAGCAGGCACTCACCGAACTGATGATGGAAGCGGTGGGGCCGTGGGCGTTGCCGCACCTGCCCGATTCGTGGGGCGACCACTGGCTGGGCGAGCGCGTCGGGCCTGAGTATGCCGCGCCGCTGGCCGCGCAGTACCTCAACTTCCGCAAGGTCTCGATCTACGGCGGGTCGAACGAGATCCAGCGGAACATCGTGTCGCAAATGATCTTGGGGCTGTAGACCATGGACTTCGACTTCACGGAAGAACAGCAACTACTCGAGGACTCCGTCTCGAAGTTTCTCGAGAAGAACTACACCTTCGAACAGCGCAAATCGATCGTTGCCTCACGCGTCGGTTACAGCCCGACGGCCTGGGAAGGCCTCGCCAACCTGGGGTTGCTGGGCCTGCCCGTGCCGCAGGACCGCGACGGTTTCGGCGGTGGCGGCATCGAAACCATGATCGTGATGGAAGCCTTCGGCCGCCACCTGGTGGTGGAGCCCTACCTCGGCACGGTGGTGATGGCCGCGAGCTGCATCGCCACGGCCGGCACCTTTGAGCAGAAGCAATACCTGCTGCCGCCGATCCTGGAAGGCAAGATGAAGTTCGCGTGTGCGTTCACGGAAGACGGCGGGCGCTACGACCTCGATCACGTCGCCACCACGGCGCACATGGACGACGGCCAGTGGGTGATCAACGGGTCGAAGTCCGTGGTGATGCACGGTGCCGTGGCCGATCTGCTGATCGTCTCGGCGCGGACCTCGGGTGACGTGAACGACCGCAACGGCATCAGCCTGTTCTTCGTGCATCCGGCCGAAGAGGGCGTGAGCGGACGGGAGTATCCGACCTACGACGGCAATCGTGCGGCGGAGATCGGCTTCGAGAACGTGCGGATCAGCGGCGATTCGCTGATCGGGGCTGCCGACCGCGGTTTGCCCTTGATCGAACTCATCGCTGACCGCGCCATCGCGGCACTGTGCGCCGAAGCCGTGGGCTGCATGAAGGTGCTGAACGACACGACCCTCGAATACCTGAAGACGCGCCAGCAGTTCGGTGTGCCCATCGGCCGGTTCCAGGCGTTGCAGCACCGCATGGTGGAGATGGTGATGCAGTACGAGCAGGCGAAATCCATGGCGCTGCTCGCCGCGGTGAAGGTGGACGATGCCGATCCCGTGGAACGGCGCAAGGCAGTGTCGGCCGCCAAGGAACTGATCGGCCGCGCAAGTCGATACATCAGTCAGCAGGCGATCCAGTTGCACGGCGGCATGGGCATGACGGACGAACTGAACGTAGGGCACTACGTGAAGCGGTTGACGTCGATCGACACACTGTTCGGCGATGCCGATCACCATCTGGACCGGTTCGCGCAAGCCGAGTCGGCGCAGCCGCTCAACGTGACCGCGTTCGAGCGGCCGCGGGCGAAGTGGCGGCGGATCTGATTGGCGCACTGCGCCGAACGGCTAGAGCTTTAACACGAAGGACGCGAAGACCACGAAGGCGCACGAAGGAACACGCATTGACTGGTAACTTCGTGATCCTTCGTGGTCTTCGTGTCCTTCGTGGCGAACGCTTTTCGATTTGTTCCACGAGGTGCAGTCGATGATCAATCAAGTAGGCGTCGTAGGCGCCGGACTCATGGGTGCCGAGATCGCATTGGTGGCGGCGCTCGCCGGCAAGCGCGTGATGCTGGCGGACACGAGCGACGAATCGCTGGCGAAGGCGATCGAGAATCTCGGCAAGGTGCTCGACAAGGGAATCCAGCGCAGCTTCTACAAGGAGGCGCAGAAGGACGAAGCCCTCGGTCGCATCACCACCACGACCGACCTCGCCCGCTTCGCGGATTGCGATCTGGTGACCGAAGCGGTGTTCGAGTCGGAGGAGGTCAAGGCGGCGGTCTTTCGCAAGCTCGATCAGGTCTGCAAGGCCGATGCCCTGATTGCGAGCAACACGTCGACCATCGCCATCACGGGGCTCGCGTCCTACGTCGCGCCGGAGCGTCGGGCGCGCTTTGGCGGGACTCATTACTTTTCGCCGGTGTCGCGCATGAAGCTGGTCGAGGTCATTCCCGGTATCGATACCGGCGAGGACACCGTCGAGGCACTGATGCAGTACAGCCGCGATGTCGGCAAGGTGCCCATCAAGGTCAAGGACGTGGTCGGCTTCGCGGTGAACCGCGTGCTGCACGCCTTCATGATCGAGGCGGTGCGCCTGGTGGAAGAGGGTGTTTGTACACCGGAGGAAGTGGACTTGGCGTGCAAGCTGGGTCTCGGGCACCCGGTCGGCCCGTTCGAGCTCTGCGACGCGGTCACCAACAAGCTGTCGCTGCAGGTGCAGGAGATCCTGCAGGGCGCCTACGGCGAGCGCTTCCGGCCGCGCCCGCTGTTGAAACAGATGGTGCAGGCTGGCTACAACGGCAAGAAGGCCGGCCGCGGCTGGTACCGCTACGAGGGCAAGACGCGATGAGCGCGAAAATCTACTGGGAGGATTTCAAGGTCGGCGAAGTAAGCGAGATGGGCCGGCGCACCGTGACCAAGGGCGAGGTCATCGAATTCGCGCAGCAGTTCGATCCGCAGTCCTTCCACGTGGACGAGGCGGCGGCCCAGCATTCCATGTACGGTGGCCTGATCGCGAGCGGCTGGCACACGGTCGCGATGGTCATGCGCATGATGTGCGACAACTACCTGCTCGATTCGGCGAGCCTCGGTTCGCCCGGTGTCGATCACGTGAAGTGGCTGAAACCGGTGCGCCCGGGCGATACCATCCGCGCCATGCGTACCGTGCTCGAATCGCGCCGTTCGGCGAGCAAGCCGGATGTGGGCATCGTGAAGACGCTCTGGGAAGTCTTCAACCAGCACGACGAACGGGTGATGACGATGGAAGGCTACGGCATGTTCAAGGTTCGCGGAGCGGCGTCGTGATCGGCTCGAGCAAGGTGCACGTGCTGTATCGCAAGGAGGATCTCGATGGCTATCGCCTGGCAGGCAAGGTCGTCATCGTGCTCGACATCCTGTTCGCCACTTCGACCATCGTCACTGCGCTGGCCCATGGGGCGACCGACGTCATCCCGACGCTCGACGAGCGCGCGGCGCGCGCCAAATTGAAGGAGCTGCCGAAGGATTCGTACGTCGCCTCCGGTGAGTTGTATGCCGAGACCATCGAGGGCTTCGCGTCGCCGACGCCGCTCGCCTTGATCGACCATGGTGTAGCCGGGCGCACCCTGGTGTATTCGACGACCAACGGCACCGTTGCGCTGCAGATGTCGTCGGGCGCCGCGCACGTCTACGCCGGCGCCATGCTGAACGCCACCGCGGTGGTCGAGCACGTCCTCACGCACCATACCGGCGACACGGTGATCATCGTGTGCTCGGGTTCCGCAGGCAACGTCAATCTGGAGGACATGGTGGGTGCGGGTTACTACGTGGAACTGTTCGCCAAGGCGCTCGCCGGCGAGGAGGACTTCTCCGATGCCGCGCTGGCGGCGCTGCACCTGTTCCGTTCGGTCGATCCGTTCGAGGCGCTCATGAACTCGCGCGTGGGCCGCATGATGCAGGACCGGGACCTGGTGCACGAGGTCGAGTACGCCTCGCGCCGTTCCGAGATCGATCTGGTCCCGCGCCTGACCGATGGCCGCCTGGTTCCGGTCTGAGCGCATGGTGCGGCTGGCCGTCTGCGGCGCCGTGTTGATGCTCGCGGCCTGCGTGACACCGCCGCCGAAGGGTCTGGAGAAGGTCCGGTTCGATCTGAAGAAGATCGACCCCAACGGATTGGAAGGGCCACCGGCGGGCAAGCGCGAGATCCTGTACCAGTTCTGTGTGCCCAATACGGAAGCGCGCCGGCTGGAGATCGCCGAGCTGGACCCGACGGCGCGCTTCGAATCGGAGGTGGCCGGGCGCGCCGGGTGTACGGCCGACGAGATTCTCGTGCACGCGCGCACCGGGGCGCCGAACTGGCGCGGGCGCATGGAGGCCGTCGCCGCGCTGCCGTACGTGAAGTCGATCCGGCGCACGCCGTACGGTGCGGTGGCTCAGCCCTAGCTGCGAGAAGGGGAGGCGTTCATGCGCATCGTCGTGGCGATGATTCTCGCCCTGGTCGCGGGCTGTGCCCCGAAACCCGCGGTCCCCGAGAAACCGCTCAAGACCCTGGATGGCACCATCACCTACCGCCAGCGCATCGCCTTGTCGCCCGATGCCATAGTGAAGGTCTGGCTGCAGGACGTCTCGAAGATGGACGCCGTGGCCGAGGTGCTCGACGAGGTCGAGATCCGCAACCCGGGACAGGTCCCGATCGCATTCCGGGTCAGGTACGACCCGGACCGGATCGTCGAGAAACACCGGTATACGCTGCTCGTGAAGATCTACGAAGGTGACCGGACGCGGTTTCTCAACGCGACCTCCTATCCCGTGATCACGCAGGGTTGCACCGACCGCTGCGAGATCGTCCTCGACATGATGCAGTGAGGCCAAGACCATGCTCGTGACCCGCTTCTTCCCCGCCGACACCTTCAAGGGCACGACCGTGTTCGTCACCGGCGGGGGCTCCGGCATCAACCTGGGCATCGCCAGGAACTTCGCGGCGCTGGGTGCCAACGTTGCCATCTGCGGGCGCAAGCAGGACAAGCTCGACCGCGCGGCGGAGGAGTTGCGAGCCCTTGGGGCCAAGGTCCACGCGGAAGCGGCGGACGTTCGTGACGCGGGTCGCCTCGAGACCGTCATCGGCAACGCCGCCGCGGCCCTCGGACCCATCGGCGTGCTCGTATG
The DNA here is from genome assembly GCA_019747905.1 of Burkholderiales bacterium. GTDB lineage: Bacteria > Pseudomonadota > Gammaproteobacteria > Burkholderiales. The sequence goes on from JAIEQG010000061.1 coordinate 24,006, forward strand.
CGGTGCCGCGGGCAATTTCCCGATTCCGGCCGAAGAGCTTTCGCCCAACGGTTTCAAGACCGTGGTCGACATCGATCTCATCGGCTCGTTCAACGCCACCCGTGCTGCCTTCGAACAACTCAAGGCGACCAGGGGAAGTGTCATCTTTATCTCGGCGGGCATGGCCTATGTCCCGTTTCCCTATCAGGTGCACGTGGGCGCGGCCAAGGCCGGCATCGACATGATGATGAAGAACCTGGCACTGGAATGGGGCAAGTACGGGATCCGCTCCAACAGCATCGTGCCCGGGCCGATCGAAGGTACCGAAGGCATGAAGCGGCTCGGTGGCGAAGACTACGAGTCGTCGCGCTATCGCTCGATCCCGCTCGGCCGGTTCGGCGCGGTCGACGAGATCGGGCAGGCGGCCGTGTTCCTGGCCTCGCCCCTCGCGAGCTATGTCACCGGCACGGTGCTGGTGGTGGACGGCGGTTCGAACCTGGCCGGGTCCACCTTGTTCGGACAGGCGATCGAGGCAATGCGGGGTGCGCCGTAGGAAATGATGCTTCGCTGTCTTGCCCTCGCAGGGATGCTGTGCGCAGCCACCACTGCCACAGCCCACAATACGCAGTTGTCCAATGCCGTGCTCGAAGTGAGCGGTTCGGCCGTTCGCATCGACCTGGATCTGAATGGTCGCGACCTCGAGGTCGCATTGAACGCGACCCTGCTGTCGTCACCGGCCACCGTCACGGGTGAAGCGCTGGCATCGGCCCGCAGCGGGATCGAGGCGTATCTCGCGGAGCACGTGCGGTTGGCGGCGGACGGGACGCCGTGCGAACTCCGGGTGCTGGGTCTCGAACCTGCAGCCGAACACGTCAAGGTCCACGCACAATTCGCCTGCGCGAAGGCGTCGGACACGCTCATCTACCGCGCGACGCCGTTTGCCGAGATCGATCCGCGCGCGCGACACATGGTCACCGTGACGGGCGATGCGAAGCGCTTCGGTCTGCTTTCGGTCAGCACGCCCGAGCTGGCGATCACCGCCGTACGGCAGTCGGCCTGGTCCGTCTTCGGCCGCTATCTGTTCTCCGGCGTCGAGCACATCGCCATCGGCTTCGACCATATCGCGTTCCTGCTGGCAACCATCGTGTGGGGCCGCAGGCTGCTGCCATTGGTCAAGGTCATCACCGCCTTCACCGTGGCCCATTCGATCACGCTGACCGCGGCGGTGCTCGGCGCCGTGACCCCGGACCCGGCGTGGGTCGAGGCCGCGATAGCAGCAAGCATCGTGTACGTGGCCGCGGAAAACTTCTTCGTGCGCGACGTCGGGCGGCGCTGGCCGCTCACCTTCGCCTTCGGCCTGGTGCACGGGTTCGGTTTTGCCAGCGTCCTGCGCGAATACGGTCTGCCGCAGGAGGCGCTGGCGCCGGCGCTGGCCGCGTTCAATATCGGCGTGGAATTGGGGCAGCTCGCCATCGTCGCCACCGCGCTGGTGGTGTTGCACGGCGTCGACCGCCTGGAGCGCAGAGCGGGTGTCGCCGAGATTCCCGACCGGCGCGTCGCGTGGGCGATCTCGATTGCGGTCGGGCTCCTCGGCCTGTGGTGGCTGTTCGAGCGCATCGGCGCGTTGATCGCACCAGGATGACGCGCACATTGACAGGCGGCTTCGCGTGTATCCATAGTCCGGGGCACGTCGCAATTTGAGCGGGTGCGACCCCCTTGAGACCGTAGGAACCTGGGAGAAAAGATATGAAGATGCGCGCCATCGTGCTTGCCGTACCTGTGCTCCTGTTCGCTGCCGGCAGCTACGCGGACACCACCGACGTGAAGACGCAGTCGCGGGTGTTGGTGAAGAAAATGGGCAAGCACTGCGTCGACGATCCGAACTGCTTCAACCGCTACCACCCGGCGATCAAGCCGGTGGCGACGGCCAAGCCGGGACAGCTCGTCACCTACGAGACGCGCGACGCGCTCGATTCGGACCTGACGGTCAACTCGGTCCCGAAGGATCTCGGCGCGGTCGACCTCAACCTCGTGCACCCGTTGACCGGCCCGGTACACATCGAAGGAGCGAAGCGCGGCGACGTGCTTGCCGTCACGCTCGTGGATATCGAGCCGGACGAGTACGGCTACACCACCGTGGTGCCGGGCTTCGGCTTCCTGCGTGACCGATTCACCGAGCCGTTCATCGCCAACTGGAAGCTGAATCACCTGGAGGCGGTATCCGACCAGTTGCCCGGCGTGCGGATACCCTTCAACGGCTTCATGGGCACCGTGGGCGTGTTGCCCGGCGAGCCCGAGGTGAATGCCTGGGAGGCTCGCGAATCGCAGCTTGCGGCAGCCGGCGGTGTGGCGCTCGGTCCGCAGCCTGTGGGTGCGCTGCCCGCGGCGGTCTGCGGTCCGAGCGGCAGTCACAAGGACAAGTGCCTGCGCACGATTCCGCCGCGCGAGAACGGCGGCAACATGGACATCAAGCAGATGGTCGTCGGCACCACGCTGCTGTTGCCGTGCTTCGTCGACGGGTGCGGGCTCTTCATCAGCGACGTGCACTACGCGCAGGGCGACGGTGAGGTGGCCGGCACCGCGATCGAGATGGGCGCGACCGTGACGGTGCGCACCGAGATCCGCAAGGGCATGGCGTCCATGATCAAGTCCGGCCCGCACTTCGAGGGCGGCTCGCAGCTGAAGCAGCTCGAACCGGACCGCTTCCATGCGACCGTCGCGTATCCCATCAAGAAGGCCGGCGAGATTCCGCCTCAGCACAAGTACCTGGGCGGCGACAAGATCGGACCGCTCGTCAATCTGTCGGAAGACCTCACCGTCGCGGCGCGGGGTTCGCTGAACGAGATGATCGACTGGCTGGCGAAGACCTACGGCTGGACGCCGGTGCAGGCCTATGTCTACACCAGCGTGGCGTGCGACCTGCGCATAGGCAACGTGGTGGACGTGCCGAACTACGCGGTGTCCACCATCTGCCCGCTGGAGCACATCAAGAAATAGGCGGATGCTGCGACCCGTGCGGATTCACGGGTCGCGGTTCTAGCCATGGAACGTCGACGCTTCCTCACTGCCGCCGCCGCGATGGCGGCCGCGGGGCTGCTCTCCGGCCACGCGCCGTATCGCCAGTGGGCCGTCTATCGCCAGACTCATCTGGTCATCCTGACGAGCCGCGACGATCCGGGCGCCGACGATCTGGGCGAGAAATGTGCCGCCGTGATGCGCTCGGTCCTGCCGGACAGCAAGGCGGCCGTCGGTCGCGGGCCGCGGGTGCAGAGGATCGCCAGCCTCATCGCGACACGTCAGGCGGAGGTCGGCATCGTGTCGCAGCCGAATGCCACGGCGATGTACCACGGCGCAGCTCCGTTCGGCGACATCGGGGCGATCCCGTTGCGGGTGCTGGTGCAGAACGATGTCTATCGCATGGTGTGCCGCGAGGATTTTCCGCGACAGCATGGATACCTGATCGCGGAAGCACTGGCCGGCGATGATGTGAATCTCGGGCTCGTGGTGCCGCGCGCGGACGAGAGCGAGATTCCGGTGCACGCCGGTGCGCAGGCGTACGCCGCGGGCGTGCCGCTGGAGGCGGGTGAGAGCAAGTAGTTTCGCCCGCGCGTTGCTCCTGGTCGGGGGCTTGGTCGCGGGGGCATGCGTCGAAGCTCACGATCTGATCACCGCCGAGGCCGCGGAACGCTACATCGCGCAGGCGCAGCGCAACATCGCGACGATTCGATCGCGCGAGGCCGCCACGCGGCGCGCCGAGGCACACCTCGCGCTCGCGCGCATGCAGGACGAAATCCGCGATCTGCTCAATCGCGATCTGGCGATGCACGGGCGTGTGCAGGGCTTGCCTTCGAATCTCGTCGTCGAGCGGTTCAAGGCGATGGGAGTTCCGCTTCCCTGGTCCGAGCGCTTGGGACGCTTCGGTGCGCCGGTGGAGCATTACGCGGCCGCCTACGATCTCGATCCCAAGGGCACTGGAGCGAGCGCAGCGCTCTTTGGCGTCGTGTATGGGCGGTTCTACGACAGCTTTCGCGATGACCCCCTCGCGTCGCTCGTTCCCGAGCCGGCCTCGAGCAACGCGCTGATCGAGGCCGGCGAGCGTTTCGTGCAGTCCTACCCGGGCGATACCAACGTGGAAGAGGTGCGGTTCATAGTCGCCGTGGCATGGGTGCGCGTCGCCCGTGGCGGCGGGGACACGAGGCGGGGCGCGGCGCAGGCCCGCGAACTGCTCGAACGCTTTCGGAAAGACTATCCGGACAGCCTGCGATCGGCGGCGGTACCGGTGATGCTGGAGGCGCTGCCGGTTCGGTGATCGGAACGGTTGTTCAGGCCACCGCCCCGCCGCACGACGAACCGGCTCCCGCCGTACATCCGTAGCAGTGGTTCGCCGTCACGATGCGGCGGCCGTTCAGCGTACTCGCATCGAAGTCGCGCACATGCCGCGGCAACCCGTTCGTCACCGGCAGCTCGAGCATCTGGTTGAAGTCGCAGTCGTACAGCGTGCCGTCCCAGCCGACGGAGATGGTGTTCCGGCACATGACGGCCTGCGCGGCGGCCGGGTTGAACGCATTCGCAAGCCGCTCCATGTAGCCTTCGAAATTGCCGCTGTCCAGCAGGAACTCGAGAAAGCGGCTGATCGGCATGTTGGTGATGGTATAGAGATTGTTGAACACGATGCCGTGCGAGCGCGCGAGCTCGCGCTTGAATTGCGCTTCGATGCTCTGCTGCGCCGGCGGCAGGAATGCGCCGACGGGGTTGTGCACGAGATTGAGGGTCAAGCCGCTGCCTTCGACCCCGTAGCCGAGCGCGTTCAGCTTGCGCAACGCGGTGATGGATTTGTCGAAGATGCCCTCGCCGCGTTGTGCATCGGCCTGGGTCGGACGAAAGTAGGGCAGCGACGCCACGATCTCCACACGCTGTTCGGCCAGGAACTCGGCGAGTTCTTCCTGCGGCTTCACCAGCAGGATGGAGAGGTTGCAGCGATCCATGACGTGGCGCCCGAGCGCGCGCGCTTCCTGCACCAGCCAGCGGAAGCTCGGGTTGAGCTCGGGCGCGCCCCCGGTGATGTCCAGGGTCGGTATGTCGGTTTGCGCCAGGGCACGGATACAGTGCTCGGCGGTCTCGCGAGTCATCTGCTCGGTACGCTCCGGACCGGCATCCACGTGGCAATGCCGGCAGGTCTGGTTGCAGAACTTGCCGACGTTGATCTGGAAGATCTCGATGCCCGACGCAGTGAGCGGCACCAGCCCGGCAGCGGCGACGCGTTCTTCGAAGCGCGGCCACGGACCTGGACGGGCCAGCACTTCCAGTTGCGAGCGGCTCGACGCAAGCGGTGCCCGCCGTGCGATCAGGGTTTGACCCACGTGCTGTTCCTTTTCGGTGAGGGGCGACTACATCGAGAGCTTTTCGGCCACGTTGCGCATCTGCACCCCGTGCACCAGCGAAGCGCCCCCGCGGATGGCGCAGGCCACGTGTACCGCTTCGGTCATCTCCTGGATGTTCGATCCCTGCTCCAGCGACGCCTGGGTATAGGCATCGATGCAGTAGGGGCATTGCACCGCGTGCGACACGCCCAGCGCGATGAGCGCCTTTTCGCGTGCCGTCAGGGCACCTTCGGCGAACACGGCACCGTAGTAGGCCATGAACTTGTCCCACAGTTCCGTGTTGCTCTTGCCCATGTCGGCAAATTTGCCCAGATCGTGCGGATGGTAGTAAGTGTCCAATCAGGTCTCCGTTGGGGTGTGGCGTTGCGGCCGCGCGCAAGATCGCGCCAAGGTAGCGCATCGAACTCGGCTCGCCAAGCGTCTGTTCCAGGCTACGCGCCGGACGCGCGATCGGATGCACCTGAGGCCACATCGCGTAACATTCGTTCATGATCCGGTCCCGGTTCGTCGATCTGGCCAATGGTCAACGCCTGCACGTGCTCGCTTCCGGCGCGGGGCCGCTCATGCTGTTCCTCCATGGATTTCCGGAGTTCTCTGGCATGTGGCGGCGCCAACTCGAGCATTTCGGCAGGGATCACCACTGCGTCGCCCCGGATCAGCGTGGACACAATCTTTCGTCCAAGCCGGCGGCGGTACGCGACTACCGTGCAAAACCGCTGGTGGAGGACGTCGTGCAGCTCGCCGATGCGCTCGGCCACGACAGGTTCACGCTCATCGCCCACGACTGGGGTGGCGCCATCGCCTGGAACGTGGCGGCCTGGTACCCCGAGCGAGTGGAGAAGCTGGTGATCGTGAATGCCCCCCATCCGATCGCGTTCCTGCGGGAGTTGCGGGTCAACGCCGCTCAGCAACAGGCGAGCGCGTACATGACCCTGTTCCGGACCGAGCGCGCCGAGGCGGTGCTGACGGAGGACGGCTTCCGCCGCCTGAAGCGAATGACCATCGAGCAATGGGGCGCCAATGGCGGGGATGCGTCCGAGGCGGTGGTGGCCGACTATGTGGCGGCCTGGTCGCAGCCCGGGGCGCTGACGGCCATGCTGAACTGGTACCGTGCCTCGCCGCTGCATCCGCCGGAACCGGACGCACCGCTGCCCGACCTCGATCCGGCGACGTTCCGGGTGCGCGTGCCTACGCTGGTGATCTGGGGCGAGCGCGACCAGGCGCTGCTGCCCTCGATCCTCGACGGGTTGGACGAGCACGTGGACCAGCTCGAGATCGAGCGGATCGCCGATGCATCGCACTGGGTCGTGCACGAGCGCGGCGATCGGGTGACTGCGTCGATCGAGCGCTTTCTCGCGGCGTGAGATGATCGGATCGTTTCGTCCTGCGTGAGTCATCGAATGATCCCGTTCCGTTTCACTGCCGTATCGTTCCTGCTCCTGGTCGGCCTGTCGGCCGAAGCCGCGCAGGATTGCAGCCGGCCCAAGAGCAACGTCGAACGCCTCATCTGTTCCAACGATCGGGTGAGCGAAGCCAACGAGCGCCTCGCCTTCGCATTCTTCCTGAAGTACCGGCGCACCCCCGACGACGAGTTGCGCGAGCGCATCCGGCTCGAACAGCGCGACTGGGAGACCCGGGTGCGCGATGCCTGCGAAGACGTACCCTGTCTGCTGCGTGCGTACGACGAGCGCACGCTCTATCTCGACCAGAACTGAATTGGGACAGCCCCCACGCTCCCGCTGGTTGCTGCTCCCCGTGGGGGCGCGCCGGCACCTTGGGGCGGCCCGGCGGAACCCACCTCGCACTTGCTTGCGAGGGGGCCCGTGCGACCCGGCTGCGCCGGCCGCTGGCCCATCGCGGCCACGATCATCCCGCTGACATGAAGGTCCTGGTCAGTCCCGAGACGCTCGAGGAGGCCCGCGCGGCCTTCGAGGGAGGTGCCGACATCATCGACGTGAAGAACGTCGAGGAAGGTTCGCTCGGTGCCAACTACCCCTGGGTGATTCGCGAGATCGTCGACGGAATCGGTGCCGACGCGGTGTTTTCCGCATCCATCGGAGATCTGGGCCATGAACCCGGCAATGCTGCGCTGGCGGCCCTGGGAGCCGTGGTGAGCGGTGCGCGGTACGTCAAGGCTGGCCTGTACGGCGTGCGGTCTGTCGCTGAAGGGGTGGACGTGATGACCGCGGTGCGACGCGCGTGCCAGGAGCGCGATGCCGGTGTCACCGTGGTGGCCTCCGGCTATGCGGACTGGCCGCGGTTCGGCGGCATCGACCCGGGCGCGATCGTCGAAGTCGCCGCGGTGGCCCGATGCGACGTGGTCATGCTCGACACGGCCATCAAGGATGGTCGTACGCTGTTCGATGCGCTCGACGCGGCCCAGCTGCGCGCCTTTGTCGACGCCGGGCACCGTGCCGGTCTTGTCGTGGCGCTTGCCGGATCCATCCGCTTCGAAGATATCGCACGGGTGGCTGCAACCGGTGCCGACATCGTCGGCGTGCGCGGTGGCGTGTGCGATGCGAACGACCGGGCCGCACGCATCGATCCCGCACGCGTGCGCCGGTTCACGCAACGCTGCCGCGAGTTCGCCCGTGCCGCCTGAGAAGCCAGCGG
>JAIEQG010000159.1 GCA_019747905.1 Burkholderiales bacterium
GATCGAAAACGAGTCGAACATCCCTTCACCCACCCTCAATCCCGGGTTTCGGCACACTCATGAAATATCCGGGCTAGCGGTCATGCTGGCGTTCCTCTCGGGATTCGCGCTGACGGCGCTGCCGCTCCTGCGCGCAGGACTCGCACCGCGTACCGCCATGCGGGTGGCGGTGGCGGCGGACGCGGTGTCGATCACGGTCATGGAGGTCGTGGACAACGCCGCGATGATGGCGATCCCCGGCGCCATGGATGCATCACTGGCGACAACGCTGTTCTGGCTCAGTCTCGCCGGTTCGCTCGGCATCGCGGCTCTGGTGGTGTTTCCGGTGAACCGTTGGCTCATCGCGCGCGGCCGAGGGCATGCACTCGCCCACGGTTCCGCCCCGGCGGAACCGAGACGGAGTTCCTGACGTTCAGGTGTCGGGCTGCGCGCGCGCGAGGAGTGCTGCGCGCCGCTCGAGTTCCTCCGACACGGCGGATGCGAGTTCGGAGAGGTGCGAGAGATCCTCGCTCTCCAGCCGCTTCGGTGCAGCGTCGATGAGGCACAGCGTCCCGACGCGGTGGCCACTGGAAAGCTTGAGCGGCGCACCGGCGTAGAAGCGGATCCACGGCGGCCCCGTCACGAGCGGATTGTCGTGGAACCGGTCGTCGGCGCGGGCATCCGGGATGACCATGATTCGATCCTCGAGAATCGCGTGTCCGCAGAAACTGACGTCACGCGAGGTCTCCCGCGAAGCCAGGCCGCAGGCCGACTTGAACCATTGCCGGTCGGTGTCCACCAGGGTGACCAGCGCGATCTCGACATCGAAGCGCGAAGCGCAATAGGCCGTCATCGCATCGAAATGCTCCTCGGGCTCGGTATCGAGCACCAGCAGTGCACGCAACGCGGCGATGCGCGCGGCTTCGTCCTTGGGCCTAGCGGGTGGTTTCATTCTGTGCCTCATGCTCGTCCGGCGTACCGACAGGCCGGCCGTCCGCGATCGCCAACTACTTCGACGGCCCTTCCATGGGCGCACCGGTCAGGCTGCGAACTCCGCCGAGGGTGGTGCCGAGCGCTCCGGCCGGCTCCGTCATTGCCTGCACCAGCGACACCAGATTCTGAACATGGTACTCCGGTAGGGTGTCGACCTGGCTCGCCCCGATCTTCAGGACATAGCGGCTCACCCCGTCCGGCGCCATGTCGCCGATCGCGTACTGGACGAGCGGCTGCTGCTCGCCCTTGCGATACAGCAGGACCAGTGTCGCGGGGTTGAGCACGCCATAGTCCTGCCCCTTGGGGTCGAACGGAAAGTCGCGCTCGAACTTGGCGCGGCCCAAGCCGCCGAAAGCCTTCGCGATCTTCTCGGCGAGTACCGGATCGGCCTGGTGGCCTTGAGCCGGTTCGGCCGTGGGGGCATGGGGGCCGTGATGGAGCCACAAGCCGGCGGGGTCGCGCTCGAACCGATGCAAGGCACCCGCGTGCGCGATCTCCACGGCCCCGATGTCTGCCATGAGCACCGGCACCACCATGCGCGAGCGATCGCCGCCCTGAGCCTCGTACGTGGCATCGGCCCGCTCGGCGGAACGGTCGGCCAGTTGAACCGCGATGATGATCCCCACCAGGATGAACAACACCGCCCAGACCGCGACGACCTTGCGCCGGGGCCGGGGAGCGGTCATCGCTGTCTCCACCATACGATGGTGCCGATCAGCGCGAGCAACGCCGGGATGAGGATCACCGACAGGAAGAAGGTGCCCTTCATCTGGCGGTTGGTCAGATTGACCCGCGGCAGATCGAAGGTGCGCGGCTCGATGCCGATCAGGTTTTCCTGGGCCGCGAGGTAGTTGATCGTGTTCAGGAACAGCTTGCCGTTGCCCATGATGTGGAAGAACGAGTTGGTGGCGAAGTCCGCGTCACCCACCACGACGATGCGCGAGCGGCGCTTGCCGGTCTCCTCGCCGCCCTCCTTGGGCGCACTGTCTTCACCGATGTCGTGCACGTCGAGGCGCCGCGACACCACGGCCATGATCGTCAAGGGACCTTCCATGTCCTTGCCTGCGGTGAACTCGGCCCGATCGCGCGTCGTCTCTCCATAGCTGCGCTTGGACGAATTCGCGAGCGGCATCACGTAGGTGTTGGGCACCCGTTGCGGCGTGGGCGACAGCGAACGAGCGCCGGGAAAGAACGACAGCGGCAACTCGCGTGTGATCTGATGCCGGTTGTAGTCGGTCACCGCCGGTGCGGACGGATCGGACCAGAAGTGGCTGGCATCGTCGATCACCATGTCGTCGTCGAGCACGATGCCTACGCCGCGCAAGACCGGCTCCAGACCGGTGGTCACGAAGGGATCGAGCATGAACAGCGCATTGCCGCCGCCCTCGATGTACTTGCGCACCGCCTCCACCTCGGGCGGCAGCAACGGGTTCTGCGGCCCGGCCACCACCAGCACGGTGCACTTGGCGAGCGTTGTCCCGGTTCGCGAAAGCGCCACCTTCTCGATGCTGTAGTTCATCGACTCGAGCGAGTTGCGCGCCTTCGCCATGCCATGGCGCTCGTGCACGACGAACTTGCCGCCGAGCCCGTGGGCATGCCCGGCGTCGCCTTCGGTGTGATCGTGGGACTCGATGCTGAACGGATCGGGCTCGCCGTGACCGTCGAGGAAACAGATGGTCTGGGTCGCACCGCGCGACACCCGCAGGATACCGTTGGCGATGTCGGTCTCGGTGGGGCCGTTCACCAGCACCTTGCGGCCCTGGCTTTCCATCACTGCCGTTCCGGGAAACTGCACGCCCATCATCCGCGCCTGCGCCGGATTGGCCATGGGGTCGAAGAACTGCACTGTCACCTTCGGACTGCGCGCCGCCATCAATTCGTACAACTCGACGGTCTCGCGCATCATCGGATCGTGGAAGAAGGTGATTCGCACCGGCTCCTCGATGCGATCGAGCATCTTCACGGTGGCGTCCGACAGGGAGTACATGCCCTGCTCCGTCATGTCGTAGCGCACCGGAAAGCGCGTTGATAGCCACGCGACCGCCACGAGAATTCCGATCAACCCTGCCGTATACAGTGCGATCTCGCCGCGGCGATGCCGCAGCAGCCCCGCCAGTTCGACTCGAATGGCATAGGCGCCATACGCGGTCAGCGCGAGACCGATGCCCAGAGTGAACCAGGTCCAGAAGCCGGGATCGAGCAGGATCAGATGGATCACCAGCGCTGCCGCGAGCAGCGCAATGCCGATGAACAGGATCACACCGGACTTCATGGTCAGCGGCGCCGGGCCGCCACAAGGCGCTGACGCGCCCCTGGGGGCAGCGAACGAAGAGAGCGTGCGGGGGCCGTCATGCTAGCGTTTCCAGCGCAGGTAGGCGGTGTTGAGGATCAGCGCGATGCTGCACACCACCAGGAAGAACACGATGCCCTCGCTGCGGATCAGCCCACGCACGAAGTCGGCGAAGTGCAGAGCGAACGAGAGATACCCGAACAGGCTGCGCAGCGCCTCGGAGTTCTGCAACCCCTGCAGATGCCCCACGAACCAGAAACCGAGCAGCACCGATACGGTGATGAGCGCGGCGACGATCTGGTTCTGGGTGAGCGCGGAGAAGAACTGCCCCACCGCCAGGCAGGCCATGCCGAGCAGAACGAAGCCGATGTAGCCGGCGACGATGGTCGAAGTTTCCGGATTGCCGTACAGGTAGAGCGGTATCAGGTTGATCATCGACCCCACCGTCATCAGCAGCAGGATCGTGACGGCTCCCAGGTACTTGCCGATCACGATCTCCCAGGCCTTGAGGGGCAAGGTCATCAGCAGTTCGATCGTCCGCGCGTTGTACTCGGCGGAAAACAGCCGCATGGACACGATGGGCAGCAGCGTGACCAGCAGGATGCTCATGTTCCTGAAGGTCTCGGTCATGGTCGCCGTGCCGGTCAGGAACACGTTGTAGGTGAAGAAGTAGCCGGTGCCGATGAGGTACACCGCCACCACGAAATAGGCGATCGGCGACCGGAAGTAGGTCAGCAGTTCCTTGCGGTAGACCGCGAGCGTCCCGGTCATGAGAACTGACCTCCGACGTAACGAAGGAAAACGTTCTCGAGGGTGGGTTGCTCGCGCTGGAGGCGATGCAACGACCAGCGGGACGCCACCACCCGCGCGATGTCGGCTTCGATACCCTCGCGGGCGTCGGTGCGGCAGTCGACCGCGATCTGGCCATCGGTGCTGCCGATGGGGTGCACGGTCACTTCGTCGACACCATCGATCCCGGTAATGGCCGCACGTACGGCGTCGGCAGGCCCTGTCACCGTGAGCGACACGCGATTGGTCTGCTCCGATGCACGCTGCAGGCCCGCCGGCGAATCGATCGCGAGCAGACGGCCCTGGTTGATGATCGCCACCCGCCGGCAGATCAAGGTGACCTCGGGCAGGATGTGGGTGCTCAAGAGGACGGCGTGCTCGGCCCCGAAGCTGCGAATGACCTCGCGCGTCTCCTGGATCTGCCCGGGGTCGAGACCCGCCGTGGGTTCATCCAGCAACAGCACCTCGGGCTTGCCGAGCAGGGCCTGTGCGAGGCCGAGGCGTTGGCGGTATCCCTTCGATAGCTTGTAGACCTCGCGCGTCACGACCGCTTCCAGACGGCATGCCGTGATCACGCGATCGAGTTCGCTGCGCATCGAGGTGCGCGTCACGCCTTTCACCTTCGCCACGAAGCGCAGGTAGTCGGACACGTCCAGCGTGTCGTACAGCGGCGGCGTTTCGGGCAGGTAGCCGATGCGACGCGCTGCCTCCTCGTTCTGCGTGGCCATGTCGAATCCGGCCACACGCACCGTGCCGGCACTCGCCGTGGTGAAGCCGGCGATCATCCGCATGGTCGTGGTCTTGCCGGCGCCGTTGGGGCCGAGAAAACCGACAATCTCGCCCTTCTCCACGGTGAAGGAAACATCGTGGATGATGGTCTTCGGTCCGTAGCGCTTGGAAACGGACTCGAGGGCTATTGCTGCGGACACAGGTTGAGCACTACCAGGTGAGATCGAAAGCGCTCAACGCGGCGGACGCGGAGGACGCGGAGAAAAAGCAAGCTCGGATTATTGCGCAAGTCGAGCACAGATCGGAGCCATACAAACAGAAGGCCCCCGGTGGGGGGCCTTCCGAGACAGCAGTGCTGCTACGTACGGCTTACTTGTACCACTTCAGGCCCTTGGCCTTGAACTGCTCGCCGTCGTGCGCCATGAAGATGTCGGCACCTTCCAGGTCACGCATGAACTTGAGGCGGTTCACGGAATCCGTGTAGTCCTTCACGCTGTAGTTCAAGCCGGCCGGGTAGCCATCCAGGTTTTCCTGCATCCAGATCGCGTCCTGCGAGATGATGATCGACTGGCCGCTGGCGAGCTTCACCTTCATCGACTGGTGACCGATGGTATGGCCGGGGGTCGACAGGATCATGATCGAACCGTCGCCGAACAGGTCGTAGTCGCCGTTCAACTCGAGGAAGTTGAACTCACGGGCGTTGTCGATATCGGCCATCACGAAGCTGCCGGGGCTGGTGCGGCCCTGGAACTTCTCCGGCCACCAGGCCTGGTACAGCTCTTTCTTCTGCAGGACGTGGATCGCCTTCGGGAACATCTCGATGTTGCCGATGTGGTCCAGGTGCGAGTGCGAGGTCACGACGGCCTTCACCTTGTCGGCGGAATAGCCCAGCTTCTTCAGCTGCTCGTCGATCACGTCGCCGCGCTTCTGGCTCGGCTTCAGGAAGTCGCAGTTACCGGGTGCCCAGTAGGCCTTGCAATCCTCGCCGATCGCGACGTTGTTGCCGGTGTCGAACACGACCAGGCCCTTCGGGTGATCGATGACCCACATGCTGACCGGGATCGTGATCTGGCGGGACTTGTCCGCGGGGAGTGCGGGAATCAGACCGCGGATGTCGAACGGACCGAACATGCCGCTGGTGGTCCAATAAACCTTCGCCTGGGCAAATGCAGCCGACGACGCGGCAATACACAGTGCGCCGAGGACACCGGCGACCAATCCTGTCTTTCTCATTGCTCTCTCCTCTTTGGCGGATGTTGTTTTCTTGCCGGACCCGTGCAGAAGACCGCGGCGAAGCGCAAAACCATACAGCGCACGGGAGGATAGGAGATCGGTGTGGACCTTGTAAAGGTGCGATCGACAGACTTCTCCAAAAAATTCAGTGGGTTGTGGTATGAACATCGCCGAGATCGTATGAAGACCTCTTTCGACGATGGTCGAATGCCTTATCCGCAGTGCAACATCGCAGTGCGGCTCGCGCACCTCGTTGCTGCCGCAACGAGGTGTCTAGCGGATCGCGCCCGCCGTCTTCCACAACTGAGCGTTGAGGTTCTCGGGCCCTTCGGCGCTGACCGGCGCAGTTGCCTCCGATCCGGGCTGCAGCGCAGCACGAATGCGCAGCAACTGCCGGCGTCGCTCCATTTCGGGAGATGCGAATGGCAGCTTCGCGATCCGCTCGAGGACGCGGCCGCGATTGCCATAGTCGTAGTAGCTCGAGAACGATTCGAGGCGGATCGAGGATTCGTGCAGCGCGGCATCGAGCCAGTCGGGATCGCGCCCGTCCCATGCCACCGCATCGAAGCGCGCCAGCGGCGGCAGAAACGGCACCGCCGGTGCCACCGGGCGAGCGTTGCCCGTCAGGCCGATGGCCCGTTCCAGTGCCTGGACGGCAAATCCGCGGTTGCCCAACTCCTGCTCGATGCGCGCCAGGGTGAGGAGTGTCGCGAGGGACGGTTCGGCTTCGGCCGCCGCGATCGCCTGGTCACGCGCATCGAGCAGCGCGTCGATGTGCGCCCAGGTGACGCGCCCATCCTCCGCGCGTGACGCCGCGAAATCGTCCAGCGCGGCGTACAAGGCCTTGCGGCCGGCACCCGCGAACCAGCCCGGCGATCCCTTCCAGTGCCGCAGGGCCTGACCCGCATAGGCCAACGGCGCGGCCCATTTGCGCCAAGACCGCGGCGCAGCCTTGGAACCGGGCTGCGGATCCACCAGCAGCCCGCGATCGCGCAGTGCCGCCAGGGTCGCCGGCTTGCCGGCATAGAGGTTGAGCAGGAACGGATCGGCTGGTCCGTCGATGTCGAACGGCACCAGCACGCCGGGGCCCGGCAGCAGGCGGTAGGTCGCATAGCCCGCGGCGATCAGGCTCTTGCCGCTCGAGCGGTCCACCACACCCGCGCCGTCGCGAATCTCGAACATGACGAGCGGCGTGCTCTCGCGGAACAACCGGTCGCCGCCGCGAACCACCTGCGCGCAATGGCCTTCGACGTCGATCTTCACGAAGTCCGGCGCCGGCACGCCGACGGCGCTCGCCTGGGAGTCCAGCGTGTCCGCGACCACCGCGATCGCGTCGCTGCGCGCGGCGTGCGGCGGCACGATGCGATTGATCTCGTCGAACTTGCCGCGCGCGAGGCGCGCCTCGCCGCCGTGGTCGGAGAGCGCGGTCCGCACCACCTTCGCATCGGCACCGGTCGCGCTCAAGTTGCGCTCGAGAAACTCGGCCACTTCGGGCGTGGGCTCGAATGCGCGGAGCTTGCCGCCGGCACCGATGCGGCGCGCCATGGGGACTGCATACGCACCGTAGCTCGCCCCCACGTCGAGGACGCTCATCCCGGGCTCAAGAAAGCGCAAGACGAAGTCGAGATCCGCTTCGAACCACTGTTCCTGCTCGAGCAGCACGAACGTGGTGAGAACCTTGAGGTCGGCCGGTACCGTGATCCGGGAGCCGTCGCGCAGGGCGATGTCGTAGGTGTCGCTCATGGGTCGAGGTGGGAAGCCGGCGGGACTGCCGCGCGGCCCCGAGCCTACGTGAGAGGCCGCCCGCCGTCGACCGGAATGATGCAGCCGTTCGAGTAGCGCAGCACGGTGGCCACGCTGACCACCGCCGCGGCGATCTCGTCGGGCCTCGCCAGGCGACGCAGGGGGGTGCGCAGCGCCTGTTCATCGCGCCACTTCTGATCCAGCCCCTTCACGAAATCGGTGTCGACCAGGCCAGGAGACACCGACAGCACGCGAATCTCCGGCGCGAGCGCGCGGGCCAATGACTTCGTCATGGAGTCGAGCGCCGCCTTGGACGCGCAGTACGCCACGTTGCTCCCCATGCCGGTCACGCCGGCGATGGAGGAGATGTTGACCACCAGCCCGTCGCCGGAGGCCGCCAGCAACGGACGGAACGCGCGCACCGCGGCAAAGGCCCCGCGCCAGTTGGTGCGGAATATGTCGTCGATCAGAGCATCGTCCAGCGCATCGAGGTCGGCATGCGGCACGAAACGCGTGATCCCCGCGCAATTCACCAGCACATCGCAACGACCCGCATCGCGCCCGACATCCGCCGCCCACGCCGTCAAGCCGGCGGTGTCCTCCACCGCCAAACGGCGTGCCTGATGCCCCGATCCCGGCAGCGCCGCGAGCAGCCCCTCTGCCGCCGCCGCGTCCGAGCGCCAGCTGAACAGCACGCGGGCGCCGGCCTCCGCGAACTGCCGGCAGATGGCCGTGCCGATCCCGCCGGAACCGCCCGTCACGACTGCCACCTTGCCCTGCATCGCGCCCACGCCAAGTCCCCCCTGCCGTCGTTCGATGGCATCCGGCTTTGGCTGGATGCCACGCCGAACCCGAGCTCAGTCCTTCGCGAGCAGATGCAGCAGTGACGACGTATCCCAGCGGCCGCCGCCTCGCGCCTGCACCTGGGCGTAGAACTGGTCGATCAGTGCCGTGGCCGGCAGGCGTGCGCCGTTGCGCTTCGCCTCGTCGAGGCAGATGCCGAGATCCTTGCGCATCCAGTCCACCGCAAAGCCGAAGCCGTCGAACTTGATCTCGTTCATGGTCTTCCAGCGGTTCTCCATCTGCCACGACTGCGCGGCCCCCTTGGAGATGACCGAGATCACCTTCTCGATGTCGAGACCCGATTTCTTGCCGAAGTTGATCGCTTCCGACAGCCCCTGCAGCAGCCCGGCGATCGCGATCTGGTTCACCATCTTGCAGAGCTGGCCGGCACCGGGCCCGCCGATCTGCACGCAGCTCTTGGCGTAGATGTCGAGTACCGGCTTCGCCTTGGCGAACACCGGGTCCTCGCCGCCGCACATGATGCCGAGTTGCCCGTTGACCGCACCGGCCTGACCGCCCGACACCGGCGCGTCGACGAAGCCAACGCCAGCCTCCTTGCACTTGGCGTGCAACTCGCGCGCGAGATCGGCCGACGCGGTGGTGTGATCCACCAGGATCGTCCCCTTGCCCATGCCGGCGAGTGCGCCATCGTTGCCGTAGACCACCGAACGCACGTCATCGTCGTTGCCCAGGCACATGGCCACCAGCTCGGCACCCTGGGCAGCTTCGCGCGGGGTCTTGCCCGACTTGCCGCCGTATTCGCCGACCCACTGCTGCGCCTTCGCGGCAGAACGGTTGTACACGGTCACGTCGTGACCACCCTTCTTGAGCAGGTGCCCCGCCATGGGGTAACCCATGACGCCGAGACCCAGGAATGCGACTTTTGCCATGGTGCTGCCGTCTCCTCTTCAAGGACGGCTCCGTGCGGAGCCGTTGCGTCTGCGACCGTGACCGGATTCTAAGGTCGGACGCCCACCGACCCGTTCCGCCATCGAATAAGTGTTGTTCGGAAGGCCGTGCGCATCGTCTAGCGGTGTACTGCCGCCTTGAGATGCCCGTAGCGGGCGACACGGATGTCGGCCTGGGCCTTGTGCCCCGCGAAGCCTTCGATGGCACACAGGCGCGAGCAATACTCGCCGATCATCGCCGAGGCCTCCGGCTTCACCTTCTGATAGGTGCAGGTCTTGATGAACTTGCCGACCCACAGGCCGCCGGTGTAGCGCGCCGCCTTGCGCGTGGGCAGCGTGTGGTTGGTGCCGATCACCTTGTCGCCGAAACTCACGTTGGTTTCGGGCCCGAGGAACAGCGCGCCGTAGTTGGTCATGTTCTTCAGGAAGTAGTCGGGGTCGCGCGTCATCACCTGCACGTGCTCGGAGGCGATGCGATCGGCTTCGGCCACCATCTCGTCATAGGTATCGCACACGATCACCTGACCGTAGTCGCGCCATGCCTGGCCCGCCACCGCGGCCGTCGGCAGCGTCTTCAGCTGCACCTCGATCTGCGCGACGGTGTCGCGCGCGAGCTTCTCGGAATTGGTGAGCAGGATCGCCGGCGAATTCGGACCATGCTCGGCCTGCCCCAGGAGGTCGGTCGCACACACTTCGCCATCGACCGTGTCGTCGGCTATCACCAGCGTCTCGGTGGGCCCGGCGAACAGGTCGATGCCCACCCGGCCGGCGAGCTGGCGCTTCGCTTCTGCCACGTAGGCGTTGCCGGGGCCGGCCACCATGTCGTTGGCCCGGATCGTCTCCGTACCCACGGCCATGGCGGCGATCGCCTGCACGCCACCCAGGACGTAGATCTCATCGGCACCGGCCAGGTGCATCGCCGTGACGATGGCCGGCGCGGGCTTCCCCTGGAACGGCGGCGCACACGCGATGACTCGCGGCACCCCGGCCACCTTCGCCGTGAGGATCGTCATGTGGGCCGACGCCACCAGCGGGTACTTGCCCCCGGGCACGTAACACCCGACCGAATTCACCGGGATGTTGCGGTGACCCAGCACCACGCCCGGCAGCGTTTCCACTTCGACGTCGCGCAGCGCCTCGCGCTGGATCTGCGCGAAATTGCGGATCTGCGTCTGCGCGAACTTGATGTCGTCGACGTCGCGCGGCGCCATCTGCGCCACGCAGGCCTCGATCTCGGCCGGCGACAGCCGGAAGCTGGTCGGCGACCACTTGTCGAAGCGCTCCGAGTACTCGCGCACGGCGGTGTCGCCGCGGCGCTCGATGTCGGCGATGACCGTCTCGACCGTCGAGCGGACCTTCGCCTGTTCGGCCGCGTCGTCCGCGACGCTGATGCCCTGCTTGAGAACCCGAATCACGACACTTCCCCCTTCCAACCGAAAAGTGCGTGATTGTGGCATCCCCGGGGGCCGCCCGGGGAGTGCCATGGTCTCGGCGTACGCCCTATCGCTTCCGCTGCGCGCGGCGGCGCTGATCGAGACCGAGACCAGCCAGGCCGAGCAGCAGGAGGGCGTAGGTGCCGGGTTCGGGGACGGCCGCCACGTAGCCGAAGCCCGAGGCGCTGACCAGGTAGGCACCTGCAGGCAGGTCGAGCAGGAAACTCGCGGTACTGGAAAGATCGGCGCTGCCGCCGTTGGTCGCACCGACCGACAGCAGGGCCGCCAGACTGAACGGCTGGTCGTAGCGGAACAGGAAGTCCGTCTCCAGGTCGCTCGAGAAGCGGATCGGACGGCTACCGCCCGGGAGGCTTCGCGATTCCGCAAGCACGCCCTGGGACTGGTCTGCCAATGTGCACGCGATCGGTTCGACATAGCACAGCGGCGTCCCGGCGACGTTATAGATCAGGCTGAAGCCGAACAACGAGCTGCTTTCCCAGTAGTAGGCCTGCGCACCGGGCGTCTGGCGTCCGTCGATCTCGGCGCGCAGACCCGCCGTTGCCACACCCGTTCCACCCGAAATCACGAAGTAGTCGGTGGCACCGGCGCTCGCATTGGCCACGGCACGATTCTCGTTGTACCAGACGGGCGCGGGCGCCCATTCGGTCGCCACTGCGGCGCGCAATGTGCCAGCCGATGCAGATGCGCTGGCTTCGAAGCTTTGCGTGCCGAGACTGTGCGAGACTTCGATCGGCGCACCGATGCGTGAACTGCGCGTTTCGTTGATCGAGCCCGACTCGATACCGTCGTCGTGCTGAACATATCCGCTCGCATTGGTGGTGGTCGTGAATGACGGAAGGATCTGTGCGCTCACCGGGAGCGCAACGCCGGCCAGAGCCGCGGCGAGCAGCGACCCGCATACGACATTGCTCGTATTCATGATGAACTCCTTGTCGTGGGACGAGAGGTGACGGCACGTTTCGCGCGCCGTCACCACAACGTAGCGACAGAGGAGTTACCGATCGTTCACGGATTCATGCGCTCGCACGCAGCGCAACGCGAACCTGACAATTCGCGAATTTCCCTATGAGATCGAGGCTGGAAAAGTGACACGAACGCGCAGACCGCCACCCGGCGCATCGTCGAGCGCAACTTCCGCGCGATGGCGTTTTGCGATGACCGAGACGATCGCGAGACCCAGTCCGCTGCCTGAGTCACCGGCACCCGGCACCCGGTAGAAGCGATCGAAGACGCGCGCGCGTTCGTCGGCAGGAATGCCGGGGCCGTTGTCCGCCACTTCGAGCCACGGTCGAGCCTGCGTTTCGCCCACGAGCACGTTGACCTGGCCGTTCTCCGGCGTGTAGCGCAGTGCGTTGTCGATGAGATTGGCGAGCAGCGTCCGCAATGCATCCGGATCGCCTTCGACCATGGCGCGATGCGACTGTGCGATCCCGAGGTCGATGCGCTTGGCGATGGCGAACTGCGTCCGGTCCGCCACGACGCTGGCAGCGAGCTCGTCGAGGGCCACGCGTTCCAATGGGCGCTCCGCTGCGCCGGGCTCGACCCGCGCGAGTGCGAGCAGTTGCTCGACCACGTGTGCGGCACGTTCGACGCCCGCCTCGAGATCTGCCGCGGCCGCCCGGCGAGTCGCCTCATCGGGCGCGCGCGCGGCAAGCTGTGCCTGCAGCTTGAGCGCGGCGATCGGCGTGCGCAGCTCGTGTGCCGCGTCGGCCGTGAAGGCGCGCTGGGCGTTCAGAGCCAGCCGCAATCGTTCGAGCAGGGCGTTGAGCGAGCGTACCAGCGGCTGCGCCTCCACCGGCACGTTCCCCTCGGTCAGCGGTTCCAGCGCGGTCGGCGACCGTGCCGCCACGCCGCGGGCAAGCCGATCCAGCGGCACCAGACCGCGGCCCACGACCCACCATACCGCCAGCCCGAGTATCGGCAGCATCGCCGCGAACGGCCAGACGGACTTCAGCGCCGCGCCGAGTGCCATGCGGCTGCGTACGGCCAGCGGCTGCGCCACCTCGATCACCTGACCGCGCACGATCTGCGCGTAGACGCGAAAGCGGCCTTCGCGCGTGTCGATGGTGGAAAACCCGAGTTGCACGTCCAGCGGCAACACCTTGTGCGGGTGCGACAGGTACAACCGCACGCCGGACGCGTCGCGCACCTGCACGACGAAATCGAACTCGTCGGGATCGAGCGCAACGCTCGGCTGGAACGCGTTCGCGAACGCCTGGTCGCGCAGCGACAGCGCAAGTTGCCGCAGGTGATAGTCGAACATGGCGTCGGCTTCCGTCAGTGCGACGCGGTAGGTCGCGACCGCACCGATGGCGACTGCGGCCGTCACCGCACCGAGGAGCAGAACGAGCAGCGTTCGACGCAACGACGTCATCGCGGCGCTTCCCGCGGAACGAGATACCCCACGCCACGCACGGTGCGAATCAGGTCGGTCCCGAGCTTGCGGCGCAGCGCATGCACGTGTACCTCGATCGCGTTGCTCTCCACTTCCTCGCCCCAGCCGTAGACTTTCTCCTCGAGCTGGGCGCGCGATTGCGGTATGCCGGCCGATTCGAGCAGCGCGAGCAGCAGGGCATACTCGCGGCCGGAAAGCGACACCGGGGAACCCGCCAGGCTCACCTCGCGGCTGGCGGGGTCCACCTTGAGATCGCCATGCTCGATGACGGGTTCGGTCCGGCCCGAGCGCCTGCGCAGCAGTGCCCGCACACGTGCCGCCAGTTCATCGAGATCGAACGGCTTCACGAGATAGTCGTCGGCACCCGCATCGAGACTGCGGACGCGATCCTTGACCGCGTCGCGCGCGGTCAGCACGAGCACGGGCATGTCGCGATGGTTCGCACGCAGTGCGTCGAGCACCTGCAGCCCGTCCTTGCGCGGCAGCCCGAGGTCGAGCAGCACGAGATCGTAGGCGGTGTCGCGTGCCGACAGTTCCGCCGCCACGCCGTCGCGGACCCAATCGACGGCGTAGCCCTGCCCTTTGAGCCAGGCCTGGACGCTCTTGCCGATCATCGGATCGTCTTCCACGAGCAGCAATCGCAATCGTACCTCCCGTTCGATCGGCGTCCGATGATAGCGAATGGCGCGGCGACGCTCGCGCGCCGCCGCGCCGGTCACCGGACCGGATCAGCCGTTGACGTCGGACTTCTTCCCTTTCTCGTGGTGCATACCCGAATGATGCTTGTGCTTGGGGTTCGCCTGCGTCGCAGCGGCCGCGGGCTGTGATGGCGTGGCCCCCGGGGTCGTGGGCGAGCCCGATGCCGGGTCGGCGGCGAGCGCCGACCCGGCGAGGGCAGATGCGACGAGAAATGCGTTGATGGCTCCGAATGTTCCTTTCATGGCACGACTCCTTGGTTCGTGCGAAGCGACGAAACGCTTCGTGCACGATCCGCAGCGTGCTTGGGGAAGCTTAGGGGTTGCTTAAGGCGCAGCCCCCACCCTAACCCTCCCCCGGCAAAGCCGGGGGAGGGGACGTACACCCCTTCCCCCAACTTTGTTGGGGGAAGGTTGGGATGGGGGCCGCCGCCTTAAGCAAACCCTAAGCTCGCATCTCCATATTCCCATTCGTGCGGATGTCCGCATCCCAACTAACGGAGTCCTACCAATGAAGACCAACCTGAAACGCATCGTCGCCGCCCTGGCTCTGGCCGGCGTGATCGGCGGCGGCTATCAGCTCGTCGCATCGGAATCGCACGACCTCCAACTCGTCGAACCCGCCCGTGCGGCTGCCACGACCACCGTTTCCAATCCGGTAGCGTTGCCCGACTTCGCCAGCATAGCTGCGCAGCATGGGCCAGCGGTCGTCAACGTCAGTGTCGTCGGCAAGGCCAGCGCCGCCAGCGACGACGACGACAACGGCCTCCCGCCTTTCTTTCGTCGCTTCGCCCCCGGTCCGCAGCAACCCCGCCAGGGCCTGGGATCCGGGTTCATCGTCGGCAGCGACGGCGTGATCCTCACCAACGCGCACGTCGTGGACGGCGCGCAGGAAGTCACGGTCCGCCTCACCGATCGGCGCGAGTTCACGGCCAAGGTGATCGGCGCGGACAAGCAGACCGACGTCGCCGTGCTGCGCATCGACGCTCGCGATCTGCCGACGGTGAAGCTCGGCGACGCCCGCAACGCGCGCGTCGGCGATTGGGTACTCGCGATCGGGTCTCCTTACGGTCTCGCCAATACCGTGACCGCCGGCATCGTCAGCGCCAAGAGCCGCGCGTTACCGAACGAAACCTATGTGCCTTTCCTGCAGACCGACGTGGCGGTCAATCCCGGCAATTCCGGCGGCCCGCTGTTCAACACGGCCGGCGAAGTGATCGGGATCAACTCGCAGATCTTCAGCCGCACCGGTGGCTACCAGGGCTTGTCGTTCGCGATTCCCATCGAGGTGGCGAACCAGGTGAAGGACCAGATCCTCGCGACCGGCAAGGTGACGCGCGGCTTCCTCGGCGTCACGGTGCAGGACGTCACGCAGGGATTGGCCGATTCCTTCGGCCTGAAGCGTCCGGAGGGTGCGCTGGTAAGCGACGTCTCGGCCGGGAGCCCGGCCCAGAAAGCCGGGCTGGAACCGGGCGACGTGATCATGCAGGTCGGCGACGATCCGGTGACCACGTCGACCGAACTGCCGGCGCAGATCGCGCGGATGCAACCCGGCTCCCATGCGACGCTGAAGGTCTGGCGCAAGGGCGACGTGCGGTCGGTGGATGTGACGCTGGCCGCGCTGCCGACGGACCGGGTAGCGCTGGGCAAAACCGAATCGGCGGGCGGCGGCAAGCTGGGCGTGGATGTTCGCCCCCTGTCGCCCGGCGAACGCAGCCAGAGCGGCCTCTCCGGCGGGCTGGTGGTGCAGGACGTCGACGGGCCCGCAGCGCGCGCCGGAATCGAGCAGGGCGACGTCATCGTGGCGGTCAACGGCACGCCGGTGAAAACGGTGGAACAGTTGCGTGCGCTCGTCGCCAAGGCCGGCAAGCACGTCGCGCTGCTCGTTCAGCGCGACGAGGCCCGGATCTTCATCCCGGTACCGCTCGGCTAGACGGATCCGCGGAGCCATCCGAGGGGTACCGCGCAGGCGGTACCCCTCGTCGTTTTCGGGCTTGCGCGCACCGTTCCGGCGCGCCGCCGCACCGCGCCGGTTCGTTCCTTGACATGGAAAATATCCCGCGCTCATACTCCTCGCGCTGGTTTCCGGTGAGAGGGAGAGCGTCGCGATGGTCGTGCTCGGTTGGCTTGTCGGTATCGTCATCGCGATCATCGCGATCGCGATCATCGTCGTATTCCTGAACCGCTTCTACCGGAAATCCTCGCGCGACGTCGCTTTGGTGCGCACCGGTTTCGGCGGTCAACGCATCGTGATCTCGGGCGGCTGCCTGGCGCTCCCGTTCCTGCACAAGGTCGACGAGATCAACATGCGCACCATCCGCGTGGAGGTGAAGCGCACCGGCGACAAGTCGCTCATCACCACCGACCGCATCCGAGTGGACGTGGAACTCGAGTTCTACGTGCGCGTGCTGCCGTCGATAGAGGGCATCGCCACCGCTGCCCAGGCGATCGGTTCGCGTTCGTTCAACCCCGAAGGCATCCGCAATCTCCTCGAAGGCCGCTTCGTCGATGCCTTGCAGTCGGTGGCCGCCGCCGAGACCATGGACAGCCTGCACGAGAAGCGCGGCGAGTTCGTGCGTCACGTAGCCGACATGCTGCGGGAGAACCTGCAGCACAACGGCGTGCTGCTCGATTCGGTCTCGCTCACGCGGTTGGACCAGGCCTCCTTCGCCGCGCTCGACGAGAACAACGCGTTCAACGCGGTCGGGATGCGCAAGCTGGCCGAGATCATCTCGAGCAACCGCAAGAAGCGCACGGAGATCGAGGCCGAGGCCGACATCGCGGTGCGCCAGACGCAGCTCGATGCCACCAAGCGCCGCCTGCTGCTCGCCCAGGAAGAAGAGCAGGCGCAACTCGGCCAGCGCCTCGAGATCGAGAAGGTGAAGGCCGCCACCGAAGCCGAATCCGCCAAGGCCCGCGAGCAGGCCATGGTCGCCACGGAGAATGCCCGCATCGAGCGCGAGCGCGAGACCAAGGCGTTCGAGATCACCAAGCAGCGCGAGTTGCGCAAGCTCGAGATCGAATCCCAGTTGAACTCCGAGTTGCGCAAGGTCGACAGCTCGATCCAGCTCGCGAACAAGCACGTGGAAGAAGCGAAGGCGCAGGCGCAGGCCGAGATCGCCCGCACCGAGATCGTGCTCGCCCAGGAACACGTGCAGACCGAGCGCGAGCGCGCGGTGGCCGATCGTTCGCGCGAGATCGCGGCGAAGCGCGTCCTCGAAGAAGGCGAAACCGCCGCTGCCAATGCCGAGACCGAAGCGGCGGTCCTGATCAAGCGCGCGCAGGCCGAGTCCCAGGCGACGCGCGCCCGTGCGGAGGCGGAGCGCGCGCGCCTGCTCGCCGAATCGGAAGGCGCGGCCGCCCGCATCAAGGCCGAGAACTCGCGCACCGAAAGCCTCATGCACCTCGAGCTGGAACGCTACCGCCTCGACAAGCTGCCCGAGATCGTCGAGCAGATGATGAAGCCCGCGGAGAAGATCGACAGCATCCGCATCCACCAGGTGAGCGGTTTCCAGGGCGCCCCCGGCCAACCGGGCACGACCACGGTCGGCGACGGCGGCGCGGCGCGCCCACCGATCAACCAGGTCATGGACAGCATTCTCGGCATGGCGCTGCAACTGCCAGCCCTGAAGAGCATCGGCGAATCCATCGGTTACGACTTCTCCGGTGCGCTGCCCAAGTCCGACGACAGCGGCACGAAGGAGTGAGGTGACGCGCGCCCCGACAGGCCTTGCGGCCTCGCCCCCCGCGAGCGGCCGATCCTCCTGCATGATGAGGTGACGTCGAGAATCCGTTCATCGCGCCGACGGCGTTGAATCGTTCCGCATGCATCGTCGGAACAACCACAGGGAGCAGAACATGAGGGTTTCAAGGCGGGACTTTCTGGGCGCCACCGGCGCCCTCGCGGTAACTGGCAGTCTCGGGTCGGTCGGAGCTTTCGCCCAGGGCAAGGACATCCTGTTGGGGTCGGTGCTGGACAACTCCGGCAATCTCGACATCTACGGCAAGCCGATGGTGATGGCCACGACCCTGGCGGTCGAGGAACTGAACGCGGCGGGCGGCCTGCTCGGGCGCAAGATCAAGGCGATCCAGTACGACACGCAGTCGGACATCGCCCTCTACACCAAATTCGCGCAGCAGCTCGCGCGCACCGACAAGGTGGATGTCGTGCATGGCGGCATCACCTCGGCCTCGCGCGAAGCGATCCGCCAGACCTTCAAGCGCGCCAACACGCTGTACTTCTACAACGTGCTGTACGAGGGCGGCGTGTGCGACCGCAACTGCGTGGTGACGGGCACGACACCGGCGCAGGCAGTCGAGCCGATCGTCGACTACGCCATGAAGAAGTGGGGCAACAAGGTCGTGATCCTGGCCGCCGACTACAACTACGGCCAGATCACCGCCAAGTGGCTGCAGTACTACATCAAGGAGCGCAAGGGCACGGTGGCATCCACCGACTTCTTCCCGCTCGATGTCGCCGACTTCGGCTCGACCATTGCCAAGATCCAGCAGGCCAGCCCGAACTTCGTGGTGGCGGCATTGGTGGGTGGCGCGCACATGGCGTTCTTCCGCCAGTGGGCCGCCTCCGGCATGAACAAGAAGATCCCGCTCACGTCCACCACCTTCGGCGTGGGCAACGAACACCTGGCGCTGTCGCCGGCCGAAGGTGACGGCATCGTCATCGCCGGCAACTACAGCCAGGAAGCGCAGTCGCCCGCCAACCAGGAGTTCCTGGGCCGCTGGAAGAAGCGCTTCGGCGACACCAAGATCGTGCACGAGATCGCCGTTTCGCAATATCAGGGCATCTACGCCTGGGCCGCGGCAGTGAAGAAGGCCGGTTCCCTCGAGCGCGAAGCGATGCTGAAGGCGGTCGAGTCCGGCATCTCCATCGAGGGTCCGGCCGGCACGGTCACCATCGATCCGAAGACGCACCACGCCGCCCTCGACATCCACCTGATGGAAGTAAAGAACCAGAAACTCACCATCATCAACACGGTGAAGCAGCGGCCGCCGGCGGACACCGCGCAGTACTGCGACCTCATCAAGAACCCGAACGACAACAAGCAGTACGAAGTGAAGATCTAGGTCGTCGCGAAGTACGGAGGCGACGCCTGTCGCCTCCGGCCACACCCCCAGTCCCTAGCCCCCAGCCCCTTTCCCCACCGTGGACTACGCCGCCGTCGTCATCCTCGAGATCCTGTACATGATCTCGTTCATCGCGCTGGTGAGCGCCGGGCTCGCGGTCGTGTTCGGGATGATGCGTGTCATCAACCTCGCCCACGGCGAGTTCGTCATGCTGGGCGGCTACACGACGCTCGCGTGCCAGCGTGCCGGCATCGACCTCTGGTTTTCCATGCTGGTGATAGCGCCCATCGTGGTGGGCCTCGTGGGGCTGATCGTCGAGCGGCTGGTCATCCGCTTCCTGTACGGCCGGATGATCGACACCATGCTGGCCACCTGGGGGCTGTCGCTGCTGCTGATCGGCATCGTCACGCTGATCTTCGGCAGTTCCGCGGTGAACGTGCCCACCCCCATCCCCGGCTACCAGCTCGGGGCTTACCAGATGGGCGGCTACAACCTGTTCATCATCGGCGTCACCATCGCGCTCTACATCGGCATGTGGCTGGTCCTGCGCTACACGCGCCTGGGACTGATCGCCCGCGGTGCCATGCAGAATGCCGACATCGCCTCCGCGCTCGGTTACAACCCGCGCACGGTGTACATGGTGACCTTCACCATCGGTGCCGCGCTCTCCGGTTTCGCCGGCGGCGTGCTGGCACCGCTCACAGGGCTGTTGCCCGCCTCGGGTGGCGGCTACATCGCCGAGTCCTTCATCGCCGTGATCACCGGCGGGGCCGGCGCGGTGATCTCCGGCACCCTCGCGAGCTCGGTGCTGTTCGGCACCATCAGCCAGGTCGTGTCCTTCGCTTCCGGGCCGGTGCTGGGTGACATCGTCATGCTGGCACTCGCCATCGTGCTGCTGCGGTTGATGCCTACCGGCATCAGCGGCCGCTTCTTCCGGAACAGCCAGTGAAGTTCTGGCCCTCCATCGGCCGGCTGCGCTGGGGCTGGTTCCTGCTCGGCGCGGCCGTGATGCTGCTGTGGCCAGTGTTCTTCGACACCCACACGCCGACCATCCTGCTCGTGTGGGCGTTGTTCGCGCTGTCGCTCGGACTCATGTGGGGCTACGCCGGGTTGCTGTCGTTCGGCCACACCGCCTACTTCGGCCTGGGCGCGTATGTCTACGCCATCTCGGTCGTCAACATCGGCGAGAGTACCGTCCCGTTGCTCCTGGCCATTCTGATACCCGCCATCGTCGCCGCAATCATCGGCGCGATGATGTTCTATGGGCGCATCAGCGACGTCTACATGGGCGTCATCACGCTGGTGGTGAGTCTCATACTGTTCAAGTTCATGAGCGCCACCGCCGGCGACCAATACGCCATCGGCGATGCCCGTCTCGGCGGCTTCAACGGGATTCCCGGTTTCGCGGTCCTCAACGTGCCGGGGCTGCCCGACGTTTCGCTCTTCGGCGTGCCCATGTACTACGTTGCCGCAGTTGCACTGCTCGGGTGCTACCTCATCAGCCGCTGGCTCCTCGCGCGTTCCTTCGGCCGCGTGCTGGTGGGCATCCGCGAGAACGAAGCGCGGTGCGAACTGCTGGGCTACAGCGTCCCGGCATACAAGACCGCAATCTTTTCGATCAGCGCCGCCATGGCCGGGCTCGCCGGCTGCCTGTTCGCCAACTGGGCGGAAATCGTGACTCCCAGCGTGTTCAGCCTGCGCTCGGCCGCGGAAGTCATCATCTGGGTGATCGTCGGCGGCCTCGGGACGCTGGTCGGACCGATCCTCGGTGCCATCGTCCTGGGCATGCTCAAGCTGCTGCTGAGCGAACAGACCGTCATCGACAATTCGCTCATCCTCGGCTTCATTCTCGTGGTTGTGGTGCTCGCAATTCCACGCGGCGTCGTGCCCGCGCTGCAAGGCTGGTTCGGCAAGCGCACTCGCATCCGCACGCAGCGTGCGGTGCATGTGCGAGCGCGACGCCGGGTCGCGGCACCCGCTCCGGGACGGACATCGTGAGCGAAGCCGTCGTCGAAACCATCGAACTCACCAAGCGCTTCGGTGGGGTCACAGCGGTGGATCGCGTGAACTTCCGCCTCGGCGAGCGTGAATTGCGCTGCCTGATCGGCCCGAACGGCGCCGGCAAGAGCACGTTCTTCAAATGCCTCACCGGTCAGTATCCCCTCGATCACGGCAGCGGACGCATCCTGATCCGCGGCAACGACGTCGGCGGCCTCCGGCCGCACCACATCGTCCGCATGGGTGTCGGCATCAAGACCCAGGTGCCGTCGGTGATGAACGGGCTCACCGTGATGGAGAACCTGTGGCTCGCCGCGCGCCGCACCCACGGCTGGGACCGATGCGGATCCGAAGTCCAGCGCGTAGTCGACGAAGTGGGCCTCGGCGACATCGCCCGGCGCACGGTGGGCGAACTGGCCCACGGCCAGCGGCAGATGGTGGAGATCGGCATCGTTCTGGCGCAGGAGCCCTGGCTGGTGCTGCTCGACGAACCAGCCGCCGGCATCACGGGTGCGGAAGTGGAACGCCTGGTCAACCTCATCGGCCAGATCAACAAGACCGCCTCCGTGATCGTGGTCGACCACGACATGGAGTTCGTGCGCATGCTGGGAGCGGACATCACCGTGTTCTACCAGGGCGCGGTGCTGACCGAAGGACACGTGGACGACGTGCTAGCCGACGCGCGGGTGCGTGAGGTCTACATAGGGAACAGGGCATGAACCGGCGCTGCCCCCACCCTAACCCTCCCCCAGCAAAGCTGGGGGAGGGGACGTACACCCCTTCCCCGGCCGCGCCGAGGATGAAGACCTACACCCTTTCCCCGGCCGCGCCGAGGATGAAGACCTACACCCCTTCCCCCGGCTTTGCCGGGGGAAGGTTGGGATGGGGGCCAGCGTGAGCACCGTGATCACCGAATCTCAGGCGATCCCCGAAACCGAAACCACCGTCGTCTTCGAAGTGAACGACGTGCGCGCCGGCTACGGCCACGTCCCGGTGCTGCACGGCGTGTCGCTCGCGCTCGCGGCCGGTGACGCCCTGGGCATCGTCGGCCACAACGGCATGGGCAAGACCACCCTGCTGAAGGCGCTGATGGGGCTGTTGCCGGTCACCTCGGGCGTGATCACGCTGGACGGCGTCGACATCACGCGCGAACCGGCCCATGCCCGCAGCCGCCTCGGCATCGCCTACGTGCCGCAGGGCCGCGGCATCCTGCCTGCGCTCACCGCGCTCGACAATCTGCGCCTCGCATGGAGCCGCGAGACGGAGGAGACCGAGCAGGAGTCGCTCGATCGCGTGCTGGCACTATTTCCACGCCTCACGCAGTTGCTCGATCGGCGCGGCGGCAGCCTGTCGGGTGGCGAACAGCAATTGCTCGCACTCGCCCGCGCGCTGATGGCGAGTCCGTGGATGCTGCTGCTCGATGAACCGTCCGAAGGCATCCAGCCTTCCATCGTGCAGGAAATCGGACAGACGCTGTCGACCCTCCGGCGCGACGCCGGGCTCACGATGATCGTGGTGGAGCAGAACCTCGATCTGGTGCTCGACGTCGCGAATCGCATCGCCGTGCTCGAGAAGGGGCGCATCGAGCGGGTGCTCGACACCGACAAGCTGGTCGGCGGCGAACTCGCCACGGTCTTGGGGCTAGGGGCGGCACGCATCACGCGCGGCACAGCACGCGCCGCGCTCGCTCCGGCTCGCGCACCTTCGATGCCGCAGCGTCCCGCAGCGGCGCCTGCTCGCACCGACACGCCGCGTGTCGACGTTCGCCCGCTTCCACAGTCATCGGGTCCGACCCGTCCGCCACCAGCGGCGACGGCACCCGCCATTCATTCGTCAGGGGTCACCATGGCAACCGTCAAACGTCCCACCCTCGCGCAGATGAAGGAGGTCGTCGCCTCGCTCCACATGAGCATGTCGGATCGCGAAGTGACGGAATACATGGAGGTCATGGAAGGCGCGATGCAGGCCTACGACCGCATCGCACAGCTGCCGGACAACCTGCCCGCGGTGCGCTATCCGCGCACCCCCGGCTATCGACCCGGCGCGGCGGAGAACCCGATGAACGCCTGGGCGGTAAAGAGCGAAGTGCGCGGCGCGCCCTACGGCCCGCTGTCGGGCAAACGTGTGGTGCTGAAGGACAACGTGTGCCTCGCCGGCGTGCCGATGATGAACGGCGCCTCGACTCTCGAAGGCTACGTGCCCGACGTCGACGCCACCGTGGTCACGCGCCTGCTCGATGCCGGTGCCACCATCGTCGGCAAGGCGCACTGCGAATACTTCTGCCTTTCGGGCGGCAGCCACACGTGTGCAGCCGGCCCGGTGCACAACCCGTTCAAGTACGGTTACATGGCCGGCGGATCGTCGAGCGGTTCGGGTGCGCTGGTCGGTGCCGGCGAGGTGGAGATCGCGATCGGCGGTGACCAGGGCGGTTCCATCCGCATGCCGGCCGGGTGGTCCGGCTGCTACGGGATGAAACCGACGCACGGCCTCGTGCCCTATACCGGGGTCATGCCGATCGAAGCGACGATCGATCACACCGGGCCGATGACCACTACGGTTGCCGACAACGCGCTGGTTCTCGAAGTGCTCGCCGGGCCCGATGGCCTCGATCCGCGTCAGTACGACGTGCGCGTGGACAAGTACACCACCGCGCTCGGTCGCGGCGTCTCGGGACTGCGCATCGGCATCGTCACCGAAGGCTTCAACCGGCCCGAGAGCGAAAGCGACGTGGACCAGAAAGTGCGCGCCGCTGCCGATCGCTGTCGCGCGCTCGGAGCCACCGTGGAGGAAGTCTCGATCCCGATGCACCTCGACGGACCGGCGATCTGGACGCCGATCGCCCTCGAAGGGCTGCAGGCGCAGATGATGAACGGCAACGGCATGGGCTTCAACTGGAAAGGCCTCTACACCACGAGCCTGCTCGATGCCCACGCCAATTGGCGCGCGCGGGCCAACGAGCTCTCGCAGACCTTGAAGCTCTCCATGATGGTGGGCGAGTACTTCATGAAGCAGTATCGGGGTCATTTCTATGCGAAGGCCCAGAACCTCGGGCGGCTACTGACGAAGGCCTACGACGACGCCTTCGGCCGCTTCGACCTGCTGCTCATGCCGACGCTGCCGATGAAGGCGATGCCGATTCCGCCCACCAACGCGCCGCTGTCGCTGTATATCCAGAGCGGACTCGGCATGGTCAACAACACCTGCCCGTTCGACGTCACCGGGCATCCGGCCATGAGCATCCCCTGCGGCATGAGCCAAGGCCTGCCGATCGGCCTGATGCTGATCGCAAGGCACTACAACGAATCGACGATCTACCGCGCTGCGCACGCTTTCGAGCAGTTGGGGGATTGGCGGAACATGTGATGAGTACTGTTGCCCCCATCCCAGCCTTCCCCCGCCTGCGGCGGGGGAAGGAGTGCCGATGGTCGCTTTGCCTCAGAGGTGTACGTCCCCTCCCCCACCGGAGGTGGGGGAGGGTCAGGGTGGGGGCAATACGTTCGTGACCACCAACCCCTTCCGCTCCGCATGGCTGCGCGCCGCGACCGACACGGCCGGGCGGCCGCAACGCGGCCTGTCGTACGTGGCCGGCGCCACCGATGTTCCGCTGCGCTTCATCACGCTGCCCGCGCTGCTCGACGAAGCGGTCGAGCGACATGGTGGTCACGAAGCCGCGTACTTCGCCGCCACCGGCCGGCGCTGGTCGTGGTACGACATGCGTACGCGTGCGGACGAAGTCGCTGCAGGACTGCTGGCGCTGGGACTCGGGCGCGGCGATCGCGTAGGACTTTGGGCGCCCACGTGCGAGGAGTGGCTCGGCACGTTCTTCGGCGCCGTGCGCGTCGGCGCGATCGTCGTGCCGTGCAACCCTGCGTGGAGCGAAGACGAACTCGCCCATGCGCTGAACGTCGCCGGTTGTCGTGCGCTCGTTCTGTCACGCTATGCCGGCAACCGCGACAACGTGGCAACTCTGCGCGAACGGGTACCGGAGATCGATCGGCCTGCGCCTGGTGGCAGGCTCCACGCCGAACGCGTGCCGCGCCTGCGCCATGTCGTGCTGCTGGGCGAAGGTGCGACACCACCCGGCACGATGACGTTCAAGGCACTGCGCCGTCTCGCCGGGCCGGCGCAGTGGTCCCGGGTCGCGAGCGTAAGCGCCTCGCTCGATCCCGACGACGTGGCCGTCATCCAGTTCACCAGCGGTCCCGCTGCCCGGTCGCGCGGCGCGGCACTCACCCATCGCAGCCTTGCCAACAACGCGACGTTCGCTGCGGCGGCGATGGGGCTGTCCGCCGGAGACCGATTCTGCATCGCAGGTGCGCTCCATCACTGGTTCGGGCTCGGTCCCGGATTGCTCGCCGGCGTCGCATCGGGAGCGACGATGGTCTTTCCGGGACCAGGCTTCGATCCGGCGAGGACTCTGGCTGCCATCGGCAGCCAACGCTGCACGGCATTGCATGCGACCCCATCGATGTCGACGGCCCTCCTCGACCAGCCAACCCTGCGGTCCACCGATCTCACGCACCTGCACGGCGGGATCGTCGCGGGCGGACCGCTCAACCCGGAGACGTTCCGTCGCATCGCCAGCGAACTCCACTTGCCCGGTCTGACCGTCGGCTACGGGAAGAGCGAATCGAGCCCGCTTGCGTTCCAGTCCTCGACCGGCGATCCGTCCTCACGGCGTGCCGAAGCGATCGGCCACGTGCTGCCTCACGTGGAAGCAAAGGTCGTGGACGAACTCGGCCGCATCGTCCCGGTCGGCCAACGTGGCGAACTATGCGTCCGTGGCTACCTCACGATGAGCTTCTACTGGAAAGACCCGGAAGCGACCCGGTCGACCATCGATCCTGCCGGCTGGCTCCGCACCGGCGATCTCGCGACCCTCGACCCCGACGGCTGCTTGCAGGTCGTCGGGCGCGTCGCCGTCGCGGCTGCCTGATCAGACCTTCGGCCGCTGGCGGTGCCAGGTGGTTTCGCGCTGATAGGCACGACCCGCACGCACCAGCAACGCTTCATCCCAGTGGCGCGACACGAGCTGGAACGAGACCGGCGTGTTCTTCGGCGTGAAGCCGGAAGTGAGGGTGATGGCCGGGCTGCCGGTCATGTCGAACGGCGAGGTGAAGCGCGTCAGCGCCACGAATGCGTTCGGGTCGTGGGCCAGTGTGGCCATCTGAGCGATGGTCGGTGAAGCGATGAACTGGCCGGGAATCGCGAGCAGGTCGACCGACTGGAATACCGCGGCCACGCGCCCCGCGAAGTCGCGGCGACGAAGCAGGATCTTCTGATAGGCCGCTGCACTAACGCCGCGCGCAAGATCGATGAGGCCCGCCAACCCCGGGCCATACTCGGAACGCCGCGAGGGGAACGTTGCCTCGTGCGCCACGGCCGTTTCCACCGCGCAATGGGGCAGCCAGTCGCGCAGGATCTGATCCGTGTCCGGAAAGCGAACCTGCACGATCTGCGCACCCAGCCCGGTCAGGACGCGGATGGCTTCCTGGGTCGAACGCAGCATCACCGGCTCCACGCCCTCGCCGATGTAGCGCTCGTCGACGCCGACACGCACGCCGCTCAAGCTCCGGTCATCGCCGGCGAGATAGTCCGGCACCGGCTTCTGGGTGGCCGTCGGATCGTTCGGGTCGGCGCCCGCGATGGCGCCGAGCATGATCCCGCAATCGGATGCCGAGCGGCACATGGGGCCGAGGTGATCGAGCGACGCGGCGAGTTCGAATGCACCGTAGCGGGAGACTCGCCCCCAGGTGGGCTTGAGCCCGGTGACACCGTTCGCCGTGGACGGGAAGCGGATCGAGCCGCCGGTATCGGAGCCGATGGAGCCGAAACACAACCCGGCGGCCGTCGCCACGCCGGAACCGCTCGACGACGCGCCCGACCAATGATCCGGATGCCACGGGTTCACCGGCACGGTGACATCCGGATGGTGTTCCGCGAACGCCCCTTCGGTGAGCTGCAGCTTGCCGAGGCAGACCGCACCCGCGTCGTACAGTCGCTTCACCACCGTGCCGTCGAACGTCGGACGGAAGTTGCGATGAATCGGCATGCCTGCCGCCGTCGGTATGCCCTTCGTGTAGCAGAGGTCCTTGAGCGCCACCGGCACGCCGTGCAGTGCGCCGCGATAGCGCCGCTTGGCGATCTCGTCCTCGGCGCGCCGTGCCTGCTCCATCGCGAGTTCGGGCGTCACCAGCGCGTAGGAATGCAGGCGACCATCCACGGCGGCGATGCGATCGAGCATTGCCTCGGTCACTTCGACGGGCGAAACCTTGCGCGTCTGGATGAGATGCGCGACTTCGGTGAGTTCGAGGTAGTGCAGGTCGGTGGCGAGAGTCGTGGTCATGGTGGAACGGTTCTAGTCTAGTGGTCGACGGTACTCAGCGTGCGCGTCACCCTGAGCGCATGGCCATCCGCCCGCGCCAGATACACCGGGCAGCTCGGCTGGTCGTTGCCGCGCCACACGGCATCGCGCGCACTGCGGTAGCGCAGCGTCTCGCCCGGGGCCATGGGATGCGCGCCGCGCACGAGCATCGCCCCGAGAAAGTGCATTCCCTCGTAGGTGGACTGGCCGAGCGCGTTCAGCGTCGGCGCGCGCGGGCCGCAGGTGGCGTGATAGCGCTCGCGGAAGGCGAGGTTGGCATCGGTGGGCAGGCTCGCGAAATAGGATCCCGCCACGTAAAGCTCCTCGGTGCAGTCCGCGCCGATCGCGAGCAGTTCGTTCTCTTCGATCGCGCACGACAGGCGGCGGATGGCACCGCTCAATCCTTGCGCCGCAAAGGCGCGGTTGAACGCGACGGCATCCTGTCCGATCAGCGACAACAGGACTGCCTCTGCGCCGCTGGCTCCGAGCGCCGCGACCTCGGCCTCGAAATCATCGCACCCGAGAGGCATCAACGCTTCGTGCACCACCTCGCAACCAAGACGCCCCAGTACGCCGCGGGCCCATCGATGCGATTCGCGCGGCCAGACGTAGTCGTTGCCGACGAGGGCCCAGCGCCGGGGCGCGCGGCTCTCGCTCAACGCGGCCAGTGCCGGCACCAGCTGGTTGCCGGGAGTCTCGCCCAGGGTGAACACGCCCGGATGACGCTCACCGCCCTCATACAACGGCGTGTAGACATACGGGATCTCGCCACCGAGCACCGGAGCCAGCGCGTTGCGGACACTGGAAATGTGCATGCCGACCACGGCATCGATCTCGCCGGCGTGCAGCAACTCGCCGACCTGGGCGGTCAGTCCGACGTTTTCACTGGCGCCATCGACGACCTGCAGCC
The DNA here is from genome assembly GCA_019747905.1 of Burkholderiales bacterium. Lineage (GTDB taxonomy): Bacteria > Pseudomonadota > Gammaproteobacteria > Burkholderiales. The sequence goes on from JAIEQG010000159.1 coordinate 28,409, forward strand.
GAAGCTCGCGACCGCGGACTCCACCTTGTGCATTCAACTCGTCGGCCGCCAGCCGGGCGCAGGCGATGCACGAAGGACCCCAGATGCCCGCCGCTCCGCTGGTAGGGACCAGCAAGCCGACATTGATGGGCGGCTGCGCGTCCGCCGCGGGACCCTGCCAAGGCCACCCTGGCGCAAACCCTGCCTTCGGTCGGCCGCGTTGTCCGCCGCCAGACCATGCCAACTGTCCGATCATGAGTGCCCGAGGGATACCGGTCCGGGCGGGGCAGCGCATGGCCGCACGAGCCGGACGTGAAATCGACGAGTGAGCATGATAGGCTAACTTCCAGGATCCCAGACAAGACCTGCGCCCGCCATTCAGCGTGGAACAACCACCGATCACAGCGTCGCTCACCTACCTGCTCGCCCAGGCCAATCGCGTGGTGAGCGGTGCGCTGGAGCGATCGCTCGCGGCTGAAGGCGCGCAGGTGGAACACTGGCGCATCCTCGAGGTGCTGTCGGACGAACAGGGCCGCTCGATGGGTGAGCTGGCACAACTGGTCCTGATGAATCACCCCGCCCTCACCAAGATGATGGACCGCATGGTGAGCCGTGGATGGGCGCATCGCGCCGCCGACGACGCCGACAGCCGCCGGGTGCTCGTATTCATCACCGACGAGGGCCTGGAGTTCGTCGCGCGCCTGCGGGAACGCGTCGAAAGCTATCAGGAATCGCTGTTCGACAGCATCGGCGATCGCCGTGCGGACCAGTTGAAGAAGCTGCTCAATACGCTGATACGCGAACACGGGTAGACGAATGCGAGGCCGTCAGGCCTCGCAGTCCATCGACGATCGGGGATGCGTCCGTTGCGCGGCACCGGCACAGCGGCGGCGCAACGGCACGCGATCGCATCGAGCCGGGCGCTCACGATCACTTCAGCTTGTAGGTGCCCTTGTTGTGGAAGCACCCCTGGAACCCGTCCTTGAGGGCCGACGGCCAGAACTCGAGTACGTATTGGCCCTTGAGCGACATGCCTTCGTACTTCCCGGTCCCATGGGGTGCCGTGTAGGTACCGCCCGCACCGTCCGGATTCCCGTGGTACTCCAGATACCACTTGTCGCCATCCTGGTCGGTGGCTTCGCAGACGCCGAAGTCCTGCATCTTGCCGTTGAGATTGGCGAAGGTTCCCAGGCACGTGGCGCCAGTGCGGTCGAAGGGCTTTCCCGCCGGCTCGGTCCGGATGTTGGCGACGTTACGGTAGTGACTGACCGTAACCTTGTCGCCTGACGCGAAACCTTCTCCCACGCCGGTTGCGCAGAAGTCGAACTCGAACGATCCCTCCTTCGGCATGTTCACCTTGCCGGCCCAGGCCGGCGTCACGACCGCCACTGCAACAGCGACTCCAACCCATCCGAACGCGCGCTTCATGTTGCATCCTCCTTGAATCGGGTTGAACGACGATGGGCGCTTCCAACCGCCGCGGTGCCGCGGGCGACGGGGAACTCTGCGGTTCCTCAGGGCGCGAGGACAGGCTACAACCGTGTCACTTACGGATAGGGCACCGATGATCTGCGGCGACCGCGAATGCCGAATGGCTTGATTTCACTGCCATACGGCATTACCCTGTCCTGCATGAAAGTGCGCGTCTCCACGCTCACCCGCCTGGGTCTCGCGGCGATGGAGCCCAAGGCTCGCTATCGCGCCGCGCGTTCGTCCGCGACTGCCGTCGCTGAAGACACGCTGGCTGACTTCAGTGATGGACAGGTGCCCTACGACGCCGTCGAGGAAATCGCGCGCAAACTCGCTGTCGAACCCGAGACGGTCCTGGAAGTCATGGGTGTTGCGCCTCGCACCGCTGCCCGCCGCAAGCAGGAGCGGACCCTGAAGGCTGCCGAGGCCGATCGGCTCTTCCGGATCGCACGCGTCCTCGATGACGCCACTCGCGTCTTCGCATCGGAAGACAAGGCGGCGCATTGGCTGCGGTCGCCGCATCCGCTGCTGTGGCAGCAGGCACCGCTCGCTCTGCTCGATTCCGACGCAGGCACGAAAGCCGTCACGGACGAACTGACCCGAATCGACTACGGAGATTTCGCCTGATGCGGGCGTGGCGCCTCACGAGGGCGACCCACGCCGTCGATCCGTTGTCGGGCCGTGGTGCCGCCCTGGTCGGCGGTCGCTGGAATTCGCCGGGCCGCCGTATGGCCTATGCATCCTCGCATCGCAGCCTCGCAGTGCTGGAGATGCTCGTCCACACCACGACGTCGTCGGTGCCGCAGGATCTGGTCTTCGTTCCGATCGAGATTCCTGACCGGCTGATTCGAGCCGCCACGACCCCACCGGCCGGTTGGGACGCCCTGCCCTGGAGCCCCGCGGCACGACGCTTCGGCGATGCCTGGCTGGACGACGAGTCGTCCGTGGGGCTTCAGGTGCCTTCGATCGTCGTGCCGGCGGAGTTCAACGTCCTCCTCAATCCGGCGCATCCCCGCTTTCGGAGCCTGCTCCTGCAGGCGCCCGAGGCCTTCGCGCTCGACCCGCGCCTCTTCTCCTGAAGCCTGCGCCTACTGCGCGCACCACCCCCCATCCATCAGCACGTCGTTGCCTGTCATGAACGAGGCAGCATCCGAGCAGATGTAGAGCGCGAGCGATGCGATCTCTTCCGGCGTGCCCCAGCGGTGCATGGGTGTCTGCGCCATCAGCTCCGCGTTCTTCTCGGCGTTCGCCCGCAACGGCGCGGTGAGGTCGGTCGCGATGAAACCGGGGCTGATCGCCACGCAAGTGATCTTGTCGTCGATCAGTTCCAGCGCGAGCGCCTTGGTCAGGCCAGCCACGGCGTGCTTGGTCGCGGAGTACACGCCACGCCCGGTGCTGGAGATGTGCGCCATGATCGAGGTCAGGTTGATGATGCGGCCGTATCCCCTGCCCTTCATGTGCGGCACGAAGTACTTGCAGCACAGCCACAGACCGGTGATGTTGGTGTCGGTCAGGTTGCGCCATTCGTCGAACGTGAAATCGATCACGTTCTTGCGGATCGCGGTGCCGGCATTGTTGACGAGGATGTGCACCGCACCGAAACGCTTGGCCACGTCGGCCGCACATTGCTTCACCTGAGCTTCGTCCTTGACGTCGCACACGAAGGTCGCGGCGTCGGCCCCGGCTTTCCTGACGAGTTCGAGGCTCTCGGCGAGCTTCGCCTGGTCGCGCCCCACCAGCGCGATTCGCGCGCCGGCTCCTGCCAGCGCGAGCGCCGTCGCTCGGCCGATACCCCGGCTGCCACCGGTAATGACGGCCACCCGGCCTTCGAGAAACTTTCCGTTCATGCCATACCCCTTGATGTTGTCGTCACTATCTGCCGCTCAGCAAGTCCCCGAACAGCACCCAGCGGGTACCGTCGAATTTCGCCAACCGCATTTCCCCTATGGGACCGAAGTCGGTCGCACTGGTGTTGAGCCGGATTCCGGGCAACAGCATCGGAATCTCGACGTCCTTCAGGTTCGCGGCCACCTTCATCACGTTCTCGCGTGTCAGGTCGTCGCCGCACGCCTTGAGAACGTGGACCATGGCCGCTGCGCTCGCATAGCCGTACAGGTTCAGCTGATCGTTCGTATCGCCGGCGGGGAGGTACTTCTTCATCCAGTTCTCCCACACCTTGAACGCGGCTTCATTCCGGATCTCCGGTTCGGTCGGGTCGGCGAGGTAGGCAGCCGTCACGATGTCCTTGGCCTTGTCGAGGCCCGCGGGTGTCAGGACCGCCCCGACCGACGCCGACACGTTGGTCAGAATATGCATCGGCTTCCACCCGATCTCCGCCACCTTGCGGATGGTCTGGGCCGCGAACTTGGGTGTAGCGAAGGTGAGCAGCGTATCGGCGCCGCTCGCCTTGAGCCCGACGATCTGCGAGTCGATCGTCGGGTCCGTCACCTCGTACGAGGCTTCCTTCACGATCATCGAGGCCGCCTTGTCGCCCAGCATGCTCTTGAGGCCGACGACGTAGTCCTTGCCGAAATCGTCGTTCTGGTACAGGAGTGCCAGCTTGGCGTTCGGATAGTTCTTGAGGAGGTACTGCGCGTAGATGCGCCCTTCCGCCTGGTAGGTCGGGTTGAAGCCCATGGTCCAGGGGAAGTTCTTCGGGTCGCTCCACTTCGTCGCGCCCGTCGCGAGCAGGATATGCGGCACCTTCTTCGCGTTCACGTACTTGTGGATCGCCGAATTGGTCGGCGTGCCGAGGCTCTGGAAGAGCAACAGCACTTCGTCCTGTTCCACCAGCTTGCGGGTCTGCTCGACCGTCTTGGCCGGGTTGTAGCCGTCGTCCAGCGAGATGAAGTTGATCTTGCGACCGTTGACGCCGCCTTGATCGTTGATCCACTGGAAGTACGCCGCCTGCGCCTTGCCGATGGTGCCGTAAGCGGACGCGGGACCGCTGTAGGGCATGGTCTGGCCGATCTTGATTTCGG
>JAIEQG010000062.1 GCA_019747905.1 Burkholderiales bacterium
GCCGCGGCACCGGTGCCCGAGCCTTCGGAGTACGCGATGATGGGTGTGGGCCTGCTCCTGTTGGGCGGGGTCATGCGTCGTCGCATGCGCAAAGGCGCCTGAAGGCGCCTGCCCGCTTCTGATCCCGGCCCAACCAAGGGCAGGGAATCTCGACAAGGCGCGCCGTGGGGCGCGCCTTGTCCTTTTTCGGTCTCTGGAGTTCCTTGCTTCTGCATGGCACCCAGCCCAAGCGCCGTCTTGGCGCTTGCTGCTGAGCGATACTGCGTACCGACCGGGTAAACTCCGTGCGTCCTACAGCGCGAGTCCCCGGTGCCAGCCCCACCGCCCCACAGCCAATTCGGCCTCCTGCGCGAGCGGCGCTTCCTGCCGTTCTTCCTGACCCAGCTCCTGGGCGCGTTCAACGACAACGTCTACAAGAACGCGCTGGTGCTGGTCATCACGTTCCGCGCGGCCAGCTTGTCGACGTGGTCGAGCGCGACACTGGTCAACGTCTGTGCGGCACTCTTCGTCCTGCCGTTCTTCCTGTTCTCGGCCACCGCCGGGCAGATCGCCGACAAGTTCGAGAAGTCGCGCCTCATCCGGTTCGTGAAGGTGCTCGAGATCGCGATCATGGTGGTGGCGGCCATCGGATTCGCAGTCAACTCGCTGGCGCTGCTGCTCGCGGCCCTGTTCCTGATGGGCGTGCACTCCACGCTGTTCGGGCCGGTGAAGTACGCGATCCTGCCCCAGCACCTGCGCGAGGATGAATTGGTCGGCGGCAACGGGCTGGTGGAGATGGGCACGTTCGTCGCCATCCTGCTCGGAACGATCCTGGCGGGCCTGCTGGTGAGTGCCAGCACGGCGACCGTGTCGGCCACGGTCATCGGCGTCGCAGTTCTCGGCTGGCTGGCGAGCCGCGCGATTCCCCAGGCTCCGGCGGCAGATCCCGGTCTGCGGATCAACTGGAATCCGTTGACCGAGACGTGGCGCAACATCGCGTTCACGCGCGGCAATCGCACGGTGTTTCAGTCCATTCTCGGCGTGTCGTGGTTCTGGGGCTACGGCGCATTGCTGCTCACGCAGTTTCCGACCCTGGGCAAGGACGTTCTGGGCGGCGGCGAGTACGTCGTCACGCTGCTCCTTGCGGTGTTCTCGGTCGGCGTGGCAACGGGGGCGCTCGGGTGCGAACGGCTTTCCGGGCACAAGGTGGAGATCGGGCTCGTGCCTTTCGGTTCGATCGGACTCACGCTCTTCGCGATCGACCTCTTCTTCGCGTGCCCGTCGGTGGCTGCCGGATCGAACCTGTCGGTCGCAGCGTACGTGGTCACGCCGGGGGCCTGGCGCGTCCTGGCCGACCTGTTCCTGCTCGGGATGTTCGGCGGCTTCTACATCGTGCCGCTGTACGCACTGATCCAGTCGCGCAGCGAGCCGCACCACCGGTCGCGGATCATCGCGGGCAACAACATCCTCAACGCCGTCTTCATGGTGGCGGCTGCGATCGCGGCGGTCGTATTCATCGAGGCGGGTCTGTCGATCCCGCAGATCATCCTCGTGGCCGGCCTCGTCAACGCCGCCGTGGCGCTCTACATCTACCGGCTGGTGCCGGAGTTCCTGTTGCGCTTCATCGCGTGGCTCCTGATCCATTCGGTCTATCGACTGCGCGAGCGCGGCCTGGAGAACGTGCCGGAGGAGGGCGCCGCGGTGGTCGTGTGCAATCACGTGAGCTTCGCGGATGCTGTGATCCTCATGGGAGCCTGCCGGCGACCGATGCGCTTCGTGATGGACCATCGTATCTTTCGCACGCCGATCCTTTCCTTCGTGTTCCGCGAGGGCCGTGCGATCCCTATCGCCTCGGCGAAGGAGGATCCGGCCATGCTCGAACGCGCGTTCGACGAGGTGGCTGCCGCGCTGTCGGCGGGCGAACTGATCGCGATCTTTCCGGAAGGTGCGATCACGCGCACCGGCGAACTGCAACCGTTCCGGCCGGGCATCACGCGCATTCTCGAACGCAACCCGGTGCCGGTAGTGCCCATGGCCTTGTCGGGGCTCTGGGGCAGCGCATTCAGCCGGCGCTACCAGGGCATCGCGCGGTTGTGGCCGCACCGGTTGTTCGGCCGCATTCGTTTGGCCGTGGGCGCCGCGGTGATGCCTGCGGTAGCCACTCCCGAGCGGTTGCAGGCGGAGGTTGCCGCACTTCGAGGCAATCAACTCTAAGGCAACAGGGTTGGTGCATTCGCTTGCCAAGTTCCCGAGTTGGCGAGTGGCGATTGGACGGAACGCCCGGTCGTTGACTTGTCGTGCGATACAGATTTCTGTACGATTTTCGCCATGAAGACGACGTTGGATATCAGCGATGAGTTGCTCGCGCGCGCGAAGGCGCTGGCGGCGAAGGAGCGCACGACCCTCACCAGGATGATCGAGGAGGGATTGGCGTTGCGGCTGCGGGGCAAGCGTTCGCGCCCGGTCAGCGAGTTGAAGGCTTTGCCCGTTTCGCCAAGGGATGGCGGCCTGGTTCGCGGCATCGACGGCACGACGAACCGATCCATGCTCGACGCAGCTGACGCTTGACTCCGGACGTCAACGTACTGGTCGCCGCATTCCGGGCGGATCACACGCATCACGGCCAGGCGCGTCGGTGGTTATCCCAGGCCCGCAGCGAATGCGCACAGGGGCAGGTAACGTTGACCTTGCTTCCCATGGTGATGACGGCGTTCCTGCGCTTGGTGACGAACCCACGCGTGTTTGCCCAACCCGACACCGTCGCGGATGCAATCGATTTCCTGGACATCATTCTGGAGACACCTGGCGCGGAGTTGGGGTTCTGCGGGCAGGAATGGCCGCAACTCAGGGATCGGGTTCTCACCCTGGGATTGACGGGAAATCTCGTGACGGATGCGTGGATCGCAGCTGCGGCGCAGTCGCTATCGGAACATCTCGTGACTTTCGATCGCGACTTTCTCCGACTGCTTCCTGCGGCGGATCTGACTCTTTTGTAAGGCCAACGGCTAAAACGGGCTAGATCGTGCCCTGGCTGTCCCTGCGCCGGGCAGCAAGGCATCAAGACACGCGGTAGACAGCCGTAAAGCTCCTGACTAGATTCTGCGGCGCTTAGGGTTGGCCAGGAGCGATCATGGGCAAGAAGTCGGACAAGAAGGCCGGCGACGAAGCGCCGGTCAAGAAGAAGAAACGCAAAGCCGAAGCACCCCAGCCGGAGCCGTTGATGCTCGCGGTCCAGCGCTGCCCGCCTGCGAGCCGCCTGTCGTTCGAATGGGTGGTCGGCAATGGCATCGGCAAGCACGCGGTGCGCGATGCGCTGCAAGCCTACGAGCGCGCCTGGCCGGTACGATTGGAGCGCGCCGATCGCGTTGCGCGCAGTGCAGACACGCAGAAGTGCGAGAAAGGTTGCACCGCAGGCCGCGTCAGCGTGTTCGGTCCGATCACCGGGTCGCAGCATTGGCGCATCGAATCGGACCACGATCCGATGACTGCAACGACATGGAACTGGGTCGGTTACGTAACGGTGTGCGACTGCGATCCGTGATCAGCTGATCGATGTCTCCCGAGGGCGACGTCAGCCATCCACAGAACCTGTGGATAGACCTGTGGGTAACCTTTGGGAAACCGGAAAAATCGCTTGTGGTGACTCGACTTTTCCTGGATTGCGCAGGAAACGGGCAGTGCGGAAACGTGTCAATAAACAAGAAGATGTGATCGTTTAGCCCTTGTGCTCGGCGAGTGCTGGCGGCATCCGCCGAAAAGCTGCCACGGCGTTTGATAACTCTGGCTTCGTGCCTTGACACACCCCCCGAAAACGCGCTCCACCCAGTACTGACGCGGGATTCCGCGGCATCGTTGATGCAACTCCAGCAACGGCGCGCGATTCCGGCCGATGGGGGCGCGCAGGTCCGCATGAATGCTGGCGTAGCGCGATTCGCAACTACGCGATTTCGTCATCGAAGCGTCATCGCCGCGCGCATTCGCGGCGACGATGACGACGAGATCTTCAGCGTGTCGTGCGCGGTTTGAAACTCACCCGGCCGAAGCACGATTGCAGGAACGCATCGCGATGCACTTCGGGTTCGGACGGTTCGTCGAAGACGCGCTCGGCCGCACCGACGAGCAACACTTCGTCGTCGAGGTCCTGCACGAACCAGCGCAGCTCGGGCGGGAAGGACTGGATGGCGAGGATGTCGCCCTGGACCTTCGAGATGAACTGCTCGCGCGTCATGCCGTAGTCGCGCGACATCGCAGCGTGCTTGATGAAATCGCCGCCTTCCAGGCACTCCTCGACGCTCAGACTGTGAGACCAGGCAACCGGTGTCGATGCGAACAACGTCACCAGGGCCGCGCGGCGCAGATGTGTCGTTATCATGGGAACCTCCGTGCTCTTGGCTATTGTCGTTATGGTTGTTTGACGGCCAAGGCATGCAAGTCGGGTGCCACTTGACCGCGGAGCCAGAATAGCACTGGGCTTTTCAGGCACGCTGCGGTTTTCGGTTGCGCGATGCGGCATGCGTGCCCCGAGCGAGCGGGTTCGAATGGCTGGCGCCCGGTGGGCAGCGTCGGATCCCGCAGCGCACCAGCAGCCGTACGCGTCGCCTTGGTCATCAGGGACATTTCGTGAAACAGATCATCCTTGCCGTTGCATTGACGCTGATTGCCGGGGCTGCCGGCGCCGACCGCATCACCTCCATGAACCGGGCCGAGCGCTGCGCGTACGAAACCAAGCTGCAGGTGCTCGCGGCGTACTACTTCAGCAAGGGCACGCCGCGGGCGGAGGTCAAGATCCACTGGCACGGCGACGAGACGCAGTTCGAGATCGATTTCGTCAACCGCGCGCTGGACGTGGGGTACGAACGGATCCGGCTCGAGCACGAAGCGGGGCGCAAGGACACGCCGCTGGAGGTGCTGGGGGATCGGATCTACGAGGCTTGCATGCAGGGGAGCGAGTCTTAGCGGCGGCTGGCCCCCATCCCAACCTTCCCCCACCAAAGGTGGGGGAAGGGGTGTACGGCTCCTTCCCCCGGCGCTGCCGGGGGAAGGTTGGGATGGGGGCAACAGCACCAGCAGTAACTCTCCCAGTTGCATTATTCCCCTCGGCCGGTAACATCGCGGCCCCGGATGGCGCCGGCATTGCGCCGCGTTACACCCTCCCACCATCCCATCGAAGCAGCCCCGCCGAGCCGACAACGCTCGCGGCGCCATGCTCCCCAGCCGTGATCACCACGCAGAACCTCACCATGCAGTTCGGGGCCCGGCCCCTGTTCGAGAACGTCACCGTCAAGTTCGGCGAGGGCAATCGCTACGGGCTGATCGGAGCCAACGGGTCCGGCAAGTCGACCTTCATGAAGATCCTGGGCGGCGACCTCGAGGCGAGTGCCGGCACCGTCACGGTCGATCCGAACGAACGGGTGGGCAAGCTGCGCCAGGACCAGTTCGCCTACGAGGACCAGCGCGTGCTCGACGTGGTCATGATGGGGCACGAGGAGATGTGGAAGAAGCGGGCCGAAAAGGACGCGATCTACGCCAGCCCCGATTCGACCGAAGACGACTACATGCACGCGGCCGAGCTCGAGTCGAAGTTCGCCGAGATGGGCGGCTACGACGCCGAGGCGCGCGCCGGCGCGCTGCTGCTGGGGGTGGGCATCCCGGAAGCGCAGCACGACGGCCCCATGAGCGCCGTGGCGCCCGGCTGGAAGCTGCGGGTATTGCTGGCCCAGGTGCTGTTCGGCGAGCCGGACGTGATGCTTCTGGACGAGCCCACGAACAACCTCGACATCAACACCATCCGCTGGCTCGAGGACGTGCTCAATGAGCGCAACTCGACCATGATCATCATCTCGCACGACCGGCACTTCCTGAACTCGGTCTGCACGCACATGGCCGATCTCGACTACGGGGCGCTCAAGGTCTACCCCGGCGGCTACGACGATTACATGGAGGCCTCGACCCTGGCCCGCCAGCGGCAGATGCAGGCCAATGCGAAGACCAAGGAGCGGATCGTCGAACTGCAGGAGTTCGTTCGCCGCTTCTCCGCCAACAAGTCGAAGGCGCGCCAGGCTACCTCGCGCCAGCGCCAGATCGAGAAACTGCGGGTCGAGGACGTCAAGCCGTCGAGCCGCCAGTACCCCTACATCCGCTTCGAGGTGGATCTCAAGGACAAGCTCCATCGCATCGCCGTGGAGGTGGAGGGCCTCACCAAGGGCTACGGCAAGCCGCTCTTCAAGGATTTGAATCTCGCGATCGACGCCGGCGACAAGGTCGCCATCATCGGGCCCAACGGCATCGGCAAGACCACTCTGCTGCGTTGCCTGGAAGGCGGGATCAAGCCCGATGCCGGCAAGGTGAAGTGGACCGAGAAGGCGCGCCTTGGGTATTGCGCCCAGGACCACGGCGCCGACTTCACCGACGATTCGAGCCTCACCGACTGGATGGGGCAGTGGAAGCGCCCCGAGGACGACGAGCAGATCATGCGGGCCACGCTGGGCCGGCTGCTGTTCTCCGGCGACGAGACCCGCAAATCGGTGAAGGTGATCTCCGGTGGCGAAGAGCAACGCATGATCTTCGGCAAGCTGACGCTGCAGAAGCCCAACGTGCTGCTGCTGGACGAGCCCACGAACCACCTCGACATGGAATCCATCGAGTCGCTCAACTCGGCGTTGGAGTCCTACACCGGGACGCTGCTATTCGTTTCCCACGATCGCGAGTTCGTCTCGTCGCTGGCGACGCGGATCATCGACATGCGCCCGGAGGGCATCGTCGATTATCGAGGTACCTACGAAGAGTACCTCGCGAGTCAAGGAATTCAATAAGACGGCAACGATGACGGCCCCCCGACAGGCCTGCGGCCTCTCCCTACCAAGGGGGGCAACGTCAAAACAAAAGGCAAGGATGACGGCCCCCCGAAAGGCCTTCGGCCTCTCCCCCCCAAGGGGGGCAACGTCAAAACAAAAGGCAAGGATGACGGCCCCCCGAAAGGCCTGCGGCCTCTCCCCCCCAAGGGGGGCAACTTCTTTCGTGCCTTCTCGGACGTATTTTCGGTGATAAGCCTCCGCGGCGTCACTCTCCAGCGCGGCACCCGCCGCCTGCTCGAAGGCGCGAATCTCGCCGTCTACCCGGGCCAGAAGGTCGGCGTCATCGGCCGCAACGGTTGCGGCAAGTCGAGCCTGTTCCAGCTGTTGCTCGGCACGCTGCACGTGGACGAGGGCGACGTATCGATTCCACCGCGATGGGTCGTGGCGCAGGTGGAGCAGGAGGTGCCGGCGCTCGAGCGGGCCGCGCTGGAGTTCGTGATCGATGGCGATGCCGAACTGCGCGCTGTCGAAGCCGATCTCGCGCAGGCGGAAAGCGCCGGTGACGGCGTGCGCCTGGGCGAACTGCACGGGCGCCTGGCCGAGATCGACGCGCATTCGGCACCGGCACGCGCGGCGACGTTGATGGCCGGCCTCGGCTTCGCGACCGCCGATCACCCGCGGCCCGTGCGTGAATTCTCCGGCGGGTGGCGCGTGCGATTGCAACTGGCGCGGGCGCTCATGTCGCGCTCCGATTTGCTGCTGCTCGACGAGCCCACCAACCACCTGGACCTCGACGCGGTGATCTGGCTCGAGCAGTGGCTCGCCAGTTACCAGGGCACGTTGCTGGTGATCTCGCACGACCGCGAGTTTCTCGACAACGTCGTCACCGCGGTCTGCCATTTCGACAACGGCACGCTCAAGCTCTATTCGGGTGGCTTCACGGCCTTCGAGCGCACCCGGGCGGAACAACTGGCGCAACAGAACGCGACCCACGACCGCCAGATCCGCGAGATCGAAAAGCTCGAGGCCTTCGTCGCACGCTTTCGCGCCAAGGCCACCAAGGCGCGCCAGGCGCAGAGCCGGCTGAAGGCACTGGACCGCATGGAGCTGGTGGCGCGCGCCCAGGCCGATTCGGAGTTCGATTTCAGCTTCGCCGATCCGGGCGGTGCTTCCGATCCGCTGCTGGTGCTGGATGACGTCGCGGCTGGCTATGGCGACCACGTGGTGCTGGCCGGGCTCAAGCTCACCATCCGCCCGGGCTCGCGCATCGGCCTGCTGGGCCGCAACGGGGCGGGCAAGTCGACCTTGACGAAGGTGCTCGCCGGTACGTTGCCGCCGCTCACGGGCGCTCGTCACGAGGGCAGGGCGCTGCGCATCGGTTACTTCGCGCAGCATCAGATCGACCAGTTGCGCGAAGACGATACGCCGCTCGGCCACTTCCTGCGGTTGGACCGCCGGGCGCGGGAGCAGGATCTGCGCGATTTCCTGGGTGGCTTCGGGTTCCACGGTGACGCGGCACTCCTGCCGGTCGGCCCCATGTCGGGTGGCGAGAAGGCACGCCTGTCGCTTGCGTTGATCGTGTATCGCAAGCCACATCTGCTCCTGCTCGACGAACCGACCAATCACCTCGATCTGCAGATGCGCGGGGCGTTGACCCTGGCACTGCAAGCATTTCCCGGGGCGCTGGTACTGGTGTCGCACGACCGCAGCCTGCTGCGCGCTGCCGTGGACGAGTTCTGGCTGGTGGCCGACGGTGCCGCGGTTGCGTTCGACGGAGACTTGGAGGACTACCGCGAGTGGCTGGCGGCAGGCACCACGCCGGTGCGCAGCGACGAACCAGCACGCGATGCACCGAATCGGCGCGAGCAGCGCCGCCTCGAAGCCGAAGCCCGTGCCCAGGCCGCGGCACAGCGAAAGCCCCTGGAGAACAAGCTGAAGGCGCTGGAGAACCAGATCGCCCAGCTCGAACGCGAGAAGCAGCACCTTGAAACCCGCATGGCGGCCCCCGACCTATATGCTCCGGAGCGGAAGGACACCTTGAAGGCCTGCCTGCTCGATCAGGCGCGCATTGCCGGGCGCCTGGCGGAGCTGGAGGAAAGCTGGCTCGCGCTGCACGAGGAGATGGAACGCAGCGCGTCGGCTTGACTGCGGGGTATTGCGACGAAGCGGCGCTGCCAGAGTCCACAAGCCATAGAATGCGGATTGAATCAGCGGCGGAACCCTCGACGGGTGCGACCCTCTAACAGCCGGTCCGGAACTTCATCTGGAGGAAAATCGTAGTGAAACGCGTGTTCCTGTTCCTCGTTACCAACCTCGCCGTGGTGTTCGTCCTGGGCATCGTAGCGCACCTGCTCGGCGTCGACCGCTGGCTCACCGCCAACGGCCTCAACTACGGCGGGCTGCTGGTGTTCGCGGCGCTCTTCGGTTTCGGCGGTGCCTTCATTTCGCTCGCCATGTCGAAATGGATGGCCAAGCGTTCGACCGGCGCGCACGTCATCACCGATCCGCGCGACGCGACCGAGCGCTGGCTGGTGGACACCGTCCGCCGCCAGGCGCAGCAAGCGGGCATCGGCATGCCCGAAGTCGCCATCTACGATGCGCCCGACGTCAACGCCTTCGCCACCGGCATGAGCCGCAACAATGCGCTGGTTGCCGTGAGCACCGGCCTGCTGCGCAGCATGTCGAAGGACGAGGCCGAAGCCGTGCTGGGCCACGAGGTGAGCCACGTCGCGAACGGCGACATGGTGACCCTCACGCTCATCCAGGGTGTGGTCAACACGTTCGTGATCTTCATCTCGCGCGTCGTCGGCTATTTCGTCGACCGGGTCGTGTTCAAGAACGACCGCGGCCACGGCGTCGGCTTCTTCGTCGCCTCGATGATCGCGCAGGTGCTGCTGGGCATCCTCGCCAGCATCATCGTGGCGTGGTTCAGCCGCCGTCGCGAGTTCCGCGCCGATGCGGGCGGCGCTTCCCTGGCCGGCCGCGACAAGATGATCGCCGCGCTCCAGCGTCTGAAGCAGGCGCACGAACCGGCCGCGTTGCCCGACTCGCTGCAAGCGTTCGGCATCTCCGGCGGTCCCGGTGCCGGGTTGAAGGCGCTGTTCATGTCGCACCCGCCGCTCGACGATCGCATCGAGGCGTTGCGGGCGGCGAAGGCGGCGAATCCGGGATTGCGCTAGAGCAGCAGGCATCCATGAAAACCCCCGGCGGACATACTCGCCGGGGGTTTTGTTTTTTTTGACGCCGTTGCCCCCACCCCAACCCTCCCCCGGCAAAGCCGGGGGAGGGAGCTGTACATTCCTTGTCGCAACCGGTTGCACGAGCTGTACGCCCCTTCCCCCGACAACGTCGGGGGAAGGCGGGGATGGGGGCAACGCACCCCCAACTGCGTAAACTCCCCCCATGATCCCCGAACGCATCGAACGCTACGTCTGGCCCGCCGCGCTGGCGGCACTCGCCGTGGCCTGCGTGCTGGTACTGCGGCCGTTCTTCTCGGCGATTCTCTGGGCAGCAATCCTCACGTTCACCACCTGGCCGCTGTACCTGCGCGTTCGCACCCGCTTCGGCGACAAGCCGACGCTCGCCGCCAGCCTCATGACCACGGCGATCGCGCTCGCGCTGCTGGTGCCGATCGCACTGGCCGCCATCGGCATTGCCGACAATGCCGAGGTCTTCGTACAGACGATCAAGAGCTGGCTCGCCCGCGGGTTGCCGGACGCGCCGGCCTGGATCGGATCGTTGCCCATCGTCGGCCCGTCGATCCAGGAGCGCTGGACCGCGATGGCTCACGATCGCAGCACGTTCGTGCAGGCGGTACAGCCGTTCATGGGAACGACGAAGTCATGGCTGCTGGTGGTCGGGCAGACGTTGCTCGAAGGCACGCTCACGTTGCTGCTCAGCACGTTCATCTGCTTCTTCCTGTACCGCGACGGTGACGCGATCGCTTCGCGCGGCCGGCGGCTCGTCACCCGCCTCGCGGGTGCCAGCGCTCTGCGCCTGGTCGACGTCGCGGAAGGCACCATCCGCGGGGTCGTCTACGGCATCATCGGAACCGCGTTCGCACAGGCGGTGCTGCAGGCCGTCGGCCTCCTGATCGCCGGTGTACCGGGCGCGCTGATCCTGGGTGCACTCACGTTCTTCCTGTCGGTGGTGCCGTTCGGCCCGCCGCTGGTGTGGCTCGGTGCCGCCGCCTGGCTCTGGTTCGAGGGCAGCATCGGCTGGGCGATCTTCACGCTCCTCTGGGGCGGGCTGCTGGTGAGCACTGTCGACAACGTCATCAAGCCCTACCTCATCAGCCGAGGGGCGAACCTGCCGTTCATCCTCGTGCTGCTCGGCGTGCTGGGCGGGGTGATGGCGTTCGGCTTCATCGGCGTGTTCATCGGGCCCACCATGCTCGCGGTGGCGTACCGCCTCATCCTCGAGTGGAGTGCCATGCAGCGGGAAAGCCGGGAACCCTCCGACGCCGACGTCTAGCGGACGGTTCGGTGCGATCGCTGTGTGCCGACAACGTCACGACTTCAGCAGCTCACCTCTCCCGTTGTATCGTGACGATGTATGACAACAGAGTTGAAGAACGCCCTGCAACGGTTGCGTGCAGGGCAGGGCCGTCGATGCCGCTGAGCGGGTCGCACCGGTGATCGCCCTGCTGGAGGCTCGGCGCGCCGGCCTCTACGCGCGTGCGCACTGGCTGCCCAACCTGATCGCCGGGGCGATCGTGGGCGTCGTGGCGCTGCCGCTGTCCATGGCTTTCGCCATCGCCTCCGGAGCGCGTCCGGAGCAAGGCATCTACACCGCGATCATCGGTGGCGGCCTGGTCACGTTGCTCGGCGGCAGCCGGCTGCAGATCGCCGGGCCCACCGGTGCGTTCATCGCCATCCTCTCCGGCATCACGGCGAAGTACGGCATAGCCGGGTTGCAGGTCGCGACCCTGATGGCCGGCGTGATGCTCGCGCTGATGGGCATCGCCAAGCTGGGCGGAGTCATCAAGTACATTCCGGCGCCGGTCATCGTCGGCTTCACCGCGGGCATCGGCGTCATCATCTTCGTGGGGCAGTGGCGCGATTTCCTCGGCTTGCCGAAGGTCGACGGCGAGCACTTCCACGAGCGGCTGTGGCATCTCGTCCAGGTGCTCCCGGAGGTCCATTGGCCGACGGCTGCCCTTGCGGTGCTGAGCCTGCTGCTGGTCATCTACACGCCGCGCGTCAAGGTTTTGTCCCGTGCGCCGGGCCCGCTGGTCGCCATGGTGATCGCGACCATCCTGCAGGCGCTGTTCCATTTCCCCGGCGTCGCGACCATCGGCAGCGCCTTCGGCGGCATTCCCACCGGCTTGCCGAGCTTCAGCATGCCCGACCTGTCGTTCTCGCAGATCATTTCCCTCATGGGGCCGGCCTTCACCATCGCCATGCTGGGGGCGATCGAATCGCTGCTGTCGGCCGTGGTCGCCGATGGCATGGCCGGTACCAGGCACGACTCGAATCAGGAACTGGTCGGGCAGGGCATCGCCAACATCGCCGCACCGCTGTTCGGAGGGTTCGCGGCCACCGGCGCCATCGCGCGCACGGCCACCAACATCCGCAACGGAGCGACTTCGCCCCTGGCCGGCATCACCCATGCGGTCACCCTGGTCGCCATCCTGCTGTTCCTGGCACCGCTCGCGTCGAGCATTCCGCTGGCCGCGCTCGCCGCGATCCTCTTCGTGGTGGCGTGGAACATGAGCGAGGTGAAACACTTCGCCCTGATCCTGCGCCGCGCACCGATCGCCGACCGGGTGATCCTCGTCATCACCTTCCTGCTGACCGTGTTCGCCGACCTGGTGGTGGCCGTGAACGTCGGCGTGATCCTCGCCGTGCTGCACTTCCTGCGCCGCATGGCGGAAACGGTGGAGACGAAGCCGGTGGACGCGCGTTCGCTTCAGGTGGAGCTGACGGAAATCGGCGTGCGCGAGTTGCCCCACGGCGTGCTGGTCTACGAGATCGCCGGGCCGATGTTCTTCGCCGCGGTGGAGAACTTCGAGCGTGCCCTGCTGCAGACCCACACGCTGCCTCAGACGCTGATCCTGCGCCTGTCGCGCGTGCCGTTCATGGATATCACCGGCATCCAGACGCTGGAGGAAGTGCTGACCGAACTCCGCAAGCGCGGCGTGAAGGTGATCCTGTGCGAAGCCAATGCGCGCGTGCTCGGCAAGCTGCGCAACGCCGAGGTGCTCGGCGCCAATGGCAACGGACACGTCGACACGCTGCGCGAGGCGCTGCAGAGCGTCGGCGTCGGTGCCGGTTCAACGCCTCCGGAGCATCAGTTCCACCTGTTCCCCGCCGCGGACGACAAACGCTGAACCTCTCAAAAGCGTCAGGTTCTGCGCGACATCTGTCCGCGCTCGACGCGGCGCCGCGACGCCGATGATGCAGCGCACAGCGAGTGATTGCCCGGAGCCGCGGCGGTCTGTGTAGACTTTGTGAATTGCACGAACGCCCAAGGCTCTCCCCGATGCGTGTCCTGTGGCTCGTTGTCTGCTGCGTCGTTGCGCCGATGGCCCAGGCCGAGAGCCTGCGGGCCCGGGTGGTCAGCGTGACCGATGGCGACACCGTGACCGTGGTCACGCCGACCAAGAAACGCATGAAGGTGCGCCTGGGCGGCATCGACGCGCCGGACAAGAAACAGCCCTTCGGCAAAGCGGCCAAGGCTGCATTGTCCGATCTGGTGAAGGGGCGCGACGTGGACCTGATCGGGAGCAAGCCCGATCGGCACGAGCCGTTCGTCGCCAAGGTCATGCACGAGGGCCGCGACGTGAACCTCGAACTGTTGCGTATGGGGCTCGCGTGGTGCCACGTCAAATTCCCGGAAGAGCAGAGTGCCGAAGACGGCGAGGTCTACGCCGCGGCCGAATCGGATGCGCGCGATTCGGGACTGCGGTTGTGGTCCGACTTCGGCGCGACCCCGCCGTGGGAGTGGAAGGAACCCGCGCGGGCGCCATCCCGGGCGCAGTGAGGTAGACCTGCCCCGGCCGCTGAGGCCGCGGCCCCGCTTGCCAAGTGCGAATGGTCCTTTCGAGATGCCGGATGCGTCGTGAAGCGCTCGGCGCAGCCCGGCTTGCGGACTGGCCTACAATCACCACAGGCATCCAGACCCGACAACACCCACGAAACGGAACGGCGGATCATGAAGATCGGATTCATCGGCGCGGGCTTCATCGCGCGGTTCCAGGCGGTCGCCATCGAACAGGTGCGCGGCATCGAAATCGCGGGGCTCACGCGGCGGCGCGGCAGCGAGGCGCTGGCGGCGTTCTGCCGCGAGCGCGGCCTCGGCGAAGCGCGCATCTTCGATTCCATCGGCGCCCTCGCGAACCACGTGGACGCGATCGCCATCTACGTCCCGAACTACGCGCGCATCGAAGTGATGGAGCAGATCGTCGCCGCGGTGCAGGCCGGTGCGGCGCTGAAGGGCGTGATCCTCGACAAGCCGCTCGGCCGTAACATGCAGGAGGCACGCCGGATGGTCGAGCTCGCGCGCTCGGCCAACCTGCGCACCGCCTACTTCGAGAACCAGATCCACATGCGCGCCATCCGCACGCAGCGCGAACAGCTGCTGCCGGTGATGCGATCGATGGGGCCGCTCACGCTGACGCGCTCGGCCGAGGAGCACGGCGGCCCTCACGAAGGCTGGTTCTGGGATCCGACCCGCCAGGGCGGCGGCGTGCTGCTCGACATGGGGTGTCACAGCATCGCGGTCGGTCGCCACGTGCTGACGCCGCCGGACAAGGACCTGCTGTTCCTGAAGCCGGTCTCGGTATCCGCCGAAGTGGGTCTGCTGAAGTGGGGGCAGCCGCACTGGCGCGAGCAGCTGCTGAAGACCCGCGGCGTCGACTACGCGAAGACACCGGCGGAAGATTTCGCGACCGGCATGATCACCTATCGCAACCCCGAGACCGGGCAACTCGTGAAAGCCCAGTTCACCGATTCGTGGATGTTCGAGAAGCAGGGCCTGCGGTTGTTCATGGATGGCATGGGCCCCGGCTATGCCTTCGAGGTGAACACGCTCATCTCGTCCTTGAGCATCTTCATCGGCGACGTGGCGGCCCAGGCGATCGCCGACCAGGAGGCGGCGCTGGAGAAAGCCACGGCGAGCCGCGGACTGCTTGCGGTGCAGTACAACGAAGCCGACCTGTACGGTTACACCGACGAGAACCGCGACATGCTGCAGGCCTTCTCGGCCGGCCGCGACGCGATGCTCTCGTGGGAATACGGCCTCGAGATCCAGCGCCTCGTGATGGCGAGCTATCTCGCCGCCGAGCGCGGCCGGACACTCGACCTCACCGATCCTGCGGTGCTGGCCGAACTGGAGACCTACGTCCCCGCGATCCAGCAGGGGCGCGGGCACGACCAGCTGCTGTAGACGTTCGGGCAGGCCCGCTTCACGGATGTACCGGGCCCCGGGGGATCTGCGGGCCCGGCAGGGAGGGCTCGACAGCCTCGCCGGGATCGGAGTACTGTATTTAAAAACAGTCCTCGGTTCCGCATGCCATGAATGCCTTTTCGATGGGGCAGGGGCGGCTGTCGCTGTCGGATGAGCAAACGCCGGCAGATGAAGCGCCCGCTGTCACGCCTGCAACACCAGCATCGAGCGCGCTCGCGGCGTTTCCCTGGCAGCTGGCCGCGGCGGTGTGGCGGGGCAGCGAACTGCTGGGCCGGGGTGGAGCGGTCGTGCCCTCCGGTCACGCCGGGCTCGATCGCGAATTGCCCGGCGGCGGCTGGCCCTGCGGTGCGCTGACCGAGCTGTTGCAGCCCCACGCGGGCGTGAGCGAATGGCGCACGGTGGGGCCGGGGTTGCGCAAGGTGGTCGCGGAGGGCGGCATGGTCCTGCTGATCGGGCCGCCGCAGCCACCGCATCTGCCGGGACTGCGCCAGTACGGTCTGCTGCCCGAGCGCGTCGTCTGGATCGAGAGCGATGCGGCGGAGCGCCGCCTGTGGGTCACGGAAGAGGCGATCAAGGCCAACGTCCGTGGTGCCGTACTCGCCTGGTTGCCGAAAGCCCGTCCGGAGCAACTGCGTCGCCTGCAATCCTGTGCCCAGCGTCACAGCGGGCCGGTGTTCCTGTTCCGTCCGGCGCTGGTGCAGACCGAGGCTTCTCCCGCACCGCTGCGTCTCATCGTTCAACCCGCCACCGAAGGCGGCATCCGGTTGCGCATCCTCAAGCGTCGCGGTCCCCAGCATGAAAGCGAGCTGGAGCTGGCCGCGCTGTCCGCCGCGCTGGAACGCGTTCTGCCGCGCCGCGTGGTCCGGCCGGTACCGGTTGCTCCGGTCGTCGTCCATGGCTCATTGGCTCGCACTGATTCCCAAGTCGTCGCCTCCGATCTGCACTGAGGTCCTGCCAGGGGGTGCCCTCCTGCGGGCCGAGGGTGGTTCGCAGCAGCAGGCGATCGGCTGGTGGGCGCTGCAGTTCACGCCGCGGGTGGCGCTGTGCGAAGACGCGGTGCTGCTGGAGCTGGCCGCCAGCGAACGGCTGTTCGGCGGCAAGGCGGCGCTGCGCCGGCGCATCCTGCAGGAGGCCGCCGGCTTCGACTGCGCAGCTCGCGCCTGGGCGCCGACGGGGATGGGCGCACTGGCCCTGGCACGCGGCGGCGTGCGCAACGGATTCGCACAACCGCTGCAGCAGCTTCTGGATGCCTTGCCGCTGCAGACGCTGAGCCGGATCGCCGTGGAGGGCGCGTTGCTGTCGCAGCTGGGGTGTCGCACGCTGGGCGACGTGCGCCGCCTGCCGCGTGCCGGGCTGAGCCGGCGCTGTGCGCCCGACGTGCTGATCGCGCTCGATCAGGCCTACGGTGAACAGCCCGAATGCCACGTCTGGCTGGAAGCGCCGGAAAGCTTCGAAGCGCGGCTCGAACTGCCCGGACGGACCGAATCCGTGGCGGCCTTGATGCAAGGCGCGCGGCAGCTGCTCGACCAGATGGCCGGTTGGCTGGCGGCGCGGCATGCGGGCGTGCGGCACTTCACGCTGCGCTGGCGTTACGACGAGCAACGCGCTCGCGTGGTGGAACCGGGCGGCGAACTCACGATCCGCACGGCGGAAGCGACCCGCGACATCGAATACCTGGCGCGCTTGCTGAACGAGCGATTGCATCGCACCGGCCTGCGCGCGCCGGTCGGCGATCTCGTGCTGTGCGCACCGGAAGCCGAACCGCTGGCGGCGAGCAGTGCGTCGCTGCTGCTCGAAGCGGTACAGCAACGCGAACCGCTGCATCGATTGCTGGAACGCCTGTCGGCACGGCTCGGTGCGGAACAGGTGCGCCGTCCGCAACTGGTGGCCGATCATCGCCTCGAAGCGATGCAGCTCTGGCATCCGGCCACCATGCCGCAACCGCCGGTCGCGCCGCTGCCCGTGCCCGTGCTGCCGCAGCCTTCCTGGATCCTGCCGCAGCCGCTGCCGCTCGCCGTGCATCACGAGAAACCCGTGTATCGCGGCGTGCTGGAACTCCTGACCGGTCCCCATCGCATCGAGGCCGGCTGGTGGGATCGTCGCGGGCAATCGGACGGGCACGCGGGCATCGGCGACGTGACCCGCGACTACTACGTGGCCTCGAGTCCCGAGGCGGGGCTGCTGTGGATCTACCGGGAGCGCATCCTGCGCGAGGGCGACAACTGGTTCCTGCACGGGGTGTTCGCATGAACTCGCTGCTGCCGGAGTATGCCGAGCTGCACTGCCTCAGCAATTTCAGCTTCCTGCGCGGCGCCTCCCATCCCGGAGAACTGGTTGAACGTGCGCACAGGCAGGGGTATCGCGCACTGGCCATCACCGACGAGTGCTCGCTGGCCGGCGTGGTGCGGGCCCATGGGGTAGCCAAGGAGAAAGGGCTGCCGCTGTTGATCGGGGCCGAGTTCGCGGTCGAGGCCGCGCCACCATTTCGTCTGGTGGTGCTGGCCTGCCATCGCGAAGGCTACGGCAACCTCAGCGCGTTCATCACCCGGTTGCGCCGGGCGTCGCCGAAGGGCAGCTATCGCTTGCGGATCGAGGACATCGACCCCGTGGAACTCGAGGGCTGCGTGCTGCTGTGGGTGCCGGATCGCGTGGCCGAGTCCTCCGCGTTGTCGTCGCAGGGGCAGTGGCTGCGAGAGCGTTTCGCCGATCGCCTGTGGATCGCCGCGGAACTGCTGCACGCCGTCGACGACAAGGTCTGGCTGCAACGCCTGCGCGATCTCGGTGAGCGGGCGGGGTTGCCGTTGGTGGCGGCGGGCGACGTGCACATGCATGTGCGCTCCCGCAGAAAGCTGCAGGACGTGCTGACCGCCATTCGCATCGGCAAACCGCTCACCCGGTGCGGCACGGCGTTGCACCCGAACGCCGAACGGCACCTGCGCTCGCGCTTGCGCCTGGGCCGGCTCTATCCGCCCGAGCTGCTGCAAGCCACCCTCGACGTCGCGGCGCGCTGCAGTTTTTCGCTGGACGAGCTGCGCTACGAGTATCCGGAGGAGGTCGTGCCGGCCGGGGCGACGCCGCAATCCCATCTGCGCCGCCTGACGTACGAAGGGGCGATGCGGCGTTTTCCCGATGGCATTTCGACGAAGGTGCGGGACCAGCTCGAAAAGGAGCTGAAGCTCATCGGCGAGATGCAGTACGAGCGGTTCTTTCTCACCGTGCACGACATCGTGCGCCACGCCCGCGACCAGGAGATCCTCTGCCAGGGGCGCGGTTCGGCCGCCAACTCCGCCGTGTGCTACTGCCTGGGCATCACCGAAGTGAGCCCGGAGAAGACGGTCCTGCTGTTCGAGCGCTTCCTCTCGAAGGAGCGCAACGAACCGCCCGACATCGACGTGGACTTCGAGCACGAGCGGCGCGAAGAAGTGATGCAGTACCTCTATGGAAAATACGGCCGCGATCGCACTGCGCTGACGGCGACGGTCATCAGCTATCGCATCCGCAGCGCCATCCGCGACGTGGGCAAGGTGCTCGGCTTCGATGCGCAGACCGTGGATCGTTTCGCGAAGAATCACCAGTGGTGGGATTCGCGCCAGGGGCTCGAGGAGCGCTTGCGCGAAGCGGGGCTCGATCCGCAGGGGCGGGGCGAGCAGCAATGGATTTCCCTCGTGCTGCAGCTGCTGCTCTTTCCGCGGCATCTCAGCCAGCACACCGGCGGTTTCGTGATCTCGCGCGGACCGGTGAGCCGCATCGTGCCCATCGAGAACGCGGCCATGGCCGAGCGCACCGTCATCCAGTGGGACAAGGACGACCTCGACACCCTGGGGCTGCTCAAGGTCGACGTGCTGGCGCTCGGCATGCTGACCGCCATCCGGCGCACGCTCGAGTTCATGAGCCGGCGTCACGGGCGCCGCTGGCGCATGCAGGACATTCCGTCGGAAGACGCCGCGACCTACGACATGATCTGCGCAGCCGACACGGTGGGCGTGTTCCAGATCGAAAGCCGGGCCCAGCAATCGATGCTGCCGCGATTGCTGCCGCGGAAGTTCTACGACCTGGTCGTCGAAGTGGCGATCGTGCGGCCCGGCCCCATCCAGGGCGGCATGGTGCATCCCTATCTCGAATGCCGGCGCGCGGGCAGGCCCGTCCGCGATTTGCGCAAGGAACTGGAGCCCGCCCTGGCGCGCACGCTGGGCATCCCGATCTTCCAGGAACAGGTGATGCAGATCGCGATGATCGCGGCCGACTTCACGCCCGGCGAAGCGGATCAGTTGCGACGCGCGATGGCGGCGTGGAAGCGCAAGGGCGGGCTGGGACCGTTCCACGACAAGCTGGTGGGCCGCATGAAAGCCAAGGGCTACGACCCCGAATTCGCCGAAGCCATCTTCCGCCAGATCGAAGGCTTCGGCGAGTACGGCTTTCCGGAAAGCCACGCCTACAGTTTCGCGCTGCTCGCCTATGTCAGTGCGTGGCTCAAGTGCCATGAACCCGCGGCTTTCCTCGCGGCGCTGCTCAACTCCCAGCCGATGGGGTTCTATTCGGCCAGTCAACTGGTGCAGGACGCGAAACGCCATGGCGTGGAAGTGCGGCCGGTCGACGTTTCGCACAGCGACGTGCAGGCCACGCTCGAAGATCTGCCGCAGACGCCGGCAGTGCGGCTGGGGCTCGAGACGATCGCCGGGTTGTCGAAAGCGACGGCGACGCGCATCGCCGCGGCTCGTTGCGAACGACCGTTCGAGAATGCGGCCGATCTGGCGCGCCGTGCCGCGCTCACGGTGGGCGACATGAAGCGGCTGGCTGCAGCCGATGCACTGATGAGCCTCGCGGGCCATCGCCGGCAGCAGCTGTGGGAAGCGGCCGCGTTGCACCCGACGACGGAACTGCTGGCCGATGCGCCGATCCACGAACAGATGCTGCTGCTGCCGCCGGCACCGGAAGGCGAGGAGATCCTGCTCGATCATGCGGCGCTGGGCTTGAGCCTGCGGCGTCACCCGCTGGCGTTGTTGCGCCCTCTGTTGCAGAAACGTCGCATGCTGTCGTCCGCGCAGCTGCGCGATCTGCCCGGCGGCCGGCGCACCCGCACCTGCGGCATCGTCACCGTCCGGCAGCAACCGGGCACCGCCCACGGCACCATCTTCGTGTCGCTCGAAGACGAGGACGGCACCATCAACGTCATCGTGTGGCGCCACGTGCGCGAGCGGTTCCGCATTCCGCTGCTGCGCTCACGCCTGATGGCGGTGCACGGCAAGTGGCAGCGCGAAGGAGCGGTCCAGCATCTGATCGCCGACCGGTTGGAGGACTGGTCCCATCTCATCGGTCCGCTGCGGTCGGAGAGCCGGGATTTTCATTGAGCGGCGCGCGATATCTGACGCCACTTCTCTGTAACGACAAATGTCACTACAATGAACCCCGAATGGGACGAGCGAAAGCGAACGGCCAATCTCCGCAAGCACGGTATCGACTTCGTCGGCTGCGAAGCTATCTTCGACGGCGTGACGAAGACCATGGTCGACGACCGGCGCGACTACGGAGAGGAACGGTTCGTGACGTTCGGTCTGCTCGAAGGTCGCGTCGTTGCTGTGGCTCACACCGAAACCGCAGACACCATCCGCGTGATATCGATACGAAAAGCGACGAAACATGAGCAAGTCCTCTTTTTCGAAGGCATCCAAGACTGACTGGAAACGTGTCGATGCACTTCCGGACAGTGCGATCGATCTTTCGGACAACCCCGAGGTGACTCCGGAGATGTTCGCCAAAGCTTTCGTGCGCCGGGGCTTGGCGGCAAGTCCGACGAAAGAGCAAGTGACGTTGCGATTGGATGCCGAGGTGCTCGCATGGTTTCGCGCACAGGGCAAAGGCTATCAAACGCAGATCAATCGTCTCTTGCGGGCCTACATGGAGGCGCGGCGAGGCAAGTAGGCCGTGATGGGATCTTCATTGAGCAGCAAAGCCGTTGCGGCAATGCAGTCCGTCCTCTGTAAAGATTCGCGAAAGATGAATTTCGCTTTCCCATGCCGATCGCAACGCATGACGACCGGATACCTGCCATGACGCCGGACTCGGCATAGCCTACGGTCAATACGATCCCGCAATGGTGGCCGCAACGAACAGCGCACTTTCGGTGTCGGGTCGAAGTATTCGTTCGTCTTCAGCGAGTACGTCGGGACCCTGCCGATTCCGGAATCGGCCGCCTATGCGTTGATGGCGGCGGGCCTGCTGGGCTTGGGCATCCGCCGGCTGCAGCTTTTGCCCCGACTCGCGGCGCGCTTCGTGTCGGCACTGATTGCCGGCTTGGGGCGTTCGAAGATCGCATGGCGCGGCGATGGCGCCCGGCGCGGCGGTTTCGCGGAAACAGGGCGCAGCGGCGTTGGCGCCCCGAACACGAATCGAACGTGCGACCTGCCCCTTAGGAGGGGGCTGCTCTATCCACTGAGCTACCGGGGCGTGCGGGCAGGATTCTAATCGAATAGGCCTTTGGGTCAGACGACATACGCTGGCTGCGCTGTTGCCTCGGTGCGCTACTCCCTCCCCCAGCTTCGCTGGGGGAGGGTTGGGGTGGGGGCAGGCTGTGCTGTGATGACCAGTCTGGACTACTGGGGCGTTGACTGCCCCCATCCCAGCCTTCCCCCGCCTTCGGCGGGGGAAGGGGCGCACGGCCTTCTGCATTTGAGCAGACGAAGCGACGCACAGCCTCGGGTAGCATACCGCCCTCGCAACCGCCGTTCCCCGCAATGCCGCTGCTCACCTTCGAATCGCTGAGCCATGCCTATGGCCACGTCGCGCTGCTCGACCGCGCGAGCCTGGTCATCGACAGCGGTGATCGCGTCGGTCTGATCGGCCGCAACGGCACCGGCAAGTCGACGCTGCTCGCCATCCTGGCCGGCGACCTTGCACCGGATGACGGCGCCTTGTGGCGTGCGCCCGGGCTGAAGGTGGCTCGCGTGCTGCAGGAGCCGGCACTCGCGGCGGACGCGACCGTGTTCGAGGCGGTCGCGGATGGGCTCGGTCCGGTACGCGACGCGATCGTGGACTATCACCACACGGCCGCGCACCTGGGCGATGCGGGCGTGGATACCGACGCGGCCCTGGCACGCCTCGCGCAATTGCAGACGGCGCTCGAAGCCGGTGACGGGTGGCGCGCGAAATCGCGCGTCGACGCGACGCTGTCGCGCCTCGGGCTCGATGCCGAGACGGCGGTGGGGACGCTGTCGGGCGGGCTGCGCAAGCGCGTTGCGCTCGCACGGGCGCTCGTGTCGGAGCCGGACCTGCTGCTGCTCGATGAGCCCACCAACCATCTCGACATCGATTCGATCCAGTGGCTCGAAGAGGCGCTCGATTCGTTCGCCGGTGCATTGATGGTGGTGACCCACGATCGCCGCTTCCTCGACCGCGTGACCCGGCGCATCGTGGAGCTGGATCGCGGCCGGCTCACCGTGTTCGAAGGCAACTACTCCGAATACCGGCGCCGCAAGGACGAGATGCTCGCGGCCGAGGCCGTGGTGAATGCCAAGTTCGACAAGGTGCTCGCGCAGGAAGAGGTCTGGATCCGCAAAGGCATCGAGGCGCGCCGCACGCGGAACGAAGGCCGGGTGCGGCGTCTGGAGCGGCTGCGCGACGAGCGCTCGCGACGACGCGAACAGCTCGGCAAGGTGAACCTCGCCATCGCGGAAGGCGAGCGTTCCGGCAAGCTCGTGGCGGAGTTCGAAGGGGTGAGCAAGTCCTTCGGCGCCCGCAAGGTCATCGAAGGGTTCTCGTGCCGCATCCAGCGCGGTGACCGCGTCGGCCTGGTCGGCCCCAACGGCGCGGGCAAGAGCACGTTCATCAAGCTGCTGTTGGGCGAATTGCAGCCCGATCGCGGCAAGGTGAAATTGGGAACCAAGCTGGAAGTCGCCTACTTCGACCAGTTCCGCGAGCAGCTCGATCCGGAAGCCTCGGTGGCTGACGTGATCAGCCCCGGTTCGGAATGGATCGACATCGGCGGCGAGCGCAAGCACGTGATGAGCTACCTGGGCGACTTCCTGTTCTCGCCGGAGCGCGCACGCTCCCCGGTGAAATCCTTGAGCGGCGGCGAGCGCAACCGGCTGCTGCTCGCGCGGTTGTTCGCGCGGCCGGCGAATCTGCTGGTGCTCGACGAACCCACCAACGATCTCGACGTCGAGACCCTCGAACTGCTCGAGGCGCTCATCGCCGACTACGCCGGCACGGTGGTGCTGGTGAGCCACGACCGCGCATTCCTCGACAACGTCGTCACGCAGGTGATCGCATTCGAGGGGGAAGGGCGCGTGAAGGAGTACGTGGGCGGCTACGACGACTGGCTGCGCCAGCGCACCTCGGCCATCGCCGAGGCGCAGTCAGCCCGGGACAAGACCGAACGTCCGCAGCGCGCACGCGAAGCGAAATCAGGCCTCGGCTTCAAGGAGTCGAAGGAACTCGAAGCCTTGCCCGGCCGCATCGAGCAACTGGAAACGGAGCAACGGACATTGACGGCGCTGCTGGCGGATCCGGACGTGTACTGCGACGCGGAACGAGCGCGCGCCACGCGCACGCGGTTCGACGCCGTCGAAAAGGAACTTGCCATGGCGTACGAGCGGTGGGAGGCCCTCGAAGCGCGCGCATCGGCCTGACCCACGGCCTCCAGCACCCCACGAAGGAGAGCACACCCATGAGACTGAACCTGCGCGCGGTGATCGCAGCCGCGCTCCTGATGACCACCGGTCAGGCGATGGCCGCTAACACCAGCTTCATGAACGACTCCGTGCTGGCGGAGCTGCGCGATGACGACGTCACGATGCTGCTCGCGACCATCGAGGAAGCGCTCGAACTCCCGCAAGGGGAGGCGAGCCGTTGGGAGAACAAGGGTACCGGCGCCCAGGGCACCATCACCCGCCTCGGCGGGTTCTCGAAGGAAGGCCGGGAATGCCGCAAACTCCGGGTTGAGACTCGGGCGCGGGGGCGTTCGAGCGACAGCGAGTGGGACTACTGCCGCGCCCCGTACGGGCGCTGGGAGCTGACGCCGCGCTGAGAAAGAAAGGCCGCGGGATCGACGGCCGGGAGGAGGGGCAGACATGATCGAGCGGGTCGATGATCGTTCACCGGGGGATTCCCCATTCCCGGAGGCGCGCGTGGCTGCGCCCGGCGCCCCGTGGCGCTGGCTGGTTCTCGGTTTCGCCGACATGCGTGCCGCACCGGGGGCCAGCCTGTTCTACGGGGTCGTCTTCGCCCTGATGGGGGCAGCTCTGATCCTCGCCGTGGGCTCGGCAGCGGTCGAACTGGCGCTGGTCACGGGCTTCCTGCTGGTGGCACCGTTCCTGTCGGTCGGGGTGTACGACCTCAGCCGGCGGCGGCAGCAGGGCGAGCAGCCGATGCTTGCCCCGACGCTGACGGCCTGGAAGGCCAATGCTCCGGCCTTGGGGTTCTACGCCCTCATCCTGGCGCTGCTGCTTGCGGTCTGGATCCGGGTGTCCGTGGTCGTGGTCGCGCTGTTCTTTTCCAGCGGAGCGCCAATGGAGCAGGGGGTGCTGGCGGAGCTGGCGAGCAGCCTGGATGGGTGGATCTTCATGGGGGCCTATGCAGCGGCCGGCGGTGGCTTCGCGCTCCTGGTGTTCGCCACCAGCGTCGTCTCCATCCCGATGCTGCTCGACCGTGCCGAGATGGACACCATCACCGCCATGATCGCGAGCTACACGGTCCTCAGGCGCAATTTCGCCACGATGCTGCTGTGGGCGGCCATCATCGTGGGGTTGATGGCGGTGGGGTTCTTCACGTACTTCATCGGCCTGGTGGTCGTGGCGCCGCTGATCGGCCACGCCACCTGGCACGCTTACCGAGATACGGTGGCTTGAACTCCCCCTCGCGGCCAGAGCAGTCGTGGGCTCACGGGGGGGCGGTCCTCCCGGAATTCCCAGAATAGTCTTTGTGAATCAGGGGGCCTCCTGTACACTCCGACAGATTACCCAGCGACCGCCCAGCCCCTTCAAGGCGGGTTCCCGGCAGAGGATGACGACTTCGTCTCGCGGTCTGCCTCCACAGGAGAATCAACCACCCATGCAGTTTTCCGATCTCGGACTGTGCGAAGAACTGCTTCGCGCAGTCACCGAGCAGGGCTACACCGAGCCCACCCCGATTCAAGCGAAAGCGATTCCGGCAATTCTGCTCGGCAAGGACGTGATGGGGGCTGCCCAGACGGGCACCGGCAAGACCGCCGGCTTCACCCTGCCGCTGCTGCAGCGTCTCAAGCAACACGCCAATACGAGCGTGTCGCCGGCCCGCCACCCCGTGCGCGCCCTGATCCTGACGCCCACGCGCGAACTCGCCGCCCAGGTATTCGAAAGCGTGCGCGGCTACAGCAAGTTCATCCCGTTGCGCAGCACGGTGGTCTTCGGTGGCGTCGACATCGCCCCGCAGACCAGGGATCTGCGCGCGGGCGTCGAGATCCTCGTCGCGACCCCCGGCCGCCTGCTCGACCACGTGCAACAGAAGACGGTCAGTCTCAACCAGGTGGAATTCCTGGTGCTCGACGAGGCCGATCGCATGCTCGACATGGGCTTCATGCCCGACATCAAGCGCATCCTGTCGCTGCTTCCGGCCAAGCGGCAGAGCCTGCTGTTCTCGGCCACATTCTCGGACGAGATCCGCCGCCTCGCGGACGGCCTGCTCAAGGAACCGGTCACGATCGAGGTCGCCAGGCGCAATTCGGTCACCGAAACCGTCACCCACGCCGTCTACCGCACGCCGGAAACGCGCAAGCGCGAGCTGCTGGCGCGCCTGGTGGTCGAGCGCGACATGAAGCAGGTGCTCGTATTCGTCCGCACCCGCCTCGGCGCTTCGCGGCTGGCCCATCAGTTGGTCAAGGACGGTATCGATGCCTCGGCGATTCACTCCAACCGCACGCAGCAGGAACGGATGGATGCCCTGGCCGGCTTCAAGGAAGGCAAGATCCGCGTGCTCGTGGCCACCGACATCGCGGCGCGCGGGCTCGATATCGAGCAGTTGCCGTGCGTCATCAACTACGAGCTGCCGCACACGCCCGAAGACTACGTGCATCGCATCGGTCGCACCGGTCGTGCCGGCCAGTCCGGCGAGGCGATCTCGCTGGTGGCCGACCAGGAAAAGGAATACCTCGAACGCATCGAGCGCCTGCTGAAAGCCAAGATCATCGAGCAGACGCTCGAGGGGTTCGATCCCACGGCGCAAGCGCCTCGGCTGCATCGTCACCCGGTGCGTGACCGCGAACCCGGCGCGCGTGACCGTGACCACGCGCCGAGGGATCGAGCGCCCCGCGAGCGGGATCAGATTCCCCGCGAACGCGAACGCACGGCCCGCACGCCGTACGCGCGCCCGGCGCCGCTGCCGAAGGACCCGCTGTTCAATCAACCGTACGAGCCCTCGGCCACTGCCACGCGACCGACTCCCACGGCAGGCGCCAGCCCGGCGAAGCCTGGTCCGAAGCGGCAGGTGGCCGCCCTGTTCCTTCCGCCGCTGCCGGCGGAGCAGGAGAACTAGTCCCGGACTGCGCCGCTCATGGATCTGCGCATGTCCACGCGGCTCACCGCATTGCTCGAACGACCTGAGGATTCCATCTGCCTCGCCGAAGCGGCGTTGCTGGTGGCCGAAGCGCAGTACCCCGGCCTCGACATCGAGAATTATCTGGCGCGCATCGACGGTTTCGCGCGCGAGCTGCGCGAGCGGCTGGGGGACGAGGCCGGCCACACCGAGCGCCTCGGGGCGCTGAACCAGTACCTGTTCCAGGAACTCGGCTTCGCGCCCGACACGGACAACTACTACGACCCGCGCAACAGCTTCCTCAACGAAGTGCTGGAGCGCCGCCGCGGGATCCCTCTTAGCCTCTCCATCGTCTACATCGCAGTGGGGCGGCGCCTCGGCCTCGACCTGCGCGGCGTGTCGTTTCCCGGGCATTTCCTGGTGAAGTGTCCGGTGGACGGCGGCATGGTGGTGCTCGATCCGTATCACGGCGGGGCCTCGTTGTCGCTCGAAGACCTGCAGAAGCGCCTGCGCGAAGTCCGCGGCGGCGAAGTCTCGCGGGCCATCCTGTCGGAGATGCTGGTCTCGGCCGCGCCGCGCGAAGTGATGGTGCGCATGCTGCGCAACCTGAAGAGCATCTACCTGAAGGCACAGCAACTGAACGACGCGCTCGCCGTGCTCGAATGGCTGGTGCCGCTCGCGCCGGGCGATCATGAGGAAGTGCGCGACCGAGGTGTGGTGTACCAGGAGCTCGAATGCTTCCGTGCCGCCCTGGCGGATTTCGAGCGCTACGTCGCGCTGGAGCCGAAGGCCGCCGATGCCGAGGCGATCCGCGGACGCATCGTGGAGATGCAGAAGCTCGCTGCGCGGTTGAATTGAGCGCAGCCCCGGCCGGCGAGGGCCGTCACGTCTCGCCCTATCTGCTGCTGGCGCTGGCAACCCTGTTCTGGGCCGGCAACATCATCCTCGGGCGCGCCATGCGTGCCGACATACCGCCTGTGGCGATGGCGTTCTGGCGCTGGACCATCGCGTTCTGCGTGGTCATGCCCTTCGCGTTCGGCCGGCTCATGCAGCATCGCCACGTGCTGCTCCGTTCGTGGCGGCTGCTCGCCTTCATGGGCGGCATCGGCATCGCGACTTACAACACGCTGAGCTACATCGCGCTGCGGAGCACGACCGCCACCAACGCCACACTGTTCAATTCGCTCATTCCGGTGCTGATCGTGCCGATCGCCTGGCTGGTGCTGCGCGAGCGCATCCGGCCGCTGCAGGCTCTCGGGGTCGCCATCTCGCTCGCCGGGGTGGTGGTGATCGTGGCGCGGGGCGATCTCTCGACACTGCGCGACCTGAGCATCAACGGCGGCGACCTGCTCCTGCTCGCAGCCATGGTGCTGTGGGCGTTCTACACCGTGGCGCTGCGCTTCAAGCCGCCGGAGCTCGACACGCTGGCGTTCCTCGCGGCCATCGTGCTGTTCGGCCTGCCGGTGCTGGCGGTCTTCTACGCGATGGAGCTCGCGTCCGGAGCCACGTTCGAGCTGACCCCCGTGAGCGCCGTGACGCTGGCCTACTACGGCACCATGCCGTCGGTGGTGGCGTACCTGTTCTTCAATCGCGGCGTGGCGATGATCGGTCCGCAGCGGGCGGGCATCTTCATCCACCTGGTGCCGGCATATGGCGTCATCCTCTCGACCCTGTTCCTGGACGAACCGCCGCAGGCCTTCCACGCCGCGGGCATCGTACTGATCTTCATCGGCATCTGGTTCACCACCTCCGCGCGCTTCGCCCGGCCGGCGGGCGCCGATGTCTGATTTCGTCGAGGCGTTCGAGAATCGGGTTCGCAAGCGCGACCGGCATCTCGCCCGCTGGGCCAAACGCGAGGGCATCACCTGCTACCGGGTGTACGACCGCGACATCCCCGAGGTCGCCATCGCCCTCGACCGCTACGGTGGCCGGGCCGTGCTGCAGCAGTATCTGCGTGCGTCCGAAGAGCCGCCGGAAGACGAGATCCTCGATGCCTTGAGGGATGCTGCGGCGCGCGGCCTTGCGATCGACCCGGGAATGGTCACGGTCAAGCACCGTCGCAAGGTGAACCGGCGCGAAGTCCAGCACCAGAAGTCGAACGACCCGGGCGCGGATTTCGTGGTGAGCGAAGGGGGCTCGCGGTTCATCGTGAACCTCGAAGCCTACCTCGACACGGGCCTGTTTCTCGATCATCGCGTGACGCGATCCCTTGTGCGTGCGGAGGCCCGCGGGCGGCGCATGCTCAATCTGTTCTGCTACACGGGGAGTTTCACGGTGCACGCGGCGGCGGGCGGTGCGCCGGCGAGCGTGAGCGTGGACCTGTCGAACACCTATCTCGCATGGGCGCGGCGCAATTTCGAGCTCAATGGTCTCGATCCGGCTTCGCATGTCCTGGAACGTGCGGATGTCCTCGACTGGCTGCACCAGGCGCGCCGGCGCGGGGAGCGCTTCGGGCTGATCGTGCTCGATCCGCCGGCCTATTCGAGCTCGAAGAAGATGGATCACGCCTTCGACGTGCAGCGCGACCATGGCGAGCTGCTCGAACACACCTGCGCACTGCTGGAGCCGGGCGGCGTGCTGTACTTCTCCACCAACCTGCGCGGGTTCCGGCTCGACGTCGCTGCCCTGGGTGGATTGCGGTGCGAGGACATCTCGGAGCAGACGATCCCGGAGGATTTCCGCAACCAGAGAATCCATCGGTGTTGGCGGATCCAGGCGGGGTAGGGTCAAGCGTTCGCGTTGCCCCCATCCCAGCCTTCCCCCATCTTCGATGGGGGAAGGAGTGCCTGTGGATCGATCGGGCGGATGCGTCAGCGCTCGCGAGGACGCCAGCCTGGGCACTCCTTCCCCCGGCAACGCCGGGGGAAGGCTGGGATGGGGGCTACGCCTTCATTCGACGAGCGAAGGCGTGCATGTGGATCGATCGGGTGGATGCGTCAGCGCTCGAGAGGACGCCAACCTGGGCACTCCTTCCCCCGGCAACGCCGGGGGAAGGCTGGGATGGGGGCTACGGTCTACTTCGGTGCGGGCGTCGGCACCGGGTCGTCGAGGTCGTCGTCGAACTCGTCGTCCTTCGACTTGGGCGGGTTGCCGTCGTAGATGAGGCTCACACGGCGCTGCATGTAGGCGTCGCGCAGGAATGCATAGCGGTCCACGGCCGCCTGGTCCAGCAGGCGCTCGGCGGGCAGCAGGTTGGCGCGGTTGTCGAGCAGTCGCAGGCCGACCATCACGTTGCGCTCCGGTACGTTGGAGATGTACCAGACCGGGTCGAAGAAGGTGTCGATGTACCTTCCTGGTCCGTCGCGGAAGTTGCTGGGCCCGAGGAAGGGCAGCACCAGGTACGGGCCAGGCGGGACGCCCCAGTGGCCCAGGGTCTGGCCGAAATCCTCGTTGCGCTTGGGGATGCCGCGCATCGATGCGACGTCCACGAGGCCGAGCCCGCCGAACAGCGTATTGGCCATGACCCGCGCAGCGTCGCTCGCGGCGTTGGTCCCTTTCAGTTGCAGCAGGTCATTGACCGTGATCACCACGTCCTTTGCGTTGGAGAAGACGTTGCGCACACCGGTGCGCGCGAACTGCGGAATGACCTTCGTATACGCGATAGCTACCGGCTTCGCCACGTAGCGGTCGGCCACGTCGTTGAAACGGTAGACGGATCGATTGAAGGATTCGAGCGGATCGCCGGGGGTGCGCGGTCCGGTGCTGGCACAGCCGGCCAGCAGCAGGAGCAGCGCCGCCGCGGCACGGAGCCGGTTCGGGACGGGACGTGGCATTACCCAAGGATTATAGCAACCGCCGGTTTGCAAACCGCGCCCGGTTGCTTCACGATTTACAGTCTTTTCTGCGCCGAGCGGTGTCGTCCCGAACAGACAAGGCAGGGCAACGAAGCGGCGTAACAACAACAGCGACGAGGGGTGAGGATGGACCTGGGAATTCGTGGCCGCAAGGCGATCGTGTGTGCGGGCAGCAAGGGCCTCGGCAAGGGATGTGCGATGGCGCTCGCAAGGGAGGGTGTCGAGGTGACCATCGTGGCGCGCACCCAGGCCACCCTCGATCAGACCGCCGATGAGATTCGCAAGGCCACCGGAGCCAAGGTGAACGTGGTCTCGGCCGACATCACCACGCCCGCAGGCCGTGCGGCCGCGCTGGCGGCCTGCCCGGCGCCGGATATCCTGGTCAACAACGCGGGCGGGCCGCCCGCCGGCGATTTCCGCGACTTCGACCGCGACACCTGGATCAAGGCGCTCGACGCGAACATGCTGACCCCGATCGAGATGATCAAGGCCACGCTGGACGGCATGATCGAGCGCCGTTTCGGCCGCGTGGTGAACATCACTTCGAGCGCAGTGAAGGCGCCGATCGACATCCTGGCGCTCTCGAATGGTGCGCGCACCGGGTTGACGGGGTTCGTGGCTGGCCTTTCGCGCAAGACCATCGTTCACAACGTCACCATCAACAACCTGCTGCCGGGCCTGTTCGAGACCGAAACGATGCTCTCGCGGGTCGAGGCGATGGCGCAGACCACCGGCATCACGTTCGACGAAGCGCGCAATTCGCGCCTGAAGAACATCCCCGCCGGCCGCTTCGGCACGCCGGACGAGTTCGGCGCGTTGTGCGCCTACGTCTGCAGCGCGCACGCGTCGTTCCTTACGGGACAGAATTTCCTGATCGACGGCGGATCGTACCCTGGCACTTTCTGAACGGAGGCTTCCATGAATGCGCCCATGACCCTGGAGAAGCTCAACCTCAAGGACCCCGCGCTGTTCCGCCAGCAGTGCTACCTGGATGGCGCGTGGGCCGACGCCGACGGCAAGGGGACGATCCCCGTCGTGAACCCGGCCACGGGCGGCATGCTCGGCACCATTCCGAAGATGGGCGGCGCGGAGACGAAGCGGGCCATCGCGGCGGCCAGTGCGGCATTGCCCGGGTGGCGGGCGAAGACCGCGAAGGAGCGGGCTGCCATCCTGCGCAAGTGGTTCGAACTGATGATGGCGAACCAGGACGATCTCGCCGTCATCATGACAGCGGAGCAGGGCAAGCCGCTCGCCGAATCGAAGGGCGAGATCGCCTACGCGGCTTCGTTCATCGAATGGTTCGCGGAAGAGGGCAAGCGCATCTACGGCGACGTGATTCCCACGGTCGCAGCCGATCGGCGGCTGGTGGTGATCAAGCAGCCCATCGGGGTGTGCGCGGCGATCACGCCGTGGAATTTTCCGGCGGCGATGATCACGCGCAAGGCCGGCCCGGCACTCGCAGCCGGGTGCACCATGGTGCTGAAGCCCGCGACGCAGACGCCGTATTCCGCGTTCGCATTGGCTGTGCTCGCGGAGCGCGCGGGTGTGCCGAAGGGGGTGTTCAGCGTGCTGAGCGGCAGCTCGAGCGAGATCGGCGCCGAACTCACCGCGAGCCCGGTCGTGCGCAAGCTCACGTTCACCGGTTCGACCGAAGTGGGCGCGAAGCTGATGGCGCAGTGCGCGCCGACCATCAAGAAGCTGTCGCTGGAATTGGGCGGCAATGCACCGTTCATCGTATTCGACGACGCCGACGTGGATGCGGCGGTCGAGGGCGCGATGCTGTCGAAGTATCGCAATGCCGGCCAGACCTGCGTGTGCGCGAACCGCCTGCTGGTGCAGGACGGCGTCTACGACGCCTTCGTCGAGAAGCTCGCGGCGAAGGTGAAGGCGCTCAAGGTGGGCAACGGCAGTGAAGCTGGCGTCACGACCGGCCCGCTGATCGACGAGAACGCCGTGGCGAAGGTGGAAGAGCACGTGTCCGACGCCGTGGCGAAGGGCGCGAAGGTGGTGGTGGGCGGCAAGCGCCACAGTCTGGGCGGCCTGTTCTATGAGCCGACCGTGCTCGCCAACGTGACCACGGCGATGAAGGTTACGGTGGAAGAGACCTTCGGCCCGGTGGCGCCTGTGTTCCGCTTCAAGACGGAACAGGAAGCCATCGCGATGGCGAACGATACGGAGTTCGGTCTGGCTTCGTACTTCTACGCGCGCGACATCGGTCGCGTATGGCGCGTCGCCGAGGCGATCGAGTCGGGGATGGTCGGCATCAATGTCGGCATCATCTCGAACGAAGTGGCGCCGTTCGGCGGGGTGAAGCAGTCGGGGCTCGGGCGCGAGGGCAGCAAGTACGGGATCGAGGAGTTCCTCGAGGTGAAGTATCTGTGCATGGGTGGGGTGTAGGGGTGGTTTCGCGGTTGCGGTAGTCGCGGCGCCCCCATCCCAACCTTCCCCCACCGTAGGTGGGGGAAGGGGCGTACTTCCCTCTTGTGGACCTGATGGGGGAGGGGCGTGCATCGCCTGATGTGGCCTCTGTCGGGAAGGGCCGCACGTCCCCTTTCGGAGCCTCGGTGGCGAATGGCTGTACGTTCCCTCCCCCGGCTTCGCCGGGGGAGGGTTAGGGTGGGGGCAGCGGTGCCTGCACCTCGACAACCGCTGGCCCCCATCCCAACCTTCCCCCATCTTCGATGGGGGAAGGGGCGTACTTCCCTCTTGTGGACCTGATGGGGGAGGGGCGTGAATCCCCTGATGTGGCGTCGGTCGGGAAGGGCCGCACGTCCCCTATCGGAGCCTCGGTGGCGAATGGCTGCACGTTCCCTCCCCCGGCTTCGCCGGGGGAGGGTTAGGGTGGGGGCAGCGGTGCCTGCACCTCGACAACCGCTTGCCCCCATCCCAACCTTCCCCCATCTTCGATGGGGGAAGGG
The DNA here is from genome assembly GCA_019747905.1 of Burkholderiales bacterium. Taxonomy (GTDB): domain Bacteria; phylum Pseudomonadota; class Gammaproteobacteria; order Burkholderiales. The sequence goes on from JAIEQG010000062.1 coordinate 33,397, forward strand.
GCGTACTTCCCTCTTGTGGACCTGATGGGGGAGGCGCGGGCATCCCCACTGCGTCCTCGGTGGGGAAGGGCCGCACGTCCCCTATCGGAGCCTCGATGGCGAATAGCTGTACGTTCCCTCCCCCGGCTTCGCCGGGGGAGGGTCAGGGTGGGGGCAGCGGTGCCTGCACTTCGACAACCGCTTGCCCCCATCCCAACCTTCCCCCATCTTCGATGGGGGAAGGGGCGTACTTCACTCTTGTGGACCTGATGGGGAGGGGCGTGCATCCCCTGATGTGGCCTCGGTGGAGAAGGGCCGCACGTCCCCTATCGGAGCCTCGGTGGCGAATAGCTGTACGTTCCCTCCCCCGGCTTCGCCGGGGGAGGGTCAGGGTGGGGGCAGCGGTGCCTGCACTTCG
>JAIEQG010000104.1 GCA_019747905.1 Burkholderiales bacterium
TGCAGCAGGACGATGCGCTTCTGGATTTCGCGCTGCAGTGACTGGTTGCCCACCAGGCTCGCACTGACGCCCTCGCTCTGCAGCACGATGTTGCCGAGCGCGTCGATGGTCAGGTACTGCTCGTGGTAGATGCCGGAGTCGACCGTGCCGTTGACGATCACGCGGTTCTGGGCGCTGACGGTGGTGGAGCCACCGTGGATGTCCAGGTTCACGTCGCCGCCGCCAAAGGCGTTGCTGATGGCGCTGCCCACGGCAGCCAGGGCCTCGCGATACAGATCCTTGCCGATGCCGTAGCCCACCGCCTTCGTGAGCCCGGCGTCCGCGACCAGGTTGACGTCCTTGACGCTGCGGACCGTGGCGCCTGCGCGCACGTCGACCGTGTTGTGCTGGATGATCTCGCCGTCGGCCTCGGGCGAGGTCTCGATCGGGAACACGGTCTTGTTCCACAGATCGGTGCGCGCCGAGACGTAGATGTCGTTTTCTGAACCCCCGGTGCTGCGGCCCGCCGTGAGGTTGACGTCGTTCTGCGATTCGAGGGTGGCACCGGTGCCGATGATGATGGTGTCGGCGGTGTGGGCGCGGGCGATCGAGTGGCCCTGTGCCGCCCCGGCGAGGCCGTAGGTCTTGGCGTTGGAGTTGGTGTCGATGCCTGCCGTACGTTCGCCGTTGCCGTCGGTGCCGCGGATCAGCGTGCGGGCGCCCAGATTGATGTCGCCCACGCTCGTGAGCGTGGTGCCGTCGCCGACCACGACTCGCGCCTGGTTGGCCTGGGGCGAGTTCGGATTCTCGACGTTCTCGTAGCGGATGATCGACTGAGCGCTGGCAATGGCGATGGCGCCGCCCGCATCCAGCTTGGCGCGGTCGCGTGCTTCCACGTCGTTGAGTGCATTCAGGTCGAAGCGACCGGGCGCATCGCGGGTTCCGGAAACCGTGATGTCCACGTTGAGGCCGAGGGTGGCGGCGGTGTCGTTCGCGATGTTGGTTTCGCTCTTGGCCGCAGCGCCGTTGAAGAAACCGCCCGAGCCCGACTCGACGTTGTAGTCCGACAGCAGCGGCTTGCGAGTCCGGTTGTTGGCGTTGACGGTGAGATCCTTGGTGTCCACCAGCGCGTTGTCGCCGATGGCGGCCTCCACCTGGGAGTTGACGCGGTTGGTGGCCCAGGCGCCGCTCACGCCGACGGCGGCCGCGTTGATGCTGTTGGCGCGGCTGTTGACCGTGGCCGTGTGGTCGGCGGTGATGGCGAGGCTCTGGACGTCGATCAGCTTGCGGTTGCCAATGTCGTTGCCTTCGATCCACGAGCGGGTGGTGGTGCGGCTCACCACGTCGGCGCTGGCGGCGGCACCGGAGATCAGGCCGCCGCTGCCGGATTCGGCCTGCGCGTAGTCGTTGTCGAGGCCGACCGCTTCGACCCTCAGGGATCCGCCGGTCACCGTGACGCCCTTGCCGAGATGGGCCTCGGTGCGCGTGGTGGCGGTGGCGGTGGACTCGTTGGAACCGATGGCGAGCAGCAACGAGACGCTGATGCCGGAGACCGCGGCCGACTGCTTCGAGTCGCTCGCGGCGCCGACCCGCGTACCGGCGCTCGGATCGCGCAGGGTGTAGTCGGGCGCACCCGGATCGGTGCCGGCCAGCGAGATCGGCACGATGTTGGGCGTGTTGGCCGTGCGGATCGCATCGTCGCGGGTGGCGGCGAGCTGGATCGTGTTCGCGTCGCGCACCACCACGAAGTACGCGGTGTCGTTGTTCAGGTTCTGGATGCCGCTGCCGTTGAACGTCACCTCCGTGCCGGTGGTGAGCCCGTGGTTGCTGCCGAACACCAGCGAGTTGTTGGCACCCAGGGTGACGGTGCTGTAGCCGGCCGCGGCCGGATCGATGGCATTGGAGATCGACGGTCCCGAGCCGGAGTTGTCGGTGAGGGTCAGCACGATGGGTTGCGTGCCGGCCGGCGTCGGTGCCAGTGCCACGTCGGTGCGCGAGAGGCTCGAAGCGATCTTGAGAGTCTTCGAGTCGACCACCAGCGCGTAGTAGTTGGTGTTGTTGGCCAGTCCCGTGATGCCGGAGCCCTTGAACTGGATCTGCTGGCCGAACGAGAAGCCGTGGTCGTTGGCGAAGGCGATGGTGTCGCCCGTGCCGTTCACGGTCGCGGTCGCACCGATCACCGCGGGGCGGAAGGCGTCCACCAGGCTGATGCCGCCCACGACGGCGGCGCCGGTCGGGGCGATCGTGACATCGGTGCGGACGATGCCGGTGGTCAACTGGACGGTGCGGCCGTCGACCACGCGCACGAAGTAGTCGGTGCCGCTCACCAGGCCCGGAATGCCGGCGGCGCCGGTCGGCTGGGTGTAGCGGATCTGCTGGCCGTCGGCGAATGCGTGGTCGACGTTGAAGCCGAGCAGCTGGGCGCTGTTGCCGGTACCGCCGGCGATCACGCCGATCTGCGAGAGCAGCGGAGCACCGCCCGTGGTCGTGAAGGTGGCCGTGGTCGACGCAGGCGTGCCGCCGTAGTTGACGTAGGTGCTGGCGTCGGATTGCAGCTGGATCGCCGTCGCGCTGATGCGTTCGACGTAGTAGGTGGTTCCGGTGGTGAGACCGGTGATGCCGGTGCCCGTGTAGACGACGCGGTCGCCGGTCTGGAACGGATGGGCGGCGCTGAAGGTCAGCGTGTCGGCCGCGTTGTCGACGGTGACGATGCCGTTCACCACCGACTTGGCCACCGCGCCGACGTCGAGGAAGCTCACGTTGTTGACGGTGGTACCGCTCGGCAGGCTGATGTCGAGGGCCGTGCTGTTGTCGGTCTGCAGCTTGATGCTGTTCGCGTCCACCACCTTCACGTAGTAGGTGGCGTTCTGCGTGAGCCCGCTCACACCCGATCCGGTGGAGGAATACTCGATCGCATCGCCATCCTTGAACGCATGCGGGGTGGCGAACACCAGCGCCCCCGTGCTGTCGACCGACGTCGAGCCGCGCAGCAGCACGTCGTTGGTGACCGGGTTGGCGAGCGTGATACCGGCCACGACGCCGGCGCCCGGCAGGGTGGCGATACTCACGGCGACGGGGTCGGGCGAGGTGAGCGAACTCGCGAGGCGGATGGTCCTGGCGTCCACCACCTGCACGAAGTAGGTCGCTCCCGTGGTGAGGCCGTCGATGCCGACGCCACGGTAGGTGACGCGCTGGCCGTTGGCGAGGTTATGGTTGCTGGCGAACGAGAGTGTCTCGGCCGATCCGTCCACTACCACGTTCACGTTGGCGAGCGAACTGCCGGTGCCGCTCGCGTCGGTGAGGTTCACACCCGGCACCGTGACGGAGTTCAGGTTGCGGGCGATGTCGATCGCCTGGCCGGCCAGGGCCAGGTTGCGGGTGGACGCTAGCTTGATCGTGTTCGCATCCACGACGATCACGTAGTACTCCTGCTGATCGGTGAGGCCGGTGATCAGCGCGCCGCCCTGGCTGTCGAAGAAGACCACGTCGCCGGTCTTGAAGCGGTGCTTCGCGGCAAACGTGATGGTGTTGGCGCCGTCGTTGATGGCGCTCTGGCCGAAGGTCTTGCGGTCCATCACCGACAGGCTGGTACCGTCGCCTACCCAAGCCCGGACGTCGCCGTCGCTGCGGGTATCGCTGCGCGTGGCCACTGCGCCGAACAGCGCACCGCCTGCACTTGCCTGGGCGTTCGACGTGGCAGAGTTGCGACCACCGTGCCGCACCTGCGACGCGCTGACGGCGATGTTGCGCGCGTCGACCACGTTGTCGGAGCCGATGTTGGCCGTCACGGTCGGTGCCGCGCTGGCGCTCGAGATCGACGCGCCGATGCCGGCACCGGCGCTGACGCTGACGCCGACGGCGGAGGCGTTGGCGGACGCGGCGCCGATGGCGCTCGTCGTCATGGACTCGTTCACGTCGATGGCCACGTCCGAACCGGTCCGCGCGATGACGGTCGGATCGGAGATGGCGTCGGCGAGGGCGCCACTGCCAGAGAAGAACAGGCCGGCGGCACCGGCGCGCGCCCTGGCCTCGGTCTGATCGTCGCTGTCGGCCAGGATCGTCAGGCTGCCCACGGTCGTGGTGGCGGCCTTGCCGACCTCGGCATCGGCACCCAGCTCTGCCGTGGTCGTGCCATCGGACTTCGCGCGAGCGTAGGAGCCGCCCACCGCGACCGCGCCGGCCGCGCCGCCCCAGGCCTCGGAAGCGAGATCGGTGTTGGTTTCCGCCTTGATGATTACCGCGTCGGCCTGTTCGATGCGGGTCGGCGTGGTCGAATTGCTGAGGACGCGGGCCGTCGCGTTGTTCTGCGCGTCCAGGTAAGCAACCGCGGCACCGAGGCCCACTGCGCCGGCCGCACCGGCATAGGCTTCGATGTCGCTGCTGTTCACGTTGCCGGTGGCGGACACGGTGATGTCGTCGCCGGCCTTGAGCACGCTGCCGGCCCCCACTTCGGCGATGGCGTTGTTGCGCACGTTGGCGAAGCCGACGGCGCCCCCGATGCCGACCACACCGCCGGCAGCGGCGCCGGCAATGATGTCGATTTCCGCGGTATCGGTCGCACTCACGACGATGTCGCCGGCAACCGCCGTGACCGTGGCGTTGGCGCCGATCGAGGCCTTGGTGGCGTTGTCGACCGTCGCCGTCGTGCTGAATTCACCCGACACCGACAGGGTATTGGTCTTGGAGTCGCTCGCCGCCTTGGCGCGCGCGGCCTGGGACGAACTGCCGAGCGCGCCCTTCAGCTTGCTGCCCGAGATCTGGCTGGTGACGGCGGAGCTGGTGTTCTTCGATTCCGACGCCGCATCATCGGAGATGGCAGCCCCGAGATTGATCACCGACACGGCTCCCTGTACGCCGACGATACCGCCGCCGACGGCCGCCACGATCGAATCGGCGGACTTGCTGGCGGTGGCCGTGACACTCACGTCGCGGCCGGCGCTCACGGTGACGCCGTCGCCGATGGCTGCGGCCGTCGTGTTGCGCACGGTGGTGACGTCGATGGAGGCGCCGACGCCGGCGATGGCACCGACCGAAACGGCCCCGAGCTTCGCCTCCGTCGTGACGGCGTCGGTGGCGCTCACCGCGACATCCTGGGTCGCCGTGCTGAAGGTGGCGTCCTGATTGATGGACGTGGTGCCGCCGTTGCGCTCGTCGATCAGCGCCTGGGTCGAGTTCTTCACGGTGTTGACGGTGACTGCACCGCCCGCACCAAGATAGCCGCCCAGGTTGCCGCTCGCGGCGTAGGTGATGAGGTCGGTCATGCTGTCCGCGCTCACCGTGGTCGTACCGCGGGCCGCGGCGTCGACGTTGCTCATGCGTGCGGTGGTATGGTTCGAGACTGAAGTCACCACCACCGAACCGCCCACGCCGGCCACGCCGCCCACCGATACGTTGCCCGCCAGCGCGCCGACGCGCGTGCCGTCGTCCATGATGCCGAGGCGGACCTCGTCGTCCGCAACGACGCGCAGGTTGCCTTCCGAGCGCAGCGTGGAACCCTCGATGAACGCCTCGTTCTCGTTGTCGATGATCAGGACGCCGACCGAACCTGCCACGCTGACGGTCCCGGCCGCTGCGCCGCTGATGACGATCGAGCTGACACGCTCGCGCGAGAGCGACTCGACGGCGATGGCGTTGCGCGCCTTCACGTCCGAAGAATCGAGGATGTAGGCCTTGGTCGTGTTGGTGAGGATGGTGGTGTCGAGCGTGGCGCCGACACCGGCGGCGCCACCGAAGGCCAGGCTGCCGGCCTTCACGTCCACGCTGGTACTGTTCTGCGCCTTCACCTGCACCGTCTGCTGGGCATCGGCACCGGTGTTGTTGGCGTTGATGGTGGAGCCATCGATGTAGGCAAGGGTTTCGGACTCGGTCGTGGTTACCGAGACCCTGGCGGCGAGACCGACCCCACCGCCGCCGGAGGCGTTGGCGGTGATCACGTCCACGTCGTCGGACGAACGGGCGATGACACCGACGCCACGCAACGTTGTGGTGCCGGTACCTGCAGCGTTCGGCACTGTGACCGCGCCCTTGCCGAGGCCGGTGACCGAAGCACCGTTGGCGATGTAGGCCTGGGTGGTGCCGGTCAGCACGTTGACGGCAGCCGAACCCCCCAGACCTACGGCGCCGCCGATGGAGATGGTGCCGCCGTAGATGTCGGTGTTGTTGTTGGAATCGGCCGTCACTGCGACGCTGTGGTCGGCCGTGGCAGAGCCGCCCGAGATGAACGACTCCACCGTGTTGTCGATCAGGTTGATCGCGGCCGAACCGGCGATGCCTGCTACGCCGCCGCCGGAACCGCCCGCGGAGATGGTGGAGATGGTCGAGGCCGACTCCGACGCCAGCCTTACGCTGCCAAGCGACGAAGTGAGAGTCGAGCCCGTGCTGGAAGCGCGGATCGTGTTGGCGATGTCGTTGTAGGCGGCGGAGGCTCCGACACCCACGTCACCGGCGATGGATACTTGTCCCGCGGCCGATTCGATGGTGGAGGTGTCGTCTCCAGTGAGGGTTACGCCGTCACGACCTGAAACCGTGGCGCCGCCGCTCACCACGGCCTCGGTGGTATTGCGAATGAAGTTGACCGAAGCGCCGCCGGCGATGGCCGTGCTGCCGGACGCGGCGATGCCCGCGGCCAGGCTCTGGATCGTTGCGGTGGAGAGTGCGGAAAGATCGACCAGGCCGGCGCTCGACGTGGCGTTTGCACCTGCGACCGTCGCACGCGTGACGTTGCCGATCTCGTTGGTGGCGACCGCGGCGCCGAACGCACCGCTGCCGGAAGCGGCGACCGAGCCGGCGATCGACTTGATCGTGGAGGTGTCGGTGGCGGTGAGATTGATCGCGCCCGTCGCGGTGGCTTGCGCGCTGTTGCCGATGCGCGCTTCGGTCACGGTGTCGATGTCGTTCAGCGTGACGGAGCCGCCCAGCGCGAACGTGCCTGCACCTGCGCCGGCCGCGGCGATCGATTCGATGGTCGAGCTCGAGGTGGCCGACAAGGCGACGCCGCCGGCCGTGGCGGTGGCACCCGACCCGGTGCCGTCCAGATAGGCGGCGACCCCCTTGGTGCCGTCACCGATGTCGTTCTTCGCCACGGACGCACCGGCCGAGGCCGTGCCGGCTCCGGAGACTGCGCCGGCCAGTGACTTGATCGTCGAGGTGTCCGTCGCTGCGAGACCGACGCCGGTGCTGGCCTTCAGCGTGCCGGCGCGGGTGTTGTCGATGCTGCGTGCGGCGTAGGCTTCGACCGTGTTGTCGATCGTGTTGACCGACGCTGCGCCGGCCAGGGCCGCATTGCCGGCGCCTGCGCCGGCCGCCGATGCGGAACGGACCGTACCCGTGGAACCTGCCGTGAGGTCGACGCGATTGGTGGTTGACTCGACCGAGGCGCCGCGCACGTAGGCGCTGATGGTGTTGGAGATGGTATTGACCGCAGCGGCGGCGCCGGCGGAAACCTTGCCCCCGCCTGCGACCGCACCCGCGAGGGAGTCGATGGCGGACGTATCGGACGCGGCGATCTTGATCGCACCGTCGGACGTGACCACGGCGCCTTCGTCGACCCGGGCCGACGTGGTGTTGTCGATCTCGTTCAGCGTTCCGGTCGCGGCCACACCCACCTTGGCGGCACCGGCACCGCCCACCGCGATCGCCTGGATGGTGGCGTTGGAGAGCGCGGAGATGTCGAGAGTCGCATCGCCGTCGAGCGGGGCACCGCTCACGTAGGCGAGCACCCGGTTGTCCGTGGTGTTCCACGCGAACGACGCGCCGAAGCCGGCGTTGCCCGTGGCGATCCCCACGCCGCCGGTGATGGACTGGATGAGCGATGTATCGGCGGCCGAGATGGTGATCGCTCCGTCGGCAGTGCTGCCCGCGGCGGTCTTCTTCCCGCTCAGATAGGCCTGCGTGTCGGCACCGATGTCGTTCTTCGAGAAGGCGGCCGCGGCGGCCATGTTGCCGCTGCTGGCGCCGATGGCGGCGGTCACCGCGAAGATGTCGTTGTTGCTGGTGGCGCTCAAGCCCAGCGCGCCGGTCAGTTCGAGGTCGGAATTGGTGATGCGCGCATAGGTCCGGTTGTCGATGGTGTTGATACCCACCGACGCGCCGAAGCCGGCCTTGCCGCCGAAGCTCAAGGCACCGGCCACGGCGGTGATCGAGCGCTCGTTGGTGGCGGAGACCCCGAGGCTCGCGCCTTCGATGTCCGAGTTGTTCACGTAGGCGGAAGTCTCGTCGTCGATCGTGTTGAGCGATACCGAACCCGCCACGCCGATGCGGCCGGCGCCGGCACCGCCGGCCGTGATCGCGAGGATGCTGCCGCTGGACTTCGCGTCGACGATGGTGGTGACCGTACCGCCCGTGGGCCGCACCACGGTGACGCCGTCGAGATAGGCGCGCGTATTGTTCGCGAAGTCGTTCATGCCGAACGAACCTGCGATGCCGTTCGATTGCTGGCTGGTGGAGATGGCGACGGCGCCCGAAACGGCGCGCAGCGTGGCCGTGTTGTCCGCGGTGACGGTCAGCAGGGTGCCGGGTTCGAGCCGGACGCCGCCGTCGGCGTAGGCGAGCGTGTCGCCCTGGATGCGGTTGACCGAAGCGTCACCCGCGAACTGGATGCCGGACTTGCTTTCCTGGCCGGTATCCTCACCGGCGGCCTTCGGCTCTTCCTTGCCCTTCAACGCCGCCGCGAGGGAATAGGCGCCGATCTCGTTTTCCGACTTGGCGCTGATCAGGATGCCGGTGGCGCCGCCCGCGGTGCCGTTGGCGGCATCTGTCGTGGTCGGTGAATTGCCGATGAAGGCCTTGGTATCGGCATCCACCGTGTTGAGCGAGACGGTGAAACCGACGCCGATGTTGGCGCCCTTCACCACGCCGCCCGCGACGTTGAGGTCACGCACCTTGCCGGTGGACTTGACCGTGAGCGCGCCGCCGGCCTTGACGGTCGCTCCCTCGTCGATGAACGACACCGTGTCGCTCTCGAGTGTGGTCATGGAGAACGCGCCCGACACGCCGAACTTCTCCGCGGAGCCGCCGGAGATGGTCATGTTGAAGAGCTTCTGCGTGCTCTCGGATTCCACCGTGATGTTTCCGGCGGCCTCGGCATCCGCCCCGTCGGCGATCCACGCCGCGGAGTCCGAGATGGACTTGATGCCGCTGTAGGAGCCGCCGAGGCCGGCCTTGCCGCCGCCGGTGCCGCCGCTCACCGGCGTGGTGGAAATGATATCGAGGGAGAGGACGCCGACGATGTTGATGGTCTCGAGGATGTTCTCGGCCTTCACCGTGAGTGCCTGGCCGGTGTTGCGATACGCGGCGTCCTTGTTGATGCGGGCAGTGCCGCCGATCCACGCGTGCGGGCTGTTGTCGACTGTCAGGATATTGACGCTGCCGGCGATGGCGAGCTTGCCGCCTTCTTCCGCGGCGCTGGAGGCGGAACGCACGTAGGACGTGAACAGTTCCTGCACGATGCCTTCGAAGTCGGTCGCGTAGTTCTTGATGCCTTCCCACACCGAGTCGGGTACGAAGGAATCGAGATCGAACGGGTTGGGAATCTCCGTCTTCGCATGCACGTCCACGAGATTGCCGGCGGCGACATCGCCGTCGATCCACGCATTGGCGCGGTTGCGGAAATCACCGACGGAAACGGCGCCGGCGATCGTGGCTTTGGCATCCTCGGCTTCGGCTCCGGCGCGTACGCGGAAATCGTCCTCGATGGTGGCGTTTACGCGGACGGTGTCGTTGGCGCGGACGACCGCTCCCGGCGCGATGGAGGCGTTGACCGTGTTCGTGGCGTCGGCGTAGACGACTGCGGCGGACACGTCGATGGGCGACGCTTCGGATTCCTGGCTTTTGTCCTTGCTGTTGAGCGCGTTCTTGATGGGGTCGATCAGGCCGGAGATGGCACTCTTCGGTTCGGCGGCGGCGGAGGTCTGGTTGTCGGTCTTCGTCTCGGCCAGCACCGAGATGGTGCCGGGGATGGTCGTGGACGCGGCGAGCGTGGCGGTTGCGTTGGAGGTGAGCCACGAGAGCGAAATGGCCGCACCCTTCGAGTCGCCCACCAGCTCCAGCGGTTCGGCGGCGGTCTCGATGGTGTTGGTGTTCAGCGCCTTCACCTTCAGATTCCCGCCGTTGACCACCGCGCCGGCGGCGATCTTCGCTTCGGAGGTGGTGGTGGTTTCGCTGATCGCGATGTTGGCGCCGGGGAGCGACTGGCCCAGGCCGACGGCCTTCGCTTCGACGGTGCTCTCGGCATTCGCCAGCACCGAGAGCGTGCCGCCGGCGGTGACGGAAGCACCGCTCTCCACCACGGCCTTCGCGTCCGACTCGGTCCTCGCGTAGGTGATGGTGGCGATGATGCCGCCGGACATGATCTTGTTTTCCGCCTTGGACGTCGCGTTGATGGTGACGTCGCCGGTGCCGTTGATGATGGTGCCGCTGCCCACCTTGATCTCGGCCTTGGTGTCCACGAACGAGAAGCCCGCGAGACCGGACAACTTGAGCACGCCCATGTCCGAGAGCGTCTCGGTGAACGGCGTGTCGTTGAGAGTCGTGGCCTTGGAGGTGTCGGCTGAGGCGGTGATGTCGATCTTGCCGCCCCGGATGGTGGCGCCGAGCAGCTCGATCTTCGCGGCGGCGTTGTTGTCGCGATAGGGCAGCAGATCGATCGGGGTGAACGCAGCGCTCGACGTGGCGGTCAGGGCCACGTCACCGGCGAGGAAGCTCGTGCCGCCGGCGTTGACCGCATGCGCGAGCAGCATCGATCCGTTCTGCAGCGTGATGGTGGGCGCTTCGAGCGTGAGCGAGCCGGAATTGCCGGTGGACGCCGCGCCGAGGTGGTTGGCACCGGTGTCGGGGCCAGCCACGGCGCGGGTCGACAACACGACGTTGGACCCGATGGTGATCGAACCCGTGGCCAGGATCTTCAGGTTGCCGCCCTGGGTGAAGACGTTCAGGGCCTGCGTCTTGTCGGCGGGGGTGGTGCCGATGTCGAGGTATTCCGGATCGATCAGGATGCTGCCGGCCGCGCCGTTGGCTGCCGTGACCAGGAAGCTGCCGCCGTCGATCGCCACGCGCGTGCGACCGCTGAAGTCGATGAAGCCGCCGTCACCGGAGATGTCGCCGCCGCGCGCATCGAGTCTCGCGTTGCCGCGCATCAAGGCTTCCTGGGTGGCCCACGTGAGGATCTCGCCGCCGCGCGAGTTGCTGCCGCGGCCACGGGCGGAGATCAGGGCGTCATCCGAGACGTCCAGCCGGTTGCCGGCGCGCATCACCACCTTGCCACCCGCGACGTTGTTCGCCCCGTCCGACGCGACGGTGCCGGTGTTGGTGATGTCGTTGGAGGCGAGGATCTCGATCACGCCGTTCTCGACGCGGATCGTGTCTGCGTTCTGGAGCCCCGCGACGTTGACCACGTCGCTGAAGTCCACTTTCGCGTGCTGGTACACCGCGCCGGAGAGGATCGCCCCGGCGTTGATCACGTTGCCCGCCTGGATGCGCACGTCGGTGCTGGCGTTGATGCGGCCTTGCACCCACACGAGTCCGTTGGCGTTGATCGGCACCTGGCCCGCCAGCACTTGCGCGGTGGCGGCCCCGTTGGGCAGGCCATTGGTGTCGAAGAACGAATCCGTGAAGCCCTTGGTCGGCGTGATGAGCGTGAGCGCGCCGGCGTTGATCACGCCTTCGCGGCCGACGATGATGCCGTGCGGGTTCAGGAAGAAGACGTTGCCGCCGATGTTGCCGCCCTGGACGGCATTCAGGATGCCGTCGATGCGGGTGGTCTCGCCATGGACCAGGTTGATCAGGTTCGAAGCGGCCTGCGGCACATGGAGGTTGACCGTGTTGCCGCTCCAGACGTCGAACCGCTGGAAGGAATTGAAGGCGTTCGGGCCGATGACCGACGCGGTCGTGACGTCGGTGACATGGCCCTGGACCGAGATGCTGGTCGCCGTCTGGCCGTCGGTGATGACCTGCTGGGCAGCTGCACCGAGGGGATGGATGGCGAAAGCGGTGGCGATCGCTGCTGCGCACGGATTGAGGCGCAGTCCGCTGAAGGTCAAGGTTTCCATGTCTGGCTCCGACCGCGCCAGCTACCCGGTTTCCGTTGACCAGGCACACCGAACAGCGGCTTGTTGTTGTTAGTGCCGGTTCGGGTGTCGGCACCATCCAGGCGAACGGCGTTCGCCCGGCACGGCTTCCCCCGAAACCACGGGCGGATCGCAATGCGATCCGCAGTGGGCATCCCGTCCATGTCGAGCGCCCTTATGGAAATGCACTATAGCTGCCGTGTCGCCGGTGGGCAACATTGAAATTCTGTGCTGCAAGAGCGACAGCAAATCGACCTTAGACGATTGTTTTATATGTCTTATGGTAACTTCTGTAGAGGTCTGAAAATCGTCCGAAGTGTTAGATTTTCTGACGCTCCGGAGATCCGCGTGTGACTCTGCGCCAAGGGTCTTGCAGTGGCTCCCAATGCAGGCATCATGGCGGCAAATGTTTCGTCCTTCGTTGATCGTCGCCAAAGTGGGGGGATTCGAATGCGCGCTACCGGATGGGCAACCTGGTTTCTGATCGCCTTGAGCGTGACCGACGCCTTCGCGGAGGACTGGGATCACGACGCCAACATCGAGGCGGCCGTCGGTGTGCTGGTTTCGGCTTACCGGCAGGACGGCATGGCAGGTCTCGAGAAGCTGGTCTCGGGTTGCTATGGGTACGTCGACGAGGCCGGCGATACCGATGCCCAGCTGCGCCAGCTCGAGACCTGCGCCACCATGGATTTCGCCGCCTGGCGCGTGGACCGGGTAAAGGCGCCGGCGGAAGGGCGCGAACCGACCGCTTACTTCAGCGCAGAACGAGTGGTGACGCGCATGGAGCGCCTATCCACGTTCGTGACGGCACCGGGTGTCGAGGATCAGGTGCTCCGGGCGTGGGCCAAGGCGGCAGCCGAAGCACTCGAGCGCTCCGGGCTCTAGCGGCGTGAACCACCCGGCGAGGGGCCCCGGCCGCAGGCTGGGGCTCGACTGTCAGGCGAAGCGCCGCTAAACGCAAGGCGCGTCGCCGGGGGAGGGTGGTGGTGCCATGGCAGCCTTGAGCGCTGCCCGGCGCAGACTGTCGCAGCGCTGGCACCAGCGGCCCTCGATGGCCGAGTCGATGCCGTAGAAATTCGGCGGGATCTGCGTGGACGTTACCTGGGCGCCGCATAGCGCGCTGTCAGGGCGGGTGCTGGGCGCGAAGTGGAACTCGTAACCCTGCGGCAGCGACTTCACGCCGACGATCATTTCCGGACGGATCATGGAGGTACAGTGAAAACGGATACCAACGTTAGTCTACCGGGCTTCGCATTCGTTTCCGTCTGCGATTGCGGCCCATGAGCGGGCTGCGCATCGTCGTTCTCGGGGCCGGCATGTCCGGCCTGTGCATGGGCGTGCAGCTCGTCCGTGCCGGCATCCGCTCCTTCGTCATCCTCGAGAAATCCAGCCAACTCGGCGGCACCTGGTGGGACAACACCTATCCCGGTGCGCAGTGCGACGTGCGCTCGCACCTCTACGCGTTCTCGTTCGCGCCCAATCCTGACTGGTCGCGCGTGTTCGCGCCGCAGCGCGAGATCCTCGCGTACATGGAACGGGTCGCCGACCGCTGGTCCCTGCGGTCCCATATGCGCTTCGACACTGCACTCACCGCGGCGCACTTCGATGCAGCCCGCGGCTCCTGGAGTCTCACCACCGCCCGCGGCGAGACTCTCGAAGCCGACATCCTCGTCTGCAGTACCGGCCCGCTCAGTCAACCGAGGTGGCCCGACATTCCGGGTCTCGCCGCATTCGGCGGCAAGCTCATGCACACGGCGCGGTGGGATCGCACCTTCGACGCGAGCGGCAAGGCGGTCGCCGTGATCGGCACGGCGGCGAGCGCGGCCCAGCTCGTGCCGGAGATCGCGCCGCAGGTCCGGCAGTTGCACATCTTCCAGCGCACGCCCAACTGGATCGTGCCGCGGCCGGATCGAGCCTATCGATCATGGGAGAAGCGACTCTCGCGCATCCCGCCGTTCGGGCGTCTGCGCCGCTGGTTCCACTACTGGTTGCACGAACGCAATCGCATCGGCTTCAACCAGGGCACGAGGATGGCGCAACTGGCCGAAGGCTTCGCGAGGCATCATCTGCACAAGCAGATCGCGGACCCCAGCCTCGCGGCGAAGCTGCTGCCCGACTACCCGCTCGGCTGCAAGCGGGTGCTGCTGTCGAACGACTACTACCCGGCTCTCACCCGACCCAACGTCGAGCTGGTCACGACACCCATCGTGCGCATCGAGCGCGATCGCGTGGTCACTGCGGACGGTGCGACCCGCCGCGTCGATGCGGTCGTGTGCGCCACGGGTTTCGACACGTTGCACCTGCTCGGCTCGGTGGACGTGCGCGGTCTCGGCGGCACGGCACTCGCGGACGTCTGGAGCGATGCGCCCCACGCGTACCACGGCGTCACCGTCGCGGGTTTTCCGAACCTCTTCTTGCTGCTCGGCCCCAACACCGGGACCGGACACACCTCCACCTTGCTCTACGTCGAGCCGCAGGTCGACTACGTGCTCAGGGCGCTGCGCGAACTGCGCCGCCGCGGCAGCCGATGGCTCACTGTGCAACCCGCAACCATGGATGCACACAACCTCGACTTGCAGGAACGACTCGCATCCACGGTGTGGGCCGGTCCATGCTCGAGTTGGTACAAGACGGCCGGCGGCCGCATCGCGGCGATCTTTCCCGGCTATTCGTTCCAGTACAGCCGGACCATGCGCAAGCTGGGATTCGAGGGCTACGACTTCGGTTGAACGTGGGCCTGTTTTTCACGCCTGTGCAGCCGGGTAGCAGCAACGCCTCCGAGCATCAGCAAGCCCGCGGCGAGCGAAGCCGACGTACGCGGTTCCGGCACCAGCGTTACGGCGAGCTGCGGCTTATCGGTGCTGCGCAGATCGCTCCACTGCGTGAAGTTCGTCGAGATGTTGATGGTTCCACCGTTGAACGGCTCGGTGTAGGACTCTTCGATTGGAAAGCGCAGCACGAAACCCGCAAAGGAAGCGCCCGACGCGAGCAGGCTGGACACGAAGCCGCTCACATCGAGACTGCGTGGTCCATTGCCGATGTTCGACGGGGGAAACTGCCCGAGGAGCGTCGTTCCCGCCGTCGCGTCGGCCAGCGTGACGATGCCGTCGCCGCTGAACCCGTAGACGAGTGCGCCCTGGGTTGAACCCGACGCATAGCTCACCTGGTCGAGCTCCAGGGACGCAATCGCGGCGGATCCGCCGGCGAAAGAGGACAGGGAGAACTCCAGCACGCCTCTCGATACCGAGCGAGCGGCCCCGTCGAGGAAATCGGCGTACAGGGCGTTGTTGTTGGTGCTGTCGAATCCGTCACCGCCATTGTCGATGACGGTGCTCGCGAACGTGGCGGTCACTGCCGAGGACGGCACAGGCACGACGGCAAGCACGCTGAGAGCATCCAGGCTGAACGACGTTCCATGGGAGCCTCCGACGACCGAGACGGCCCGATCATAGTTCCGGGCCCGCCCGGCATTCAATGGTGCGCAGCGATCACGGCACGAACGGCTGGTCCGCCGCCAGCGGCCGCACGTCGACCGCGAACGTCAGGATGTCGGGAATCGATCCGCTGACGGTGAATTCCACCGGCGCGTGGGAACGGCTGCGCTCGCGAACGCCGAGCAACGCGGCCTCCGTGGCCCAACCGGAATCGAGCCATGTCCGGTAGGGCACGAACGTGGCGCCCCCGCGTGTTGCCGGGCGACGACGTGCGTTCCCCGTGTTGAACGGCGTGAGCGCGACGCGATCGGCATAGGCTTCGGCGAGTCGCAGCGCATCCACGACCAGCACCACTTGCGGGCGCGACGAGCAGGCGGCGCGCTGGCGGTTCAACCGTTCCGCATCGAACCAGAAGAACACCTTGCCGTTGAGCAGGGCGTACCACTGCGCCGGGGTCATACCCACGAGACAGCGCGCGAGGGCATCCGGCGGCATCGGCCGCTGGTCGCGGATCCACGTACCGTCGGGCAGCGCCGCGTGCTTCTGGCGGTGCTCCTGCTCCCAGCGGCGGCGGTCCTTGCCGACGATGCCTGCGCGGTCCAGCAAGGTGCTCGCGCAGTGCAACCCTTCGCGCTGTATCGCGGCCCAGTTCGATGCCTCGGCCAGGTGATATACCCTCTCGGGCAACCGGCGGAACAGAGGTGACGTCCCCCCGATAGGCCCGTGATCCTTCTTCCCAGGGGGCCAGCCCTTTGAGGGCTGCTGTTTCACTTGCTGCTGCGCGAACCGGAGATGGCCGTGAAGATTCCCAACCCGATGAACGCACCGCCGGTGAGATAGCGACCCAGTGCTCGGATGCCGTGCGCTCGGCCGAGCAAAGGAGCGACTGCGCCGGCCGCGACTGCGTAGGCGGTGTCGGTCGCCGCGGCGATCGCCACGAAGATCGACCCCAGCGTCACGCTCTGCGCCATGCTGACCGACTCCGTACTCATGAACTGCGGCAGGAACGCGGCGAAGAACACCGCGGTCTTCGGATTCAGCAAAGCGACCACGAAGCCGTCTCGAAAAACCCGGCCGAGCGGGGCAGGGTTCGGCGTTGTCGTGGAACGAGGTGCCGCATCGCTACGCAGCGCCCGTACGCCCAGATAGATCAGGTACAACGCGCCCGCGAACTTGACGACGGTGAAGGCCAGGGACGAAACGGCGAACAGGGCAGCAAGTCCAAGCGATGCCCCGATCGCATTGCCAAGGTTGCCGAGTGCCACGCCGGCGACCGACGCGAGCCCGTAGCGCCGTCCCTGCAGCAGGCTGCGCGTGACGATATAGAACACGCCCGGCCCGGGCGTGACCGCGAGCACGAAGCTCGCGATCAGGAACGCGGACAGCAGCGGCCAGGCGGGCAGAAGGTCATGCATGCGATCGCAGGTCCATCGAGATCAGGGTCAACCGGCGAAGCAGTATGTGCAGCCTTTGCGCTGCGCGCCGTTGATCGCCAGCACACCGGATGGCACCACTTGCACGCCCGGGATGACGGCGGCGAGGAAGTCGCCCTTCACGACTTCATGGGCGACACCGGCTTCCTTCGCGATGCGCATGCTCTGGAAGTGAATGGCGGTGTTGCACACCGCCACGCGCACGCCGCGGGCGATCAGTTGGTCCAGCGCGGCCTCGGGAAACGGCAGATCGCCCGGCTTGATGAACGCATACGGATTGCGCAGTGCGGGTGCCCTGGTCCCGGGGTCGTTGATCTTGTAGAACTCGCCCAGCTTGTACTTCTCCCAGACGTTGCTCTGCAGCGCGAGGGGCACTGCCGTGAGGCGCAGCACCACGACCACGCCGAGGTCGGACTCCGGCACGTCGTAGCCTTCCACGCCGGTGGTGAGATACACGTGCGACCAGGCGAGCGCATAACCGTTGTTCGGCGCCGTGGCGTCGTAGACCTGACGGTACTTGCCGTGGATGCTCTCCAGCCATGTCTGAAAGCTCGTTCCTCCCCCCGATTCGGCGGCGGCCGTTGCTGGGGCGGGCTTCGATAATCCCACCGCGGCTGCTGCAGCGGCGACGGTGGCGATGAAGCTGCGGCGTGCGGGGGCGACTCTGGAATCCGACATGACGATCTCCTGGAAGTGGACGCGCCGGGGTGGGGCACAGGCATATCTTAAGCGCGTCGACGGCTGTACCGGTCGGCTGCTCCGCGACGGTGTGCGGCCGGTCGGTGCGGCTACGCTTCGATGCCACGATGCCGGGTGTCCTCACCCGGCGTGATGAACAGCATGCTGGATGGTTCGTGCACCCTCGCGGTGTGCCACGTTCCCCTGGGGACGATCGCGAAGGCATGGGCGCGGTCGAGTCTGATCTCGCGGCGGCCCTGCAGCTCTTCGAGCACGAACGTGACCGAGCCCGACAGCAGGCACACGATTTCGTCGCCCTTCGGGTGCATCTCCCACGACGTCCAGTCGGCGTCGAACGTGTAGCAGGAGACGAGATGCTCGCCGCGGAAGGTGCCGAGCTCGCCGCTCGCGAGCCGTTGCCAGAACGATTCGTCCACCGGGAGCGCTTCCGCGCCGCCGTCACTGCGCAGGCGTACGAAGGTGGAGTCGAGGTCAGGTTGGCGATCGTTCGTCACGGCGCCGTATCAAGCGGCTTGCGACACGATGCGCTGCAGTCGTTGCAGCATCGGCGTGACCACCGGCACCGTCAGCATCGTGCTGGCCACGGCCATCAGCAGCAGCGCGGTGAAGGTTTCGGCTGCGATGATGCCCTTGTCCATGAGCACGTTGGCGAAGATGATCATGATGAGCCCCTTGGTCTGCAGCAGCCAGCCGATGATGGACGCTTCGCCGGGCGCCCACTTGAGGATGCGGCCCGCGATGCGCACTCCGATCAGCTTGCCGGCCACGGCTGCCGCCAGCAGCAGGGCAGCGGCGACGAATACCGCCTCGCCGCCGACATTCCAGTTGGTCTTCAATCCCGTGCTGAGGAAGAACACCGGCATCACCACCAGCAGCACGTGGTGCCGCAATTGATCCATCTGCTTCTGGTCGAACCATTCGCTGTCCATCACCGCGCCCGCCAGGAATGCGCCGACCATGTAGTGCAGCCCACACCAGTCGGCCCCGAACGCGCAGACGGCGAGCCAGATCAGCCCCACGTACCAGCGATCGCTCTCCGGCAGGCGCACCATCAGCCGTCGAAACGCGTAGCTCGAGACGGCGAACGCGAGCAGGAAAGACACCTGCATGCCGACGCGTTGCCAATCCATCAGGATCAGTGCGAGCACGCCCCAGATGGCAATGTCGTCGAGGCTCGCGTAGCGGAGCATGCGCTGGCCCACCGGCTGGCGCAGGATGTCGAGCTTTTCCAGCAGCAGGATCAGGATCGGCAGTGCGGTGACCGCGCAGGCCATGCCGACGCCGAGGACGAATTGCCAGCGATGCCCACTCGGGCCCATCCAGCCCGACTGCAACGACAATCCCGCTGCTACCAGGCTGCCCAGCAGAAGCGGTGTGACCAACGCGAAGCCCGCGGTGACCGTGCTTTCCCGCCGGTGCACCCAGGCTTTCTTCAAATCGAGTTCGGTACCGGCGATCCACACGAAGACCATCACCGCCCACCACGCGATGCCGTTGAGCGACTGGACCACCGGCTGGGTGAAGACGAACGCGTAATAGTCCGGGTAGATCCGTCCGAGAATGCCGGGGCCCAGCAGGATGCCGGCGATGATCTGCACCACCACCAGCGGCGCGTAGTAGTCGGTCCTGCCGATGCGCCAGATCAGATACGGAATGGTGAAGATGATCGCAAGAGCGATCAGGTAGAGCTCCGTGACGCTGAGGGTGGAATGCATGGGCGGGCGGTGGCGGGTCGATTGGTGGCGAGGGTCATGCGAGCAAGGCGATCTCCATGATTATCCATGCACCGGGCGCCCGCACGGCGCCGTGCTCGGAGCGACCCGCGATGTGGCGGCCCGCTCCGAGATTCAGCCGAACAGCTACTTCTGCTCGATCGTTACCTTGATGATCTTGCCGGTGAAGGCGTTGTTGCCCTGGGCGTAGTCGGGAGACACGTTGGTCTCGGCGTCCAGGCCGACGTCGGCACCTTCGTCCGCCGAAAACGCGAATGGCTGGGTCTTGGGGATCTGTGCCTCGGCGACCTGCTTGCCATCGACGCTCAGGATCGACTTGCCTCCGGTTCCGGGCTTGGCCCCGTCCGGAATGAACTCATAGAAGATCGTGTGCTTGCCGGGCGCGATCGCGCTGGTGCCCGCGATGTTGGTGCGCTCGAGGGCGAACCAGTTGTACTCGTGGTGGACGATGCCGTCCTTCATGTAGAGGACCCAGCCGCCGAAGTAACCGGCCTGCGCCAGGATGACGCCTTGCGTATTGTCGTCCTTCAGTTCCACTTCGGCCGTGACGGTATGGTGGACGCCCTTCACGTTGATGAAGGCGTTCTCCATGATGCCGGTCATGCCCGGGAAGACCGTCAGCGACTTGCGTCCGTTCAACAGGTCGGGCCGGCCGGCGGTGACCGGGTTGAAGCGCTCCGAACGCCGATCGTCGATGGGTAGCACGTTGTTCCTGACGGCTTCCTTCATGAACAGGGCCTGAAGTTCCTTCAGCTTCGCGGGCTGCGTCGCGGCGAGGTCGACGGCTTCGCTGAAATCCTGGTCCACGTGGTAGAGTTCCCAGACATCCGACGTGAGCGGTGGATTCTGGGTGAGCAGCCACGGGATCGAGTGACGGGTGCAGGCTACCCAACCCTTGTGGTAGATGCCGCGGTTACCGAACATCTCGAAGTACTGCGTCGTGCGGCGGTCGGCGGCCTTGGGAGCATCGGCGGAATAGAGCATGGACACACCGTCCATGGGCCGTTGCCGTACGCCATTCACTTTGCGCGGTTGGGGCAGCTTCGCCGCCTCGAGCACGGTGGGTGCCACGTCGATGACGTGGTGGAACTGGCTGCGGATCTCCCCCTTCGCCTTGATGCCCTGGGGCCAGTGCAGGACCATGCCGTTGCGCGTGCCGCCGAAGTGGCTGGCCACCTGCTTGGTCCACTGGAAGGGCGTGTTGCCGGCCCACGCCCAGCCGATGGCGAAGTGCGGAAACGTCGTCGGGTCGCCCCAGTTGTCGATGTGCCCCATCATCTGGTCGGCCGTGCCACCGATGCCGTTGAGCGCCATCATCTCGTTGTAGGTGCCTTCGGGTCCGCCTTCGGCGCTCGCCCCGTTGTCACCCACGATGTAGAAGAAGATCGTGTTGTCCAACTCGCCGATCGCTTCCAACTGCGCGACCAGTCGGCCCACTTCGTGGTCGGTGTGCTCGGCAAACCCGGCGAAGGTTTCCATCTGGCGTTCGAAGAGACGCTTCTGCTCGGCGTTCATGTCGTCCCAGGCGGGAATCTCCTTAGGCCGTGGCGTCAGCTTGGCGTTGGCCGGGATCACGCCCATCTCCTTCTGGCGCGCGAAGGTCGCCTCGCGCAACTGGTCCCAGCCGCCGCTGAACTGGCCCTTGTACTTCTCGATCCACTCCTTGGGCGCGTGGTGCGGGGCGTGCGTCGCACCGGTGGCGAAGTAGATGTAGAAAGGCTTGTCCGGCGTGAGCGACTGCTGGGCACTCACCCAGTTGATCGCCTGGTCGGTCATGTCCACGGTGAAGTGGTAACCGGGCGTCTGCCTGGGCTCGACTCTCGCCGTGCCGTCGTAGATCGCCGGCGCCCATTGGTTGGTTTCGCCGCCGATGAATCCGTAGAACTTGTCGAAGCCTGACCCGGTGGGCCAGCGATCATAGGGCCCGGAGTTCGAGACTTCCCAGGGCGGGGTCTCGTGATACTTGCCGAAGGCCGCCGTGCTGTAGCCGTTCTGGCGCAGGATCTCGGCCAGGGTCGTGATGGTCCTGGGGCGCACACCTGTGTTGCCGGGGAATGCCGTGGCGAGTTCCATGATCGCACCGGCATTGTTCGCGTGATGGTTGTGGCCGGTCAGCAGGGCCACGCGGGTCGGGCTGCACAGTGCCGTGGTGTGGAAACGGTTGTAGCGCAGTCCTGCGCCGGCCATCTTCTACAGCGTGGGCATGCGGATCGGCCCGCCGAAGGCGCTACTGTGGCCGAAGCCGATGTCGTCGATCAGTACGATCACCACGTTAGGGGCTCCGCGCGGAGCCTTCACTTCGAACCGCGGCGGCGCCTTGGCGTTGCGTGCGTCGAGCGTAGTGATGGCCTTCGGCTGAGGCTCCGCGATCGGCAGCACGGTGCGATCCAAAGGATGAGCCGCAGCGGTCTTCTCGCGGGCTTCGGCTGCCGGCGCGATGGTCACGGCCAGGGCGACCCCTAGAATGGTGATTGCATTGGCGAACTTCATGGTGGTTTCTCCCTGATCGATTGACTGCATGCGGCGCTTACTGCGTTCTCCGGGCCGCATGATAAGGGCATCCGGCCCTACGCGCGCGGATCGTCGGCGCGAACTGACGTAGCGGATGAATGGCAATCCGCTTGCCCCCATCCCGGGCTTCCCCCACCAGAGGTGGGGGAAGGAGTGCCTGTAGTTTGGGGTGACGTGAGCGTTGCGTCCGCTCCCTCGCGCGCAGCGTGGGGGAGGGCTGGTTGCGTTGCGCGTCGCCTTGCGCAACGCATGCGGGGAAATGCTTTCTCCCCCGGTAGCTGGATGTACGTTCCCTCACCCGGCTTCGCCGGGTGAAGGTCAGGGTGGGGGCGCCTTGGTCTGGTCCAACAAGTTCGCCACGTCGACCGACTGCATCGCGCTTACTGCAGCCTCCCACCGCCCCTCCGCGCACAGCCCTTGGACGCCGGCATCCTCGTAGGCCTGCAGTGCTGCCCTCAGATACGCTTCACGGATCTGTGCTGCGACCTGTTCCAGTGTCGTGTCGGTCATGTAATTGCGTGGAGGCGTTGGTGCTCGGTCTGTCCGATGTCTCGCCGGGCTGCTAGTTCTGGAAGATGAGCAGAATGTATGCGGCGAACAGCACCAGATGAACCGCACCCTGCAGGATGTTGGTCCGCCCGCTGGCGAAGGTGATCATGCTGACCACGATGGTGAGCACCAACAGGACGAGTTCGGCGTGCTGCACGCCCAGGATCATGGAGTGCCCGGACATCTCGCTGATCAACACCATCGCGGGAACCGTGAGCCCGATGGTCGCGAGCACCGAACCCAGGAAGATGTTCACCGAGCGCTGCAGCTGATTGGCGAGCGCGGCGCGTACCGCGCCCAGCGCTTCGGGCGTGGCCACCAGCGCCGCCACGATGACACCGCCCACGGCAGCCGGCGCCAGCAGTGTCTCGATCAGGTGGTCGATGGGGCGGGAGAGTTGCTCGGCCAGGAACAGTGCCGGCAGCAGGTTGGCCACGAGGCATAGCGAGGGCCAGGCGACCCGTCGGTCCGGGGCCGGTGGCGGAGTTGCCGTCGACCCGGACCTGCCGTCCGGCACTACTGAAAAGTAGCCGCTGTGCCGCCCGGTCTGAACCACCAGGAACGTCCCATAGAGGCCGATCGAAACGAACACGAGAAACACCTGCTGTGCGAACGACAGCGTCGCGCCCGGTGTCGTCTGGGTGAAGTTGGGCAGGACGAGGCTCAGGACGATGAGGGGAACGATGGCGCCGAGGTAGACGTTGGCGCCCTGCAGGTTGTGATGCTGTTCGCGGTGACACCAGCCGCCGACCAGCAGCGACAGACCCACCATTCCGTTGAGGATGATCATGACCACGGCGAACAGCGTGTCGCGGGCGAGTGTCGGGTTGGCTTCGCCGTGCAGCATGACGGCGGAAATGCTGGTCACCTCGATGACGGTCACCGAGAGCGTGAGGATCAGCGTGCCATAGGGCTCACCGAGCTGTTCCGCCAGGTGGTCCGCATGACGAACGACTGCGAGCGCGGACCCGAGGATCGCCGCGAAGAGCCACGCGAACAGGATGATCAGCAGCGGCCAGCTCGAAAGCTGCGTCCACAGCGTGCCGCCCCAGAAGTGGAAGATCGCGCACGTGGGAATGCTGATCGCCAGGAACCATTCCTGGCGGATGCGTGCCGCCAGCGTGGGGTGAGCCATGGCTAACCCGTGAACAGTGTCGCCAGCGGCTTGTCCTCCGGCACCACGGGCGAGAATTCCCTGGCGTCGGCGAACGCGCTCGCGAAGGCAGGTCGCTTCGACACCGTGCTGAGGTAACGCCGGAAGATCTCGTCGCGGCAAAGGCCGTAGCCGCGAGCCCAGAACACGTCGTAGGCGACCAGACAATCCGCCGCCGTGAACGCGTCGCCGCAGATGTAGGGGGTCGCCTCGAGGCGTCGGGCCAACTGCGGCTCTGCTTCCTGTGCGAACTTGCTGCGATAGCGTGCAACCGTGCGCGGGTCGCGTTGCTCTGCGGGCAGCATGTGTTCGTGAATTCGCACTTGCGAGAGCATCACGTCCATCGACGTGGCACCGAAGTGCAACATCTGGAGGTAGTCGGCGCGTTGCGGCGAC
Source organism: Burkholderiales bacterium (assembly GCA_019747905.1). GTDB lineage: Bacteria > Pseudomonadota > Gammaproteobacteria > Burkholderiales. The sequence goes on from JAIEQG010000104.1 coordinate 23,950, forward strand.
GCCCCTGGCGGCGGCGCCAGAGCCTTCTCCGGATACGCATCGGCGAGGAATGCGACCATCGCCGCACTCTCGATCATCCGCTGGACCTCGCCGCCTTCCCAGGTGATCTCGAGCACGGGCACGCAATGGTTGGGATTGAGCGCCAGGAAGTCCGCACCGTACTGCACGCCATCATAGAGCGCGACCTTCTCGACCTCGAACGCGTCGCCGACCACTTCGTGCAGCATCCATTTGACCCGTGCGCTGCGCGTGGCGGGGTGGTGATACAGCTTGAGGCGATCAATCTTCATGGCGGTTCGAGACCTCTTCGGACGATTCCCTACTCCAGAACGGAACACGGGACGAACGTGAGCGTGCGCTCGATCGCTTCGGTCTCGGCGCGAAAGCGCGCGACCGAAGCGCCGTTGCGATGAGCCTGGAACGCTGCCTCGTCCGCGTACACTTCATACAGCATCAGGTTCTTCTCGGGCCGCAATACTTCGAAGCGCAGCGTGCCGGGTTCGTCTCTGAGGCACCGGTCCCGGTGCGCCAGCAGGAACGGCAGGAAGGCGTCGATCTTGTCCGACGCGATCTCGTAAGTGGCCACGACTGCGAACTGCCCCATGGAATTGTCCCCGATGCTTCGTTGCGAGGCGGGAAGGCATCCCGCCGCTGCTCCGTCACCGTGGCCTGGGTCTGACGATCAGCCGGTACTCCGACGCATTTGCGGCCACGGTGCCGATCGCCGCCCTCGAAACCTCACCCACGTCTGCATCCGTCCGCAGTGTTGCAGTCACCGCCTGCAAATCTGCGGACGAAGCGCTGCGCAACACGAGCATCACGCCAGCGGGGGTGGCGGCGATCGATTCGAGCGTCGTCCCGGGCGGCAGTTTATCGGGAAGACGCTCGAAGAGGATCGTGGCGAGCCTCGACATTTCGGCGGGCGGTGGCCGGTCCTCGGGCGCAGGAGCGGCAGCGGGTGGCTGGCGCGGAGGAGCGCGATCTTCCGGGGTCGGGGCGGCCGCAACCGCGGGCATGGGCAGATCGGCGGCGTTCGCCACCCATTTCTCCGGCCACGCCGTGGGGGCCATGCGCGCGAACGAAGTCGCAGCACCCGGGCAGTACTCGATGTTCATGATCTGGGCGCTCTTCAGTTCGCAGCGAGTGGTGCGCACCAGCAGGCCGTGCTCCACGTCCGGGGTGACGTCCACTTCCGTGTATTCGGATGCGCGCAACCCGCCGGGCTTCTCGATCAAGCGGGCGGCGCGATACAGCTTCATCCAACCGGCCTCGCATGCAAGGCCGTAGACGAGGCCCTGCTGCTCTTGCGTGAGCCACGGCTTCAACCGGTCGTCCCGGTTGGCGTAGGGCCGATCGAGGCGTTGCTTGCCGGCGTTGTAGAGCATGTCCGCGCGCCAGTGAACATAGCGGTCCGGGGCCGAATCACGCAGGCGCATCGCTGCGGCGAGGAAATCCTCGCGTGTCATCGTGCGGGTGAGCCGATACTGGCCGGCGGACTGCGATTGCAGGCGCACGGCCGACCACTGGCCGAACTCGGGTGAGTGCATTCCTTCGCCTGCAGGCAGAAACCCGTTGCCGTCGCTTGCCAGGAACCGGTACTCCCCATCGAGCCGCGGACACGTCTTGCCGTTCGCGCCCCAGTGGCCCTTCGCCTGCTTCGGCAGGTGCTTCGGCGGTTCATCCCCGAGGGGATTGCAGCCGGCCAGCGCCAGCAAAACGGCCGTTGCGCAAAGCAGAGTGAGTCGCATCGTCGGTCGGTAGCGTCGCGTGCCCGGCGTGACCGGATAGTCGCATGTCATGGCGCGTCACGAGATCGTGCCGCCAGGATCAGAGCGATCAGCGCGGCGAGCCACAGCACGGCAAAGGTCCAAGGGTAGTGACCTGCCAAGGCGAGGACGCGGAACAAGGGTTCCACGGCCTTTCCTCCCCCCGACGAACCATGCCCGGCGGCCATCATGTTCCACGCGATCAGGAACACCATGCCGAACGGTACGAACAGGCCGGCCGTAGCGAGCGACACGGTGCCGCGCCATCGCACGAACAACACCCAGCAAGCCACGAGGATCGCGATCGGCATGGCCACGAGCGCCAGCAGGAAGGCGACGAACGGACTCCATTCGAGTCCCTTGCCGCCGATCAGGATGAAGATCAGGAGCAGGACGATGGCCATCACGTGGGGCAGGGCGACGCCGAGCCAGAATCGGGTGGAGACGGGGACGGGCGCGCCGGGAATGGTCGTGGCCACGGATAGGCCGATTCAGTCGGCGGTCCGACCGTGCGCGGAATCTTCGCGACCCGACTCTGCGGTTTGCCGCGGCGCGAGCGCTGCGTTCACCGGGGCGGGTTCCTGCTCGCCCGACTCCAGGCGCGAGAGTTTCGACCATCTCCAGATGATCCGGTCGGACATCGGGATGCTCCCGACGCTGACGTCGCCCCACGCGAAAATGGGGCTGGTGCGCCCATGCACGACGGTGTTCACGCCCACGGCCAGGGAGCCGTCCTTCAGCGCCGCCAGCTTGAATCCGCGCCGGATGCCGGCACCGCCGAAGTCCTCGGTGGTTTCCACGTCGACCGCCTTGACCACCAGGAGACCCCGGATGCACGAATAGCTGCTGCGGGGATACTCGGCGTAGCTCCATTCCGTGAGCGTGCGGTCGCGAAGCCCCGCCTGGCGGCGCGCCGAACGCGAGCGGAAGACCATGCCGGTCCCGGATTGCTTCACCCAGATCTGCATCGCCCCCCTGCGCGCCGGGACCGGTATGCCGCCTTCCCAGGGTTCACGGTTCGTGGCCATTTGATCGGAATAGGTCCCGGCCACCGGTGGCCAGGCATAGACACCCTGCACCGAGGGACACCCGAGCAACGGTTTCGAAACCGCCCCGAACTCGGTCGGCGGCGACGGCGAACCGGACACCTCGGCCTTGCAGGCGACGAGGAGGGTGCAGGTTACCGCGACAGCGAAGTGGTGGACGTAGGGCAGGGGCATGCAGGATGCATGGTTGGAGAAGGCAGTGCCGCCGGGCCGCCTCGATGCTCTGACGCTGCCCCTGAGGGCAGCGACCCGAGGGAGCGTGGGGGCCGTTTCTTGCTAGCTACGTATCGGCCTGCGAGCCCGTCTCTGAAGGGCTTGGCGCTCCCGTGGGCGCAGGGCCACCTATCTCACTTCAGGGAAAGCTCCTCGACCCCGGCGGCTGTACCCTTGGCGCAGCGCCATTGGGTCTTCCACTGCGTCATGCCCGACTCGCAGTTGTCGGGTGTGCTTGGACGCCGATAACAGAGCGGCCCGGGCTTGGTGATCGACCAGCCTCTCGACACATCCGAGTGGTATTCGACCGGCGTGTCGTTCGGGGCCTCCGGACCCCAGGTCACTTCCACGCTGCAGACGTTGTCCCAGGTGTCGGAGACGAGCTTGACGTCACCCGCCTGGCTGGGCGCCGAGGCGCATAGCATGAGTATGCAAAGCACCCAGGGAAGATGTACTGCCTGCCTGCGCATGGTCGGTTCCTTGCTCGACTTCTAGGGTGACTGTGGCGCGGCAAATCGCCTGGCCTCTTCCAGCGTATCGAAGCGGTGGCACCGGTTAGGCGAGGCGCCCAGGTTGTTGAATGCGTCGATCATCGCGTGTACGACCGGGTGACCTCCGACGAAGGCGATCTTCACTTTCGGGTTCTTCAGCAGGGCGATGCTGGCGCGGACAGCCATGAACTCGATGTCGCCCTGCGACACGACGACATCGGTGGCGCCGCTGAAGTCGTGAATGATGTAGCGAAGATCATCGACCCGCGCGTTTCCCTGCAGTTGGCTGGCAGACGAGTCCAACTCCTCCAGCGTGACGTGCCCCGTCATCCGCCTGAACACACCGGATTGTTCCCAGATCAATTCGACCATGGTCCAACTCGCTTCGTGTCGCCTGTCGGGGCAGGCTGCAGCCTGCCAACAGAGCGGTAACGGCTACTGCGTCAGTATCTCATGCGGGCACTCGAGGCGCGGGCTTGGCGGTCGGCTCCGGCAGCTCGTAGCGAAGCTCCGCAAGCCCTGCCCCGATCTGGCGAACGGACACCAGCTTCCAGGGTGGATTCGTCACCCGCCGAGGAAACAGCGGCTTGCCCTTGCCCAGCGTGACCGAAGCCACCGTGATGATCGCTTCGGTCAGCAGGCCGGCGTCGTGAAATTGCGCTGCGAGTTCACCGCCGCCGACGATCCAGAGATTCCTGGAGCCTGCGGCGTGGACCATCTCCGCGTGTACCGGGCGCACGTCACCTTGGACGAAGCGCACGTCGGCGTCCGGGACAAGGGGCAACTTCCGGTGCGTGAACACCCACGTGGGTTGAGTGTATGGCCACGGCGAACCGGTCTCCGCAGCCACCTGCTCCGCGTGATTCAGCAGCCACAGGTACGTGGAGGCCCCCATGGCCAGCGCGCCCACATCGGCGATGAATTCGGAGTAACCGGTGTCGTTCAGATCGCCGAGGGGAAACAGCCATTCGATGGAGTCGTCTTCGGTGGCGAGGAAGCCGTCGAGGCTGGTGGCGGTGTAGTACTGGGTTTTCATGCGAGTGAGGACGCTGCGGGATGTGGTCCTACTGCAGGATACCGATCAATGCGGATGAACGAATGCGAGACCGGACCGCCGAGCTGCTCCGCCGTCCAGCCGGACGTCACCCAGGGCGATTCTCAGTAAGCCCGCAGGAACCATCGTCGCACCGGTTCCGTGTACATCATGCGAACGGCCCAGACGAAGGCGATCACGGCAGCCACATAGAGGACCAGCTGGGCAACATAGAGGACTGCATGCAGCTGGTTGGAAAGCACGACCCCGAAGAGCGAGAAGATGACGAATCCGCCGAGCGCCACGAAGGCGATCCTCGCCCAGTTCTTTCCCCGCAGTACCTTCACGTTCACCAGCGCCCCGAAGCCGAAAAGCAACACGCCGAGAGTTATGCCGGCGATTGTGGTTACCTTGTTCAGGGTTTCGCCGTCGGCGAGCTCTCCATGGATCCAGTTGACGAGATGGCAGGGTGCCCGGTCACGGTCCGTCGCTGCGTCTTCGCACGGGAGGTTCAGGCGCCATGGGGATTCGGTGCTGTGCACTTCGCGATCGGCACCGATTTGTGCGAACAGGATCAGCAATGCCGACAGTGCATAGCTGACCCAGACAGCTAGACGAAACCTGCGTCGAGCCTTGGCGAGTGCGGCATCGGAAAAGAATTCTCCGTACTCGACTCTCTGGCTGGGCCGCTGATCGTCCTGCGGTATGTCGAGTATTCGTGCAATGGTCGCGCAAAGCCGTTCCGCGTCCGCCGCGAATCGGGCGTCGGAAATCTCCATGGCGTTGCGCCGCGCGAGAGCTTCGAGCGCCGCAGGCAGTCTGGCCGCCGGGGGCATTCTTGCGCCGCCGACCAGGAGCGGAATGACGTTCGATTGAGACATCGCAGCAGCAATCTCGCGAACCACGTAGTCGTCGGGAGAGTCGATGCGGCGTTGACCGTCGGCGCCCTTGATGCTTTCCCATTGCGGGCCGATCACGACCAGGACGACACCGCTCTCGCCGAGGTTCGCGTCGATGGCGTTGACGAAATCGGCGCCCGGCGTCACGGCGTCGACGTCCATGAACACGCTGGTCGAAGGAAAGGTGCGACGAAGGTGGTCGCAGATTCGACCGGCATAGGGTGCCGAATCCTCCCGGCGATAGCTGATGAAGATGCCCTTCATCGATCGTCCTCCCGCCCAGGTCGTGGGCACCTGGGCTCCTGCGGATCGACCGCAGGCCCAGGTTCATGCGCAACAGTCCGTCAGTTCGTCTTGCTCGTCAATGCCTTCACGATCTCGCCCAGCTGCTTCAACGCTTCCTGATCTTCCGCGCTCATCGGCGGCTGGTTCTTGCATCGCGGATCGGCGCGCTGGAGCGCACCGAACATGGCGCGTGTGACCGGGATCGGATCACAGCCGTGGTCGGTTTCGCAAACGAAGTCGAACTCCGGCCGTGCCTTCACATGACAGGTGAAGCAGTTCAGCCCGAGACGGTTGTTGACGTCGGCGAAGCCGCGTTTGTAGATCTTCGAACCTTCGGGCGACACGTCGATGTAGAAGAACTCCCAGTCGCGCGTGGCCGGGTTGAAGCCCTTGGCTTGCTTGATCATCACTTCGTTGGGCATCAACTGCAGCACCGAGCCCTCCGGGTAGTCGCCTTTGCCGGCTTGCGCGACGGCGACGGTCTCTTTCAAGCCGCCCAGCAGATTGTCGACGTAGAAATGCCGGACTGGCGTCATGTCCTGCATGCACTTGAACGACGAATCATCCACCGTGAACTTGGGTTCTGCACTGGCGCCCCCACTCAGCGGGCCGACGAGCAGCTCGAGGCTGCTGGCCAGCAGTGCCCGCAGCGTGCGTCGAACCCAGAGCTGTTCCGACACTCCTTCGCAAAACCTCGATGCAGGTTTCCTCATGTTTTCGTCTCCTCGTCAAATGGGGCTCCCAAGCAACCGCGGGGTGTGTTGAGCCGGACACTCCCCAGTCCAATGGCATCACGGCTGTCATTGCACTGCGTCGCCCGGGCGATTGCAAGTGTGCGCGGAGGTGGGGCGATCCTGCGGGATCGCGGAAATGAGCGACTTGTCCAACGCGCGCGTTGCACACGCTGGAGCGCGGGTTGGAGAGAGTTCGTTAGTGCGTTCGCGACGATGCTTCGCCGCGAAGGGGGTGAACCAAATCGGTGCGCTAACCCGCTGGCAAGCTGGGGGAGGGAATGTGCAGCGCAGGCACCCAGTGTGGCGCTGCAGGCCCCCATCCCAACCTTCCCCCGCGCTCTCGCGCGGGGGAAGGGGTGTACGGCACTATCCCCCGACGTGGTCGGGGTGTACGGCACCATCCCCGACGTGGTCGGGGTGTACGGCACCATCCCCCGACGTGATCGGGGTGTACGGCACCATCCCCCGACGTGGTCGGGGTGTACGGCACCATCCCCCGACGTGGTCGGGGTGTACGGCACCATCCCCCGACGTGGTCGGGGTGTACGGCACCATCCCCCGACGTGGTCCGGGTGTACGGCACCATCCTCCGACGTGGTCAGGGTGTACGGCCCCTTCCCCCAACTATGTTGGGGGAAGGCTGGGATGGGGGCCGGCGGTGCACATCATCGCCACACCCTAGATAGCATCAAGAAACGCGAGCAACGCCTGGCGCTCTTCCGCCGTCAGCCTCGCGAACCCCTCCCGCGACCCGGCCGCCTCACCCCCGTGCCAAAGAATGGCCTCGGTAGCATTGCGCGCCCGCCCATCGTGCAACATCGTCGTGTTCCCGTTCACGACGCGTGACAACCCCAGACCCCACAGCGGCGGCGTGCGCCAGTCGCGCCCGCCCGCAGCGAAGTCGGGCCGGTGATCCGCCAGTTCCTCTCCCATGTCGTGCAGCAACAGGTCCGTGTACGGGTGGATCGTCTGCCGGGCGAGCTGCGGCATCCGCGGAAAACTGTCGGCGGTGCGCAGCGTAGGCGTGTGGCACACGGCACACTGCAACCGCTCGAACAGTGCTGCGCCCCGTTGGACGTTGGTGTCGTTCCAGTTGCGTCGAGCCGGCACGCCCAGGCCCAGGGCAAGGAGATCGAGATCGTCCCAGGCCGCGTCGCTCAACTCCGGTTCGTTGCCCGGCACCTCGCCCAGGCAGACCGTCTGGATGTCGGGACAGTTCTGCTTCGGAAACACGCTCGAGGTCACACCCATGTCGGCGATCGCCGCCGTGGCGATCTGCTGACGCATGCCGGGCTGCGTCGCCTTCCAGCCGAAGCGCCCTAGTGAGATGCGCTGCTCGATCGCGTTCCAGACGAAGTTCGGCCGGCCGCCAAAACCGATCTGCCGTTGTGCTGCGGCCAGTTCATGCAACGTGTCTTCCGGCACCGCTTCGAGCAGGCCGAGACCGAACACCGGCGGCGCGACGCGCAGCGAGGTGATGGCGTCGGCACCGAGGTCGCCGAATGCCAGTTGCTCGAAGCGGACGCGCGGCCTGCGCAGCGGAACCTCGGTGCCGTCCGCCAGAGTGACCGTGTGTTCGTCCCACTCGATGCGGATATCGGCTTCATGCGGCACCGGCACGGAGCGAAAGAGAAGTTCCGGCCGTTGCCCCTGCAGCGCACGGTTCTGCAACTGATCTCCGTAGTGCGGGTGCGGACGCGGCCCGCCGTGTGGATCGGTTCCGGGCACGCTGAGGCGAACGACGACGGACACCGGCGGCTCGTCGGGCGTTTCGGGAGGACTCCCCCGGCCGGCGCGCATGTGACACGCCCCGCAGCTGTCGGCGACGAACGTGGGACCCAGCCCCCAGTCTCCGGTGCTGACCGCGAACACCACCCATTGCCGGTTGAAGCCGGCTCGTCCCCGCAGAAACGCCTCGCGTTGCCGCTCCGAGAGTACCGGGCTCGGTTGCATGTAGGCCGCCCGGTCGGTGCCGGGCACCGTGAAAGTGCCGGCGGACAGCGTGTCGTCGATACCGTCGGCGGGGCAGACGAGACTCGGCGTCGCGATGGCGACTACAAGCAGGGCTTGGCTGAACTTAATGGGCATGCGATGGGTTGTCGCGCCAGGGAAAGCGCAGGTATTCCCGAGGCGCATCGGCACTGGCCGGCCGAAGCCGTATTCCGGCCGGATGGCTCGCGACCAGTGGAATCTCTGCGCCTCTGGTCGAATGGTGCCACGTCAATGGCCCCCTCCCAACCCCATCGCTCGGCGACGGAGTCGATGTGGTCCGTATGCTTCGGCCATGCGGGTTGGAGGCTATTCAACGGATCGTCGTCGGCGACAAGACGGCTGTCGACACCCGCGACAGCGAAGTACTAGGATTTCGCGTCCTCGCATGAATGCAAGACCTCATTGCTCCACGCGCGACGGAGGCAACGCGCGGGTAGGTAAACAGACTTGGAAGAGCGACTCACTCATGTTCGATATCCTCGCACCGATCTTCGCCCTGATCGCGCTGGCCTACGCGAGTCGCAAGTTGAACGTACTCGGGCCCAATGCCTACCTCGAGCTCAATCGGTTCGTGGCCAGCCTGGCGTTGCCGGCGTTGATATTCGACAACGTCGCCCACGTCACCCCGGCTGAGCTCAACCAGCCGGAATTCGTCGCCGCCTTCGGCATCGGCGCATTCGCCGTGATGGCCGTGCCGATATTCTTCGCTCGTGGCGGACGCTCGTTCGGCGATCGCGCGCTCGATGGGCTGAGCGCCTCCTATCCGAATACGGGCTACATCGGCTTTCCGCTCGCGTTTCTCGCCTACGGTGCAGCCAGCGCGCCGGGCGCGACCATCGCGGCCGTGTTCACCACCTGCGTGTTGTTCGGGTCCGCGATCGCGCTGCTGGAGTGGGATCTGCATCGCGGGCATGCGTTCGGCGCCACCGTGATGAAAGTCGGCTCGTCGTTGCTGCGCAATCCCATCGTGCTGGCGCCCATCGCCGCGCTCACGGTGACCTTCGGGTGGGTCGAGGTTCCCGCCGCCGCCGATCGGGTGGTGAAGCTGCTCGCCGGCTCGGCCGGACCCTGTGCACTGGTCGCCCACGGCCTTTTTCTCGCGCGCGACGATGCAAGCAATGCACGGCCTTGGGCTGCGGCGCTGCGGCCGCGGCCATTGGCCTTGGTGACGCTGAAGGTGCTGATTCAGCCATTGGTCACCGCGCTGATCGTGGTCTACGTCTTCGGGTTGAGGGGAATGGAAGCCCAGCTGGTCGTTGTGTTGAGCGCGCTGCCGACCGGCACGGGAGCTTTCATGCTCGCGGACTTGTACAAACGCGACCTCGAAGTGACCTCGACCACGATCATGGTCTCCACCATCCTGTCCGCGATCACGCTATCGATCTGTCTCGTGATGTTGCCGCGGTGGCTTTGAGCGGCGGCGGGTTGCGTTCGGATGCCGGGCTACTTCAAGTGGAAGGCACGGAGCGTGGGATTCGTGCAGCCCACATGCCGGTAGAATCCGAATCGTTGCCCGCGGGGCAAGTGCAGATGATGGCGATGGCGTTGTGTTCGGAATTCAGTGCAGGCGAATGGGCACCCAGCCCGCTCGGGTGCCTTGTTTCAGGGCGAGCCTGGGTGCCCCGCTCGCATCGCGCGCCGCCACCGAGCTCGCAGCACGCTTATCGGATGACAACGAAGATCTGAACCATTTCGGGCCGAACGATTTTCGACTCGAGGAGGACTTGGCTATGGCAAAAGCAGTGGTGATCGAGCAGTACGGCGGCCCCGAAGTCTTGAAGCTGAAGGAGGTTCAGGTGGCCGCGCCAGAGCCGAATCAGGTGCGGTTGCAGCACACAAGCATCGGCGTGAACTTCCACGATGTGTACGTTCGATCGGGCCTGTACAAGACACTGCAATTACCCGGCATTCCCGGCATCGAGGCGGCAGG
>JAIEQG010000105.1 GCA_019747905.1 Burkholderiales bacterium
TTCGTCCCGGGTGCCGACGGCAAACTGGACGCGCTCGACGCCCGCTCCGGCGCCCTGCTGTGGCAGCACAACAACGGTATCGGCCATCACGGCGGCATCATCTCCTACACGGCCAAGGGCAAGCAGTACATTGCCGTTGCGACCGGCTGGGGCAGCCACGTGTCCGGCAACTACTGCCCGCTGTTCGGCGAGCCGTTCTGCTCCATGCCGACCGACTCGGGTCAGCTGATGGTGTTCGCGCTGCCCTGATAAGGCGCGTGAGCTTCGCGGTAGCGGTGCGGGCCGTCCTCGTGGCGTAAACGCACCGCCGCCGTGAGCCGTTATCTAGGGCGAGGGAGTTGTTCCCTCGCCCGTTTTGTTACAAGCACCGCTCGCTCGAGTCGCGGGGTGTGAACGAGGAGAGAGAAACATGAGTACAGCCGCCTGGAGAGTCCGGATCGCGGCGGCGCTGGCAGTTTCGGCGCTAACCTGGATGTCGTCTGCACGCGCCGCCGAGGAATCGGCAGCATCGACCGAAGCGGCTACGCCGCCCGAAGCGAGCGCCGAACCGGAGAAGCCCAGGATCGATGTCCGCAAGCTCTTCGCCATGAACTGCAGCTGGTGCCACGACGGCTACGGCCTGCATGCAGGCAAGGGCCCCAAGCTCGCCGGTACCAAGATGTCCACCGAACAGATCTACGATCGCATCGCCAAGGGCAAGTCAGGCGCCATGCCGGGCTTCGCGAAGACGCTGAAGAAGGAACAGATCGACGCGTTCGTCGAGTACATCAAGGGGCTGAAGGATCCCGATTCCTGAAGCCGGCGCAACCGGGGGCATTCATCCCGCGGGGGTGGGGCGGCACTGCATCGAGGGGGCCTTCGGCCCCCTCACTGTTTCTGCCGCGTGAGTTCGAACTTGATGTTGTAACCGCTGTACTTGGCGAGGCCCTTCATGCGCGTGCCCTCGCCCGCGACGGGTAGCTGGCCGGTCATGCGCTGGCCGTCCTCGCCCGTCACCTTGAAGCGGAACTGACCGCCTTCGAACCGGGCCTCCGACAGCGGACGCGCCGCCGTCCCGAAGCGCTCGTTGTTGGTGAGCTGCAGCGAACCTTCCAGCGTCGCTTCACCGTGCAGGGTGAGCGTGGCAACCCCGCTCGTCATGCCGAGATACCACGGACCGGTCCAGGTGCCACGCACGTCGATGGCCGCATCGCCTTCAGCAGCGGCTCGCAGCGGCACGGCCAGCACCAGCCACGCCATCGCCGCCAACAACGGAATCGTGCCTGCCTTCACGCCGCCGCTCCTTTCCAGTGCACAATGCAATTCGGGGGTAAGGATAGCAGGCTGGTCGGCCGATAAAGGGGTTGTGACAACCGCAGTCTCCGCCGGGAGAGCTTGGCCATGCCGATGAGGCGTATCGAAGACGGACAGATCCGCGCCGGCATCCCGTTGCCCTGTGACATCCACGATCGCGCCGGGCGGTTGATGCTGCGGGCGGGCCAGGTCATTCCCGGGGATCACCAGGTCGCCCGCCTGATCGAACAGGGCATCTTCGGCGATCTCGAGCTGGACGACGAAGCGACAGCTGCGCCACGCGCCGACCGGATATCGGTCTACGCCAAGCTCGCCGAATTGCGTGCGGCAGTGGCACGCGAGCTCGACAACGCAGATTCGTCCGACCGCGTCGAACCCTTTCACGTCGCGATGGCAGCGCACGCCGCCACCCTGAGCGATCTGTGCGCGCTCGATGCGGACGCAGCACTGGGCTCCGTGCTGCTGCAACGCGAGCCCGATTACAGCGTGCGCCAGGCGGTGAACACCGCGATCGTGACCGAACTGTTGCTGGTCCAACGGAGCGTGGATGTCACTACGCGCCGGGCCGCCCTGGCCGCCGCGCTGACCATGAACATCGGCATGCGCTCGCTGCAGAACGATCTTTACTCGCAGCCTGCACCGCTGTCGGAGGACCAGAAGGCCGCCATACTCGCGCATCCCGTGGTGGGCGCGCGCACCCTGAAATCCTTCGGCGTGCCCGATACGGCGTGGCTGTCCACGGTGGCGCAGCACCACGAACTGCTCGACGGGTCGGGATATCCCGGCGGCCTCACCGGCGAACAGGTCTCCGAATTCGCGCAGGTGGTGGGGCTCGCCGATCGTTACTGCGCCATGGTTTCGGAGCGCGCCTATCGCCCGGGTACGGCGCCCAATGCGGCACTGCGCGAGATCTTCCTCACCCAGGGCAAAGGGGTCGACCCCGTGCTGGCGGCACAGATGGTGAAGGAACTCGGGATCTATCCGCCTGGTGCGCTGGTGCAGCTCGCCAATGGCGAATCGGCCGTCGTCGTGAAGCGGACTCTCAACTCGGGGCAACCCATCGTGCGAGCCGTCCTGAGCGGCGCAGGACTGCGCCTGCCCGCGGCGCCGAAGCGTCGCACCAGCCATCCGAGCTTTGCCATCGCGCATGCGCTCCCGTATGCGCGCATGCCGGCGAACCTGGATGGTGCCTCGTTGTGGGCCATGACAGTCGCCGACGATCCGACCGAGCAGGCTGCCGAGTCCTGATCAGCCTTCGCCGGGCCGCCCCAAGAGGGCTGGCGCCCCTGGCCCCAATCCTGGCGTTCCCCCACGCCCGTGGGGAAAGGGATGTCCACCCCCTCCCCCGGCTTGCCGGGGGAGGGCTGGGGTGGGGGCCCGACCACTGCCCGCGCTTTAAACCTTCACACGCGCCGTAGCATCACCCGGCCCACCGTAAACCCCTCCCGAAATGCCTCAAGGCCACCGGGCCCCGCACAACCGCTACCCGAGCATGTCGGACCAGATGTTGCGGCCCCAGGCTTCGGCATAGCGGCCTTCGAGTTCATTCGGCGCGATCGAGAGCCCGCCGCTGCCCGGTACGACCATCATGGTCTTCTTCTCGGCGTCGTACTGATGCACCGACGCGATGTGAATCACGTCCGCACCCGTGACGAAGCTGTAGCAGGTGTTGTTGATGACAGGATGGGCATTGACCGAGTCGCCGCGCAGGAGCGCGATGACGGCAGCGGCACAGACCTTCGCGTGCTGGTTCGCCATGTGACCCGACTTCGGCATCAGCGGTGCCGCGACGATCGCATCGCCCAGCACGTGGATGTTCTTCTGGGCGGTCGATTCGTAGGTGAGGAAATCCACCCCGCACCACTTGTTGTTCGCGGTGATCAAGCCGGTGCGCTCAGCGATCGCAGCCGCCTTCATGGGAGGAATCACGTTGAGCACGTCGGCTTTGATCTCGTCGAACTGGAGCTTCGCGGCAAGAGCCTTCGCATCGACGTCGGCGAGTTCGCTGTTGGGCACGTATTCCACCAGGCCCGGATAGAGATCTTCCCAGGCCTTGCGGAACAAGGCCTCTTTGGAGACGACCTTCTCGTTTGCATCGAGAATCATCACCTTGGATTTCGGCTTGGTCGACTTGAGATACCACGCGATCTGGCAGGCGCGCTCGTAAGGGCCGGGCGGGCAGCGGTACGGCGCCTTCGGCACCGTGATCGCGACCACGCCGCCATCGGCCATGGACTCGATCTGCTTGCGCAGCGCCACGGTCTGGGGCCCGGCCTTCCAGGCGCTCAGGACCCGCTCGCGCGCGGTGTCGTCCTTCAACCCTGGAATGCCGCTGTAGTCGAGATCGACACCGGGAGAGACGATGAGCCGATCGTAGGGCAACGACATGCCGCTCGCCAGGGTGACGGTCTGCTTGGCCGGATCGATCGCCGTGGCTTCGTCGCGCAGCACCTTGACGCCGTACTTCGACGCAAGATCGCCGTAGCCGCGCGTGAGATCCGCCAGCGTGGTCGTACCGGCGAGGATGCGGTTGCTGAGCGGACAGGACACGAACTGCGCGTCGCGCTCCACCAGCGTCACATCGACATCGGTGCTCCACAGGCGCAGGTACTTGGCCGCGGTGGCCCCCCCGAATCCGCCGCCGATCACGACGACGCGCCCGGTTGCCGCCTTGGCGGTAGCGGGCAAACCCGCCATGCCCACGGCAGTGACCGCACCGACTGCACGCAAGAATTCCCTTCGATTCCGGCTCATGGTGTCCTCCGTCACGCCTAGCGCGCCTTCTGCGCCGCGAAATACTCGGCGATCAGCGCGAATTGCGCCTCGGTGTAGCCCTTGGCGTGCTGGTGCATGATGGTCGCCGCGCGGGCGCCGCTCTTGAACTCTTCCATCGCGTTCAGGATGTAGGACCGATCGAGCCCCGCCAGCGACGGCATGCCGCCGGCGCTGCGCCCTTGCGTACCGTGACAGCCGGTGCAGTTGGCGGCGATGAACCGGCCGGGGTGCTCATCCACCGCGGCAGCCTCGAGCGGAATGGCGCTGCCCAGGACGACGGCAGACGCCATCCAGGTCGCAGTACGTCGAATCATGTTGGTCTCCTCAAGCAGGAAGTCACGCGGCAACGCGCCGCCCCAGGTCCGTGAACCCGGCCGGGGCGCCTCGCGTCGACGCGTCGCACGCCACCTACCCACCCACAACCGCAGCGCCGGTCGTTGCCGACGACACCCACGGCTCAGGCGATGCTGCTTTCCTCTTCCTCGCGCGCCGGTTCCGGCGGCGGTGCGCCGTCGAAGGTGAGCCGCACCTTGCCGTCGGCATCCACATCCACCGTCACCTTGCCGCCCGCCACCAGCTTGCCGAACAAAAGTTCGTCGGCCAGCGCGCGCCGGATCGTGTCCTGGATCAGGCGCGACATGGGTCTGGCACCCATCATCGGATCGAAGCCGTTCTTGGCGAGATAGTCCTTGAGCAACGGACCGAAAGTCACTTCGACCTTCTTCTCGTGCAGCTGCTCTTCGAGCTGGATGAGGAACTTGTCGACGACGCGCATGATCACTTCGTGGGTCAGCGCCGCGAACGAGATGGTGGCATCGAGACGGTTGCGGAATTCCGGCGTGAACATGCGCTTGATGTCAGCCAGCTCGTCACCGCTTTGCTTGGCTACGGTAAAGCCCATCGACGTCCTCGACAGCGACTCGGCGCCCGCATTGGTGGTCATGATGATCACCACGTTGCGGAAATCTGCCTTGCGCCCGTTGTTGTCGGTGAGGGTGCCGTGGTCCATGACCTGCAGCAGGATGTTGAAGATGTCCGGATGCGCCTTCTCGATCTCGTCGAGCAGCAGCACGGCGTACGGATGCTTGGTGATCGCTTCGGTCAGCAGTCCGCCCTGGTCGAATCCGACATAGCCGGGCGGCGCGCCGATCAGGCGCGAGACGGCATGGCGCTCCATGTATTCCGACATGTCGAAACGGATCAACTCGACGCCGAGCGTGTAGGCGAGCTGGCGCGCCACTTCGGTCTTGCCGACACCGGTGGGGCCGGAGAACAGGAAGTTGCCGATGGGCTTCTGCGGATTGCCCAGGCCGCTGCGCGACATCTTGATTGCTGCGGCGAGCGCATCGATCGCCTTGTCCTGACCGAACACCACCGCCTTGAGGTCGCGATCGAGCGTCTTCAGCGCGGTGCGGTCGTTGGAGGAGACGTTCTGCGCGGGAATGCGCGCGATCTTTGCGACGATGTCCTCGATGTCGTGCTTGCCGATCACCTTGCGCTGCTTTGACTTCGGCAGGATGCGCTGGGCGGCGCCGGCCTCGTCGATCACGTCGATCGCCTTGTCGGGCAGATGCCGGTCGTTGATGTAGCGCGCCGACAATTCGGCCGCCGTGGTGAGTGCGGCTTCGGTGTAGCGCACACCATGGTGGGCTTCGAACCGCGTCTTGAGACCCCGGAGAATCGCGACGGTCTCGTCGACGGTCGGCTCGACCACGTCGATCTTCTGGAAGCGCCGGGACAGTGCGTGATCCTTCTCGAAGATGCCGCGGAACTCGTTGTAGGTGGTGGCGCCGATGCACTTCAGCTGGCCCGAGGACAGCGCGGGCTTCAGCAGGTTGGACGCATCGAGCGTGCCGCCCGACGCCGCACCGGCGCCGATCAGCGTGTGGATCTCGTCGATGAACAGGATCGCGTTGGGGTTCTCGGTGAGCTGCTTCAGCACCGCCTTCAGGCGCTGCTCGAAATCGCCGCGGTACTTGGTGCCGGCCAGCAGCGCGCCCATGTCGAGGGCGTACACGACCGAATGCGCGAGGATCTCGGGCACCGCGCCTTCGATCACCCGGCGCGCGAGCCCTTCGGCGATGGCCGTCTTGCCCACGCCGGCTTCGCCGACCAGCAGCGGATTGTTCTTCCGGCGGCGGCACAGCGTCTGGATGACGCGCTCCAGTTCGCGGTCGCGGCCGATCAACGGGTCGATCTTGCCGGCGATGGCGAGTGCGTTGAGATTCAGCGTGTAGGTCTCGAGGGCACCGCCGGACTGCTGCTCGCTGTCGCTGTCGGCTTCGGCCTCGGCCTTGCTGTTCGCGGGGGTATTGCTCTGCGGCACCTTGCTGATGCCGTGCGAGATGAAGTTCACCACGTCGAGCCGCGTGACGCCCTTCTGGTGCAGGAAGTACACCGCGTGCGAATCCTTCTCGCCGAAGATCGCGACCAGCACGTTGGCGCCGGTGACTTCCTTCTTGCCCGAGGATTGCACGTGCAGGATCGCGCGCTGGATCACGCGCTGGAATCCCAGGGTGGGCTGGGTATCGACTTCGTCGCCGGACACGACCGGCGTGTGCTCGTTGATGAAATCCGTGAGCTGCTTGCGCAGTTCGTCGACGTTGGCCGCGCAGGCGCGCAGCACTTCGGAGGCGGATGGATTGTCCAGCATGGCGAGCAGCAGATGCTCGACCGTGATGAACTCGTGGCGCTTCTGCCGGGCTTCCATGAAGGCCATGTGCAGACTGACCTCAAGCTCCTGCGCGATCATTCAGTTTTCCTCCATCACGCACTGCAGTGGATGCTGGTGCTGCCGCGAATACGAAATCACCTGCTCGACTTTCGTGGCTGCGACATCCTTCGGGTAGACCCCGCAGACACCCATGCCCTCCCGGTGCACCTTGAGCATCACCTGTGTGGCCTGCTCACGCGTCATGCCGAAGAAGTTCTGCAAGACACCCACGACGAAATCCATGGGCGTGTAATCGTCGTTGAGCAGGAGGACCTTGAACAACGGCGGCGGCTTGACCTTCTGCTTTTCGACCTCGAGGACACCACCTTCGCGAGGACCTGTTGCCATGACCTGACTACGCAGACGTTTTCCTTCGATGACGACCCTATTTTGCGCGATACCCGGAAATTTACAAGGGGCGCTTCGCTCTGGTGCACGACCGGTTTCAGAGGGGTTTTCACGCCTTCTTCATGTGCGCGATCATCGCCTTGCCGAAACCCGAGCAGGAAACCTGCGTGGCCCCGGTCATGAGGCGCGCGAAGTCGTAGGTGACCGTGCGTGCTGTGATGGCGGCTTCCATCGCGCGGATGATGAGATCGGCCGCCTCGATCCAGCCCATGTGCCGCAGCATCATTTCGGCCGAAAGGATCAGCGAACCCGGATTCACGTAGTCCTTGCCGGCGTATTTCGGCGCCGTTCCGTGCGTGGCCTCGAACATGGCGACCGAGTCGCTCAGGTTGGCCCCGGGGGCGATGCCGATACCGCCCACCTGCGCCGCGAGCGCATCGGAGATGTAGTCACCGTTCAGGTTGAGCGTCGCGATCACGTCGTATTCGTCGGGACGCAGCAGGATCTGCTGGAGGAATGCGTCCGCGATGACATCCTTGATCACGATTCCGCCCGGAAGTTTCATCCAAGGGCCGCCGTCCATCAGTTCGGCACCGAATTCTTTCTTGGCGAGCGCATAACCCCAATCGCGAAATGCCCCTTCGGTGAACTTCATGATGTTGCCCTTGTGCACCAGGGTCACGGACCTGCGCTTGTTCGCGACCGCGTACTGGATCGCCTTGCGCACCAGCCGCTCCGTCCCTTCGCGCGACACGGGTTTGATGCCGATGCCCGAGGTGTCGGGAAACCGGATCTTCTTGACCCCCATCTCCGACATGAGGAACTTGATCACCTTGCGCGAGGCGTCGGTCTCGGCCTGCCACTCGATGCCGGCGTAGATGTCCTCCGAGTTCTCGCGGAAGATGACCATGTCGGTCTTCTCCGGATTCTTGAGCGGGCTCGGCACGCCGGCGAAATAGCGCACCGGGCGCAGGCAGACGTAGAGGTCCAGCTCCTGGCGCAGTGCCACGTTGATGGAGCGGATGCCACCGCCCACCGGCGTGGTGAGCGGGCCCTTGATCGACACGACGTATTCCTTGGCAACCGCCAGGGTTTCTTCCGGCAACCACACGTTCTCGCCGTACACCTTGGTCGACTTCTCGCCGGAGTAGATCTCCATCCACGAGATCTTCTTCTTGCCGCCGTAGGCGGTGGCCACCGCCGCATCCACCACGTCCTTCATCACCGGCGTGATGTCGACACCGGTGCCATCCCCTTCGATGAACGGAATGATCGGCTGATCGGGCACCGCGAGCGTGAAGTCCTTGTTGACGACGATCTTCTCGCCGCTCGATGGCAGCTTGATATGCTTGTACATGGTGGCCTGTGTGATGGGGTGTGTTGGAGTCGTGAGGTGCGGGGGCTTGGGCCCAGCAGTGGCGCCAAGCGGTTGAATCTTAGACTACCGGCTATGCCTTTGCGAACCTCGCCCCGCTCTCGTTCCTCCTCTTCATCGGCATCCCCGGCATGAACTTCAAGACAACCGACCTCTGTGATGCGCACGGCGACGAATTGCGCGTGCTCGAACCCATGTTCGCCAGTTTCGGCGGCCATTCCGCCTGCGCCGGCCCGGTTCGCACGTTGCGCGTGTTCGAGGACAACGCGCTGGTCCGCACCACGCTGACAGAGCCGGGCAACGGTGCCGTGCTGGTGGTCGACGGCGGCGGGTCGCTGCGCTGCGCGCTCCTGGGGGATCAACTTGCCCAGCTCGCCGTGGACAACGGCTGGACCGGTGTCGTGGTGTGGGGCTGCATCCGCGATTCGGAACAGGTCGAGAACTTGCCTGTGGCCGTTTTCGCCCTGGCGACCCATCCGCGCCGCCCGGCCAAGAAAGGCTTGGGGGAACGCGACGTGCCCGTCACGTTCGGTGGCCACACCCTGCGGCCGGGCGACTATCTCTATGCCGACCCGGACGGCATCGTCGTCGCAGCGCAGCCATTGACGGCCTGAAGTGTGGAATCTGCCGGAACAGTTTTCCACATCGCGGAATTCACTTGGTGCATCGCACCTAAAGCCTTGAAGTCACGCTGCTAAGGCAAACGGGAATCCGATTGTTGCGGCGCGCAATCGGCTTCGTATAGCCTCTGGGACACACGCTGTCCTGCGGCGACCACCGCTCGGACGGATCTCGGTGCGGACATCAACGAGTCGGCGCCGGCGGGTGCGCCAGAATCGACCTCTGGCCGTCCATGTGGAATCGGCCCGGCCGCGGCTCCCTGTGCGGCCCCGAGGGGTAATCCCGACTTCGGCCTCCGGCAATGGACAACGCAACACTTCACAGAGGAAATCGAACCATGACCCGTGACCAGGAAATCGCGCAGATCAAGAAGGACTGGGCCGAGAACCCACGCTGGAAGGGCATCACCCGCCCCTACACCGCCGAGGACGTGCACCGGCTCCGCGGCACCGTGCAGATTGAACACACGCTCGCCAAGCGCGGCGCCGAGAAGCTCTGGAAGCTGCTCCACGAGGAGCCGTTCATCAATGCGCTGGGCGCACTGACCGGCAACCAGGCCATGCAGCAGGTCAAGGCCGGCCTCAAGGCCATCTACCTGTCGGGCTGGCAGGTGGCGGCCGACGCCAACATCGCAGGCGAGATGTATCCCGACCAGTCGCTCTACCCGGTCAACAGCGTGCCCGCCGTGGTCCGCCGCATCAACAGCACGTTCATCCGCGCGGACCAGATCCACCACGCGGAGGGCAAGGACCACACCGACTGGTTCGCGCCCATCGTTGCCGACGCCGAAGCCGGCTTCGGCGGCGTGCTGAACGCCCACGAACTGATGAAGGCGATGATCGACGCCGGCGCGGCCGGGGTGCATTTCGAGGATCAGCTTGCCGCCGCGAAGAAGTGCGGACACATGGGCGGCAAGGTGCTCGTGCCCACGCAGGAAGCGGTGCAGAAGCTGGTCGCAGCGCGCCTGGCGGCCGACATGATGGGCGTGCCGACCCTGGTCTTCGCGCGCACCGACGCCGAAGCCGCCAACCTCATCACCTCCGACTTCGACGAGAACGACAAGCCGTTCGTCACCGGCGAGCGCACCTCCGAAGGCTTCTACCGCGTCAACAACGGCATCGGCCAGGCGATCGCCCGAGGCCTCGCGTACGCGCCCTACGCCGACCTCATCTGGTGCGAAACCGGCACGCCGGACCTGCAGTTCGCGCGCAAGTTCGCCGAGGCGATCCACGCCGCCTTCCCCGGCAAGATGCTCTCGTACAACTGCTCGCCGTCGTTCAACTGGAAGAAGAATCTCGACGACGCGACCATCGCCAAGTTCCAGCGCGAACTGGGCGCCATGGGCTACAAGTTCCAGTTCATCACGCTGGCCGGCTTCCACGCGCTCAACTACGGCATGTTCGAACTCGCGTACGGCTATGCCCGCGAGAACATGTCGGCCTTCGTCGAACTGCAGCAGAAGGAATTCGCCGCGGCCGACAAGGGATTCACCGCGGTCAAGCACCAGCGCGAAGTCGGTACCGGCTACTTCGACGACGTGACCCAGGTGATCCAGTCCGGCCGCTCCTCCACGACCGCGCTGACCGGCTCCACCGAGGAAGCGCAGTTCGCCTGATCCGGCCGGCTTACCGCGCTGTACCGACCGCCCGCGAGCGTCATGCTCCCGGGCGGTTTTTCTTTCTGGATCGCTTCCGGCGTCCCAATCCGGAAAACCCGATGCCATAATGCGCAATTTCAAGCACGCGGCCCCTTGGTACCCGTGCGATCCTGGAGACACCCATGAGCACCCAGAACTATGGCGCCGGCATCGAAGTCCTCGCCCCGGTCACGTCCGAATTCGCCTCGATCCTGACGCCCGAGGCCGTCGCCTTCGTCGCCAGGTTGCACCGCGCGTGCAATGCCCGGCGTCTCGAACTGCTGGAACGGCGCCGGATCCGCCAGAGCGCCATTGACGGCGGCAAGCTCCCCGACTTCCTGCCCGAGACGCAGCACATCCGCGACGGCGACTGGAAAGTCGCCCCGGTACCCGCGGACCTGCAGGATCGCCGCGTGGAGATCACGGGCCCCACCGATCGCAAGATGGTGATCAACGCGCTCAACTCCGGCGCCAGCACGTTCATGGCGGACTTCGAGGACTCGAGCACCCCCACCTGGGAGAATCAGATCCGTGGCCAGCTCAACATGCGCGATGCGCTGGCGCGCACCATCTCCTTCTCGAACCCCGACGGCAAGCAGTACCGGCTCAACGACAAGGTCGCGACCCTGCTGGTGCGACCGCGCGGCTGGCACCTCGACGAGAAACACATCAAGGTCGACGGCCAGTTCGTGTCCGGCGGCCTGTTCGACTTCGGCCTCTACTTCTTCCACAACGCCAAGGAGCGCGTGAAGGCCAAGTCCGGCATCTACCTGTACCTGCCCAAGATGGAGAGTCATCTCGAGGCGCGGCTCTGGAACGATGCGTTCGTCCTGGCGCAGGAAACGCTCGGTGTACCGAAGGGTACGGTCAAGGCCACGGTGCTGATCGAGACCATCCTCGGCGCCTTCGAGATGGACGAGATCCTGTACGAACTGCGCGACCACTCCGCCGGGCTCAACTGTGGGCGCTGGGACTACATCTTCTCGTGCATCAAGAAATTCAAGAAGCAGCCCGACTTCATCCTCGCCGATCGAGGTCTGGTCACCATGACGAGCCCGTTCATGCGCGCGTATTCGCTGCTGCTCATCAAGACGTGTCACCGCCGCGGCGCCTTCGCCATGGGCGGCATGGCGGCGCAGATTCCGATCAAGAACGATCCGGCCGCGAACGACGCCGCCATCGCCAAGGTGCGCGCGGACAAGAACCGCGAGGCCACCGACGGGCATGACGGCACCTGGGTCGCACACCCGGGACTCGTGGCGGTGGCGAAGGAAGAATTCGACAAGGTCATGAAGACACCGAACCAGATCGCGCGCCACCGCGACGACGTCAAGGTGACCGCGAAGGACCTGATCGACTTCCAGCCCAAGGGCCCCATCACCGAGAACGGCCTGCGCCTCAACATCAACATCGGCATCCAGTACATGGGTGCGTGGCTCGCCGGCACCGGCTGCGTGCCCATCTTCAACCTGATGGAAGACGCCGCCACGGCCGAGATCTCGCGCGCGCAGATCTGGCACTGGATCCGCAGCCCGAAGGGCGTGCTGGACGACGGCCGCAAGATCACGCGCGAGCTCTTCTCCGGCCTGGTGCCGGAGGAACTCGCCAAGGTGAAGACGATGCTGGGCGACAAGGGGTGGAGCGCCGGCCGTTACGAAGACGGCGCGAAGATGTTCGAGCAGCTCACCCTGGCAGACGAGTTCGTGGATTTCCTGACACTGCCGGCGTACGACTGGGTCATCGGGCACGAGCATCGCTGAGCGCGCTCGTCGCAGGGCGTTGCCCCCATCCCGACCTTCCCCCAGCACTGCTGGGGGAAGGGGTGGAATTCGACGATCGATTACGCTGATCGTCGCAAGCAAGCTAGGAAGGCCCCCACCCCGACCCTCCCCCGGCAAAGCCGGGGGAGGGAGCCGTACACCCCTTCCCCCAACTTCGTTGGGGGAAGGTTGGGATGGGGGCAACGACGCCCCTCATCACGAGATACCCCCGTGCCGCGCGTGATCCTCTTCAACAAACCCTACGGCGTCCTCTGCCAGTTCACGGACACCGCAGGCCGCCGCACGCTGAAGGACTACATCGACGTCCCCGACGTCTACGCGGCCGGACGCCTCGATGCCGACAGCGAGGGGCTCGTGGTGCTCACCGATGACGGCGTCCTGCAGGCCCGCATCGCCGATCCGCGCCACAAGCTGCCCAAGACCTACTGGGTGCAGGTCGAGGGCACGCCCGACATGGCATCGCTCGAACCACTGCGCCGCGGCGTGCTGCTGAACGACGGACCGGCCGGTCCCGCAGAAGTGCGTGTCATGCCCGAGCCCCCCGGCCTCTGGCCGCGTGTGCCACCGATCCGGGAGCGTCGGCACATTCCGACTGCATGGCTCGAGCTGACCCTCACCGAGGGCCGCAACCGGCAAGTACGACGCATGACGGCATCCGTCGGCCTGCCGACCCTGCGCCTCATCCGGGCGCGAATCGGTCCCTGGACTCTGGACGGACTCGCCCCGGGGCAGTGGCGCGCTGTCGCCGAACCCAGACAATAAATCTTCAATCTCGGCGTCAACGCGGCTCTGCAAACCGGCGTTTCCACGTTCGGCGCAGTCCCATGCGTCGACTTCACAAAATCAACTGGAGAACCATCATGAAAAAAGTGCTCGCTGCCCTCCTGATCGGCATGTTCGCCCTGTCCGCCGGTTCCATGGCCATCGCCGGTGACAAGGAAGAGCCCAAGAAGGAAGAGAAGAAGAAGTAAGTCGGCTTCACCCGCAGCATCGAAAGGCAGGGCGCGAGCCCTGCCTTTTTCGTTTTTGACGCCCCTCCGGGCTCCCGCTATGCTCCGGGCGTCGTGCCGCATCGGGCCAGCGCAGCAGGCCTTCCGGCACCAGGTTCGAGCCGCAAAGGCAGGGCGCCGCCCCTGCCTTTCTTGCTTCAGTGAACATGCAAGATACCCTCTGGAAACCGCACGTCACGGTCGCCGCCGTCATCGAGCGCGACGGCCGCTTCCTCGTCGTCGAGGAGCAGACCGATGACGGCGTTCGCCTGAACCAGCCCGCGGGACATCTGGAACCGGACGAGACCCTGATCGCGGGAACCGTCCGCGAGGCGCTCGAGGAAACCGCCTATCGGTTCGAGCCCCGCCACGTGGTCGGCGTGTACCGCTGGCGGCACCCTTCCGGCGTGGTGTACCTGCGCTTCGCGTTCACCGGGCCGATCGTCGCGCACGAAGCCGGGCGCATTCTGGATCATGGCATCCTGCGCGCGCTGTGGCTGACGCCGGAAGAACTGCTCGCGGAGCAGGCCCGTCACCGCAGCCCGCTGGTCATGCGCTGCGTCAACGACTACCTGGCGGGCCGGCGCTATCCGCTCGAACTGCTGGCCCACATCGCATGACTGCAACCGCCCTGGTCCTGGCGCTGGCAGCACCGTTGCCGCCGGCCACCGTGGAGCTTTGCTACAACTACGGCTGCGCCCGCCAGGCGGCGGTGCGCTTCGCCGGCAGTGTCCTCGACTCCGTGGGCGCGCTGTTCGACGAAGTCGACGATGCCGCGAGCGAACGGCTCGCCATCGCGCTCGCCATGGCGATGCTCGCGCGCGCGGCCACGGCCGATGCACCCGTGGGGGCGGACCTCGGCGGAAACGGCTATGCCGAATCCGATGTCGAAGGCCGCATGGACTGCATCGATCATTCGACCAACACGACGCGCTACCTGGCGCTCATGGGGAGCCGCGGCTGGTTGCGCTATCACGACACCGGTCCGCGTGTGCTGCGGATGAGCTATTTCGTGGTCGCACACTGGACCGCCACCATCCGCGACCGTGCCACGGGAACCGAGTACGCCGTGGATACCTGGTTTCGCCGCAACGGCTATCCGGCCGTGGTGATGCCGCTCGCACAATGGAAACAGGGAGCGAGCCCCCGTGACTAGGCAGCGCGTGGTCGTGGGCCTCTCGGGCGGCGTCGATTCAGCGGTCGCCGCATGGCTCTTGAAGGAGCAGGGTTTCGAGGTCATCGGCCTCTTCATGAAGAACTGGGAAGACGACGACGATGACGAGTACTGCAGCTCGCGCCAGGACCTGATCGATGCGGTTTCGGTGGCGGACGTCATCGGCATCGAGGTCGATGCGGTGAACTTCTCGGCCGAGTACCGCGAACGCGTGTTCGCTAGCTTCCTTGCCGAGTACCGCGCCGGGCGCACGCCCAACCCGGACGTGCTGTGCAACAGCGAGATCAAGTTCCGCGCCTTCCTCGACCATGCGCTCGCCATGGGCGCCGAGCGCATCGCGACCGGGCACTACGCCGGCGTGCGCGAGCGCGACGGCCGCTTCGAACTGCTGAAGGCCGCCGACGCGTCGAAGGACCAGAGCTATTTCCTGCATCGCCTCGATCAGTCGCAGCTCGCGCGGACTCTCTTTCCGCTGGCATCGATGCCGAAGCGCGACGTGCGTGCGCTCGCGCGCCGGCTCGCACTGCCCAACCACGACAAGAAGGATTCCACCGGCATCTGCTTCATCGGCGAGCGCCCCTTCCGTGAGTTCCTCAACCGCTACCTGCCGCGCGAGCCGGGCGCCATGGTGAGCCTCGACGGCCGCGTGATGGGCACGCACATGGGGCTCATGTACTACACGATCGGCCAGCGCCAGGGTCTCGGCATCGGCGGCGAAGGCCTGCCCTGGTACGTGGCGCACAAGGACCTCGCCGCGAATCGGCTGATCGTCGTGCAAGGTCACGAACACCCGTCGCTCAAGGCGCCGGCGCTCCGGGCCTCCGATGTGAGCTGGGTCGCGGGTACGGCTCCACCCATGGACCGCCGCTACGCGGCCAAGACGCGCTATCGCCAGGCCGATGCGCCCTGCGTGCTGCGCGCGAGCGGCACGGAGATCGAAATCGCTTTCGACCAACCCCAATGGGCCATCACGCCGGGTCAGTCGGCGGTGGTCTACGACGGCGAGGTGTGCCTGGGCGGCGGCATCATCGAGCGCGCGCTGGTCGAAGCGGCGCTACCGGCCGCCGCTTGAAGCTGTCGGGGGCGCCTGGCCGCCCCAAGCCATAGACGCGCCCCTTATGGGGGCGCCGACCGCAGCGCGCGTGGGGATCGTTTCAGCCTCAACCGGCCGGAACGCTCATCTCGAAGCTCGCGCGCTTGAACAGCTTTTCCGCGTGCCGCTCGAGGTTCGGGTACGCAGTGCGCCACGGAATCGCGGGGAAGCGGAAGTCGAGGTAGCCCAACGCGCAGCCCAGGGCGATGTCGGCCAGGCTGAAGCCTTCGTCATAGCACCAGGGGCGGTCTTCCAGTTCGGCTGCGGCGTACTTGAGCACGCCGTCGACCTTGCCCATCTGGCGCTCGATCCATTCCATGCTCTGCTTTGCCTTCGGCCGGCGCCCTTCGTTCACGGTCAGCACGGCGGCATCGAGCAGTCCGTCCGCGAGGGCCTCCCAGCGCCGCACCTGGATGCGCTGCCGGCTGGTCTCGGGGATGAGGCGTGTCACCGGCGATACGCCGTCGAGGTACTCCACGATCACGCGCGAATCGAAGATCGTGGTGCCGTCGTCCATCACCAGCACCGGCACCTTGCCGATCGGGTTGAATTCGGGAACGCGGGTGCCCGGCTCCGACGGACTGTGCACCTCGAAGTCGTAGTCGATGCGCTTTTCCGCCAGCACGACACGCGCCTTGCGCGTATAGGGGCTGGACAACGTGCCGATGAGCTTCATTCGGGGGTGAGCTCGATGAATCGCAGAAGGGCCGCGAGTATAGCAGCGCAGCACCGCGCTGCGACGGTCATTCCAGCGTCGCCGGGCCGCCCCAAGACACTGGAGCGGCCCCCACGGGGCTGAGCTCGGACACGCAGCAGGCCCTGCGGCCTGATGCGTGCCTGGCGAAGCGGTCAGGCATGCAGGCCTGACCGTGGATCAGCGACCGCAGGGAGCGTGGGGGCAGTTTCATTCCACTGTCGCCCGGATCAGACGCCGCAGTTCCGGTACCAACTCCGCTTCGAACCAGGCATTGCGCTTCAACCAACCGCTGTTGCGCCAGCTCGGGTGCGGCAGCGGCAGGAAGCTCGGCAGGTATTCGCGAAATGCCCGTACCGTTTCGGTCATCGCGGGCTTGCGCAGGTCCGCGAGATGGAACGCTTGCGCATAGCTGCCGACGAGCAGCGTCAAGCGCACCTCCCCGAGGGCCGGCACGATGCGCGGGTGCCACAAGGGTGCGCATTCCTTGCGCGGCGGCAGATCAGCGCCGTTCACCGTGCCCGGATAGCACAGGCCGATGGGCAGGATCGCGACCCGCCGCTCGTCGTAGAAGACCTCGGGCGCGAGCCCCAACCAGTCGCGCAGCCGTTGCCCGGATGGATCGTTCCACGGAATGCCGCTTGCGTGCACCCGGCGCCCCGGGGCCTGCCCGATGATCAGCAACCGCGCTGACTTTCCAACCCGCAAGACCGGGCGCGGTGGATGCGGCAGGTGCGCCGCGCACACCGTGCACGCACGCGCTTCCCGTACCAGTGCTTCGAGATTCATCGGAAGATTGTAAAGAGTGGCCCGGGCTTTCCGATAAAATTCGGGACTTTCCGCTTCTCGCGCCATGGAGCTCAACGCCCTCACCGCCCTTTCCCCTCTCGACGGTCGCTACGGCCGCAAGGTGGCACCGCTCGCCGAGCACTTCAGCGAGTTCGCGCTGATTCGCTACCGAGTACGGGTCGAGATCGAATGGCTGAAGGCGCTGGCGGCCGAACCCGGCGTCATCGAGTTGCGGCCGTTCTCCGCGGTCACGCTGGCCGAGTTCGACACCGTGGTGCGCGAGTTCTCGGTTGCCGATGCCGAAGCCGTGAAGGCCATCGAAGCGCGCACCAACCACGACGTGAAGGCGGTCGAGTACTGGCTGCGCGAGCGCTTCGAAGCCAATCCCGAGGTGGGCGGCAACAACCAGTTCATCCACTTCGCCTGCACCTCCGAAGACATCAACAATCTGTGCCACGGCCTGATGCTCGCGGAATCGCGTACCGGCGTGCTGCTTCCTGCGCTCGACGGGATCATCGCGCGCCTCACAGGGATGGCCCACACGCTCGCGGAACTGCCCATGCTGGCCCGCACCCACGGCCAGCCCGCCACGCCCACGACTCTCGGCAAGGAGATGGCCAACGTGGTGGCGCGATTGAAGCGGGCACGGGAGCGCATCGCGGCGGTCGCGCTGCCCGGCAAGATCAACGGCGCGGTCGGGAATTTCAACGCTCACGTGGTCGCGTATCCAGCGGTCGACTGGCAGGCGCTGGCGCGCCGCGTGGTGGAATCCCTCGGGCTCGAGTTCAATCCGTTCACCACACAGATCGAACCGCACGACGGCATTGCGGAGCTGTGCAATGCCTACGCGCGCGCCAACACCATCCTGCTCGATCTCGACCGCGACATCTGGGGCTACGTCGGGCTGGAATACTTCCGGCAGCGGGTGCTGGCGGGCGAAGTGGGATCCTCCACCATGCCGCACAAGGTGAATCCGATCGACTTCGAGAACTCCGAAGGCAACCTGGGGCTCGCCAACGCGCTGCTCGGCCACCTCGCGGCGAAACTGCCGGTGTCGCGCTGGCAGCGCGACCTGACCGACTCCACCGTGCTGCGCAATCTCGGCGTCGCGCTCGGCTATACGCTGCTCGCGTGGGACTCGTGCCTGAAGGGTCTCGGCAAGCTCGAGCCGAATCCGGCAGCACTCGGTGCCGACCTCGATGCCACTTGGGAGGTGCTGGCCGAACCGATCCAGACCGTCATGCGCCGCTACGGCATCGCCGACGCCTACGAACAGCTGAAGGCACTGACGCGCGGCAAGGAAGGCATCACGCGCGCCTCGCTCGCGGAGTTCATCCGCGGGCTCGCCATTCCAGAATCGGAAAAGACGCGCTTGTTGCAGCTCACACCGTCCACGTACACGGGCCTCGCAGCATCCCTGGCCCGCGGCATCTAGCAAGAGACGGCCTCACGCATCACGGAAGGAGTCCCGATGACGACGACCGAACCCGCCGGCGCAGCAGCAGTGCCCGCAGTCGAGCCGCTCTCGCCTCAGGAAGAAGCGGACCTGCGCACATTCTTCGAGGAGTGGACCAGCCTGTCGGAGGCCGAGGAGCACATGCCGCCGCCCTCGCCGCTCGCATTCCGGCTGCTGTCGCTCGACACGCATGCGCCGTCCATCTCCCGCGAACTGGAGGAGATCATCGGCAGCGATCCGGTGCTCGCCGCGCGGGTGCTGGGCGTGGCCAACTCCGCCCGGTTCGGCAGCGCCGGCAAGCCGCTGGTGGAGATCCAGGCCGCCATCATGCGCCTCGGGATCGATCTCACCATGGACGTGTGCGAAGCGCAGCTCCTCGAACTGTGGATGCGCACCAGCGCTGCCGTCGTCGATCCGGCCCTGATGCACGCGCTGTGGCTCGAATACCTGATGACCGGCTTCTGCGCGCGCGAGATCGCCCTGATGCTCTCCGGCGACGTGGACCGCCATGTGGCCTACGCCGGCGGCATGCTGCACGACGTGGGCACTCTGGCCCTGTGCTGGTCGCAACCGAAACTCATGTCGCGCTTCGTTGCGGTCGGCTATGCGCAGGGCACGCCGCTCAACCAGGCGTTCGTGATCGCGCACACCGGACTCGGTGCGGGGCTGCTGCGCCGCTGGAACGCGCCGCGCGAACTCGTGCAGATCGCGGGCACGCACCATGCCGGCCTGAATCCGCGCGCGCTCGCCTCGGCGCTGGTGGTGTTCGTCTCGGATCACCTGCACGAAGCCGTCTTCGAGCACGAAGGCATCGGGCTCAAGGCACCCGCGGACTACCCGCTCGGCTGTTTCGGCGGCGCGACCGAAGCGGTCACCGCCGCGCTCGATGCGCTCGGCCTCGCCGATCAACTCGATGCCATCATCCTGCGGGTCGGCAAGGCAAGCCACCGCCTGGAGATGCTCGCCACGGGCCTGGCCAAGTGACGGCAACGGGTCCGGTCGTCGCGTTCTACGACACGCACCCGATCAATGAAGACCAGATCCTGAGGGCTCTGGCGGACCGCGGCACGGCGGCGGACGCGCTCACCGAAGAGATCCTCAAGGACCACGACCAGGATCACTTCGGCGGCATCGAAGCCAACGATATCTTGATCGCAGCGGCGGGGATCCGACCCGATCACGTCGTTCTCGACGTGTGCAGCGGCATGGGTGGCCCGGCGCGCTATCTCGCGCACCGGATCGGCTGCCGCGTGGTCGGTCTGGATCTCACCGAAAGTCGCCATGCGAGCGCGCAGCGCTTGACGCGGCTGGTACACCTCGATCACCTGGTGGAGTTCCGCCTCGGCAATGCGCTCGAGATGCCGTTCGAGGACGCCAGCTTCGATGTGGTCATGGGGCAGGAAGCGTGGTGCCACGTGCCGGACAAGCCGCGCCTGATCGCCGAGTGCGCTCGTGTGGTGAAACCCGGCGGCGTGATCGCCTTCACCGATATCCTCCGTCGCGATGCGCTGACCGGACCGGAGATGGAGCGCCTCACGCGCGAAATGACCTTTCCCGATCTCGAAACGCTGGACGGCTACGCGCGTCTGCTGGCGGCCAACGATTGCTCAGTCCTGCGTCGCGACGACCTGAGCGAGCTCTGGGCGCGCATCCTGATCCAACGACTCGAGATGTACCGCAGCCTGGGCTCCGACACCGCCCGCAAGTTCGGAACAGCACGATCGCAGCAGTGGGACGCGACCTACGCGTTCTTTGTCGAGCGGTTCGCAGTCGGCGGACTGGGCGGTGGTCGCTTCGTGGCACGTCGCGCCGACTGATCCTCAGTCATCGTCATCGTCGCTGGTGCTGGCACCGAGCCAGGCCTCGATCGCCGCGATGAGTTCGGCGTCCGTCGGATACGGGCGCGACGCGCCCGCGGCGCCGGGTGCACCGGCCAGAGTGCCGGAGTGCCGTGCGAGCCAGCCGATGATCGTGCTGCCGGAGTTCGCCAGCGCGCGATAGCGTCCGGCATTGCGCGCTCCGCCGAGATCCCGTGCAGCGATGCGATCCACGAGTTGCCACATGTCGCGCGCCCCGTAGCCGCGGCGCACATCCGGGTCGGCGAGCAGCGCCAGCGCCTGCTGGATGTGCTCGTGCAGCGCAGCTGCGGCGCGCGCGGAACCGGCACCGTACCGGGCCAGGTTGCCGGCCAGAGCCCGCACGGTAGCGCGCACCTCCGGCCGCTCGATCAGCGGCACTCGCAATGGAACCTGCGAAGTGCCGTGCACCGTGGCGACCAAAGCGAGCCAGAGTTCCGGCAATGCCCGGTTCGGAACCACGCCCGGTGTGAGCGCCCCGCCGATCCCGAAGGTGCGTGCGTAGAGGCGACTGCGCTCGACGGCGGACAACCGTTCGTCGCGCTCCTCCCAGTATTCGTACAGCAATGCGCTCGCGCTGCCTTTGCGCACCGGCAGCACGCCGCCGCGGAACAGTTCGACCAGCCGGTCCGCCACCGCGAACAATGGCGCGTATTCGAGCGCCGCCGCGAACCAGATCACCTGCACCGCACGCAGCGTGTCCTCCAGGATCGGTGCGGTGCCCTGCCCGATGCCGATCGAGAAGGCCGGCAGCACTGCCGGTCGCCGTGCTGGCGCAGCGCGGCGCCTGCCCGCTATCCGTGTGGCCATGCCCCTGCCTCCCGAGTCTGCCAGCGCCCACCATACACCCGACCGCTTCCGCTCCTTGGCGGGCGAGCCCCCCGCCGGCGTGATCCCTACCCGGCCCGACGCGTTTGCACCTCTGATTCCGCAGGCAAAAGGCGCGCGACATCCGCTCTGACCATGCCGCCGTCAGGGTCACATCGCCGTTAAAGTCGCCCCGCGGCAGGCCGTAACAGGGGCATCCCTGGCGCCCCGTGCGCCAGCTTCGTTTCGTCCCCACGCGGCCGGCAGCGACCCGGCCCCTGCCTTCGGAGTCTTCGCCATGCCACGCCTGCTCGACCGTTTCAGCATTCGCGCCAAGCTCTGGGCGCTCGTCATCCTGGGCGGCCTCGGTGTGGCCCTGGCCGTCGCCGCCTCGCTGCGCGAAGAGCAGAAGGTCCTGTTGGACGACCGGAAGGCCAAGACCCAGCACGTGGTCGAGACCGGCATGGGCGTGCTCACGTACTACGAGGGCCAGGTGAAGGCGGGCAGGATGACTCGCGAGGAAGCCCAGAAACAGGCGGCTGCGGTCATCAAGGGCATGCGCTACGGCAACAAGGACTATTTCTGGATCAACGACCTGGACCAGCGGGTCATCATGCATCCGATGAAGCCGGAATGGGACGGCACGTTGCGCGACGACGTGCGTGACCCGGACGGCGTCTACACCTATCGGGAAATGGTGAAGGTGGTGAAGGCGAACAACGGCGCCGGCTTCGTGGCCTACCGCTGGAGCAAGCCAGGGGAATCGGAACCTACGCGCAAGATCTCCTACGTGCAGCTGTTCGAACCCTGGGGTTGGGTCCTCGGCACCGGCATCTACCTGGACGACGTCGACTCGATATTTCTCGAATCGGTGAAGCGCGTCGGTGCCTGGCTGGTCGGCATCACCATCGTGTTGGGCGGCATGCTCCTGCTGCTTTCGCGCAGCATTGCCCGGCCCATGAATGCCTTGAGCGCCTTCGGCTCGACCATGAGCATGATCAAGAGCGACGGCGATCTGTCGCGACGCATGTCGGTGTCAGGACGTGACGAGATCGCGAAAGTGATGACGTCGTTCAATGACCTGATGGAAAGCTTCCAATCGAGCATCCGCGCGGTGCGCGAACAGTTGTCGCAGGTGACCGATGCAACGCGCGCCACGCTGGAATGCACCGGACGCATCAAGCAGAGCTCCGAGCAGCAGAGCGAAGAGGCGGCCGGCACCGCCGCCGCCGTGGAAGAAATGACGGTCAGCATCTCGCACATCGCCGACAACACCCGCGACGCCGAGTCCACGGCCGTACAGGCCGGTGAACTCGCTGGCCAGGGCGAGCAGACGGTCGACGAAGTGGTGAGCGGCATGAGCCGCATCGCCGAGACCGTCTCGGCTTCGGCGGTCAGCATCGAATCGCTGGGCAACCGCTCGCTCGAGATCACCGGCATCGTCAAGGTCATCAAGGACATCGCCGATCAGACCAATCTGCTGGCGTTGAATGCGGCCATCGAGGCAGCCCGTGCGGGCGAACAGGGCCGCGGTTTCGCGGTCGTCGCCGACGAAGTGCGCAAGCTCGCGGAACGCTCGGGCAACGCGACCACGGAGATCAGCACCATGATCGGGTCGATCCAGGAGGACACGCAGAAGGCCGTCGCCTCGATGCAGAGCGGCAGCCGCATGGTGCAGGACGGCGTGGCCGCCGTGACCCGCGCCGGCGCATCCATGAGCGAGATCGTAGGCGGCACCCGTCACATCGGCGAGGTGACGCGCGACATCGCCGCATCGGTACGCGAACAGAGCACCGTGGCCACCGACGTGGCCGGCCGCGTCGAGCGCATCGCCCGCATGGCGGAGGAGAACAGCGCGGGCAGCGTCGAAGCCCACGCGCAGGCGCAACGCCTGTCGGCCTCGGCCGCGCAGCTCGAGCAGGCGGTCGCCAGGTTCCGCTGCTGACGGCTCGAACTTCGCTGCCCCCATCCCCCGCCTTGCCCCGACAAAGTCGGGCGCTTCGCTGCCCCCATCCCCCGCCTTCCCCCGACATAGTCGGGGGAAGGAGCCGTACATTCCCTCCCCCAGCTTTGCTGGGGGAGGGTTAGGGTGGGGGCTCGGCGGTTACGCCGCCTCGCTCTCCATCAGCTTCGTCACCAACCCGGCCGGCACTTCGGAGTAGTGCGCGAACTCCATCGTGAACGTGCCGCGGCCACTGGTGGCTGAACGCAGGAAGTTGATGTAGCCGAACATCTCCGCGAGCGGGATGAAACCCTGCACGAAAGCCTGCGGTCCGCGGCTTCCCTGTTCCGTCACCTGCCCGCGGCGGCGGTTGAAGTCGCCGATGATGTCGCCCAGGTAGTCGGCTTCCGTCACCACTTCCACGCGCATGATCGGCTCGAGCAGCTTCGGCTTGCTCGCCTTGTGCGCTTCGCGGAAGCAGGAACGGCCGGCGATCTCGAACGCGAGTGCCGAGCTGTCCACGTCGTGGTACTTGCCGTCGATGAGGCGCGCGCGGAAATCCACCACTTCGTACCCGGCCACCTGGCCGCGCTTCGACTCGCTCTTGATGGCGTGCTCGACTGCGGGAATGTATTCGCGCGGCACACGGCCACCCACCACTTCGTCGACGAATTCGACGCCTTGGCCGGGCTCGAGCGGCTCGAACACCATCTTCACTTCGGCGAACTGGCCGGAACCGCCGGACTGCTTCTTGTGCTGGTAGGTGCGCTCGACCGCCGTGCCGAATGCTTCGCGGAAGCTCACCTTGGGCTTGCCCATGTTGGCTTCGACGCCGAGCTCGGTGCGCATGCGATCGATGGTCACTTCGAGGTGCAGCTCGCCCATGCCACGCAGTACGGTCTGGCCGGTTTCCTGATCCACTTCGAGGCGCAGCGACGGGTCGGCCTTGGCCATCTTGTAGAGGGCGGTGGAGAGCTTGTCGATGTCGCCGCGGGTCTTCGGCTCCACTGCCACGCTGATGACGGGGTCCGGAAAGCGCATGCGCTCGAGCAGCGCCGGATGGTCCGGGTCGGACAACGAATCGCCGGTCTCGGTCTCCTTCATCGACACGAAAGCGCAGATGTCGCCGGCGCGTGCCTCTTCGATGTCCTTGGTGACGTTGGCCTGCACTTCCACGATGCGGCCTATGCGCTCCTTGCGGCTGCGCGT
Organism: Burkholderiales bacterium; assembly: GCA_019747905.1. Lineage (GTDB taxonomy): Bacteria > Pseudomonadota > Gammaproteobacteria > Burkholderiales. The sequence goes on from JAIEQG010000105.1 coordinate 24,552, forward strand.
CACGTTCATCAGCGTGTCGCCCTTCTTGATGACCCCGGAGTAGACGCGCACGAACGTGAGCGTACCGAACTGGTCGTTGATCACCTTGAACGCGAGCGCCCGGGCCGGGGCATCGTCACGCACCTCCTGCTTGCCGATCACCTTGCCGTCCGGGTCCACCAGCGAGATGCCGCCGTTCTCGCCGGGGAAAGGCAGGTAGTCCACCACCGCGTCGAGCAGTTGCTGCACGCCCTTGTTCTTGAACGACGAGCCGCAGAACACCGGCACGTGGGTCCCGCCGACGGTGCCCTTGCGGATGCACGCCTTCAACACCTTGGGATCGAACTCCTCGGTCTCGATGAAGTGCATGAACGCGTTTTCGTCCAACGCCAGCGCATGCTCGATCAGGTCGTGGCGCAGCGCCGGAATCTGGTCGATCCAGTCGTTGTCGGCACTTGCGGCGAACTTGAAGCGGCTCTTCAACTGGTCGAACGGGACGGTCTCCCACTCCGCGTCCTTGTCCTCCGACTTCCAGATATAGGCCACACCCGCCACCAGGTCCGCCATGCCCACGAACTCGTCGTGGCTGCCGATCGGCACGTGACACAGCAGGACGTTCGCACCCAGGCGCTCGCGGATGCCCTTCAGGCAGTGCGCGAAATTGGCGCCCATGCGGTCCATCTTGTTCACGTAGCACATGCGCGGCACGTTGTACTGGTTCGCGAGACGCCAGTTGGTCTCGGTCTGGGGCTCCACGCCGGCCACGCCGTCGAACACCACGACCGCGCCGTCCAGCACGCGCAGGCTGCGGTTCACCTCGATGGTGAAGTCCACGTGACCTGGGGTGTCGATCACGTTGATCTGATAGCCCTTCCACTCCGTCGACACCGCCGCGCTCTGGATGGTGATGCCGCGCTTGCGTTCCTGCTCCAGGTAATCCGTGGTGGTGCTCGCCTTGCCGTCCTTGGTGTCGTGCACCTCGATGATCTGGTGCTTGCGGCCGGTGTAATAGAGCACGCGCTCGGTGGTGGTGGTCTTGCCCGCGTCGATGTGGGCGATGATGCCGATGTTGCGGTACAGCTCTAGCGGTTTTTGCCTGGGCATGATGTCGTCAGCGGAAAGGATGGGGGCGCTCCCGGGGCTCGATCGCCGGGGAGTTTCAGCGGGGCGGCATTGTACGGGGCTTCTGCGACCAACCGGCAGTTTTTTTGCGTTTTTCCGGTCTTTTTCCGGGGTTTACCCCGGTTGCAGCCGCTCCCCGTCCTGGAAGACGGCCAGTTCGCCCGGTGCCAGGGTGGTCCAGTGCTCGTCGTCCGTCAGCGGGACCGTGGCGATCACGGCCACCCGGTCGTTCGGCGTGGTCACCTGGCTGAAGTCGACCGACACGTCCTCGTCCACCAGATGGGCAGTCTTGAAAGGTGCTCGACGGACGATGTAGGCGAGGCGGTCATGGCAACGAGCGAACAGCGTCTGTCCGTTCGACAGCATGAAGTTGAAGCTGCCGAACGCTGCCGTGGCATCGGCCCAGACCGCAATGACCTTGCGCAGGTCCCCGGCGGCCGGTTCGACGTCGCCGAAGCGCTCCCGCAGCGTCTCGAGCAGATCGCAGAAGGCCGCCTCGCTATCCGTGGTGCCGACCGGCCGGTACCAGCCACGGACCGTCGGCACGTAGTCCTTCAGCGTGCCGTTATGGGCAAAGATCCAGTAGCGCCCCCACAACTCGCGCATGAAGGGATGGGTGTTCTCGAGACAGACCGCGCCGCGCGTGGCCTTGCGGATGTGTGCAATGACGTTGAGCGATCGGATCGGATAGCCGCGTACCAGCTGCGCCACCGGCGACTCCGCCGCGGGGGCATGGTCGAGAAAGACGCGGCAGCCATTGCCCTCGAAGAACGCGATGCCCCAGCCGTCGGCGTGATGGTCGGTGCGCCCGCCGCGCTGCTGAAATCCGGTGAAGGAAAAGCAGATGTCGGTGGGCACGTTGCAGTTCATGCCGAGGAGCTGGCACATTTGGCAGCAGGGAAACGGTACTCGAGGAGGGCGAATCTTACCCCTGCTCTTCCTGGTTGCTGAGTGCCGTCAGGTTAGACCGTTGCCGTACACTTCGACTGTCACTTCCATCGCAGCGAAGTTAATGGAACGCCCATTCAACGCCCTCGGCGGACGCCGTGACACTTTACTGAACCTTGCCAACTCGAGACCAATCTGCGCGGCCGTCGCCGTGGCGGCCCTGACGTCGGGCTGCGCCGCCCAGTACCAGGCACCCGTCGGCCCCGACACCGCGAAGCTGCGCTTCATCACGACGACGAGCTACCCGACCGTGCTGTATCGGATCGACACGAACCGCTGTCCCGCGAAACCGCAGCGTCAGTTCGTGACCAGCACCTTGGCGGACCCTTTGTTCGGCGAAAGCGAGGTCTCGCCGATCGAAATGACCGGTACCTCGGGCCGGCGTGAACTCAACGTGCGCGAACGCGTCATTCCGGCGAACGCGCCGTTCCTGTTCGAAGTGAGTGCCCGTCGCAAAACCTATCGCACCCCCGGCGTAACCTGCTTGGTCGCCGGGGCCTTCGTACCGCACCAGTCGGGCGAGTACGAGTTGTCGCACACCATGGACGACCAGGGCTGCCAGGCGCAGGTGTTTAGGATCTCGCAGGAGCCCGATGGCAACATCCGGAGAACGGCCGAACCAACACACCGCGGTGTGCCGGCCCTCGCCGATCTCGAGTACTGCAGGTGGCGCGAGGCGCTGGCGCATGGCACCACCGTCCTGCCGGACCAGGACACCGCGGCCAGGATGCGATTGACGATCGCACCGCGAATCGACGTCGCCCCGAGCACCGGAACCCACGAGATCGCCATACCCGAGTCACGACGGTGAAGACGAACTCGAAGGGGGTCGACGGCCCCATCGGCGTCTTCGATTCCGGCGTGGGCGGCCTCTCGGTCTGGCGTGAAATCGTGCGCGCCCTGCCGCACGAGAACACCATCTACTTCGCCGACCAGCAGCACGTGCCGTACGGGCCGCGCAGCGAGGCGGAGATCCGACGTTTCGTCGATGGCATCACGCACTATCTGCTGGGCCGCGGCTGCAAGGCGATCGTGGTCGCATGCAACACGGCGTCGGCGGCCGCGCTGAAACACTTGCGCGACACGCAGCCGCATGTTCCTTCCATCGGGATGGAACCAGCCGTGAAGCCCGCAGCCGCTGCGACGAGGACCGGGGTCGTCGGGATCATGGCCACCCCTGCCACATTCCAGGGCCGGCTCTTCAAGGCCACGGCGGGCCGTCACGCGAGCAACATCCGGTTGGTGAACCGGGTTTGCGACGGCCTGGCCGAGCATGTGGAAGCGGGGGATCTCGATGGCCCGGCGACGGAGGCGCTGCTGCGCGGATACCTGGACCCGATCCTGGCCGCGGGCGCCGACACGATCGTGCTGGCCTGCACGCACTACCCGTTCGTCATCGAGCCGATCCGCCGTATCGTCGGCCCTGCGGTGGCTGTCATCGACCCGGCGCCCGCGATTGCGCGTCACACCGGCACCGTGCTGGACCAACACAGCCTGCGCCGTACCGAACACCACGAAGCCCGTCATGCCTTCGTGACGAGCGGCGATCCCACACGCTTCGAGACGGCGCTGATGCGCCTGACCGGCATGCGCGGCAACGCCGAAGGCGTTCGTTGGCAAGCAGACTCGCTGACGCCGACGTGACCCCAGCCCGCGAGCGCCGCCGGCCCCCTGGAGGGTAGTCGTTCTTCAGAGATCCCGCGCGATGCGGAACCCGATCTGGTAGTTGCGCATCTTGCCGTCCTCGGCGTAGCGATACGCCGAGCGGCTCGTGGACGGGCCGTCAACCCAGCCGCCACCGCGCACGAGGTGCTTCTCGCAGACCTCGACCTTGCGGACCGATCCGTCCTCCGGCATGCCTGCATAGCCTTCGACGTGGCAGTCCTCGACCCACTCGCGCACGTTGCCGAGCATATCGTGCAGGCCGAACGGATTCGGCTTGAACTTGCCGGTCGGCGCGTTCTCCGCGAAACCATCGGCGCACTGGTGGTGCGACCAGACGTACATGGGGTGCGCTTCCTTGCTGGTCTCGTCGTGGGTGTTGGCGAACTGACAAGCGACGCGCGAGCCCCAGCTGTCTTCCGCGGCGCCCCAGAACCACGGTGTCGTCGTGCCGGCGCGCGCCGCGTATTCCCACTCGGACTCCGACAGGAGCCGATAGCGCTTGCCCGTCGTCTCCGACAGCCAGGCGACATAGGCTTTCGCATCGTCCCAGTTCACGTTGATGGCCGGGAACCGCCCGCGGCCGATGCCGTCGTCATCCACCTTCGGGCACTTGCCGGCGGCAGTGCAGGCATCCCAATGCTCGAACGCGAGTTCGTACTTCGAAACCGCGAAGGGTTTCGCGATCTTCACCGGGTGCTGCGGCTTCTCGTCCTTGTGTCCGCTCTCGGCGAGCGGCGAACCCATGATGAATTCGCCGGCGGGAATCACCACCATCTCGGGACATTCGGGACAATCGCGGAAGACCGTACCGGCGGCCGGCGCGTCCGCTGCCGACGCATGGAACGCGGGCATGGCGCCCGCGACGAAGACGGTCAAACCGACCCTGCACCACATTGTGATTGTCATGTTCCGATCTCCTCCTGGTGTACGAAGGGTAAGCTACCGCCCGCCGTCGGTTCAAGCATTGACGCCGATCAATGACGGGAACCTATACCCCCCATCGCGGCCAAAGCTTGACCGCGGACCCACCGCCTTCCCCATGTGGAATTGCCCATGACCAAACCCGTCTCCGCCCTGGCGCTGCTCGTAGTCGTGCTGTACTCCACCGCCTGCACGGCGATGCGCGATCCGATGCCCTTCGCCGACGTGGTGGCGATGAGCAAGCAGGGCGACGCGCCGAGCAGCATCGCGGGCGCGATGCGCTCGGCCAAGACCACCTACGCGCTGCGCGGATCGGACTTCGGCAAGCTCGCCAAGGCCGGCGTGTCGCGCGAAGTGCTCGACGAGATCCAGCAGGGCTTCTCCGACGACGTGGACCTCCTCGTGCGCTACTGGGTCACGGGCGAATCGCTGGGGCGATGCGGCCCCTGCTATCCGCAGCAGGTCAATCTCGCCGGACTCGACGGCGGTGCTGCCCCCACGCAATCGCCGCCTCCGCTGCAATCGCCCTTCGGACGGCCGCTCGGACTCCCGGACTGGTTCCGTCCCCAGGGCTTCAAGCCGAAATCCATCAGCATCGAGCAGGTGCGCCAGATGTCGAAAGCCGGCAAGAGCGACGAGGAGATCATCGCCGCGTTGCGCAGCACCCACCTGCAAGAAGCATTCGGCAGCCGCGGCATGTTGAAGCTGGGCACGCGGTTGCCCGCAGGTCTCCCCGGTTCGCGCCTCGCGGACCTCAAGGCCGAAGGCATGTCCGATCCGGTGCTCGACGAACTGCAGGTGAGCTGGCTGGCGGCGTATGTCGAGTTTCTGCGGCAGCGGTATTTGAGTCTGGGTAAAGGGTCGAAGCCTTAGGGGCCGCTGCCCCCATCCCAGCCTTCCCCCGGCTTTGCCGGGGGAAGGGGCGCACGGCTCCTTCCCCCACCTTCGGTGGGGGAAGGTCGGGATGGGGGCCATCAACTCTTCCCGACGATCAGCCTCATCGATCGTCGCACTCCTCTCCTTCCCCCGCGCGACAAGCGTGGGGGAAGGCCGGGATGGGGGCCTCAGCTGCGCAACCGCCGCGGCGATAGCATCGCCTCCGTCACCCCGAATCCCGCGATGTGCCCCGGCACGCCTTTGCCCAGCGCGATCGCCGCACACGCCTCACCCATCGCCGGCGCCGTCTGTATGCCGTAACCACCCTGCGCCGCGCACCAGAAGAAGCCGGGTACGTCGGGATCGAATCCGCCGACCAGATCGCCATCGGCCACGAACGATCGCAGTCCGGCCCAGGTGGACGCCGGCCGCCGAATGCGCATCGTCGTCGCCTGTTCTATGCGCCAGATGCCGGTGGCCACGTCCTCCTCTTCGGGCCGCACGTCGTGCGGCGGCATCGGATCCTGATTGGCCGGCGAGCCGAGCAGCAATCCCGCATCGGGCTTGAAGTAGAACGTCTCGTCCGCGCCGATCACCGCCGGCCAGCGCGCGCTCTCCACCCCCGCCGGCGGCGCGAAGGTGAAGGCGGTGCGACGCTTCGGCACCAGGCCGATGGGCTTCACGCCGGCGAGGCCGGCAATCACGTCGCACCATGCGCCTGCTGCGTTCACCAACAGGGGGGCCGCATGTGTCGCCCCGCCCGCCAGCACCTGCCAGCCACCGGCGCTGCGATCGATCGCCGCAACGTCGGCGTCGCAGACGACGCCACCGCCGTTCCCGCGGATGCCACGCAGAAAACCTTGATGAATGGCGTGCACGTCCATGTCGGCGGACACCGGGTCGAGCACCGCCCCTTCGGCGAAGGCCGGTTCCAGCACCGGGACCAGGCTCGTCGCTTCTGCCGCGGTCAGCCGCCGCGCCCGACCGGTGAAAGCTCGCACGATGTCGTACATCGCATCGAGCTCGCCGTGCTGCTCCTTCGGGCCCACGAACAACGCGCCGCGATCGCCGAGCAGCGGCTGAGCGGCGAAGCCCTCGGGCGGCCGCTCGTAGAAGGCACGGCTCGCCAGCGTCAGCGCTCGTACCTGCGGCGTGCCGTAACTCTCGGCAAACAGCGCGGCCGAGCGGCCCGTGGTGTGATAGCCGGGTTGCGATTCGCGCTCCAGCAGCAGGACGCGCGCGCTGCGGGACAGGAAATAGCCGATCGACGCGCCCGCAATGCCGGCGCCGACGACGATCACGTCGTGGGTCATGGCGCGATGTTCACTTGCGACCGCCGCCAGGTCAACGCCGGCCTGCGCGGGCGTCGCCCGCTTGGTAACCTTGCGGTTTTGTCTCTGCACCTGCCATGAACCACCCTGCCCCGCTCTGGCGCCCGTCCGCCGAGCGCATCGAACGCGCCGCCATCACCCGCTATCGCCGCTGGCTGAAGGACCGCAAGGGCCTGGATTTCGCCGACTACGAATCCCTGTGGCAGTGGTCGGTCACGGACATCGAAGCGTTCTGGGAGTCCATCTGGGAGTTCTCGGAGGTCCGCTCGCACAGCCCGTACCGACGCGTACTCGATCGACGGGTGATGCCCGGCGCGAAGTGGTTCGAAGGGGCGACCCTCAACTACGCTGAGCACGCACTGGCCCGCGCCGAGCGCAGCGATGCCGCGACGCGCCCGGCGCTGATCCACCAATCCGAGATCCGCAGTCGCGGCGAGATGTCCTGGACGGAACTGGCGGGGCAAGTGGGCGCGATGAGCGCCACTCTCGAAGCGCTGGGCGTCCGGCCCGGCGACCGCGTGGTCTCGTACATGCCGAACATCCCCGAGAGCGTCATTGCGCTGCTCGCTGCAGCGAGTTGCGGCGGCGTGTGGTCGAGTTGCTCGCCCGACATGGGACCGGTAAGCGTGCTCGACCGCTTTCGCCAGATCGAACCACGTGTCCTGTTCGCAGTGGACGGCTATCGCTACGGCGGCAAGGACTACGACCGGCGCGACGTGGTGCGCGAACTGGTGGCCCAGCTCCCGACGCTGGAAGCGGTGATCTTCGTGCCGTATCTCGATGCCAACGCATCCATCGACCTCGGCAAGGTCCCCGTGACGACGTTCGCCCAGGCAACGGCGCAGCCGAGGGCGCCGAAGTTCAAGGCACTGCCGTTCGATCATCCGTTGTGGATCGTCTACTCCTCCGGTACCACCGGCATGCCGAAGCCCATCGTGCATTCCCATGGCGGCACGGTCATCGAGACGTGCAAGGGCAGCGCTCTCGCGCTCGATGTGGGAGACGACGACCGCTTCTTCTGGTTCTCGTCCACCAGCTGGATCATGTGGAACGTGCTCGTGTCCGCATTGACGCGTGGTGCCACGATCCTGCAGTTCGACGGCAACCCCGGCTATCCCGATCTGGGCACGCTCTGGCGCTTCGTTGCGCGCGAACGCGCCACGTTCGTCGGCATCAGTCCCGCCTTCATCGCGTTGTGCGCCAAGAACGGCTATTCGCCGCGTCAGCACTTCGACCTCGCGGCGATCCGGACGGTCGGTTGCACCGGTTCGCCGCTGACCGAGGAAGGCTACGAGTGGGTCTACCGGAACGTGCACGACGACCTGATGCTCGCATCGATTTCCGGGGGCACCGACCCCGGCACGGCATTCGTCGGCGCCTGCCCGATCCTACCGATCTACTCCGGCGAGATGCAATGCCGCGGCCTCGGCATCGCGACCTACGCCTACGACGACGAGGGCAAGCCCGTCCTCGACCAGGTGGGCGAACTCGTCTGCAGCGAACCGTTCCCCTCCGCGCCGCTGTACTTCTGGGGCGACCAGGACGGCAAACGCTATTTCGAAAGCTACTTCGACGTCTGGCCCGGCGTGTGGCGCCACGGCGACTGGCTCAAGCTGATTCCGCGACCGGAGTCGGTCACCGCCGTGATCTACGGACGATCCGACTCCACCATCAACCGCCACGGCATCCGCATGGGCACGAGCGAGCTTTATCGCGTGGTCGAGGGCTTCGACGAAGTGGCCGACTCGCTGGTGGTGGACCTCGAGTATCTCGGACGGCCGTCCTTCATGGCGCTGTTCGTCGTGCTGCGCAGTGGCGGGTCGGAAGTGCCGGCACCGCTCAAGCAAGCGCTGCTGCAAGCCATCCGCACCGGCTTGTCCGCGCGGCACGTACCCGATGATGTGTTCGTGATCACCGAGGTGCCGCGCACCATTTCCGGCAAGAAGATGGAAGTGCCGGTGAAGAAGATCCTGCTCGGACAGCCGGTGGAGAAGGCGGCCAATCGGGATTCCATGGCGAATCCGAAATCGCTGGATTGGTTCGTGGCGTTTGCGAAGCAACGGGAGGCGAAGGTTTGAGCGCTGCATCACCCCCACCCCAACCCTCCCCCATCTCCGATTGGGGAGGGAGCGCACGGCACTCCCTCCCCCGGCTTTGCCGGGGGAGGGTTGGGGTGGGGGCAGCAGCGCCAGCAACCCGACCGCCGTGGAACTGAAACAACTCGAATACTTCGTCGCCATTGCCGAAGCCGGCACGTTCTCGCGCGCATCCCAGCGCCTGAACGTCGGCCAGCCCGTGCTGAGCCGACAGATCCAGGCGCTCGAGGACGAACTGGGAACCAAGCTCTATCACCGGACCGGCCGCGGCATCCTGCTGACCGAAGCGGGCCGCCTGTTCGAGCAACATGCGCGCGGCGTGCTCGAGACCGCGGCAAACGCGAAGAGCGCCATGCATGCGCTCGATGCGACGCCGGCCGGCAGGGTCGTCATCGGCATGCCGCCCTCGGTAGGTGCCGTGCTGACCACCGCGCTCGTACAGCAGATGCATGCGGAGTTTCCGAAGGTGTCGCTCGGCGTGATCGAAGGCTTCAGCGGCCACGTCATGGAATGGCTCACCATGGGTCGCATCGACGTGGCCGTCCTGTACAACGCGCCGAACACCCACACGCTCGCGACCGACCCCCTGCTCACCGATGAGTTGTTCCTGCTTGGTCCGGCGAGCGATCCAGCACACGTGGGAGTTGGCCCCTTACCCGCTGCCCGCCTCGCGCGACTGCCGCTGATCCTGCCCAGCCGCCCGCACGGCCTGCGCGTGCTGGTGGACGATTTCCTCGCGACCATCGGCATCGCGCCCAACGTGGACGTCGAGATCGACGCGATGCATTCCACGCTGAGCCTGGTGGAGGCAGGTATCGGCTATACGATCCTGTCGTACTCGTGCGTGCACCACCTGATTGCGGCAGGCCGCATCCGCGCCTGGCCCATCGTCGAGCCCACCATGACCCGGACCCTGGTCATTGCCACCTCGACACAAAGGCCGATGACCAACGCGGCCCGCGCGCTGTCCCGCATCGTCACGTCGCAGGTACAGGCGCTCGTCGCGGACGGGCGCTGGATGCCGCGGAGGGAGGGGCTAGGGGCTAGGGGCTAGGGGCTAGGGGCTAGGGGCTAGGGGCTAGGGGCTAGGGGCTAGGGGCTAGGG
>JAIEQG010000051.1 GCA_019747905.1 Burkholderiales bacterium
GCTTCGAAAGCCTTCACCTGCGGGCCGCTGGTGATCCAGCCCGAGCGCAGCACTTCCACCACGCCGGCGATGGTGGCCTCGTCGATGTCGGGTCGTGTGAACGGGAGGTAGTCCATGTCAGTACGGCGCGCGAAATCGCGTTGGGCCAGCGGCCGGCGCAGCCGGGTCGCACAGGCTCTCTCCCGCCAAGCATTGAGGTGGGTGCCGCCGGGCCGCCCCAAGGCACTGACGCGCCCCCTCGGGGGGCAGCGACCAACGGGAGCGTGGGGGCCGTTTCATTCTAGCTGCGGGCCACCAGTACCACGCCCACGATGATGACGAAGATCCCCGCCATGCGCATCGCGTTGACGTCCTCCCCGAAGAGGAAGTACGCCGCCGCGGCATTGACCACGTAGCCGAGCGACAGCATCGGATACGCGATGCTCACCTCGACCCGCGACAGCGCGAGGATCCAGACCACCACGCTGATCGCGTAGCAGAGGAGCCCGCCGAGAATGTGCGGCTGGTGCGCGACCTTTAGGCCGATCGGCAGGACGTTCGCCGCCGAATACTCGAAGTGGCCGATGGCATTGGTACCCGCTTTCAGCAGCAGTTGCGCGGCCGCGTTGAGCAGCACGCCGGCGAGCACGAGGGCAAAGGAGAGGACGGTCATGGGACGTTGGATTGTTCGAGGGCGGCGTTGCGGACCAGCACCCGGCGCGTGTCGCGCGCGATCACGGTCATCGCCAGGCCGGCAGCCGTCAGAGCAGCCTCGGTCTCGGGCTCCATGAAGGCATAGCTGCAAGGCTGGGTGCGCCAGGCTTCCGTGAACGCCTCGATGGTCGGCAAGGCGAGCTGCGGCTCCTGTTCGAGGCCGAACGCCATCTCGTCGGCGAAGGCGACCAGCGTCAGCGTGCGGCCAAGGTAGAAGGGCAAGGTCTGATCGTAGGTGCCGACGCTGTACAACGGGCAATCGGCGCGCAGTTGCGGCCGCGCGGTCGCAGCGAACTCGGCCGCCGAAAACGAGGGTGCGAGCGCATCGTGGCCGGTGATCGCGAGCTGCCAGGCGAGCAACCCGCCTGCCGACAGTGCGGTGACAGCAGCCAGTCGGCGATCCTGCCGCGCCCGTACCATGGTGATGACTGCGCCCACGAACATCGCCACGGCAGCCGCCAGGATCCAGGGTTCGAAGGCGGCGTACATCTCGACCGTGGTACGGGCGTTCGCATACTTCTCGAGCCGCAGGCCGAGCCATCCCGCAGCACCCGCGACGGGCAGCAGCAGAAGAGCGTGCCACGCGAGGGTTCCGGTCCGGAACCGCGTCAGCCGTTCACCGACCAGCCAGGCGAGCGCCGGAAACACCGGCAGGATGTACGAGGGCAGTTTCGATTTCGAGATGCTGAAGAACAGCACCACGAACACGCACCACAGCGCCAGGAACAGGCGCGGGCGGAACCGTTGCGCGATTTCATCGGATCGGAACGCGGCCGCGAAGGCCTGGATCGCGAGCGCCGTCCAGGGCAAGGTGCCCGCGAGCAGCAACGGCCCGAAGTACCACCACGGTTCGTGACGCCGATGGACCGTGGTGAGAAAGCGTTCGAAGTGCTCGTGGATGAAGAAGAAGCGCGCGAACTCCGGATTCTCGATCGATACGGCGATGAACCAGGGTGCCGCGATCGCCAACACGACGATGCCGCCCACCACCGGGTAGAGGCGCCCGAGCAGGCGAAAATCGCGGGTGGCGAGCATGTACAGAGCGATGGCGCCCGCTGGCAGGACGAGGCCGACGAGGCCCTTGGTGAGCACCGCCAGCGCGATCGCACTCCAGGCGAGCATCATGCCGTTCAATCGCTGCGTCAGCGACGCGCCGTCACGCTGGCCCCACAGGAACCCGGCCAGTCCCAGCGTGAACCAGAGCGTCAGGCCCATGTCGAGCGTGTTGAGGTGGCCGTTGGCCACCATCCACAGCATGCTGCCGGCCACCAGGCCGGCGTAGGCGCCGGCCTCGGCACCGAACAGGCGCCCTCCGACGCGCCACACGAGCAGCACGCACAAGGCCCCGGCCAGTGCACTCCACAGGCGCGCGGTCCATTCGTCGGGTCCGAACAGGCGATAGGCGCCGGCGGTGATCCAGTACTGCAGTGGCGGTTTCTCGAAGTACTTGATGCCGTTCAGCCGCGGCGTGACCCAGTTCCCGGTGACCGCCATCTCGCGGGCGATTTCGGCATAGCGACCTTCGTCCGGCTTGATCAGCTTGCGTGCGTCGAGATTCGCGAACCAGACGACGGCGAATGCCACGACCAGGGCAAGGATCGTCCGGCGGCTCGGTGGCCGGTGGATCATGCTGCGACGGGCTCCTCGTCCGTGAGCTGCGCGGCGAGCCGGTCGAACGCGGCGGCACCGTCGCGCGCCGACACGGCCAGAGTCGGTGCAGATGCGAGTGCTGCGTAGTGGCTGCCGATGGAGCGTCGATAGGCGGGGTCATAGTGCAGTTCGAGCAATTCCGCCACCAGCTCTGCGTGCCGGTTCTCGTCGGCCAGCGCAATCCAGCGTGCGATGCGGGCGTGTCCGTGCAGCGTGGTCAACGCCGAGAGCCGGTCCGCCAGCGTGATGCGGTCGGTGAGGAAATGCGCGTACTCGTCCATGAGCAGCGCGACGCGCAGCGGCGTCTCGGCCTGGATGACGATGCACGGGGCCGCCCACATCGCCAAGATGAGCGGCTCGGGCACGCGCACGTCACCGATCTTGCGGCTCTCGGATTCCACGTAGACCGGTCGGCGCGGATCGAGCCTGGCGAGCGCCTGCCACAGCCGCGTTTCGAACGCTTTCTGCGAAGGTTGCGGTGCCTCGGGCAGTCCACCGAGGACCGAGCCGCGATGCGCCGCGAGGGCTTCGAGATCGATCACCTGTGCCCCCCGTGACGCGAGCGCACGGATCAGGCGGCTCTTGCCGGTACCGGTCATGCCGCAGATGACCCTCAAGTCGAGACGCGGCGGCAGTGCTTCGAGCTCGTCGATCACATGGCGGCGAAACGCCTTGTAGCCGCCTTCGAGCTGCCGGGCGTCCCAGCCGATCTCGCGCAGCACGATGGTCATGGCACCGCTGCGCTTGCCGCCGCGCCAGCAGTACACCAGGGGGCGCCAGCCGCGGTCCTGGTCGACGAACGCGGCATCGATGTGGCGCGCGATGTTGCGGGCCACCAGCGCCGCACCCACCTTGCGGGCGAGGAACGGCGAGACCTGCTTGTACAACGTGCCGACGTGGGCGCGCTCGGCGTCGTCGAGAACCGGGACATTGATGGCTCCGGGGACGTGGTCCTCCGCGAACTCCGCGGGGGAACGGACGTCGAGCAGGGCGTCGAACTGATCGAGCTCCGCGACCGTGGCGATGTCGGTGCGCATGGGTTTCAAGGCGAAGGATCGGGGCGCCTCATCGCGCCGCCTGAGGCGCGATGTCGCGAGCCGCCCGATTGTCTCACGCGGCCGGATCGGCAGAAAGCGAGGCGGCGCGGGCCTTCACGCGCTGGAGCAGCGGCTGCAACTGGGGAAAGATGGTGTCGAGGATGAGCGGCTGAGCGCCCGCGACCGGATGCAAGCCGTCTTCCTGGAACATCTCGCGGCGCTCGGCGAACGCCGCCAGCATGAACGGCACGAGCGCCGAGCGTGTCTCCTTGGCCACGTCGGCGAAGAGCGCATGAAACCCCGCGGTGTAATCCGGGCCGTAATTGGGCGGAATGCGCAGCCCGACGATCAGCACGGACGCTCGCGCCGCGCGTGCCGCGCCGGCAATCGCCTTGAGGTTGGCCCGCGTGGTCGCGAGGTCGGTGCCGCGCAGCGCATCGTTGGCACCGAGCTCGACGATGACGACGGCGGGCTTGTGGGTCGCGAGCAGCGGTGCCAGGCGGTTGCGGCCGCCAAGCGTGGTCTCGCCGCTCACGCTTGCGTTCACCACCTTGAATCCGTACCGTTCCGCCTCGATTTTCCCTCGCAGCAGATCCACCCAGCCCTTGCCCTGCGGCAGGCCGTAGCCGGCCGACAGGCTGTCTCCCAGCACCAGGATCACCGGCGGCGATTGCGCGGCGGCATTGAACGCAACGGCTGCCCCGATGGTCAGCGTCAGCAACGTCCGTAACAGCAGCAACGACAAATTCATGGCTTCGATTGTGTCCGCGGTGGCGCTCACCAAGCAAGTGGCGACCGGTTCGGCCGAACTCGTCATTCTCGACGATGTGAGCTTCGACATCGACGAGGGCGAAACGGTCGCGGTAGTCGGAGCGTCCGGATCGGGCAAGACCACCTTGCTGGGCCTGCTCGCCGGGCTCGACCTGCCCACCTCCGGTTCGGTCCGGCTCGCCGGCAGCGATCTCGCGAGCCTCGACGAGGATGGTCGTGCCGCCCTGCGCGGTGCGGCAGTCGGGTTCGTGTTCCAGTCGTTCCAGTTGCTGCCGGCATTGACCGCGCTGGAGAACGTCATGCTGCCGCTGGAACTGGCGGGCTCGACGCAGGCGCGCGCCACCGCCACGCAGCTCCTCGAGCGGGTTGGCCTGGCGGCACGGCTCGATCACTATCCGCGCCAGCTTTCCGGGGGTGAGCAGCAGCGCGTGGCGATCGCGCGCGCCTTCGGCGGGCCGCCGCGAGTCCTGTTCGCCGACGAGCCCACGGGCAACCTCGACTCGGCCACGGGCGGTGAGATCACCGATCTCATGTTCGATCTCAATCGCGAGCGCAGCACGACGCTGGTGCTGGTGACCCACGACGAGAAGCTTTCGCAGCGATGCGGGCGGCGGTTGCGGTTGGCGGGTGGGAAGTTGGTGGCGGATGAGAGAGGGTGAGGTGATGGGCGAGGGTGCTGGCCCCCATCCCAACCTTCCCCCGCTGCCGCGGGGGAAGGAGTGCATGAAATTGCGGCGATGCCTGCCACAGGCACTCCTTCCCCCACCGAAGGTGGGGGAAGGCCGGGATGGGGGCCATCCGAGCCTTCGACGATCGACTGCATCGATCGTCGCGGTCTTCTCCTTCCCCCGCACCGCGGGGGAAGGCCGGGATGGGGGCCATCCGAGCCTTCGACGATCGACCTCATCGATCGTCGCGGTCTTCTCCTTCCCCCGCACCGCGGGGGAAGGCCGGGATGGGGGCAGCGCCCATGACTGACCGCCTGAGTCTCCCCGCGACTCTGCGGCTTGCGCTACGCCTCCTGGGTCGCGACATGCGTGCGGGCGAGCTGCGCCTCATGGCGATCTCCCTCCTGGTGGCAGTGGCGAGCTTCACCACCGTCGCTTTCTTCGCCGACCGCGTGAAGCTCGCGCTGTCCCAGGAAGCGAGTCAACTGCTCGGCGCAGACCTGGTCGTCGTTTCGGATCACCCGATCGATGAAGCCTTTCGCACGCAGGCCCGGGACCTGCGCCTGACCAGCGTCGAGACCACCCGGTTCCCGAGCATGGTGGTGGCCGGCGACGCGAGCCTCCTCACCGAGATCAAGGCCATCTCCCCGGGCTATCCGCTCAAGGGCAAGCTGCGCATCGCCGGTGCCGATGGCGGAGCGCGCGAGGTCAAGACGGTACCGGACACAGGCGATGCGTGGCTCGACCAGCGCGTGCTCGCGCGCCTCGACGTTGCGGTGGGCGAAGCGGTCAGGATCGGCAGCCGCGAGTTCCGGGTCACGGCGCAGATCGTGGACGATCCCGACAGCAACATCGGCTTTCTCAACGTGATGCCGCGCCTTATGGTGAATGCGGTCGACCTGCCGTCCACCGGACTTCTCACTGTGGGCAGCCGTGCGACTTATCGGTTGATGCTGTCGGGCGACCGCAGCGGGTTGGCGCTGTTCCGTGAGTTCGCGAAGGCGCGCATCGGCCCCGGACAGCGTGTCGAAGACGTGCGCGACGCGCGCCCCGAGATCCGGTCCGCGCTGGAGCGCGCGGAGAAATTCCTCGGGCTCGCGTCGCTGCTGTCGGTGATCCTGGCCGCAGTGGCCGTGGCCTTGGCGGCGCGACGGTACATCGAGCGGCACCTCGACAACTGCGCCATGCTGCGTTGTCTCGGTGCGAGCCGCGCCTTGACGGTGGGCGTGCATGCGCTGCAACTTTCGGTGCTGGGTCTCGCCGCCGGCATCGCCGGCTGCGCGGTCGGGTTCGGTGCCCAATGGGGGTTGGCGCAGTTGCTGGCGCCGATGGTGCAGGTGCCTTTGCCGGCCCCGTCGCTGACGCCGGCACTCCAGGGTATCGCCGCGGGCTTCGTGCTGCTGCTCGGATTCGCGCTGCCGCCGTTGCTGGCCCTCGGCCGCGTGCCGACGTTGCGTGTCCTGCGACGCGATCTCGGTCCGCCCGGGGGTTTCGCGTGGCTGGGTTATGCAGCCGGACTCGGCGCCATCATCGCCCTCATCGTGTGGCACACGCGTGACCTCGAACTGGCCGGTACGGTCCTGGGCGGGTTGCTCGGAGCGGCGGCCGTATCCGGTTTGATTGCCTGGCTGCTGGTACGCGTGGCCGCATCGGTAGGGCGCGGCGCAGGCTTCGCGTGGCGTTTCGGCTTGGCGAACCTGTCGCGACGTGCGCTCGCGAGCGTCGTGCAGGTGGTGGCTCTGGGCGCGGGACTGCTGGCACTCATCCTGTTGTCCATCACGCGCGGCGATCTCCTCGACAACTGGAAGCGCTCGTTGCCTCCCGATGCACCCAACCGGTTTCTGGTGAACATCCAGCCCGATCAGGTGGAGGAGATCGCGCGCTTCTTCGCGGCCGAAGGGCGCGAGGCTCCGAAGCTGTTTCCCATGGTCCGCGGACGGCTCACGGCGATCAACGGCCGCCCGGTGAATTCGGGCAACTACACCGAGGATCGCGCGCGCCGCCTGGTGGACCGTGAGTTCAACCTGTCGTGGGCCTCGAGCCTGCAGATGGACAACCAGATCGTCGCCGGCCGGTTCTGGGACGCCGGGCAATCCAATGCGCCCGAGTTCTCGGTCGAGCAGGGCATCGCCGAGACGCTGCGCATCGGACTCAACGACACGCTCACGTACGACGTCGCCGGCACCGAACTGCACGGCCCCGTGACGAGCCTGCGCAAAGTGGAGTGGGACAGTTTCCGCGTGAATTTCTTCGTGCTGGCGCCGCCGGGCACCTTGGACGAGTACCCGGCGAGCTGGGTCACGAGCTTCCACCTGCCACAGGCGGACAGCGCGATGCTGGATCGGCTGGTCAAGCGCTTTCCGAATCTGCTGGTGGTGGACGTGGCGGCCATCCTCACGCAGATCCAGACCATGATGGACCAGGTGATCCGCGCGGTGGAATTCGTGTTCCTCTTCAGCGTGGGCGCCGGCTTGCTGGTGCTGTTCGCCGCGATCCAGAGCACGCACGATGAGCGCGTGCGCGAAGCGGCCATCCTGCGCACCCTTGGCGGCAGTACGCGGCAGCTCGCCTATGCGCAGGCGGCGGAGTTCCTGGTGGTCGGAGCATTGGCCGGATTGCTCGCGGCCATCGGTGCCTCGGGTGTCGGCTGGGTGCTGGCGAAGCAGATCCTGCACGTGCCGTACACCATCAACCCGGTCGTGTGGGTGGTCGGGCTGGCGACGGGCGGGGCAGGAGTCCTGGTCGCCGGGCTGGTCGGTACGCGCCGGGTATTGCGGGTCACCCCGATGGAGACGCTGCGCCGCACGTGATGCGCCGGCGGGCTAGGCGTGCTCGTAGTCCCAGGTCACGTCGCCGCACAGCACGCGCACCGTGCCCTTGACACGCAGGCTCATGGACAGCGTCACGCAAGGGCGGGCGCCGGCGAGCGACAAGTAGGGTCGTGAGACCTGCACCCGGCCCGGGTGTTCGAGCGCGCGGCGGAAGTACGGCCGGCGCGACCAGTTGGCACCGTCGGCATCCCCGAGCGGATTGAAGCGGCCGTCGGTGCGGTCGGAGCGGCCGGGAGGAGTCAGGTTGGGGCCGAGCTGGATGCCGTTCTCGTCGAGCACGAAGCAGCGCTCGGTGTCGGGCAGTTCCAGCATGCCATTGCAGGCTGCGTGGGCCGGCATGCCGCTTTCCATGAGGCTGGCAGCATAGCCGAGCGCATTCTGGTACGGCGCGATCTCGCGCCGGTACGCATCCATCTGCGGCCGCACGTGCGCGCGAAACTCTTCCCACAGATTTTCGAAGGTACCGTGAGAGACCTGCGGATCGGGGACCGTCGTAGCGGGGTGCCCGAACAGGTAGCCCTGGACGAAGTCGGCATCGCAGTCCATGGCGAGCACGGCTTCGTCGCGGGTTTCGACGCCTTCCATGACCACCAGGGCGCCGGCCTCGTGCAGCAGCGACACGATGCCCGGGAGCACCCGCCGCACGCCGGGATCCCGTGCGCCCTGGGACACCATGTGCCGGTCGAGCTTCACGATGTCCGGGCGCAGGCTCCAGACGCGGTCGAAGTTGGAGTGGCCGGCGCCGAAGTCGTCGAGGGCGATGAGGCACCCCTTGGAGCGGTAGAAGGCGACGGCTTCGTGGAGGGCAGCTTCATCGGAGACCGACTGCTCCAGCATCTCGACCACCAGCCGCCGGCCGGCGAAGCCACGGGCGTCCAGCAGGTCGCGCAGGTAGGTGCCGCGCTGGGGGCTCTGGATGAAGACTTCCGGGTGGACGTTGACGAACAGCCAGTCGGTCGGCCTACCGAGGGCCTGGAAGTTCTCCAGGTGCACCGCGCAGGCGAGGCGGTCGAGCAGCAGCCGCTCGGCGAAGCTGCGGGGTGTCGCGAGCAGCTGGTGAGGGGCCACGGGCTCGCGGGCCGGATTAAGCCCCCTCAGCAGGGCCTCGAATCCCACGATCCGGCCGTGGGCAAGACTGAAGATCGGCTGAAAGTGACTCTGCAGGTCGAAACGCTGGTAGCGGCCCGTGGTCCACGGACCGCCGGTCCGGGACACCAGCCGCTCTACGGCGGCGAAATCGCAGGTCGAAGGCCAATCGCCTGGGACGGCGAGATTGTTCATGCTGGTTGTTCAGTGCGTAGCCCCGGGCGGTCCGCACGCAAGGAGCAGGCCGACGGCTGCAATCAAGCCCCGGCTATGCCGGGCCTTTCCGGATTCCGGGCCGCGGCGGCGGGGCGGGGGCGGCCGGGGCGCAAATTCCCTTGTGCAGTGCAACGCAAGCAACAGTTGCAGTGCTAGAATGTACGACTTTTTTTTCGGGAGTCCGCCCCCGTGACTCGCGCCGTCCGCAACATCGCCATCATCGCCCACGTCGACCACGGCAAGACCACGCTCGTCGACAAGCTGCTGCGCCAGGCCGGCACCTTCGCCGCCCACCAGCAGATGACCGAACGGGTCATGGATTCCAACGACCTCGAACGCGAACGCGGGATCACCATCCTCGCGAAGAACTGCGCGGTCCAGTACGAAGGCACCCACATCAACATCGTCGACACACCGGGGCATGCGGACTTCGGCGGCGAAGTGGAGCGGGTGCTGTCCATGGTCGACAGCGTGCTGCTGCTGGTGGACGCCGTGGAAGGGCCGATGCCCCAGACGCGCTTCGTCACGCGCAAGGCGCTGGCGCTGGGTCTCAAGCCGATCGTGGTGGTGAACAAGGTGGATCGCCCCGGTGCGCGCGCCCAGTGGGTGGTGAACCAGACCTTCGATCTGTTCGACAAGCTCGGCGCCACGGAAGAGCAGCTCGACTTCCCGGTGGTCTACGCCTCTGCACTGCAGGGGTGGGCTTCCGACTCCCTCGACCAGCCCGGCACGGACATGCGGCCGTTGTTCGACGCGGTCCTCAAGTACGTCCCGGTGCGCGATGCCGATCCCGACGCGCCGCTCCAGTTGCAGATCTGCTCGCTCGATTACTCGAGCTTCGTGGGCCGTATCGGCATCGGCCGGGTCCAGCGGGGTCGCATCCGCTCGGGTCAACCGATCGCCGTCATGCGCGGCCCGGGTTCCGAGCCGAAGCTCGCGAAGGTGAACCAGGTGCTGGTGTTCAAGGGCCTGGAGCGCACCGTGGTCGAAGAGGCCGAGGCCGGCGACATCGTGCTGGTGAACGGCGTCGAGGACATCGGCATCGGCGTCACCCTGACCGATCCGGCGCAGCCGGAAGCCTTGCCGCTGCTCAAGGTCGACGAGCCCACTCTCACCATGAACTTCCTGGTGAACACCTCGCCCATGGCGGGGCGTGACGGCAAGTACGTCACCAGCCGGCAGATCCGCGAACGTCTCGAACGCGAACTGATGAGCAACGTGGCGTTGCGCGTGGAGTTCACTTCGGACTCCGACACTTTCGTGGTGTCGGGTCGCGGTGAACTGCATTTGACGATCCTGCTGGAGAACATGCGGCGCGAAGGCTACGAGCTCGCGGTGGGGCGTCCGCGCGTCGTGACCCGCGACGTGGACGGGGTCAAGTGCGAGCCGTTCGAACTGCTGACCGTGGACGTCGAGGAGACGAACCAGGGGCCGATCATGGAAGAGCTGGGGCGCCGTCGTGGCGACCTCCAGGACATGCAGCCCGACGGCAAGGGGCGCGTGCGCCTCGAGTACCGCATTCCGGCCCGCGGCCTGATCGGCTTCCAGGGCGAGTTCATGACGATGACCCGCGGCACCGGGTTGATGAGCCACATCTTCGACGACTACGCCCCCATGAAGGGCGAGATCTCCGAACGCCGCAACGGCGTGCTGATTTCGCAGGACGATGGCGAGGCCGTGGCCTACGCGCTGTGGAAGCTGCAGGATCGCGGCCGCATGTTCGTGAATCCCGGCGATCCGCTGTACGAAGGCATGGTGATCGGCATCCACAGCCGCGACAACGATCTGGTGGTCAACCCGATCAAGGGCAAGCAGCTCACCAACGTGCGCGCCTCGGGTACCGACGAAGCGGTGCGCCTCGTGCCCCCGATCGCACTCACGCTCGAATCGGCGATCGAGTTCATCGCCGACGACGAGCTGGTGGAGATCACGCCCAAGGCGATCCGCATCCGCAAGCGCTTCCTGAAGGAGCACGAGCGCAAGCGGGCATCGCGGGCTTCCGAAGCGGTGGCCTGATCGGGCATCGCGCGGCTCTGCTGGACCCCTACCTCCTTCACCACGAAGGGCACGAAGGGCACGAAGGAAGTGCACACGAAGGTATTGTTGCCTTCCTTCGTGCTCCTTTGTGTCCTTAGTGTCCTTCGTGGTGAAGGAGGGGCGGTACTTGCAGACGGTGCCGCGCCGGTAGCGGCGCTATACTCCGTCGCATGAGTTTCGCATTGCCCGATCTGATCCTCCTCGCCGTCGCGGGGTTGATGTTCGCCGCGGTGGTGATGCTGGTTGCGCGCATGGTCACCATCTCGCGCGCGCAGGCCGAGCTTGCGGTGCGCGTGACCGAGCTGCTCGAGGCGAAGCATCTGTCGATGCTGAAGGACCTGAACAGCGGCCTCAATACGCTCGCCGATCGATTGTCCGGCACGGGTGGCGAGAATTCCGAGCGCATCCGTGCCGCTGTCGACCAGCAGCTGCGCAGCACGCGCGAGGCCCTGGTGGCGCTGCAACTGTCGCAGAGCCAGGACATGGCAGCCAATCGCGAACAGCTCCTGGGCCGCGTCGGCGAGATTCGCAGCGACATCCTGGAAAAGGCGCTCGGCGCGCTGGCTGAACAGGCGAAGAGCCAGGCGGAGGCCCTGCAAGAGAGCGTCCGATCGCTGACGCAGCAGTTGAACGACCAGGCCAAGAGCCAGTCGGAGGTGCTGCAGGACAGCGTCCGCTCGCTCGCGTTGCAGTTGACCGGCAGCATCGAAGCGCTTACCCGCACCGCCGATGCGCGGCTCGCCGAGATCCAGGGCAAGGTCAACGAGCGACTCGAGGAGGGCTTCCGCAAGACCAACGAAACGTTCGTGAGCGTGATGGAGCGCCTGGCCACCATCGACGAAGCGCAGAAGAAGATCGATGGCCTCACCACCAATGTCGTGAGCCTGCAGGAACTGCTTGGCGACAAGCGTTCGCGCGGGGCTTTCGGTGAAGTGCAGCTCGAGGCCCTGGTGCGCAACATCCTGCCGCCCTCGGCTTACGAGTTCCAGGTGACCTTGTCGAACGGCAACCGGGCCGACTGCCTGTTGCGGCTGCCGGAACCCACCGGAGCTGTCGTGGTCGATTCCAAGTTCCCCCTGGAAAACTACCATCGCATGTTCGAAGCGGGCCTGAACGACATCGAGCGCGTGACGATCCAACGCCAGTTTCGCGCGGACGTGCGCAAGCACGTGGACGACATCGCGGCACGCTACGTCGTGCCGGGCGAAACGTCCGAGGGGGCGGTGATGTTCATTCCGGCGGAGGCGGTGTTCGCCGAGATCCACGCACGGCACTCCGAAGTCGTCGACCACGCCATGCAACAGCGGGTGTGGATCGTGTCGCCCACGACCATGATGGCCGTGCTGAACACGGCGCGCGCGGTGATCAAGGACGTCGAGACGCGCCGCCAGGTGCACGTGATCAAGGATGAACTGGGCAAGCTCGGCAAGGATTTCGCGCGTTTCGAGCAGCGCATGAAGAAGCTGGCGGACCATATCCGCCAGGCCCACGACGACGCCCAGCAGGTGCAGATCAGCAGCGACAAGATCGTGCGGCGTTTCACGCAGATCGAGAAGGTCGAGCTGGATGCGCCCGCTGACATGGCGCGGCTCGAGCAGGCGATGGACGTACACGACGCGGAGGCGGACGTTTCCTCGGCCGAGCGCTGATGGCATGGAGCCTCAAGCAGTGGCGGCGTGACCGGGTGCTCGCGCGGAACCGCCTCGACGACGAGCTCTGGAGCGAAGCCGTCGAACGGTTCTCGTTCACGCGCAACCTGCGAATCGAGGAGTTGAGGCGCCTGCGCGAGGTCGTCACGCTGTTCCTCGAGGACAAGGCCTTTTCTGCGGCCGGTGGTCTGGCGCTCACCGATGCCATGCGGCTCGACGTCGCAATCCAGGCGTGCATCCTGATCCTCAACCTCGATCTCGAGTCGTACTCGAGCTGGACCGAGATCATCGTCTATCCGGATGAGTTCGTTCCCGGCCACACTTTCACCGATGAATTCGGAGTCGTGCATCACGACCGCGGCCCGCTCGCCGGCGAAGCGTGGCTTCAAGGTCCGGTGGTGCTGTCGTGGGCGGATGTTGAGCGCTCGGGCGAGGACGATGGCGTGAACGTGGTGATCCACGAGTTCGCCCACAAGCTCGACATGCTGAACGGCGATGCCAACGGCTTCCCGCCGCTGCACAAGGGCATGAAGCGCGAGGACTGGAGCCTCGCGTTCGAAGCGGCGTACACCGACTTCTGTGCCCGCGTCGATGCGGACGAGTACACCGAGATCGATCCCTATGCGTCCGAGTCGCCCGGCGAGTTCTTCGCGGTGCTGAGCGAGGCGTTCTTCGAGATTCCGCACGCCGTATCGGGCAGCTATCCTGCCGTCTACGATCAGCTGCGGCAGTTCTATCGGCAGGATCCCCTGGCGCGCCTGGGCGCGCGAGCCCATTGACGGAGGTTGCCATGCCCCGTGTCGCGAAGATTCTCGTTGCCGTCGCTGCTCTGTGGTGCGCGGTGGCGTCGGCGCAGCAATCGGTTCTCGAAGTGATCGATCTCAAGTATCGCAACGCCCAGGAGGTCCTGCCGATCCTGCAGCCCTTCGTCGCGAAGGACGGATCGATCAGTGCCCTCAACAACCAGCTCATCGTGCGCACCACCCCGCAGAATCTGGCGGAGCTGCACAAGATCCTCGACAGCATCGACAAGCGGCCGCGACGGCTGATCATCACGGTGTCGCAGGATGTCGACCTGTCGGCGAAGAAGAGCGGTGCGTCGGTATCGGGGACCATCGGTGGCGACAATGCATCGGTGACGCTGCCACGCAAGCCGGGCGCCGGCGGCCAGGGCGCGAGCGTCTCCAGCGGGCGGGCCGAGGCGAAGGTCTACAACAGTCAATCGGCGGGCGCCGAGCGAGGCGGCCAGACCGTGCAGGTACTCGAGGGCAACACGGCGTTCATCCGGGTGGGGCAATCCGTGCCCATCACCACCCGACAGCGAGTGGGCCCCGTGGTGACCGAATCGACCCAGTATCGTGATGCCACCTCAGGCTTCTACGCGCGGCCTCGCACCAACGGCGATCGAGTGACCATCGAGATCGCGGGCAATCGCGACCAGTTCACGAACCCTGCCACAGGTGCTGCCAACATCCAGCGTTTCGACACGGTCGTGTCGGGGCGCCTCGGCGAATGGATCGAGCTCGGGGGCTCCACGCAGGCGCGTGAATTCGACGAGAGCGGCATCACCTATCGCAGTTCGGAGGCGCGGCGGGACGAACGGCGGTTGTATCTCAAGGTGGAGGATCTTCCTTGAGGCACGCCTGGCAGGACGCGGTCGATTGCGCCGGGATCGCGGTGGTTCGCTTCTCAAACGCAACGGGCGGCTGATTTCTCAGCCGCCCGTTGTGTCGATTCCGCCTGCTACGTACAGCCGGAACCATAGGTACCGGCTACATCACCCGCAAGTTGCGGTTGACATCCTGATACTCGGCCAGGTGTCCGGTGCGATCCAGCATAGGTTCGAGTTCGTCGAGGATGTCGTCCAATTCACTCTCGAGCCACATCTGGTCGGTCGGGCTGGCGTCCTGTACCCGGCCCTGGCGCAGCAGGGCCACCAGATAGGCGGCGCCCTTGACAATGGCGAGCAGGCGTGCGGCGTCTTCGGTGACGGGGTCGTGAGGGGCGGCTGTGTTCATGCGTTGTCTCCTGGTTTACCGGGCGAAAAGTCGGCCGCGGGCGCATGGGATCACGCGGCCCGACTTTTGTATAGATAAATGCGTTGGTGCCGAGTGCCCCTGCATGGGTAACGGCGGCTCGAGATGCCGGCCGGGTCTCGATGCCGGCTTGTTGCACCGGGTATCCGCACGCTCGGCGAGCGGTCAGGTATCCTCGCTCCGTTCTCCTCGCCGGACTCCACCCCGCATTGAACGCAGCTCGCCTCCATCTCGGGTTGCTCGCCAGCTTCGCGGCGATCCTCGCCTGGTCTGCCTGGCACCCCAAGGACGGCTTCATCTGGTTCCTCGAATCCGTCCCGGCCATCGTCGGTGCGATCGTGCTGGTGGCGATCTACCGGAAGACCAGGCTCACGACTCTGGTCTATGGGCTCATCTGGCTGCACGCCATCGTGCTCGTCGTGGGCGGGCACTACACCTACGCCGAGATGCCGCTCTTCAACTGGATCCGCGACACTTTCGACCTTTCGCGCAACTACTACGATCGGGTCGGCCACGTGATGCAGGGCTTCGTGCCGGCCATGATCGCCCTCGAGATCCTCCTGCGGCAGCGTGTCGTTACGGGGCGACGCTGGCTTTTCTTTCTGGTCACGTGTATTTGTCTCGCCATCAGCGCCTTCTACGAGTTCATCGAATGGTGGGTGGCAATCGCATCGGGCGAGGCAGCGGATGCCTTTCTCGCAACCCAGGGCGACGTCTGGGATACCCAGTGGGACATGTTTCTGGCCTTCGTCGGCGCGATGGCGTCGCAACTGGTGCTGGGCGCACTGCACGACCGGCAATTGGCGGCGTTCGGGGTGCGGCGTGAGTGAAACGCTGATGGCCTGGCCCCGCTTCGACGCAGCGAGCGACGACACGCCCGCAGCGGGAGGCGGGTTGCTGACGCGCCGGGCGTTCTTGAAGGGCGCGGCGGCATTGGGTGCCGGTGCGGCGATCTCCGTCGAGGCAGCCGATGCCCACCTCACCGGCGCGTTGCCCTCGCAGAAAGCGCCCGGGCGGTCATTCAGCGGCTACGGACAACCGTCTGCTTTCGAGAAGGACGTGCAGCGGACCATCGTGGAGCTCTACGGCGCAACCGCACCCGGCAACGGGCAGTCCTTCACGCCGTTGCACCTGCTGCGCGGAATCATCACACCGTCGGGCCTGCATTTCGAACGGCACCACCATGGCGTGGCCGAGATCGATCCGAAGCAACACCGGCTGTTCGTGCACGGACTCGTGAAGCACCCGCTCAAGTTCACCGTCGATCGCCTGCTGCGCTACCCGATGGTGACCCGGACGCTGTTCCTCGAATGCGCGCGCAACAGCTCCCGCAACGCGCAGCCCGAACCGGTGCAGGCGACCTGCGGCGAGCTTCATGGACTGGTCTCGTGCAGCGAGTGGACCGGCGTGCCGCTTGGGATCCTGCTCGAGGAGGCGGGCATCGACGCGAAAGCGAAATGGGTGGTGGCCCAGGGCGCAGATGCCGCTTCCCTGACCCGTTCGATCCCGATCGATCCGGCGATGGACGACGCGATTGTCGCCCTGTGGCAGAACGGCGAGCGGTTGCGGCCGGAGCAGGGCTACCCCATGCGCCTGGTGTTGCCGGGTCTCGAGTCCTGCATCGGCGTGAAGTGGTTGCACCGGGTCAAGGTGACCGACGTGCCGGCGTACTCCCGTGAGGAAGTGGCGGAAGGCGCCGATCTGCTGCCGGAAGGCAAGTCGCGGTTGTTTCACTTCGCGATGGGCGTCAAGTCCGTCATCACCCAGCCCTCACCGGGCTGGTCGCTGCACGGGCGCGGATTCTACGAGATCGCGGGCCTCGCCTGGTCCGGAGCGGACCGCATCGCCAAGGTGGAGATCTCGGCCGACGGCGGCAAGACCTGGGCACCCGCGGAGCTGCAGGAGCCGGTCCTCTCGAAGTCCTTTACGCGCTTTCGGCTGGCGTGGAACTGGAACGGCGCGCCTGCGGTCTTGATGAGTCGTGCGACCGATCAACGGGGCCAGACGCAACCTGCCCGTACCGCCTGGCTGCAGCAGTACGGTGCGGGCCAGCGCCGGCACTACAACGCGGTGCAGGCCTGGCAAGTCGAGAGCGATGGCACCTTGCGCAATGTTCATCTTTAGGGTTCTCCCCCTCGCGCTCATCGCGGCGCTGATGACCGACGGCGCGGATGCCGCCGGTCCCAAGCTCGGACAAGCCGCCGGCGACATCGAGATCGCGGTGGTCGACATCGACATCGCGCCCGACGGCGACGGTTTGCCGAAGGGCAAGGGCACCGTCGCCGACGGCGTCGAGGTCTACATGGAGAAATGCGCGTCCTGTCACGGGTCGCGCGGGGAGGGCGGGAGTGCGTCGGCCCTGACCGGGGGGATCGGTTCGCTCACCACCAACGCGCCGGTCAAGACCGTCGGGAGCTATTGGCCATACGCGACCGCGTTGTTCGACTACGTACGGCGAGCCATGCCCTACGACAAGCCGATGACTCTCACCAACGACGAGACCTGGGCCGTCACCACGTACGTGCTGTGGCTGAACGGTGTCATCGGTCGCACTGACGTGATGAACGCGCAGACTCTGCCCAAGGTGCGCATGCCCAATCGCGACGGATTCATCGATGGTCGGGACGGCCGTCCGAAATAGGCAGGTGGTGCGGTGGTGGTTGGTGGTGGCGCTTGCGGCTAGTGCCGCGCACGGCCTTGTTCAAGCGGAGGATCGTCCGGCGGCGGACGCCGCCGCGGCGCGGCCCAGGGTCGAGATCCTGCAGGACGGCTTCATCGTCGAGCCCAAGGACGGTGAGTACGTTCTCGCCCGCGCGCCCTTCATCGTGCGTGTTCCCCCCGGTCATGGTCGCTTGTCGGTGATCGCGACGACGAACGAGGAAGCCATCGGCAACGCCCGCGCGCTGTGGAGTGCCCCGCTGGTGGCGCCGCTAGGTACCGGTTCGAACGCCGTGCCGCTGGCGCTGCTGGTGACCGAATCCGGCCTCGAGTTCTATGGCGGGCTCACGCCGAGTTTCGTGGAGCAATGGGGCCCGGTGCTGGGGGCGGCACAGTTGGGCGACTACGCCGTACTGCGTCCGTCACTGCCGCGCGAGCCCAATCTGTTGATGACGTCTCGCCAGCAGGCGAACGTCCTGCTCAAGCGCGACGGCACCCAGCTCCTGCCGGTGCACAAGATCGGGACGCAGGCCATCGACGTGGCGCCGATCGAGGCGCTGACGCTGTTCCTCCTGTTCGAGCATTCGGCGGAAGGGCGCCTGTCGTGGGCCGTGGTGGACGGCATCGACGTGGCGCGTCTGCGATTCGTGCCGGTCGCGCGCGGGCGCGCGACCCCGCCGCCACCGCTGCGCAACGTGCTCGATTGTGGTTCGAGCGGTGTCGTACAGGCGGTACGTCAGAGCGACTTCCAGCGGCTCGAGCGTATCCTGGAGCAGGGTGTCGATCCGAACACGCGCTCGGCGCGCAACAACGTGACGCTGCTGATGTGCGCGGTGAGCGGTCTCGACGTGCACAGCAACGCGGTGTGGGTGCTGCTGGAGGCCGGTGCAGACGTGCATGCCAAGACCAGCCACAACGAGACTGCGCTGCTCTGGGCCGCTCGCACGGGTGATCGCGGCATCACCACGGCCAGCCGCCTGAACGCTGTCGAGCAGCTGCTGTCGCGCGGCGCCGAGGTGGATGCAGCCGATGACGAAGGCGAGACGCCGCTGCTCGGTGCGGTGCGGATGGGGCACGCCGAGATCGTCGCGGCGTTGCTGTCGGCAGGTGCGAATGCCAACAAGGCGAACGCGGCGGGCGAAACGCCGCGGGTGCGTGCGAAGCGGCTGGGGATGCTGGAGATCGCCGATCTCATCGGGCTCTTCGTGGACGAGTAGTCCGTGCTGCAGTCGCCCCCATCCCGACCTTCCCCCGCCTGCGCGGGGGAAGGAGAGTGCGGCTCCCTCCCCCGGCTTCGCCGGGGGAGGGTTGGGGAGGGGGCTGCCCTACCTCAGGCGCTCAACCCGCGTGCCTCGTCCAGCCCCAGCATGACGTTCATGCACTGGATCGCCGCCCCTGATGCGCCCTTGCCCAGGTTGTCGAAGCGCGACGCGAGCAGGATCTGGTCGGCGTGGCCGAAGACGAAGATCTCCGCACGGTTGGTGTCGTTGCACGCCGTGGCCGGCAGCGCGCCGGCGTCGAGCACCGCGGCCGTATCGAGCGGCATCACGCGGATGAAATGCTCGCCGCGGTAGTAGTCCGCGAAGAAAGCCTGCAGCGATTGTGGTGACACCGGCTTCGGCAGCATACGGGTCAGCAGCGGGACTGCGACCACCATGCCCTGCGCGAAATTGCCGACGATCGGCGTGAACAGCGGCGCATGCGCGAGGCCGGAGACCGTCTTCATCTCCGGCAGGTGCTTGTGCGTGAGCCCGAGCGCGTAGAACCGCGGGCTCTTCATGCTGTCCGGCAACGACGCGGGCTGTTCGTACGCGGCGATCATCTCCTTGCCGCCGCCGCTGTAGCCGGTGACCGAATGGCAGGAGAGGGGAAAGTCGGCCGGCACGATGCCCGCCGCCACCAGCGGATGCATGAGCATGATGAAGCCGCTCGCGTGGCAGCCGGGGATCGCCACCTTGCGCGCGTGGCGGACGCGATCGCGCTGGCCCGGGTTCAGTTCCGGCAGGCCGTAGACCCACTCCGGATTCGTGCGATGGGCGGTACTCGCATCGAGAAAGCGCGTCTTCGTGTTGCCGGGGGCGAGCAGTGCCACCGACTCACGCGAGGCGGCGTCCGGCAAACACAGGAACACGATGTCCGCCGCGTTGATGACCGCTGCCTTCGCGGCGGGATCCTTGCGTTGCGCTTCGGCGATCGAAAGCACCTCGATCTCGTCGCGGCCCGCGAGGCGCTCGTCGATCTTGAGGCCGGTGGTGCCGTGGCGGCCGTCGATAAAGACTTTCCAGGTCATGGGGTGGTCGGCTGACAAGGGGTCTTGGATTGTATGTCAGTGCCGGCCCGGCGCGGACTTCGTGCCATCATTCGCGCCCTCCACAACAACCCGCCTCGGAAGGAGCATTCCATGCTGCTCGACGTTCGCACCTACACCTGCCGCCCCGGTACCATCAAGAAGCACCTCGCGCTGTACGAGAAGCTGGGAAAAGGCCCCCAAACCCGTCACCTCGGGCAGCCTTTCGCTTATCTCACCACCGAGACCGGTAATGTGAATCAGTACATCCACATCTGGGCCTACGAGAACGCCGGGGACCGTGAACGCCGGCGCGCGGCCATGTGGGCCGATCCCGAATGGATCGCCTACACCGAGGAGAGCGCCAAGCTGGGCGCGCTCGAACAGCAGGAAAACCGGCTGATGACGCCGGTTTCGTTCTTCCCGCTGTCGCGCTGAGGGGGCGGCCGCGGCTGATCGCGGCCCCCCGGCCGGCAGCGCCCGCCGGCCCTTGCGAGGGAATACACCGCCGCCCGGACCGAGCGTGGCCTCCAGCCCGCCCCGCGGCGGTGCATCGCGTCGTTTCCGCAGGGAACCAGCCCGGCGCAGCGCTGTCAACCCTGGCGCAAGAGGAAATCGCCATGTACCAGGGTTCCGTCATCGAAGTGCATTGCCCGCGCTGCAACGCGGTGGCTTTTCGCGTGCGCCGCCGCTGGGTCGACAAGTTCACCAGCCTGTTCCGCCCGGTGCGCCGGTTCCGCTGCCAGGAGTTCCGCTGCGGCTGGGAGGGCAACGTGCCTTTGTCGGAATTGCACGCCCAAGGCGTCGGGCGCTCCGTGCCGCCAGCCGCCTAGCTCCGGCGCCTCGCCCACACCTGCCAGCGTTCCCGGCCCGCGAAGACCGGCAGGGAGTCGGCAACCGGTGCATCGACGATGCGTGAGAACGCATCACCGAGCAGGGCCTGCAACTCCTCTGGGCTGGTGCCGAACGGCGGGCCCTTCGGGTTCTCGTCGAAGAACCAGTACCCGGCGATCACACCGGTGTCGCCAAGCAATTCGGCGGTGCGGGCGGCATAGGCTGCCCACATCTTGCGTGGCAGCGCGCACAGGAACGCGCGTTCGATCATGACGTCGAACGCAGCGCCGGCATCGAACGCGAAGAAGTCGGCGAGTCGTACGCGATCGGCGAAATGCCCCAGGTTCTTCTGCGCCGCCTCTACCGCCGCTGAGCTGAAGTCGATGGCCAGCACGTCGCAACCCGCCTCGGCCAGGAGGTGGGCTTCGTAGCCCGAGCCGCATCCGGGAATCAGGACGCGCGTGCCCGGCTTCAGCGAGCGCGCATAGTCCTGCAGATTGCGACCGACCCGCCCGGCATCCCACGGCGTGACGTGATCGCGGTAGCGGGTTTCCCAGAAATCGGGGCGGGAGCTGTCTTGGGCCATATCAGTACGGAGTGCGACGTGGCGATGGGCCAGCGGCCGGCGCAGCCGGGGCGCACGGGCCCTCACCCCCAAAGCCGGGAGGTGGTTGTCGCAGGGCCGCCCCAAGACACTGACGCGCCCCCTTGGGGGGCAGCGACCGCAGGGAGCGTGGGGGCTGTTTCATCCGAACTCAGACCTGGTTCAAGGTGGCGTTGATCCGTGCGAACGCCGCGAAGCACAGGCTCGCCAGGGCGGCGGCCCCGACGGCGTACTGGAACTGGATGGCCATCGGATAGCCGGTCTTGAGGCCGGCGAGCAGCGCGACAGCGCAGCCGACACCGATGGCGACCAACAGCGTCTGCACTGGCGTGCGCAGCCCGAAACGCCAGCGGCGCGCGAGGCTGGTGCCCAGGCACGCAGCGATCCAGCCGCCCGCCATGCCGGCCGCGATGTCCACCGGCCAATGCACGCCGACCACGGCACGCGAGAGACCGACCAGCGTCGCGATCGCCAGGGCGATCGCCCGCATCCACGGCGACGTGAAATGCAGCCAGATGAGTGCGGCCGCCACGAAGATGGTGGTGGTGTGTCCCGACGGAAACGAATGGGCGCGGTAGGGCGCGCCGATGATGGCGATGCTTTCGGGGGCCAGCACGGCCGGTGGCCGTGGTTCATCGAAGATCGGCTTGAGCCCGTGCACGAACAGGGTCGCCAGCACCGCACTCACTGCGAGTGCCCAGAGGACATCCGGACGCCGCAAGGCAAACGGGAGAAACAGCGTCAGCGCGACCGCTGTGTCGCCGAGCACCGTGACGAACGGCCAGAGCTCGGGTCCGGTGATCCGGCTCCAGCCATTGAGGCCCGCGAACACTGCACGGTTGGTGCCCGTGGCGACGAGCAGCGTGAGCAGCGCCAGTGCGATGAGCGGTACCCCCCAGACGACGGGCGAGCGCCACGGAACGGACGTCATGGCGGACCTTCCGTGACCTTCACCAACGCGATGCCGTTCTTGCGGTAGAGCGTTTCATAGCCGGGCAACTCGCCGAGGCGCTTCACTTTCGAGAGCACGATGTCGCCGGGCACGGGGTCCCGCCGCGGTGTCAGCCGGCCCGAATACACGATGAAGCTCGGCGTGCTGACGCTCCACAGGATGACCTCGTAGCCGCGTTCCCGCGCGAGCAGTGCGGCCTCCTTGATCGGCCCTTGCTGGACCGTGCCGACGGCTGGCAGGATGAACAGCGCCAATGCAGTGGCGTGCAGTACGCCGGCTGCCATCAGCTTCGCCGGCAACGGAATGCGCTTCGCCGCGATGAGCGCGACGGTGACGGCGACCGCAGCGGCGGCGAACGTGTAGAACCCGGGCCCGAAGAACTCGCGGACGTTGCCGACCACCTCGCGGTAGTACGGGTCCTTGATGTTGGGCGCGACCCGCTCGAGTATCCATGGCACCGCCGCCAGTGCGGCGAACAGGAGCAACGGCGGCAGCAGCGCGAAA
Source organism: Burkholderiales bacterium (assembly GCA_019747905.1). Lineage (GTDB taxonomy): Bacteria > Pseudomonadota > Gammaproteobacteria > Burkholderiales. The sequence goes on from JAIEQG010000051.1 coordinate 22,514, forward strand.
TACGACGAACGCAAGCGGTCGACATTGAGCGCCATCATGATGAACACGCCGGTGTAGCCGTAGAACGCATAGTGCGGCAGCTTGGTGCCGGAGAGCGAAAAGAACACGAACACGAATGCGAACCAGATGAGGCAGAAGCGCTGCAGATCGTCGGCCCAGATCGCGCGCGGATTGCGCACGATGTTGAGCAGCGGGGTCGTGAACGGCAGGGTGGCGATGAACAGCCAGGGTACGTAGAAGAACAGGCTGCCGTCGAAGCCGTGCATCGGTGCGCTGAAACGCTGCACGTTGTGCTTCATGAAGAAGCCCTGCACGAAGGCGTCACCCTCCTTCAGATACTGCGCGACGTACCAGGGTGCCGCGATGGCGATCAGGAGTGCGATGCCGCCCGGATCGAGCATCGCGCGCAGCCAGTTGCGCAGGTCGCGCTTCGACAGGCAGTAGAGAAACGTCACCGCGCCCGGCACCAGGACGGCGACCGGGCCCTTGGCCAGCAGACCGAAGCCGATGGCGACGAACGCGGCGCGCAGCCAGGCCTTGTTGCCTTCGCGGAAGTACAGGTAGGCACTGGTGAGCGCCGCCACGATCAGCATGTTGAGCAACGCGTCGGCGATGGCGGCACGGCCGATGACGGTGATGCCGGCCGCCGCGGCGGTGAACCCGGCGGCGATGAATGCGAGGCGCGGTCCGCGCAAGCGGCGCACGAACAGAAAAACGAAGGCTGCCCACAACGTGGCGCAGAGTGCCGAGGGCAGGCGGAACGCGAACTCGTTCACGCCGAACGCGAGGACCGAGACCGCCTGCAGCCAGTAGATCAGCACCGGCTTGTCGTAGCGCGGCACGCCGTTAAGGTACGTGGAGATGTAGTCGCCGCGCTCCAGCATCTCGCGTGTGGCCTCGCTGAAGGCGCCTTCGTCGAGGTCGAACAGCGGTACGTCTCCGAGTCCGACGAAGAAGCTCATCGCGACGGCGGCCACCAGCAGGAGCGCGAAGCCGCGATGGGTGCGGATATCGTCGGAGAGCGAGGCGGCGATCATGGCCGGCGCGATGGTAGCAGGAAGAGCGGCGCGGCCAGCAGGCCCTGGATCACGGCGCAGATGCCGTACAGCAGTCCGGTGCCGGCGGCGATGTCGGGCGAGACGCCGGCGAGGCCGAGCACCGCGACCGCCGCCAGTTCGCGCGTGCCGAAGCCGGCGACGCCGAGCGGCAACGCGGCCATGACGAAGATCGGCGCGGCCGCGGCAAGCATGATGACGAACGGGACCTCGGTGCCGAGCGACGCCGCGCATGCCACGAGGGCCGAGGCCGAGAGGAATTGCACGAGGATCGACAGCGCGAGCGATTTCACGAGGCGCCGCTTGAGTCCGGTGGCAGGATCGTTGAGCCGCTGCCACAGGTCCGCGACGCGCTCGGCCGCCTTGAATGGAAGGCGCCGCAGCCACTCGACAGGCCACGGAATGAACGGCATCACCACGATCACGGCGAGCAGAGTCCCGTACGCGAGCAGGACGTGACGCCCGGCCGCGGCGCCGGACAGCGTCAGCCCGGCCGCGAGAGCGCCGCCGGCGCAGACGAACGACAGCACGCACAGCGTCCACAGACCGCTGAAGCGGTCGAAGGCGACGGATGCCGTGGATTCGAGCAGCGGGTTGCCGAGCCGCGACAGTTCGTAGCTGCGCAGCAGGTCGCCGGACACGGTGGCACCCGGGAGCAGCATGTTGCTCGTCATCGCGCGCGCGTACATCGGGATCAACCGTCCGGTCGGTGCGACGAGCGACAGAGCCCGGGCGATGTAAGCCCAGCGCATCGCCGAGACGATGTTGGAGGCGATCGCGATGCCGAGTGCCACGGCGAACCACCTGGGATCGGTGCGCGCCAGGCTCGCGAGGAGGCGTTCGGCGCCGACGAACCAGAAGACCAGAGCGAGCAGCGCGACGCCGCCGGCGACGCGGGCCGCGAGCGAGAGCAGGCGCACGGGTCTAGCGCGCGCGATCGGCGCGCGCGGCCGGCCGCGGGGCGCTGCGCGTCATGTATTGCGCGCGCCCCTCGGGCTCGTGATAGATCCGCGTGAGCATCTCGCCCAGCACGCCGGTCGCCACGAGTTGCAGGCCGATCAGCACCATCATCACCCCGAGCAGCAGCAGCGGCCGGCCGCCGATGTCGTGGCCCAGTGCCAGCTTGTCGAACGTGAGCCACGCGAGGACCAGCACACCGATCGAACCGAAGGTGAGGCCGATGCCGCCGAAGGCGTGGATCGGCCGGTGCAGGAACCGCAGCAGGAACTTGATCCAGAGCAGGTCGAGCAGCACGCGGAAAGTGCGATCGATGCCGTACTTCGACACGCCGCGCGTGCGCGCGTGATGGCGCACCGGCACTTCGATGATCTTGGCACCCACTTCGGCGGCGAGGGCGGGAATGAAGCGATGCAGTTCGCCGTAGAGGCGCAGGTCGCGGATCACGCGGCCGCGGTAGAGCTTGAGCGCGCAGCCGTAGTCATGCAGCCTGACCCCCGTGACCTTCGAGATGAGGCCGTTGGCGATCATCGAGGGCACCTTGCGCGAGATCGCGGCGTCCTGGCGGTCCTTGCGCCACCCGGAGATCACGTCGACGTCGGGATTGGCGTCGAGGTGATCCAGCAGGCGCGGGATGTCGGTAGGATCGTTCTGCAGGTCGCCGTCGAGAGTCACGATGTAATCGCCCTCGGCCACGTCGAAGCCCGCCTGCAGCGCGGTGGATTGGCCGTAGTTGCGGATGAGGTAGACGGGCTTGAGCCACGGGCGCTCGGCGGCGAGTTTCTCGAGCATGCGCGCGGAGCCGTCGCGCGAACCGTCGTCGACGCAGATCAGCTCGAAGGTGCGGCCGGTCGGTGCGATAGCGTCGTGCACGCGCGTGACCAGGTCGCCGAGGTTCTCGGCTTCGTTGTAGATCGGGATGACGACCGATACCTGGGTCGGAGCGGTCGCCGGAAGCAGTGCGTCGCGCGCCATCGGCACGGATTCGTTCACGCCGCCTCTCCGCCTTCGGGGCCGTAGAACATCACCCACACGGCGAAGTCGCCGGTAAACTCTTCGAAGCGATGGGGCACGCCGGCGGGCACGAACAGCACGTCGCCAGTGACGAACGGATGGCGCGTTTCGCCATTGACGAACGTCCCGCTGCCCTGGGCCACCACGTACAGTTCGTCCCGCGTGTGCGGCACCTGGGCGTCGGTGCCTTTGGGAGCGTACAGCTTGACGAGCAGGGAGCCGTGCTCGAACACCGGCGACGAGAGTGCGCCGGCAGGCGGCCGCAGCGCCATTGCACCGGTGAGCGGCAGGTGGCGCGGATGAGCGTCGGCGATGTGATTGCGTTCGGCAGCCATGGGCGGTTTGCGGGTCGGGCCGGCGAGGCGGCCGGATGAGGGTAGCCCATCGGCCCACCGATGTCGATTGGCTGCCCTTCAGCGGCTGGCGTCGAGTTCCTTCCAGCGGAAGCAGTCCACGGTGTGGTCATTGACCATGCCGGTGGCCTGCATGAAGGCGTACATGATGGTGGTGCCGACGAAGCGGAAGCCGCGCTTGGAGAGGTCCTTCGACAGCGCGTCAGAAACCGGGGTGCTGGCGGGCACTTCGCGCATGGACTTGCGGCGATTGCGCACCGGTGCCCCGTCCACGAAGCGCCAGAGGTAGGCATCGAAGGAGCCGAACTCGTCCTGCACGTCGATGAAGGCCCGGGCGTTCGACACGGTGGACTCCACCTTCAGGCGGTTGCGCACGATCGCCGGGTCGGCGAGCAACTTCTCGATGCGCTTCGGTGTGAAGCGGGCAACCTTGGCCACGTCGAACTGCGCGAACGCAACGCGATAACCCTCGCGCTTCTTGAGGATGGTCGACCACGACAGCCCGGCCTGGGCGCCTTCGAGAGTCAGGAACTCGAACAAGACGGCGTCGTCATGGACCGGGACACCCCATTCGGTGTCGTGGTACGCGATGTCGAGCGGCCCGCCGGACAGCGACCATCCGCAACGAACCGGTGCGCGGGCGGTCACGAAGCTCAGTCCAGGTAGTTCGAGACTTCGACCAGATTGAGATCGGGATCGCGGAAATACACCGACAGCAGCCGCCCGATCGCGCCGGTGCGCTCGACCGGACCCTCGATGATGGTCACGTGTTCGTGCTCGAGGTGCGCCACCACGTCGGCGAGCCGCACGTTGGTGATCAGGCAGAAGTCGGCGGAGCCGGGCGCGGGCCGATCCGCCTTGGGTTCGAATTCATGGCCGGCCTCGTGCAGGTTGAATTTCTGCCGCCCGAAGCTCAACGCGGTGCGGCCGCCGGCAAACGTCACCGCTTCCATGCCGAGCACGCGCTGATAGAACTCGCAGGTGGCCGCGATGCTGCGTACCGTGAGCACGACGTGGTCGATGCGGTCGATGGTGATCATGATGGCTTGCTTCCCGGAATCAGGCGCGCGGCCCGAGCAGAATGAGCGCGGCGCCGGCGATGCAGATCGTGGCGCCGATGGTGTCCCAGCGGTCGGGTCTCACCCCTTCGACGACCCAGAGCCAGGCGAGCGACGCTGCGATGTAGATCCCACCGTATGCGGCGTACGCGCGACCTGCCAGGGGTGAGTCTACCCGCGTCAGCACGATCGCGAACAGGATGAGCCCTGCCACCCCGGCGGCGGCGATCCAGGCGCTGCGTCCCTCCCGCAGCCAGATCCAGAACGCAAAGCAGCCGGCGATCTCGAGCAGCGCGGCGAGCGTGAACCAGCCGAGGCTGGCCATTGTCAGCGCTGGTCGCGGGCGAGCCGAATCCCCGAGAATTGCCAGCGCGCCGACGGCGGAAAGAAATTGCGGTAGGTCGCCCGGATGTGCGACTGCGGCGTCGCGCACGAGCCGCCGCGCAGCACGAACTGGTTCACCATGAACTTGCCGTTGTACTCGCCGAGCGCACCGGCGGAAGGCTTGTAGCCGGGATAGGGGAGGTAAGCGCTGTTGGTCCATTCCCACGCGTCGCCGAACAACTGGGCCGGGCCCCAGTCCGCCCGCAGCGCCGAGACGACGGCGGACGGATGCAGACGGGCGCTTTCGGCGAAGTTGCCGCCCTGTGCCGCATCGAGTGCTGCGACCTCCCACTCCGCCTCGGTGGGCAGGCGCGACTGGTGCCAGCGCGCGTAGGCGTCGGCCTCGTACCAGCTCACGTGGCACACCGGTTCGTCGAGATCGAGTTCGCGCACGCCGGACAAGGTGAAGATCATCCAGCGCCGGCCTTCGCGCCGCCAGTAGAGCGGCATGGTCCAGCCGCCGGCCTGCAGCGCTGCCCAGCCATCCGACATCCACAGCTCCGGGCGTTCGTAGCCGCGGTCTTCCATGAACTCGAGAAACTCGCCGGCCGTGACCAGGCGCGAGGCGATCTGGAACGGTTCGAGGAACTGCCGGTGCGCCGGCGCTTCGTTGTCGAAGTGGAAGCCGTCGCCGACGTGGCCGATGCGGCGCACGCCTTCGGAGTAGGAGAACCACTGGATCGGTTTCAGCTTGACCGGGCTCGTGAACGCCTGCGGGCGATAGGCCGGTTCGAGCGGGCTGCGCGAGAGCAGGTGCTTGAGATCGGTGAGGATCAGTTCCTGGTGCTGCTGCTCGTGCTGCAGTCCGAGCTCGAGCACTTCCTGCGCGGACGGCGGCAGCGGCCATTGATCCGAGAGCATGCGCACCAGCGCGTCGTTGACGTGGCGGCGGTATGCGATGACTTCCTCGAGTGGAGGGCGGGTGAGCAGGCCGCGCTCGGGCCGGGGGTGGCGCGGTCCCACCGCATCGTAGTAGGAGTTGAAGAGGTACCCGAACTCTTCGCGGAACACGCGGTAGTCGGGCACGCCGGGTACCAGCAGGAAATTCTCGAAGAACCAGGTGGTGTGCGCGAGGTGCCACTTGACCGGGCTCGCGTCGGGCATCGACTGTGCCGAGCAGTCCTCGGGTGTCAGGCCGGACACCAGCGCTTCGGTGGCACCGCGCACCCCGAGCAGGCGCGACCCGACCTGGCGCGCCTCCAGACTCAGCACGCTCGCCGGGGCCGGCCGCGGCGGCGGCAGCGACGGTCCGGAACTCACGGGAGTGCGATCGTTGGGCACGGTTCAGGTGCTCACGACGAGGCGGACAGGTCCAGCAACGTCAGTGCGCCTGGCGTTGCCATCCAGGTGCGACCACCGGGCCCGGACAGGCGCCAGGCCTCGCCGCTCGCGCTGTCGTTCCAGATCTCGAGCACGTGGCCGCCGGTGAAGGCGATGGCGAGATCGCCCGTGTTGCGCGCGGCCACCACCGAGAGCACCTGGGCCTGGATCATGAGAGTGGCCACCACTTCGGCAGGCTCCACCGGGCTGCGCGCCGCGAAGAGCTGCTCGTAGTCGGTCCGGCCGAGCAGCAACTCGCCGCTGCTGCTGGAGATGCGCCACGCGCACAACACCGCGAGACGGTAGTGCGCGAATTCGAAGACGAACCCGTTGTCGGCACGCCGGTACACGCGCGTGCAGCGCTGACCCCGCAGCCAATCGAAACTCTCCAGAGCTTCGAGTGCCCGGGGATCTTCCATGGTTTGGTATTGAATACAGGCGTGGTCTCGAACGCGCTCTTGGGTGTGATGGCGCGATAGTGGTATGCCGGCCTTTTCCCCCGATCACCCTCGGCCGTTGACGGAATCTTAGGGGGTCATTTCGCCCGGCTCAACCCCAAACCTGACAAACGAATCGATTTTGGCACAGGAATTTTTTGGGAAGTGTCGAAGGATTTTCCAGATGCCCGAGGTTGTGCCACCGCCCGAGACTCATCGAGGCGCCGTGCGCACCACCCACGGCCGTTGGCATCTCAGCCTGCGCCGGGCCGTCCCAAGCGGGCTGGCCCCCCTGGGCGGAAGGGCCGCAGTCCCATCGGTGGGGACGTCCACCTTCAGGCGGCAGCTTCGTTGTCCGGCAGCGATTTCAGGAAGGTCTGCTGCACGATGAGCGCATCGACGCTCGCGCGGTGGCGGACTTGTCCGACCTCCCGGATCACCTGCTCGCGGGTACTCTGCCAGCGTTCGAGCTGATGATCGGTCAGCAGCGAGCGCAATGATTCCAGGCGGAAATGCTGCGAGACCTCGGCTTCCTCGAACAGGCGCGCGAGCCAGGATCGATCATGGCCCCAGGCGTCGCTGTAGACCGTCTGACCTTGCAGAATCCGGTTGAGCGTGCGGGCGACCTCGTCGATCTCTGCGCCCCGGCTCTCGAGAATCTCGCGCCGGATGCCGTGGACCGCTTCCGCTTCCGGATCCCAGTGGGACCAGGACGCGGCCGGCCGGATCAGGTAGCAATGCGATCGGCCGTTCGGCAGCACCACGCCGACCTCGATGGGATAGCTGCCGGCGCCGAAGCCCGAGGCCTCGACGTCGATCACGGCGGGGATGAGTTCCTGCCCGGGGCGTGAGGGCATCAGACGAGATCCAGGGCGTGCCGCTTGAGCGCTTCCAGCGGCACGAATTCGAGCGCTTTCTCGTGGGTGGCCGTCAGGATGACCGGCGGCGCGACACCGTCGGCGAGCGCTTCGCCCCATCGGGCGGCGCACAGGCACCATTGGTCGCCCGGTTCGAGCCCGGGGAATGAAGCCTCGGGCACCGGGGTGATCAGGTCATTGCCCTTGGCGAGCGAGTACTCCAGGAATTCGCGGGTGGCGCGTGCGCAGACGACGTGCGTGCCGCTATCCTCGGGCCCGGTAACGCAGATCCCGGTCCGGTAGAAACCCGTCATCGGGTCGAGACAACAGGGCGCCAGCGGTTCGCCGAAGACGTTCTTCGCGTCGTCCATGGGAGAGTGCTTCGAATTCTTGTGACGCCATCATAGCCGGTTCAGCCGCGCGCCGGCCCTCGATCGGCGCGGTAAGCGAGCCAGGAGAAGCCCGCCGACAGCAGGGCGGCGATGCCAGCGAGAATCAGCGCGGTGCGATCCCCTTGCCGCCACGCGTGCCACAGGCCGAAGCAACCCACCAGCGCAAAGCCGCACGCCGCGACCGTGAACAGCGTCTTGCGCAGTGCGACGGCGAACGCACGGCTGCGGCTGCGCATCCGGGCAGGATCGGGGCGCGGCGTCAGCGCGATCAGCACCAGCGCGATGACGCCCAGGATCAGGATGAGGCGGAGAATCACGGCATGCCGGACCAGGTCTCCCAGGGGACGTCGCGCCCGGGGAAGGCAGGATTGCGAAACGGCCAGCGCTCGCGCAGCCACTTGCGCAACACCTGATCGAGGGATGCTTCAAGACCGCTCGCGCGTTCGCTGCTGCGCGCCCAGTAGTACACGGTGCAGTCGGTGTCACGCTTCTGCGCTGGCAGCAGGTACACGCAACCCAGCACCTGGGACTCGTCCGGCCGCACCACGGTATAGGTGAACGAACTGCGAAGCTGGAATTCCTTCTGGTGCCAGGCGAGATCGATCAGGTCCTGCTCCAGCGTGAGTTCCAGCGTGGGCCAATGCGAATCGGGTCCGAAGACACCCGCAATGTCGGCGATGCTGGTCATCACCGCGTCGTAGTCCTTGACCGTGTCGTGGATGGTGATGGGCCGCAGAACGAACCGGCCCGATTCGAGACGCTCCGGGACGATGAAGTCGCCCGGCACCATCTGCTCCTTCACCATCTCAGTTCTTGATGGTCCGGTCGCCAGTCATCGTTCGGCGTCGGTGTTGAAATCGCCGATGCGCAGCAGAACGCCGCTGGGGTCGACCACGTGGAACTCGCGCATGCCCCAGGGCTTCTCTTCCAGGGCCGACAAGCGCGGCATGCCGGCGTCGGGCAGGTTTAGCTTCGCATACTCGCCATGCAGCTGCTTCGCATCCGTGACCCGGAGGTAACAGGCGGCATAGCAGGTGGCTGGATCCAGTTCAGGGGCGCCGTACAGATGCAATTCCATGCCGTCGCGGCGCAGCAGGGCGTAGTCCTCGGGAGCGGGCGCACGGCCGACCAGCTGGAAACCGAGGCGCAGGTAGAACTCGACGGACTGGTCGAGGTCGCGCGCCGGCAGGATGGGGATGGCGATATCGATCAGCATGCGGAGTTCCTAGTTCGGGTGAGCGGGAGCTTACGACATCCGTGCCGCTTCCGATCATGCAACGGAGCCGGCGACGAAGCCCGATGCCCAGGCCCACTGGAAATTGTAGCCCCCGAGATGCCCGGTCACGTCGACCACTTCGCCGATGAAGTAGAGCCCCGGCACGGTGCGGGCTTCCATGGTCTTCGAAGATAATGCGTCGGTGTCGACGCCGCCCAGAGTGACCTCGGCCTTCTGGTAGCCTGCCGTGCCGCTGGGTTTGACCTGCCAGTCGTGCAGTCCGCTCGCGAGGGCGGCCAGCGCCTTGTCCGACATCTCGATCATGGGCCTCGTCGCGTCCGCGGCTCCGCACCAGTGCTGGGCCAGGCGCTTGGGCAGCACTTCGCCCAGGACCGTCGCCGGCAGCGCGCGACTGCGACGATGTTCGGCGAGGAGTTGTTCGGCGCAGATGTCGGGCAGCAGGTCGATGTGCAACGGCTCGCCCGGTGTCCAGTACGACGAGATCTGCAGGATGGCCGGACCCGACAGGCCGCGGTGGGTGAAGAGCAGGTTCTCGCGAAAGCGACCGCTGCCGGCGCGGACCTCTGCATCGACCGAGACGCCGGCCAGGTCGCCGAAGCGCGCGAGTTCCAGTGCGTCGAACGTGAGTGGTACCAGCGCCGGTCGCGGCGGCACGACGCCGATTCCGAACAGTTCGGCGACCTTGTAGCCGAACGGCGTCGCGCCGATCTTCGGGACCGACAAGCCGCCGGTGGCTATGACCAATGCCGCGGACTCGACGGGGCCGGCCGAGGTTTCCAGGATGAACGCGGTCGCGCGCCGCTCGATCGCGGTCACGGTGCATGGCGCACGCCATGCGACTCCGGCTGCATCGCACTCCGTCTTCAGCATGTCGATGATCTGCGTGGCGCTGTCATCGCAGAAGAGCTGCCCCAGCTTCTTTTCGTGGTAGCGGATGCCGTACTTTTCCACCAGTGCGATGAAGTCCTTCGGCTGGTAGCGTGCCAGCGCCGACCGGCAGAAATGCGGGTTGCGCGAGAGAAAGTTCTCCGGTGTGCAGCGGACGTTGGTGAAGTTGCAGCGACCTCCGCCGGAGATGCGGATCTTCTCGCCCAGCTTGGCCGCGTGGTCGATCAGCAGCACGCGGCGGCCGCGTTTTCCTGCAGTCGCGGCGCCCATCATGCCGGCGGCTCCGGCACCGATCACGGCCACATCGAAGCGTGCCGTCATTCCTTCGAGAGGTGCGCCACCGCGCCGGCGGACTGCTCCCAGTTGCGCCCATCGAAGGGCTTGACCGTCATGGAGCGTACCGTGGTTCGGTCGAGGCAGCGCGCGTTGACGCTATAGCCGTCCGGGTTGGACCGCGGCACGTAGAAGGGCTTCACGCCGCACACTTTGCAGAACATGTGCTTCGCGACACCGGTGTTGAACGTGTAGGTCGTGATCATGTCGGCCCCGCGGATGATGCGAAAGCGTGTCTTCGGGACGATGAGGTGCAGGAAACCGACACGCTCGCACATGGAGCAGTTGCACTCGACGACTTCCAGGTCGGGAGGTGCTTCCACTTCGGCAGCGACCGCGCCGCAGTGGCAGGTGGCGGTGTGGATCATGGGGCTCTCCGGCAATGCGGTTCGTCGAGGCGGGTATGCCCCGGGCGCTACTCGGCCTCGACCACGATCTCGCACTTGAGCGAGTTGGCGATGAAACACTCGGCGTGGGCATCGTGGTGCAGGAACGCGATCTCGTCTTCGGTGGGCTGCGTGGCGCCGCCGAAGCTCACGTCGGGCTGCAGCGTGATGCGGCTGAACGCAAGCTTGCCCTCGGCATTCTTCTCCATGACGCCGAATGCGTCGTCGGTATAGCTGTCGACGACGAACCCGCGCTTCGCGGCGAGCGAGAGAAACCAGAGCATGTGGCAGCTCGAGGCGGAGGCCACCAGCGCTTCCTCCGGATCCACGGCCTCGGCAACGGACCACGGCGCGGGCACGATCGAAGGCGAAGCCGAGGCGGGTACGACCACACCGCCGTCGAACGACCATTCGTGGCCTCGGCTGTAGCGGTTGTCCGAGAACGTGGCGCCATCGCGGCTCCAGGCGGTGCGTGCGGTGTAGCGGTGCATGGTCGGTCTCCCTCGGTCCGGTTGTCCCGCACGTCATGTGGCGGCGGGTATCTCCTCCAGCGAAGAGTAGATGCGCTTGCCGTGCTGGCGCGCCAGCGCCACCATTTCGTCGGCCCCCGAGGACGGCCCGCCGATGCGCAAGCAGGCGTCGCATTTCGCAACGAGCCGACGGGAAATGGGGTGGAAGATCTCATTGAACACCGGGTCGCCGATGCCGGTGGAACCGGCATGCTCGATCAGCGGCAGGGCGAACCATTCGCCCATGACCGGCAGATGACCGGCGCGGAACAGTTTCAGCGATGTCTCGGTCATCGCCTCGACGTTGCGCGCGATCAAGACGGGGTCGTCGTTGGTGCCGGAACGGTAGGGGCCGGCGACGAGGATGAGTTGTGATGACACGGTGACGGGTTCGGGTTGGCGATGGCGTGAACGATACCTCAGGTGGCTCCCATCCAACGTTTGTCGAGATTCGCTGGAAGATGGCCCCCATCCCGACCTTCCCCCACGTTCGTGGGGGAAGGAGCGAACGGCGGTAATCGATCGGAGATCGCTTGCTGTTGGTTCGGCTGGCCCCCATCCCGACCTTCCCCCACGTTCGTGGGGGAAGGAGTGCACGGCGGCAATCGATCGGAGATCGCTGGCCGTTGGCACGGATGGCCCCCATCCCGGCCTTCCCCCACGTTCGTGGGGGAAGGAGCGTACGGCGGCAACCGATCAGAGATCGCTTGCCGTTGACTTGGATGGCCCCCATCCCGGCCTTCCCCCACGTTCGTGGGGGAAGGAGCGTACGGCGGCAATCGATCGGAGATCGCTTGCCGTTGGCACGGATGGCCCCCATCCCAACCTTCCCCCACGTTCGTGGGGGAAGGAGCGTGCGGCGGCAACCGATCAGAGATCGCTTGCCGTTGACTTGGATGGCCCCCATCCCGGCCTTCCCCCACGTTCGTGGGGG
>JAIEQG010000043.1 GCA_019747905.1 Burkholderiales bacterium
TTCAGGACCAGGTGAAGTGCGATTCGCGGTGCTTCGATTCCCACTCGCGGGTACGGCGCTCCACGTCCGCCAGGTTTGCCGATGCGGCAAGGTAGCGTTCGAGTTCGGTTTCCCGGGTTTGCGAAAGAAGCCCGATCAGGGTTTGGACGAGCTGTGACATTGGGGGATCTCCAGGTCAGGATTGCTGCGTTGCACGATTATGCAAGCTATTGATCGACAGACCATCGCGAAACTTTAGAGTTCCAATGTGGATTTTTTCGCGGCAAGGCACCATTACATGAGAAAAAACGTAAAATAGATTCTTCAAGAGATTGTTTTTAGATCTGAATATGACCGCGTTCAGGCGCTCTGTTTGGGCGTCCAGACGGGTGGTGGACACGGGCTGCGGGCCATCGCTAGACTCTGGGCTCGTTGATCCCCAAACCAAAGAACCGCAGTCCGGATGGCCGAGCCAGCCCCGAGATGCGGCGCAAGGAGACTGTTCCATGATGCGCAAACTGCTGATTGTGCTGGCGTTCGCGTCCTTTGCCGCGCCCGTGGCACAGGCCGGTACCATGGCCGACCGCCTCGATCAGGCAGTCGCCGGAGACCATCGTGCCGAAGCGAACCGCGCCCGCGATGTCTACCGGCACCCGAAGGAGACCCTGCTGTTCTTCGGCCTGAAGCCGGACATGACGGTGGTGGAGATCTGGCCGTCGGCGGGCTGGTACACCGACATCCTCGCCCCGGTCCTGCGCGACGGCGGCAAGCTCTATGCGGCTCGCTTCGCGGTGAGCTGGGACAAGGCCCCCGACTGGGCCAAGGACCGCGACAAGGCCTTCCTCGCCCGCATGGCGGGGCGCCCGGACGTGTTCGATCAGGTGGTGCCCACGGAAATCCTGCCGCCGAACTTCGTCGATGCTGCGCCGAAGGGCTCGGCCGACATGGTCCTCACGTTCCGCAACGTGCACAACTGGGCCAAGGCCGGTACGACCGAAGCGATGTTCGCGATATTCATGGATCTGCTGAAATCCGGCGGTGTGCTCGGCGTGGAGGAACACCGGGCGAAACCCGGCACCCCCTTCGACGAGCAGGTGCGCACCGGCTACATGACCGAGCAGTACGTCATCGAGATGGCCGAGCTTGCAGGCTTTCGATTCGTCGGCAAGTCCGAGATCAACGCGAATCCGAAGGACACCAAGGACTATCCCGACGGCGTCTGGACCCTGCCGCCGACGTTGAAGCTCGGTGACAAGGATCGGGCGCGCTACCTCGCCATCGGCGAAAGCGACCGGATGACCCTGAAGTTCGTCAAACCCTGATCAAGGAATCGATCCCATGAACACCCTGCGCAACCTGTCCCTTGCCGCCTTGCTCGCGGGTGCCGCGGCTGTTCCCGGCAGCCTTCCGTACGCCGGCACGGAAACCGACGACAAGGGGTTCGTGACCCTGAAGCCGGGCAACGAGGACTGGAAGGAAGCTCCGGGCTACAACGGGATCCAGATGATGGTGGTGTCAGGCGATCCGACCAAGGCAGGTCCGTACGTGGTTCGGGTCAAGTTCTCCCCCGGCACCATGAGCATGCCGCACCAGCACCCTGATGATCGCCTGGTGACCGTCATCAAAGGCACCTGGTACACCGGCACCAGCGAGAACTTCGAGCCCGACACCACGCAGCCGTTGCCCACGGGAAGCTTCATGAAGCATCCGGCCGGGGCCGCCCACTACGACGGCGCGAAGGACGGCGAGGTCATCGTCCAGATCATGGGTGTGGGCCCGAGCGGCACCATGTTCTTCAAGCCGGAACTGGGCAAGACCGGACGCTCGCTGCCGTAGTGGCGTTCGACGGATCCAGGTCGGCCGGCGCACTGACCGCCGGCGCGCTCACGCAATCCGGGCTGCGTCTCGACACGGCCCAGGATTTCCAGTGGCTCGACCGCAACATTCCCTGCCGGACGTCCTGTCCGGCCGGCACCGACATACCCGGGTACCTGGAGGCGATCTACCAGGGTCGCCATGCCGACGCGTACCGCATCAACCTGCGCGACAACGTGTTCCCCGGCGTGCTCGGACGCGTGTGCTCGCGCCCGTGCGAGGACGCCTGTCGCCACGGCCGCGAGGGCAACGGCGACCCCGTTGCCATCTGTTTCTCCAAGCGTGCCGCGGCGGACCACATGGCGGCACCGCCGGCGCAACTGGATGGGGTATTCGCGTCCAGCGGCAGGCGCGTCGCCGTGATCGGGGCCGGCGTGGCCGGCCTCGCTGCGGCGCGTGAACTCGCTCTGTGGGGCCATCAGGTTACGGTACTGGAAAAGCATGTCCGGCCCGGCGGCATGCTGAATCAGGGCATTCCCGCGTTCCGGCTGCCGCGCGACCTGATCGACCGCGAGATCGGTCAGGTCACTGCGCTCGGCGTGGAGGTGCGCTGTGGTGTTGACGTGGGCGTGGACGTCACTCTTAACCGTCTTGCCGGCGAACACGATGCGGTGGTGCTCGCTGCGGGAACGCTGCGGCCCAACCCGATCGACGTGCCCGGGGCCGGTCTCGAGGGTGTCGAGCATGGGCTTGCCTTCCTGCTGGCCGTGAACGAAGGCGGCCGGCGCAGCGTCGGCCGCGAGGTGGCAGTGATCGGTGGCGGCTACACGGCGATGGATTGCGCACGGACCGCCTTGCGCCTGGGCGCGCGCGTGACGGTGTACTACCGGCGGCAGCGGGCGGACATGGTGGTGCTGCCCGGCGAACTGGAGGAGTACCTGTCCGAGGGCGGCACGCTCGTCAACGAAGCCGCGCCCCTCCAGCTACTCGGCGCCGACGGGCACGTGGCCGGCATCCGGTTCGGGCGCACCGCAGCCACCGGTCGGCAGGCCGACGGCCGCGCCGGCTTCGCGGTCGACGCCGCGGGCGCCTTCGACGTAGCCGCCGATCACGTCATCCTCGCCATCGGGCAGCGCCCCGAGACGGGCTGGATCGACGCAGCCCTGGCGCCGCGTCTGGTGGGTCGCGACGGCTGGCTCGCATCCGGCAGCGGCCAGGAAACCGCCGTGCGCAACGTCTTCGTGGCCGGCGATTTCGCGCTCGGCGCGACCACCCTGATTCGCGCCATCGGCCATGCGAAGCGCTGCGCGCGCGACGTCGACCGCTTTCTCATGGGCCGCGAGCGCCTGCGCGAACGCATCGCCGTCGGCCCCGCGGCCCATTCGAAGAGCCCCCAAGCCGCCACGACCGGCCGGACCGTGGCCATGAACGCCATTCCGATCCATCCCATGCCGGTGCTGCCGCCCAAGGCGCGCGGCTTCGAAGCGGAGGTCGAAACCGGCTATGGCGCCGCTACGGCGCAAGCCGAGGCCTCGCGCTGTTACCTGTGCCACTACAAGTTCGAGATCATCGACAGCCGCTGTGTCCTGTGCGACGAGTGCCTCAAGGTGAAGCCCGTCCCGGATTGCATCGTCGAGATCGCCGGGCTGGAGCGCGACGATGAGAACCGCATCACGGGCTACCGGCCGGTGGCGGCGGGGCGCACCGACTCGCTCTACTACAACCGGTTGTGGATCGACCAGGACAAATGTGTCCGCTGCGGCCAGTGCGAAGCGGTCTGTCCGGTGAACGCGATCACCATCCAGAAGGTGACGCCGGTCATCGAGAGCACCGCCTGAGACGTTTTCAGCCGTGATGGGGCAGCGCCCAGCGAAGCTGAGTTACCAAGCATCGTGACTGGCCCCGCGGCCAGCGAAGCTGGGGCGCACGGGCCCTCCACTGCAAACGGGTGTCGTGGGTGGGGCGCACAGCCCGTTGGTGTGTCTTGCGCGGTGAGTGAGGCGTTTTCAGCCGTGATGGGGCAGCGCCCAGCGAAGCTGGGGCGCACAGCCCGTTGGTGTGTCTTGCGCGGTGAGTGAGACGTTTTCTTCGTCTCGGGATGTCCGTATACTCGGCGCCCGAACGCGTGCCGTCGGGCTTGAAGGTCTTTCGTGTTCCGGCGGCGACCCTCGAAGATCGAAGGAAGGAACGAACCGTCGTGGCGATGATTCTCGCGCTCGACATGGCCGGCCATCCCAGCCGCTGGCTCATGATCGAGGAAGCCATCACCTACCAGGCCCGCCGCATGGTGGCGTGGTCGATGGGTGAGGTCGTCGCGACCTACCGCGGCGGCGTGTCGCGCATGACGGGCGAGCGTTCCGCCCTGTCGACGGCGAGCATCATCGCGATCAAGGGTGCCGCCGAACTGGTGCGCGATCATCACTCCGAACCGCATCTCACAAACGCGGCATTGTTCGCGCGCGATCGCCACCTGTGCGGTTACTGCGGCGGCCACTACCGCGAGCGCGACCTGTCGCGCGACCACGTGGTGCCGGTCTACCACGGGGGCAAGGACCGCTGGATGAACGTGGTCACCGCCTGCCGGTCCTGCAACATCCGCAAGGGCGGCCGCACGCCGGAATCCGCGCACATGCCGCTGCTCTACGCGCCTTACGTGCCCAACAAGTACGAACACCTGATCCTGCAGAACCGCAAGATCCTGCACGACCAGATGGAGTACCTGATGGCCAAGGTCCCGCGGCACAGCCGCCTTTACGCCTGATCGTTCCCGCGCCTGAATCGAGCGATCGTGCGCAAGTTCGGTGTCGTACTGCTGTTGCTGCTGCTTGCCGCGTGCGAGACCAATCCGGTCACGGGCCGCAAACAGTTCATCGTCGTGTCCGAGGACCAGGCGATCACTTCGTCCTCGCAGGCCTACGTGCAGATGCTTCAGCCCTATCAGCAGAAGGGCAAGCTCGACAACGATCCGGCGCTCACGGCGCGCATCGTCGCCATCACCGAGCGCCTGATACCGCCGGCCATCGCCTACCGTCCTGAAACCAAGGACTGGGACTGGAGCGTCAAGGTCATCGACGATCCGAAGACCGTGAATGCCTGGTGCATGGCGGGCGGCAAGATGGCCTTCTACAGCGGCCTGGCTCTGACCCTGAAGGCGACCGACGACGAGATCGCGCAGGTGATGGGGCACGAGATCGCCCACGCGCTCGCCAAGCATCAGACCGAGCAGATGTCGCGCGCCATGGCCACTCAGCTCGGGGTCAATGCCATCGCGATCCTCACGGACGCCCGTTACGCCAAGATGGCGCAGCAGGCGGCTTCGGCCGCGGCGATGGTGGCGATCGACCTCCCGAACAGCCGCGATGCGGAATCCGAGGCCGATCGCATCGGCATCGAACTCGCCGCCAAGGCGGGTTATGACCCCGCAGCTGCCGTGACGCTCTGGCAGAAGATGGCCCAAGTCTCGGGCAGCGCGGGGAAAAGCGACTTCCTGAGCACCCACCCGGCGCCGGAGAAGCGCATGGAGGCGCTGGCAGCGCTCGGGCCGCAGATGATGCCGTACTACCAGGACAAGTCGCCGCGGCCGGTCTACAAGTTGAAGCCCCAGCCGCTCGTCGCCCCCGCCAAGTAGCGCACCCGGGGCCGGCATGCCGGCCGGGTAGGCCGATCCCGGGGCTGCCGTGCACCGCGATGGCCCGCCGGTTGCCATGCCGCGAACCAGTCGCGTAGCATTCTTCGCCGGCTTCACTCCCGCGGCCACAATACAAAGGAGAGTCACCATGGAGACCTTCGCAATTCCCGTTTTCGGGCGTAACCGTGCCCGCATCCTGACCGTGGCGATCGCCGGTGTCATGGGCGTCGGCTTCGGCGCTGCGCAGGCGCAGGGCCTGCAATCGATCGGCAAGGGCGAAGGCCAGGTGGATATCGTGGCGTGGCCCGGCTACATCGAGCGCGGCGAAACCGACAAGGCTTTCGACTGGGTCACCGACTTCGAGAAGAAGACCGGCTGCAAGGTCAATGTGAAGACCGCCGGCACGTCCGACGAAATGGTCGCCCTCATGAACGAAGGCGGCTTCGACCTCGTCACCGCTTCCGGCGACGCGAGCCTGCGGCTGATCGCCGGCAAACGCGTGCAGGAAGTGAACGTGGGCCTGATTCCAAGCTACTCCAAGGTGGATCCGCGCCTGCAGAACGCGCCCTGGCACACGGTGGACGGCAAGCACTACGGCGTGCCCTATCAGTGGGGTTACAACGTGCTCGCGTACAACACCAAGGTCTTCAAGAAGCCGCCGACGAGCTGGAGCGTGGTTTTCGAAGAGCAGAAGCTGCCCGACGGCAAGTCGAACAAGGGCCGGGTCCAGGCCTTCGACGGTCCGATCTACATTGCCGACGCAGCCCTTTACCTGAAGTCCACCAAGCCGGCGCTGGGCATCAAGGATCCTTACCAGTTGAACGAAGACCAGTACAAGGCGGCCCTCGAACTGCTGCGCAAGCAGCGCAAGCTGGTGTCGCGCTACTGGCACGACGCCATGGTTCAGATCGACGACTTCAAGAACGAAGGCGTGGTCGCATCGTCGTCCTGGGGCTTCCAGGTGAACCTGCTGCAGGGCGAGAAGAGGCCGATCGGCAGCATCGTGCCGAAGGAAGGGGCCACCGGCTGGGCCGACACGACCATGCTGCACGTGAACGCCAAGAATCCGAACTGCGCCTATATGTGGATGGAGCATTCGATCAGTGCCAAGACCCAGGGCGACCTCGCCGCATGGTTCGGTTCCGTGCCTTCGGTGCCGGCGGCCTGCAAGGGCAACGCACTGCTGGGCGACAAGGGGTGCGAGACCAACGGCTACAACGAGTTCGATCGCATCTCGTTCTGGAAGACGCCCACGGCCAAGTGCGCCGACCATCCGGAGAAGGGTTGCGTGCCGTACTACCGCTGGGTGTCGGATTACATCGCCGTGCTGGGCGGTCGATGAGGGTCGGATACTTTCCAGTCCGAGCCTCGCATGGCGGGAGCTGAAGCCACACCCGCGGTCAGCTTCCAGGAAGTCAGCCGCCGGTTCGGCGATGTGCGCGCCGTCGACAATGTCACCTTCGACATTGCCGACGGCGAATTCTTTTCCATGCTCGGGCCCTCCGGCTCGGGCAAGACCACCTGCTTGAGGCTGATCGCAGGCTTCGAGCAACCGTCCAGCGGCCACATCAAGGTCCACGGCGTCAACGTCGAAGGCGTGCCGCCGTACGAGCGCGACGTCAACACGGTCTTCCAGGATTACGCGCTGTTCCCGCACATGAGTGTCGGCGAGAACGTCGAGTACGGCCTGATGATCCGCAAGGTGCCGAAGGCCGAGCGCCGTCAGCGGTCCGAAGAGATGCTGAAGCTGGTCAAGCTGGACGGCATGTATGCGCGCAAGCCGAGCCAGCTCTCGGGCGGGCAGCGGCAGCGAGTCGCGCTCGCACGGGCTCTCATCAACCGGCCGCGCGTGCTGCTGCTCGACGAGCCGCTCGGCGCGCTCGACTTGAAGCTGCGCGAATCCATGCAGAACGAGCTGAAGGCGATCCAGCGACAGGTCGGCATCACCTTCGTGTACGTGACGCACGACCAGGGCGAAGCGTTGTCCATGAGCGATCGGCTGGCGGTATTCAATCACGGCCGCATCGAGCAGATCGGCAGCCCGAGCGAGGTCTACGATCACCCTGCGAGCCAGTTCGTTGCCGGATTCGTGGGGCAGACCAACCTGCTCGACGGCTACCTCGCGCAGCGCCTCGGCGGCTTTCCCGGCATGTATGCGATCCGCCCGGAACGCATCCGCATCCTGACCCCGGACGCCGAAGTGCCGATGGGTGTGGCCACCATCGACGGTCGTGTCGACACCATCACCTATCTGGGCGCCACTTCGCGCGTGGAAATCAACGTGGAGGAGGGCCGTCTCACGGTGATCGAACAGAACCTCGAGGGCGGCACCGCGGTGGCCGAGCGCCGTCCGGGCGCCAACGTGCGGCTGATCATCGAGCGCCGACACATTCAGCCTGTCTCGGAGAGCCAGTGAGCCACCCGGCGAGGGGCCACACCCACAGGGTGGGGATCGACGGTCAGGCGAGCGCAGCTGGAGGGCGAAGCGACTCATGGTCACTCTTGACGCCCGTTCTGAGCCTGAGCGTGTGAATACTGCGGCGGCGCTCCCGCTCAAGAGTTCGCCGCTGCAACGGCTGTCCTCCGCGCTATACCTGCGGCCGGCGCTGCTGACGTTCCTGCTGCTGACGCCGCCCCTGCTGTGGCTGGGCGTCATCTATCTCGGGTCGCTGTTCACGCTGCTCGCGCACAGCTTCTTCGGGCTGGACGAGTTCTCCGGGGTCATGGTGCGCGAGTTCACCGTCGCCACCTGGGCGGAGTTCTTCGGTAACCCGGCCACCTGGGACGTGGTGACCCGCTCGGCGCTGATGGCCATCTCGGTGACCCTCGCGGCGGCGTTGATCGCGTTTCCCATCGCCCATTACATGGTGCGCTACGCCGGGATGCGGATGAAGGCCGTGCTCTACCTCGGTGTCATGCTGCCGCTGTGGTCGAGCTACCTCGTGCGCGTGTACGCGTGGAAGCTGATCCTCGCCAAGGAGGGCATCGTGAGCTGGTTCGCTGCCTTGCTGCATCTCGACTGGCTCCTCGACGCCGTGCTCGAGACGCCGGTGGTGGGTGGACCGTCGTTGTCGACTTCGTATCTGGGCACGTTCATCGTCTTCACCTACATCTGGCTGCCCTTCATGATCCTGCCGGTGGTGGCGGCGCTGGAGCGCGTGCCCGGGTCGGTCATCGAGGCCTCCGGCGATCTCGGCGCGAAGCCCGGCCAGACCTTCCGCAAGGTGATCTTCCCACTGGCCTTCCCCGGCGTGGTCGCCGGATCCATCTTCACGTTCTCGCTCACACTGGGCGACTACATCATCCCCAGCATCATCGGGAAGTCGGTACCGTTCCTCGGGGAAACCGTGTATCGCCTGCAGGGCACCGCGGGCAACATCCCGATGGCCGCCGCGTTCACCGTGGTGCCGATCGTCATCATGGGGATCTACCTCACGCTGGCCAAGCGGCTCGGAGCCTTCGATGCGCTCTAACGTCAAGGCCGGATGGAGCCTCAAGGTCGCTGCGCTGGGCGGCATGCTGTTCCTGCACATCCCGCTGCTCATCATCATCCTCTACGCGTTCAGCATCGAGGAGAAGAGCTTCGTTTTTCCGATCCCTGGATTCACGACAAAGTGGTTTGCAGTGGCGTTCGAACGCGAGGACGTGCGCCGCGCGCTCGGGCTGTCGATCAAGGTCGCAGCCATCGCGACGTCGTTGGCCCTGGTCCTCGGGACGCTTGCCGCTGCCGCCGTGTGGCGTTCGCGCTTCTTCGGGCGCGAAGCGATCTCGCTGCTGCTGATCCTGCCGATCGCGTTGCCCGGCATCATCACCGGCATCGCCTTGCGCTCGGCCATCGGCATCGCCGAGATCCCGTTCTCCACCTGGACGCTGGTGCTGGGGCACGCCACATTCTGCATCGTGGTGGTCTACAACAACGTGCTCGCCCGGTTCCGCCGGACCAATCGAGCATTGATCGAGGCATCGATGGATCTCGGCGCGAACGGTTTCCAGACGTTGCGCTACGTCGTGCTGCCCAACATCGCGACGGCCTTGCTCGCGGGCGGCATGCTCGCGTTCGCGCTCTCGTTCGACGAAGTGATCGTGACCACGTTCACCGCCGGCCAGCAGAGCACCCTGCCCATCTGGATGCTGTCGGAGCTCATCCGGCCGCGCCAACGGCCGGTGACCAACGTGGTGGCGGTATTCGTGATCGCCGTCACCTTCGTGCCCATTGTCCTCGCCTTCTATCTCACGCGCGACACGCACGACGTGGCCGGCAGCGTGAAGTGACGTTCCACTTCGAAAGGGAAGCACCATGCACACCGAAATGCTGATCGGCGGAAAGTTCGTCAAGGGCGAAGGCGAGGGCATCGCCGTGCTGAATCCCGCCACGGGCGGCACGCTCGCGACGGTTCCCGAGGCCTCGCCGGGTCAGGTGGAATCGGCGGTCAAGGCCGCGCAGAAGGCCTTCGATACCTGGTCGCAGACGACGCCGGCGGAGCGCTCCAACCTGTTGCTCAAGCTCGCGGCGAAGATCGATGACGAAGCGGCGAGTCTCGCAAAGCTGGAATCGCAGAACGCCGGCAAGCCGGTCGCTCGCGCCACCGCCGACGAGATGCCGGCCATCGCCGACGTGTTCCGGTTCTTCGCCGGTGCGGCGCGTTGCCTCTCGGGCTCGGCCGCGAAGGAATATCTGCCCGGGCATACCAGCATGATCCGCCGCGATCCGGTCGGCGTCGTGGGCCAGATCACGCCGTGGAACTATCCGCTGATGATGGCGGCGTGGAAACTGGGTCCGGCACTCGCGGCCGGCAACACGCTGGTGATCAAGCCGTCCGAGATGACGCCGCTCACGACCCTGGCACTCGGGAAGCTGTGTGCGGAGATCTTTCCCGAAGGGGTCGTCAACGTCATCCACGGGCGCGGACCGAGCGTCGGTCAGCCCCTCATCTCGCATCCGAAGGTGGCGATGGTGTCCGTGACCGGCAGCATCGGCACCGGTCAGGCGGTGCTGCGGGCCGCGGTCGATACCATCAAGCGCACCCATCTGGAACTCGGCGGCAAGGCGCCGGTGATCGTGTTCGACGACGCCGATCTGGAAGCGGTGGTGAACGGCGTCAAGGTCTTCGGCTACTACAACGCGGGCCAGGACTGCACCGCGGCGTGCCGCATCTACGCCGGCAAGAAGATCTACGACAAGCTCGTGGCGGATCTCGGTGCCGCGGTGGGCTCGCTCAAGATGGGATCGACCGACGACGAAGCGACTGAACTGGGCCCAGTGATCAGCGCCACGCAGCGGGAGCGCGTCGCCGGTTTCGTCGACCGCGCGAAAGCACTCAAGCACATCAGCGTCGTCACCGGCGGGAAGAAGGGGGCGGGCAATGGCTTCTACTACGAGCCCACCGTGATCGCCGGTGCCACCCAGGACGACGAGATCGTGCGCAAGGAAGTGTTCGGTCCGGTGGTGTCCGTCACGCCGTTCAGCGACGTCGATCAGGCCGTGGCCTGGGCCAACGACTCCGACTACGGCCTTGCTTCATCGGTGTGGAGCAAGGACGTATCGCGTGCGATGAAGACTGCGGCGCGACTGCAGTACGGCGCCACCTGGGTCAACACCCATTTCATGCTCGCCACCGAAATGCCTCACGGCGGCATGAAGATGTCCGGCTACGGCAAGGACATGTCCATGTACGGCCTTGAGGACTACACCGTAGTGCGGCATGTGATGGTGAATCTCGGCTGACGGCGGTACGACGCTGCCCCCACCCTCCGCCCTCCCCCGGCAAAGCCGGGGGAGGGGACCTACGCCCCTTCCCCCACCTTCGGTGGGGGAAGGTCGGGATGGGGGCAAGCAGCTCAACCGCTTGACCTTCCCATCGTGGCAAGCCTCAGAGTGGCAGGCGTAGACTTGGCTCTCTAGGTAATCTCGATGAACGCTCCCGTGCATCCCATCGCGGCGGCCGATGCCGGCGTGGCCCGCGCAACAACCCTTGCGATCGAAGGCATGACCTGCGCCTCGTGCGTCGGCCGGGTCGAGCGCGCGCTCGCAGCCGTGTCGGGCGTACACGAAGTGACGGTCAACCTCGCCACCGAAACCGCGAGCGTGCAGGCCGAGCCCGACGTGGAACCCGCTCGCCTGGCGGCCGCGGTCGAGCAGGCCGGTTACGGCGTAGGACGCGACACGATCGATCTCGCGATCGAAGGGATGACCTGCGCCTCGTGCGTGTCACGGGTCGAGAAGGCGCTCACCCGCGTTCCTGGTGTCGTATCCGCTGCGGTGAATCTTGCGACGGAGGCGGCACAAGTGTCGGTGTTGCGCGGCGCCGTGACTCGAAGCGAGTTGGAGGCTGCGGTGCGTGCGGCTGGCTATGGTGTCCGCGCGGTCGCGCCGGCGGGCAGTGCGAAGGCGCCGCCCGCTGCACCTTGGTGGCCCGTAGCCGTGGCGGCGGCGTTGTCGCTGCCGCTGGTGGTGCCGATGGTCGGAGCGATGATCGGCCGGCACTGGATGCTGGACGGCTGGGTGCAACTGGCCCTCGCCGCGCCGGTGCAGTTCTGGCTCGGCGCGCGGTTCTACCGCGCGGGCTGGAAAGCGCTCAAGGCGCGTACCGGCAACATGGATCTGCTGGTCGCGCTCGGCACCTCGGCCGCGTTCGGTCTCAGCGTCTACGAGTTGCTGGCCCATCCTGCCAACGGCATGCCGAAGTTGTACTTCGAAGCCGCGGCCGTGGTCATCACGCTCGTGCTGCTGGGCAAGTGGCTGGAAGCGCGCTCGAAGCGCATGGCGACGGATGCGATCCGCGCACTGAATGCCTTGCGCCCCGAGGTCGCGCGGTTGCTGAAGGACGGTGCGGAGCGGGAGGTCGCGATCGATGCGGTCGTTGCCGGTGACGTGGTGATCGTTCGGCCGGGCGAGCGCATCGCCGTGGATGGTGTCGTGATCGAAGGCACGAGCGAGGCCGACGAATCGCTCATCACCGGCGAGAGCCTGCCGGTGGCGAAGCACGAGGGCGACAAGGTGACGGGCGGATCGGTGAATGCCGATGGCCGGCTCATGGTCCGCGCGACGGCTGTGGGCGTGGAATCCACGCTCGCGCGCATTGTCCGGATGGTGGAATCGGCGCAGGCGAAGAAGGCACCGATCCAGCGCCTGGTGGATCGGGTGAGCGCGGTGTTCGTGCCGGTGGTGGTCGCCATCGCCGCCGTCACGCTGCTTGCCTGGGGTCTCGCCACGGGTCAGTGGGAGGCTGCGATCCTCAATGCCGTGGCGGTGCTCGTGATCGCGTGCCCATGCGCTCTCGGCTTGGCCACACCCGCCGCCATCATGGTCGGGACCGGCGTGGCGGCGCGGCACGGGATCCTCATCAAGGACGCCGAGGTGCTGGAGACGGCGCACGCCGTGACGGCCGTCGCGTTCGACAAGACCGGCACCTTGACCGAAGGGCGGCCACGCCTCACGGCCACCGAAGCGGTATCCGGATCGCCGCAGGAGTTGCTGGTTCTGGCCGCATCGATCCAGAGCGGCAGCGAGCATCCGTTGGCGCGAGCGGTGCTCGAGGCCGCACGGGCCGAGAACGCGCAGACCCTGCCGGCGACCAACGTGCGCGCGCTGCCCGGACGCGGCATGGCCGCCACCATCGGCGGCCGCGACCTGCAGCTGGGCAGCGCGCGCCTGATGACCGAGTCGGGCATCGATACGACGCCCTTGGCGGAGCGCGCGACCGCGCTGCAAGCCGATGGGCGGACGGTATCGTGGATCACGGAAGTGAGCCCCGTGCCACGGCTGCTCGGGTTGCTGGCCTTCGGCGATGCACCGAAGGCAACGGCGCGTGCCGCGATCGCCACGCTGCATGCGCAGCACGTCCGCACCATCATGGTCACGGGTGACAACGCAGGGGCCGCGCGTGCGATTGCCGGAAGACTGGGCATCGACGACGTGCGTGCCGAAGTGCTGCCCGGCGACAAGGCCGGAGTGATCGCCGAGCTGAAGAGGGATGGATCCCGCGTTGCGATGGTGGGCGACGGTATCAACGATGCGCCGGCACTCGCCGCCGCCGACGTGGGAATCGCCATGTCGAGCGGTACCGATGCGGCGATGCATGCGGCCGGTGTGACCCTGATGCGCAACGATCCTCGGCTGGTGAGCGACGCGATCTCGATCTCGCGGTGCACCACCGCGAAGATCCGTCAGAACCTTTTCTGGGCTTTCATCTACAACGTGATCGGCATTCCTCTGGCGGCACTGGGGTTGCTCGATCCGGTGATCGCCGGTGCGGCCATGGCGTTCAGCAGCGTGAGCGTGGTGACCAACGCGCTGCTTCTGCGCCGCTGGCGGCCGACGGCTGGAGGCAGCGCGTGAAAAATGCACCGGATTCGCAAGGCCCGTTCAACATCGGCGAAGCGGCGGCGCTGTCGGGCGTGTCGGCCAAGATGCTGCGCCACTACGAATCACTGGGCCTGCTGCCCAAGGTGGCGCGCACCTATTCGGGGTACCGCCAGTACGGACCCAACGAAGTGCACACGCTGCGCTTCATCCGCCGTGCGCGCGATCTCGGGTTTGCCATTCCCGAGATCAAGCTGCTGCTCGGCCTGTGGCAGAACCGGCGGCGTGCCAGTGCCCATGTGAAGCGCGTCGCGCTGGAGCATGTCGGTGACCTCGACCGCCGCATCGCTGAGATGCAGGCGATGAAGCGCGCGCTCGAGATGCTCGTGCACAGCTGCCATGGAGACGAGCGGGCGGAATGCCCCATCCTCGACGATCTCGCCGCGGACGTGGCGCCCGGACCAGCGCCGAGGCACCGGCCTGCGGATCACCTGCGGCGCTGAGCGGTCCTGCAGGTGCGCAATCGTCCGTTCGAAGCGCTCGTCCGGGCCATCGCGGCGGCGTTGCTGATCGCGGTCGTACCCGCCTCGCTCGCGGGTGAGATCGCACCTTTTTCGAAAGGACCCGTCGGCATGGCGCCGGCGCCGCCGTGGCGCGCCGCGAATCTCCCGAAGGCGGAGCGGGAGACGCGCTATCGCCTCGTCGAGGACGGCGGCGTGGTCGTGCTCGAAGCCGACGCGAACGCTTCGATGTCAGGCCTGGTGCATCCGCTTTCGACGGACCCGCGGAGCACACCGATCCTCGAATGGCGCTGGAAAGTGAGCGGCGTGCCGGCGCAGGCGAACTTCGGCACGAAGCAGGGCGACGATTTTGCGGCCCGCGTGTACGTGCTGTTCGACTACGATACGGCGAAGCTGCCGCTGCTCACACGCCTCAAGCTGAAGCTCGCGCGGGCGCTCTACGGCGAAGCGGTTCCGGCGGCGGGCCTTTGCTACGTGTGGGATGCCCGAGCCCCGGTCGGCACCACCGCGTGGAGTCCTTACACCGATCGGCTGCGCGTCATCGTCGTCGAATCCGGCACCAGCGATGCGGGGCGCTGGAAGTCGGTCCGCCGCAACGTGGTGGAGGATTATCGGGCAGCGTTCGGCGAGGACCCGCCCGCGCTGTCCGGGGTGGCCATCGCCACCGATACCGACAACACCGGATCCCGCCTCACGGCCTGGTATGGCGACCTCGAACTGCTGAGCGCACCCTGAATGGGGCCCTCAGGCGCGCACCGCCGTGGTGAATCCGGGAAGTTCGGGTGCGGCGGCTTCCCGGTCCCATCGAACTTCGATGAGCCCGCGCAGCGCATTGCTCACGAAAATGCGCTCGGCGCGCCGCAGATCGGCGAGGTCGACGCTACGCTCCCGAACGTGCCCTTGCGCGAGCAATCGCCTGCGCATCACGCCGTCGAGCACGCCGTCCTCGAGCGGCGGTGTAACCAGAGTGCCATCCAGCTCGAGAATGACATTGGTGCGTGCACCCTCGGCGACTCGCCCCGCGGTGTTGAGAAACACCGCATCGAAATGCCCGGCGGCCGCGACGCGCGCCAGTTCGCGATCGTAGAGCGCGCGTGCCGTGGTCTTGTGGTGCGCCCGCGGGTCGTCGGCGGGGACCCGGTGCGGGGACAGCACGACCGTCGGTAGCGGCGGCAAGGGTGCGAGCGGCGCGGATTCGAGCGCGTGGACACCGTCGGAACGCAACGACAGACGCAGCCGATGCGGTGCCGCGCCCAGCATCGCCGCGCGCCGACGCACGTCGCGAACGATGGCATCGATGTCGATGCCGAAGCCGAACCAGCGTGCGGATTTCGTGAGGCGCGCGACATGAGCATCGAGCAACGCGACCACGCCCTCACGAGACAGCATGGTCTCGAACAGGTCGAACGCGGGCGGCGGCGAGGCGAAGCGCGCTTTCACCAGACACTCCTGCCATTCGCCTGCCGGCGTGGAATCATGGGTGACGCCACTGCCGATTCCCAGTCGCGCATGCCGGGTGCGGCCGATGGTGATGGTGCGGATCGCGACGTTCCAGCCGAGGTCGCCGCCGGGTGCGATCCAGCCCAGCGCACCGCAGTAGGTCCCGCGATCGTCCGGCTCCAGCTCGTCGATGATTTCCATGGCCCGTACCTTCGGTGCGCCGGTGACCGAACCGCAGGGGAACAGGGCCCGCACGATGTCTTCCAGGGTTCCCTCGACCGGTTCGGCCTCGATGGTGGAAGTCATCTGCCACACGGTCGGATAGGCTTCGACGTCGAACAGCGAGCGGACCTTTACGCCACCCGGCGGCGCGAGACGCCCCAGGTCGTTGCGGATCAGATCGACGATCATGACGTTCTCGGCACGTTCCTTGGCGGACGTGGTCAGCGATTCGGGCGTTGCAGAGCGCGGTGCCGTTCCTTTCATCGGCTTGGTCGTGATCCGAGTGCCGCGTCGCTCCACGAACAGCTCGGGCGAACGCGACAGGATCCAGCCTTCGGCGTGACGCACGATACCCCCATGGCGTGCCGGCTGCGTTTCGCGCAGGCGGGCGTACAGGGCAAGCGGATGTCCGTAGGCCGTGCCGCGCATCGGGAACGTGAGATTGACCTGATAGGCGTCGCCGGCGGCGATGTAGCTGCGGATGCCCTCGACCTTCGCGGCGTAGTCGTCCTGGCGCATGCTC
Organism: Burkholderiales bacterium; assembly: GCA_019747905.1. Taxonomy (GTDB): domain Bacteria; phylum Pseudomonadota; class Gammaproteobacteria; order Burkholderiales. The sequence continues at coordinate 16,431 of JAIEQG010000043.1, forward strand.
GCTTCGAGTCCGCCGAGCCCGGCCGCACGATCGTCGATTGGCAGAGCGCCGAGTTGCGCTTGCAGCCAGGCGTCGACGCCGCCGCGATCGAGGCGCGTGTGGCGCCCGAAGACCCAGGCCTGGAGCAGCGGGTCGCGCCGTTCGCCGAGCCGCTGTCGGAGCCTCGGTTCGAGTGCCAGTCCCAGTTCATAGGGCAGCGCCAGCGCGATCCAGGCGCCGTCGCGGGCGAGTCGTTCGACGCGAGCGAAGGCGCTCGAGAGTTCATCGGGTGTCGACGGCGCTATGGTCTGCGTCAGGTCCTCGAGCAGGATCGCGTCGCCATCGGGGTCGAGGTTGTTCTCGAACAGGGCGAAGGGTTGGGGAGTCACGTTGCCCCCATCCCGGCCTTCCCCCAACGTAGACGGGGGAAGAAGCCGTACACCCCTTCCCCCGGCTGTGCCGGGGGAAGGTTGGGATGGGGGCAGCGGTGCTTCACTTCCAGACTTCGCTCTCCGCGGCCTCGCGCACGACCATCTCCACATCCTCCGACAGCATCAACCGCTCGGCTTCCAGCTTGCGTGCCGCCGCTTCCACCTTCTTCACGTAACCCGCGCGATCGCCATACAGCTCCTGCAGTGAAGGCCTCGGGTCACCGGCGGCATCGGCTTCGGACCGCGTCTTCGGCAGCGGAATCATCGAGCCCAGCAGATCGCAAAGATCGTCGCCACCGAACTCCGTCCGGCGCGTATTCCAGCCCAGCACCGTCGCGACCGGCGCTTCCACGTAGGGATGGCGGATGCCGGCGATATCGTGGCCCAACGAATCGATCTGCGGAACCAGCACGCGGTGTGGGTAGATGACGTCCGGAAACAGTTTCTCGACGATGCCGGCGTTGCCGATGACCTTCTCGCCGAAATCGCGTTCGCCGGAGCCGTTGAACAGTCCTGAGTACTTCACGTTCGGTATCTTCGGCCACGCGAGTGCTGCCGGTGCGACCAAGGTGCCGTCGCCGACCGTCGGCACCTTGCTGGGTGGCGGTACGGTGCCCTTGCGCACCCAATCGTCCAGTGCCACCGTCAGTGCGCGCAGCAACGGCCCCGGGTGGACCGGATTGGTGAGCTGCTCGCATTGCCGGTTGCCGAGGCCGTAGTGGGGCGCGTCGCCCTTGAAGCTGCCGTGCTGCAGGCTGGACAGCAGATAGCGGCGCACCCGCGGCACTTCGGTCAAATCGGTCTTGCCGCCTTCGGTGGTGCCGGTGAGCGAGGCGCGGAACTGCCAGTACTCGTTCGATGTGTCGCTGTGGAACACCTTCGGATCCGTCATGGGTCGCTTGAGGATGCCGTCGGGCAGGCGCGTCTTCGGGTGGCCACGCACGCCGTACTGATGCGGAAAGTTCGTGTCCGGCACGTAGCGTTCGCGGTGCTGCTGCGTGAACGGGTTGGGCTGTGCGAAGCGGTAGTTGAGATAAAGCTTCTGCACGCCGGCCACGTGGATGTGCGCGCCGTCGCAGACGCGCCGGCCGCGCTCGTCCTCGTTGAACCCCTGGTAGAGGAAATCGCGCAGGTACATGCCGGAGGACGAGATGCCCTGGCACAGGGTGGTCTCGAGCCCGGCAACCGGGTTGGGATTGCCGGCCGCATCGGTCGTTTCGTGCCGCAGGAACGACACGAAATCACGTGAGGTGAGATAGCCGAGACCCATCACCGGCGAGCCGGTGGCTCGATAGATCAGGTGGTAGTTGCGATCGTTGCGGAAGTCGCCTTTCACGCAGATGTCGGTGGTGCTGGGGTCGCCTGGCCACCCGTCGGGGCAGCGGGCGAAGGCCCAATCCTCGTCCGCCACGCGTTCACCGCGCGGGATCTGCGGGCCGCTCGGCCGTGGTGAGTCCGACCCCACGACCCACAGTTCGGCCTCGGCCTTGGCCTTGTCGATGTCGATCGCGGGGTAGCTCTTGAAGGCGGGGCCGCCCGAGAGCGGCAGGGTCGGCGGCGTTGCGCCGTTGAAGTTGCGGTCGCCGAACTCGGTCAGGATGCGTTGCGTGATCGGGATGCCGGCGAAGTCCACGGCCACCGGGAAATTCACCGTGAGGCGATGGTCGCCGGGTGCGATGTCCGCGCCCCAGCCCACCCACGCGACCACGTAGCCGCGCTGCATCAGGAAGCCGTTGCCGAAGTCCGCGGGCGCCATCGGATCGTTCATGTTCGCCTTCGACGAGGTGTCGTGCAGCCGGCCGAACGCGATCTTGCGGCCGCGATTGTTGACCTCGAAGAACAGGGTGCGCGAGCCCTTGCCGAGATCGACGGGCTTCAGGATCACCATGTCGGCGGAGAATTCCACCAGCCCGCGGGCGTTGAGCGGGGCGTTGCGGATGTCGAAGACCCGCCCGTTCCGGGTATCGGCCGGATCGGCCTCGAAATGGGCGGTGCCGGTCAGCTTCTCGTAGGGCCCGGCGATGCCGAAGCTCTGGCCGTCCGCCACGACTTCCCGCTTGACGATGTCGAGCCGCACCAGGCGGGCCTCGGCCGGCACCGGCAGCGTCAGGGCGATGAGGGTCAGTACCGCGCAGAGGGGAGATCTCATGGTGGCTCCGGGGACGGGGACCGCAGTGTATACGGGCGGCGAGCGGGCATAGAATGACGGTTCAGAAGCCGAACCAGAGGTGCCATGGAAACCGCAGCCCGCATCCAGAGCCAACTCGAGACCAAGGTGGTGAAGGCCGCCTGTCCGCACGATTGCCCCGACGCGTGCGGCATGCACGTCACGGTCAACGTGAAGACCGGCCGCGCCATCAAGGTGGAGGGCGATCCGACCCATCCCATCACCAAGGGCTACCTCTGCAACAAGGTCAACAACTACGTCGACCTGGTCTACAACGACAATCGCGTCCTCTATCCGCGGCGCCGGGTCGGTCCGAAGGGGCCGGGTGCGAAGTTCGAACGCATCAGCTGGGACGAAGCGCTGGACACCGTCGCCGCGCGTCTCAAGGGCGTCATCGCCGAATACGGCCCGGAAGCCGTGCAGCCGTACTCCTACTCCGGCACGCTGGGCCTGATCGGCTTCTCCGGCATGGGCGAACGGTTCTTCAACAAGATGGGTGCCGCGCGCCTGGACCGCACCATCTGCTCCACAGTCGGCGGAGTAGCCGGCCAGTACACCACGGGCAACGTCCATTCGGCCAACATCGAGGACATCCCGGATATGGAGGTGGTGATCCTCTGGGCGACGAACCTCGTGAGCACTGGCGTGCACGCCATGCCGTTCGTGACCGAGGCGCGGGCCCGCGGCGCGAAGATCATCGCCATCGATCCGCGCGTCACGCGGACCACGGCCTTCGCCGATTGGCACCTGCAGCCGAAGCCCGGCACCGACGGCGCGCTGGCTCTGGGCATGATGCACGTGCTGGTGCGCGAGGGGCTGCACGACATCGAGTTCCTCAAGGCCCATACGGTCGGTTGGGAAGAGCTGCTGCGCGACCGACTGCCGGAGTACACGCCGGAGCGCGTTGCGGAAATCACCGGCCTCGCCGTCGAGGACATCGAACGCCTCGGAAAACTGTACGGCAGCACGAAGAAGTCCTTCATTCGCCTCAACTACGGCATCCAGCGGCAGGACAACGGCGGCATGACCGTGCGCGCCATCCTGCTGCTGCCGACCCTGACCGGCGCCATGCTCGCGAAGGGCGGCGCCTGCCTCGGCACCGGGAAGGAACTGCGCAACGTCGACATGCGCAAACTTCAGCGCACCGACCTGCTCGCCGGCCGCAACCCGCGCATGGTCAACATGATCCGCATCGGCGAAGCGCTGAACGACTCAACGCTGTCGCCGCCCATCAAGGCGCTGGTGGTGTGGAATGCAGAGCCCGCCAATTGCGCGCCGGATACCGCATCGGTGCGTCGCGGGCTGATGCGAGAGGATCTCTTCACCGTCGTGCACGACACTTTCTTCACCGACACCTGCGACTACGCCGACATCGTGCTGCCGGCAGACACGACGCTGGAACACATGGATCTGGTGGGCGGCTACGGGCATTTCGTGTACGCCCTGTCGCAGCCCGCCATCGACAAGGTGGGCGAGAGCCTCGACAACAGCGAACTGTTCCGCCGCCTGGCCGTGAAGATGGGCTACGACGATCCCTGTTTCGCGCAGAGCGACGAGGACATGATCCGCGAGCTGATCGACCCCGAATACAACCCGTTGTTCGAGGGTGTCACGTTCGAAGGGTTGATGGAGAAAGGCTGGATGCACGCTGCCGTGGATTCGCCGCGCCGGCCAGGGCTCAACAGCGGCCGCTGGCCCACCCCTTCGGGGAAGATCGAGATCCGCAGCGAAAGCCTGGGCAAGACCGGGCTCGATCCGCTGCCCGCGTACGTGCCGCCCATCGAGGGCATGGCGAATCCCGAGGCGACCCGGCGCTACCCGCTGCAGGTGATCAGCGCCGCGACGCACTATTTCATCGGGGCGAGTTTCCAGCACGTGCGGCGGCTGCAGGAGATGATGTCGCGCCAGACCTTCGAAGTGTCGGAAGCCGACGCGCGGGCCCGCGGCATCGCGAGCGGCGATGCGTGCCGTCTCTACAACGACCGCGGTGAAGTGTTCGGGCATGCACTGGTGGTGCCGGGAATGCTGCCCGGCGTGATCGGTGCACCGAAGCAGTTGCAGGGTTCGAAGCAGGTGAACGGGCTCAACGTGAATGCGCTGGTGAGCCAGCGCGAAGCCGACATGGGGCACGGGCCGGTGTTCTTCTCCACGCTCGCCGAAATCGAGAAGATCGGCGCGCTTCCGGAGCGCACCACGGCATGAGCGCAACGATCATCGACGGTGTTGCCATCGCCAAGGCGACCCGCGCCGCCTGGCGCGACCGTGCCGACATCCTGCGCGCGCGCGGCGTGACGCCGGGGCTCGCCGTCATCATCGTCGGCGACAATGCTGCCTCCAAGGTGTACGTCCGCAACAAGGTCAAGGCCTGCGGCGAGATGGGGTTGCACTCGGAACTGATCGAGTACCCGGAGTCGGCGTCGCAACGCGAAGTGCTGGCGCGCATCCAGGCGCTCAACAACGACCCGCGCATCCACGGCATCCTGGTGCAATTGCCGCTGCCGAAACAGTTCGACGCCGACCAGGTGCTCGAGGCCATCGTGCCTTCGAAGGACGTGGACGGATTTCACGTGGAGAACGCCGGGGCGCTCGCTACCGGGCTGCCCGGTTTCTGGCCGTGCACGCCGCATGGCGTGATGGTCATGCTCGAGCATCACAAGGTGCCGCTGCAAGGCGCCGAGGCGGTGGTCGTGGGTCGCAGCAACATCGTCGGCAAGCCGCAGGCGCTGATGCTGCTCGCGAAGGATGCGACCGTGACCATCTGCACGTCGAAGACGCGCGATCTGGCATTCCATACGTGCAGGGCCGACGTGCTGGTGGTCGCCACGGGCAAGCCGAAGATGGTGACCGGCGCCATGATCAAACCGGGCGCGGTCGTGATCGATGTGGGTATCAACCGCCTGCCGGACGGCAAGCTGTGCGGCGACGTGGACTTCGAAAGCGCCAAGGAAGTGGCGGGGATGATCACTCCGGTGCCCGGTGGCGTCGGACCGATGACCATCACCATGCTGCTCGCCAACACGGTGCTGTCCGCGGAACGCTACGCCGACGGCAGGGTCTCCACGTTTCGGCCGGAGGCAGTTCCGGTCGTGTGATGTTTGCCGATCGCGCAGTCGCATCCCGCAAACTGGCGGTTGCGCTTGCGCGTTTCCGGAGCGAGCATCCGCTGGTGCTCGGCATTCCGCGTGGCGGCGTGCCCATGGCCAGGATCATCGCCGACGAGTTGGATTGCGACATCGACGTGGTTCTGGTGCGCAAGCTGCGAGCGCCCGCCAATTCCGAGTACGCTATCGGCGCCGTGGACGAATCGGGCTGGTCCTTCGTCACGTCCGAGGCCGCATGGGTGCGTCCGTCCCCGGAGTACCTCGAGGAGGAGAAGCGGGCGCAGCTCGAAGTGATCCTCGAACGGCGCCACGCCTACACCGCGTTGCGACCGCCGATCGATCCGAAGGGGCGGGTCGTCATCGTCGTGGACGACGGGCTTGCTACCGGTTCGACCATGATGGCCGCCTTGCATGCACTCGCGGCCAAGCATCCCGCCAGGCTCGTCTGCGCGGTGCCGGTGGCGCCGCCGGACACGGCCGTCAAGATCAAGGCGTATTGCGACGAAGTCGTTTGCCTGGAGACGCCGCGGGATTTTTCCGCGGTCGGGCAGTTCTACCGGAGCTTTCCGCAGACCACCGACGAGGAAGTGGTGGCAGCGCTCCAAAGGTGAGAGCGGTCAGCGTGCGGCGAGCCGCACCGGGATCCGCTGCCGCCCGAACTGTCCGTTGAATTCGCCGAAGCGCCCGGCGATCCGCGTGCCGCACCGCGGACAAGTGCCTTCCGCGGTCAGGCGATAGAACTCGATGCGGTGCCAGTCGCGCGCGATCAGGCTCGCGGCGCAGTGATGACAGCGGGTGGTGCCGCCGGCGATATCGTGGACGTTGCCGGTGTAGACGTAGCGCAGGCCTTCGGCCATCGCGATGTCACGGGCGCGCACCAGCGTCGACGCCGGCGTGGGCGGCAGGTCGGTCATCTTGAAATCCGGATGGAAGGCGGTGAAATGCAGCGGTACGTCCGGCCCGAGGGCCCGGGCGACCCACGCGGACAACGCGCGCAACTCGTCGTCGGAGTCGTTCTTGGTCGGGATCAGTAACGTCGTGATTTCCACCCACACGTCGGTCTCGTGCACCAGGTACTGCAGCGTGTCGAGCACCGGCTGCAGGTGCGAACCGGTCAGCTTCACGTAGAACTCGTCGGTGAAGCCCTTCAGGTCGACGTTGGCCGCGTCCATCTTCGCGTAGAACTCGCGGCGCGGAGCCTCGTGGATGTAACCGGCCGTCACCGCCACGGTCTTGATGCCGCGCGCGTGGCAGGCGTCGGCCACGTCCATGGCGTACTCGGCGAAGATCACCGGGTCGTTGTAGGTGAACGCCACGCTTTTCGAGCCGGTCTGCAGCGCTGCCTCGGCAATGCGGTCGGGGCTCGCCCGGTCCATCAGCCGGTCCATGTCGCGCGATTTGGAGATGTCCCAGTTCTGGCAGAACTTGCAGGCGAGATTGCAACCGGCGGTGCCGAAGGAGAACACGGCCGATCCCGGGTAGAAGTGGTTGAGCGGCTTCTTCTCGATCGGATCGACGCAGAACCCGGACGAGCGCCCGTAGGTGGTGAGCACCATGGCGTCGTTCACGCGCTGGCGCACGAAACAGGCGCCGCGCTGGCCTTCGTGCAGGCGGCAGTCGCGCGGGCACAGGTCGCATTGCAGGCGGCCGTCGTCGAGCAGGTGCCACCAGCGCGCGGGGTATGCGCCTTCTACGTTTCCGTCCACTTGTCGACCGTGTAGCGAGCGACGCGCAGATCGTCCGACCAGAAATCCATCGGCAGCCCGGCCTTGTTCTTCAGATGGGTGAAGAAATCCCTCGGCGTCGGCAACGACTCCCACACCTGCGGCAGGAAGGTGCCACGATGACCATCGTATTCCAGGATGAGACCGTCGACCTCGGGACGAAGCTGTGCGAGCAGGTCGTGTTCGTCGCGGAACGCCATGGGTGCGGGCACCGACAACAGCGACACTTCCACCGTGATCTGGTCGAACTCCCGCAACGACACCGGGCGAAAGCGCGGATCGAGAAACGCGGCCGAGCGGGCGTTGTGTTTCACGTCGTCCACCAGGGCGCGCCGCGCTTCCAGGCTGCCGATGCAACCGCGCAACCGGCCCTGGTACTTCAACGTGACGAAGGAAGCGCCGATCTCCTGCAGGAACGGAGCATCGTCGCGCGCCGTCAGCGCGAGGCCGAGCTGGCGGGCGATGGTGGCGCGCGCCAGGGGCAGCAGCACGGTGCCCTTGTCGGCAGCACCCGCATCGACCGGGCTAGGCATTGCGCCTTCGGTGAACGCCAGCGACGCATAGCCGACGACCCGGCTCTTGTCGCCCGCGGTGTCGCCCGAGTTGCACACGTCGAGCAAGGTCGGGGTGAGACCGCGACGGCGCGCCACCAGCAGCAAGCCGTTCACCGGTGTCGCGCCACAGGCGTGGTGGTGGTCGATGTGCGGATCGAGCGCCAGCATGTCGTGCACCGTCTGGTGGTCGGTGCGCTGTGCCGTCTGGTAGGGGAGGTAGTGCGAGAGGTCGGAACTCACCACGATGAGCGTTTCGGCACCGCCCCACAGGTGATCCAGCACTTGCGCGACTTCCTGCGGTGTGGCGTCCCCGACCGCGAGCGGCACCAGCGTGAATGCGCCGAGCACCTCCTGCAGGAACGGCAGGTGCACTTCGAGCGAGTGCTCCTGGACGTGGGCCGCCGTGCTCTCGGTGACCTGCGGCAACGTGCGCAGCGACGTCACGGCTTCGGCGTCCACGGCGATCGGGCCCAGGGGCGTTTCGAACTGTTCGACCCCGGGCAGCGCGAGGCCCCGCACTGCCACCCGATGACAGGGGCCGAGGAGCACTACGCGCTTGATTCGCCCGCGGAGCCGCGCAATCCGCGCATAGGCCATCGCCGCAACATCGCCCGAATATACATACCCGGCGTGGGGGGCGATGATAGCCTTGGGCTCGAGCGTATCCGCCGGTGTGCGACGCGAGGCTGAGGCCAGCCGCTCCCGCACGTCGGTGCGCAGTTGCGATCCGTTGCCGGGATAGAAAGTCCCTGCGACGGCCGCGCGGCGGAGAGTGATCATGCTCATGGGCGAACGACCGTAACGCCGAACGGCCGGCGCGACAAGGGCGGGCATTGACGTCTGCGGTCGCGGGCAACTACATTACTGACCGGTCAGTTATTTGAAGGCATTCGTCATGGGTACGGGTACGACCAGGAAAGGCGGGGCGTCCGCGAGGACCGTGCGCGCAGAAGGCCGCTGGACGCGGCGCAAGGATGCGCGGCCGGCCGAACTGCTGGCGGCCGCCCTCGATCTCTTCGTGGAGCGCGGTTACGCCGGTACGCGGCTGGACGACGTCGCGAGCCGCGCGGGCGTCAGCAAAGGCACGCTCTACCTCTACTACTCCAGCAAGGAAGAACTGTTCAAGGCCGTCATCCGCGAGGGCCTGGTGCCGGTGTACGAACACGGCGAGCGCATGGTCGATGCCCATTCCGGCAGCGCGGAGGACCTGATCCGCAATCTCCTGCGCGCCTGGTGGGAGATGATCGGGGCCACCAACCTGGGCGGCATCCCCAAGCTCATGATCGCCGAGTCCGGCAATTTCCCCGAGGTGACGCGCTTCTATTTCGACGAAGTGGTGAGTCGCGGGCGCAAGCTCGTCGCGCGCGCCGTGCGCCTGGGCATCGAGTCCGGCGAGTTCCGCGATCTCCCGGTGGACCAGATCGTTCGCCTCATGCTGGCGCCGGTGATGCTGATGGCCGTGTGGCGCTATTCCTTCGCGTTCTGCGATACGACGCCGCTCGATCCGGACAGTTACCTCAAGCTGCACGTGGACGTACTGTTGAACGGATTGCGCGCGACCGAACCGGCGCTGGCGTGACCGTGTTGCTCCATTCTCTCGAAAGACGAATCATGAAGAATCACCCGACGGTCGCTGTACCGACAGTTGTGCTCGTCCTAGCGGCATCGCTGCTCGCGGCTTGCTCGAAGGAAGAGAAGGCAGCCGACGCGGCGCGTGCGGTCAACGTCGTCAAGGTCGATGCCGTCAGCGGCGAGCTGGGGGCCAGCTATACCGGCGAGGTGCGCGCGCGCTTCGAGACGGCGCTCGGCTTCCGGGTCCCGGGCAAGATCACGGCGCGCCTGGCGGAAGTGGGCGATGCGGTGAAGCAGGGCCAGGTCCTGGCGCGGATCGATCCCGGCGATCAACGTCTCGGCATCGAGGCGGCCCGGCAGCAGGTGGCTGCGGCCCAGACCAACTACGACCAGAATGCCGCCGATCTGGCGCGCTTCCAGGAGCTCGCGAAGCAAGGCTTCATCAGCGCGGCCGAAGTGGAGCGGCGCGCCACTGCCACGCGCGTCGCGGCGGCGCAGCTCGATCAGGCCAAGGCCCAGCTCGGCACCAACGAGAACCAGGCCGCGTACACGCAACTGCGCGCCGACCACGACGGGGTGGTGACGGCCATCGGTGCGGAAGTGGGCCAGGTGGTCGCGGCGGGCCAGATGGTCATGCGGGTGGCACGGCGCGGCGACATGGAGGTCGCGATCAACGTGCCGGAAAACCGGCTCGCCGACGTGAACAAGGCCGACAAGGTCAAGATCGACTTCTGGGCCCAGCCCGACAAGCTGCTGGACGGCAAGGTGCGCGAGATCGCGCCCAGTGCCGATCCGGTCACGCGCACGTACACGACGAAAGTGACCATCCTGGGCGGCGACCGCGACATTCACCTCGGCATGACGGCCAATGTTTACTTCAGGACCAACGGTCACGCTGCCGTGGTGCGCCTGCCATCGTCGGCGCTGTACCAGAAGGGCGACGAGATGGCGGTGTGGGTGGTGGATCCGAAGACCTCGCAGGTGAGCCTGCGTCCGGTCAAGGTGGATCGCTACAGCGACGAAGCGGTGCGGGTCACCGAAGGCCTCAGCGGTGGTGAACTGGTGGTGCGTGCCGGCGTACACAAGCTGTTTCCGAACGAGAAGGTGCGCATCCTCGCCGAGGCGCCGCGGTGATTCCGACCCGCTTCAACGTCTCCGAGTGGGCGCTCAAGCACCAGACGCTGGTGCTGTATTTCATGCTGGCGCTGTCGGTGGCGGGCATCTTCGCGTATCTCAAGCTCGGTCAGAACGAAGACCCCGCCTTCACCTTCAAGGTGATGGTGGTGCGCACGCTGTGGCCCGGTGCGAGCGCCAAGGAGGTGGAGCAGGAGGTCACGGAACGCATCGAGAAGAAGCTGCAGGAAACGCCGTGGTTCGATTTCACGCGCAGCTACTCGAAGGCCGGCGAGTCGATGATCTTCGTCACGTTGAAGGACTACACGCCGCCCAAGGACGTGCCGGACGCCTGGTACCAGGTGCGCAAGAAGGTCGCCGACATCCGCGGCCAGCTGCCGGCCGGGGTGCGTGGTCCGTTCTTCAACGACGAGTTCGGCGACACCTTCGGCACGATCTACGCCTTCACTGCCGACGGCTACTCCTTCGCCGAACTGCGTGACCATGTCGAGAACGTCCGCCGCCAGCTGCTGCTGGTGCCGGACGTAGGCAAGGTGGACGTGCTCGGCGAACAGGTGGAGAAGATCTGGATCGAGCTGTCGCACAAGAAGCTCGCCACACTGGGCATCGAGCCGATCTCGCTGTTCGCGGTGCTGAGCCAGCAGAACGCAATGGTGCCCGCCGGCGCCTTCGAGACGCGCTCGGACAAGGTGTTCGTGCGGGTGTCCGGCGACTTCAAGTCCGTGGAGAGCATCCGCGAGATCGGCATCCAGGCCAACGGCAAGCTGTTCCGCCTGGGCGACATCGCACGCATCTATCGCGGCTACGTGGATCCGCCGGATCTGCTGTTCCGCTATCGCGGCGAACCGGCCATGGGGCTCGCGGTGTCCATGCGCAAGGGCGGCGACATCATCGCGCTCGGCCATCACCTGGACGAGCGCATGAAGGCGCTCAAGGCCGACCTGCCCGTGGGTATCGAAGTGCACCCGGTCGCCGATCAACCCCAGGTGGTGTCGCGATCCATCGGCGAGTTCATGCGCACGCTCACCGAGGCCGTGATCATCGTGCTGGCAGTGAGCTTCATCAGCCTGGGGCTGCGCACCGGCATCGTGGTGGCGCTGTCGATTCCGCTGGTGCTGGCGACCACGTTCCTGTTCATGCTGCTCTTTGGCATCGACCTGCAGCGCATCTCGCTCGGGGCGCTGATCATCGGCCTCGGCCTGCTGGTGGACGATGCCATCATCGCTACCGAAATGATGGCGATCAAGATGGAGCAGGGCTGGGACCGGTTTCGCGCCGGCAGCTTCGCCTACACCTCGACCGCGCCGTCGATGCTGACCGGCACGCTCGTGACCGCGGCCGGCTTCCTGCCGGTGGGGCTCGCCAAGTCGGCCGCCGGCGAGTACACGTTCTCCATCTTCGCCGTGGTGACCATCTCGCTGCTCGTGTCGTGGGTGGTCGCGGTCGTGTTCACGCCGTACCTGGGTTATCACCTGCTGCCGGATTTCTCCAAGGGCCATCAGGAGAACGCGCTCGCCCGCTTCGTGCGCAAGCTGTTGCGACGGCCGCCGCCCGTCGCGTCGGCGCACTCCGGTCACGAACAGGACGTCTACGATCGGCCGCTCTACCGGCGCTTTCGCGCGCTGGTCACCTGGTGCGTCACATTCCGCAAGACCGTGATCGCGATCACCGCCGCGGTGTTCGTGTTGTCCGTGGTCGGTTTCGGCCTGGTGCAGCAGCAGTTCTTCCCGTCGGCGAACCGCCCCGAACTGGTGGTCGACCTGTGGTTGCCGAACGGTTCGTCGATCACCGCATCGGACGAGCAGGCACGTCGGTTCGAGAAACTGCTGGCCGCCGATCCGGACGTGGCGAGTTTCGTGACTTACGTGGGCGGCGGCAGTCCGCGCTTCTACCTGCCGCTCGACCAGCAACTCTTCAACGCCAATCTTGCCGAGTTCGTGGTCACCGCGAAGAGCAACAAGGCACGCGACGCGCTCCAGCAGCGCCTCGAGGAAATCATCGAGAACCAGTTCACGCTGGTGCGCGGGCGCGTGTCGGTGCTGCAGAACGGGCCGCCGGTGGCCTATCCGGTGGCGTTCCGGGTGAGCGGTCCGGACTATGGCGAACTGCGGCGCATCGCCGGCGAGGTGGCCGACGTGATGCGCGCCAACGCCAACATGCGGCTCGTGCATCTGGACTGGAACGAGAAGAGCAAGGTGGTGTATCTCGACATCGATCAGAACAAGGCACGTCTCATCGGGGTCACTTCGTCGGGGCTGTCGAACATGTTGAACGCGGTCCTGTCGGGCTATTTCGTGACCGAGTTCCGGGAGCGCGACAAGCTGATCGAGGTGCTGGCGCGGGCCGAAGGTGCGGAACGCAAGAGCCTGGAGGAGGTCGGGGACATCAACATCCCGACCCAGAGCGGTCGCTCGATTCCGTTGTCGCAGGTGGCCACCGTGCGCTACGCGCAGGAAGACGGCGTGATCTGGCGCCGCAACCGGGTGCCTACCATCACGGTGCAGGGCGACGTGAAGGGCCATATCCAGGCGCCGGTGGTGTCGAAGGAGATCGAACCGAAGCTCGACGCGGTCAAGGCGAACCTCCCGCCCGGCTACCACATCGAAATGGGCGGGGCGATCGAGGAGAGCGCACGCGGCCAGGGTTCGGTGAACGCGGTCGTGCCCGTCATGCTGATCACCGTGGTGACGCTGCTGATGCTGCACCTGCAGAGCTTCCAGAAGACCTTCCTGGTGCTGTTGACCGCGCCGCTCGCGATCATCGGCGTGACGCTGTTCCTGCTGGTCGGGAACGTGCCGTTCGGCTTCGTCGCGATGCTGGGCTTCATCGCGCTGTTCGGCATGATCATGCGCAACTCCATCATCCTGGTGGACCAGATCGAGCAGGACATCGGTGCGGGCCATCCGCCGTGGGACGCGGTGATCGACGCCACCGTGCGCCGCATGCGCCCGATCATGCTGACGGCGGCGGCGGCGATCCTCGCGATGATTCCGTTGTCGCGCTCGAACTTCTGGGGGCCGATGGCGGTCGCCATCATGGGCGGGCTGCTGGTGGCGACGATCCTGACCCTGTTGTTCCTGCCGGCGCTCTACGCGGCATGGTTCCGGGTGCGCAAGCCGGCTGTCTGAGCCGCATCCGCTATGCTTTGGTCCGTTCGATGTTGCGTGGAGTGAGCGTGCCGGGTCTCCGTGGGGTTCGTCGCAGGGCGCTGCTGCCGGTCCTGTTCGTCTTCGTCGCCGCCTTCGCCGCGGCCACACCGGCGCTCGCCGGGCGCTATGCGGTCGCGAGCGCCCACCCGCTCGCCACGGCTGCCGGCGAACAGGTGCTGGCCGATGGCGGCACGGCATTCGACGCCGCGGTAACGGTGGCGGCGACGTTGGCCGTGGTGGAGCCGTTCGCTTCCGGGCTGGGCGGCGGCGGATTCTTCCTGCTGCATCGCGCGTCCGACGGATTCGAAGTGGTGGTGGATGCGCGCGAGACAGCGCCGCAAGCGGCATCGCGCGACATGTATCTCAACGATCGCGGTGAACTCGATGCGCGCGCGTCGCTGGATGGCGGCAAGGCGGCCGGCATCCCGGGTACGCCGGCCGGCCTCGCCCACATCGCGCAGCGGTATGCCCGTCTGCCGCTGGCGCGCCTGCTAGCGCCCGCCATCGAGCTGGCGGAGCAGGGTTTCGCGGTGGATGGCCGCTATGCCGCGGCTGCGTTCTGGCGTCTTTCCGCGCTGAAGGCGGACCCGGCCGCCGCCAAGATCTTCCTCGATCAGGGCATCGCACCGTCGCCCGGGTCCTTCGTGAAGCAGCCCGCCCTGGCGGCGACCCTGCGAGCGATCGCCGAACGCGGGGCGGACGGGTTCTACCGTGGGCCGGTCGCCGAGGAAATGGTCCGCGGCGTGCGTGCCGCCGGTGGCATCTGGAGCCTCGAGGATCTCGCGCGCTATCGGCTGATGGAGCGCGATCCGTTCAAGTTCCGCTACCGCGACGCGACCATCACGACCATCTCGCTGCCCTCCAGCGGCGGTCTGGTGCTCGCGCAGGCGTTGCAGATCCTCGAGCGCTACGACTTCACGGATCTGCCCGTCGCCGAGCGCGACCACCGGATCGTCGAGGCGCTGCGACGCGGCTTTCACGACCGGGCGCGCTACATGGGCGACGCGGACTTCGTGACCGTGCCGCAAGCACGCTTGCGGAGCCGAGAGTATGCGGCGGAGCGCGCCGCGAGCATCGATCCGGGGCGGGCCACGCCCAGCAGCGAACTCGGCACGCAGTCGGCCGCGGCCGACGGGACCAACACCACGCACTTCTCGATCGTCGATGCCGAGGGCAATCGCGTCGCCGCCACGCTGAGCGTCAACGGGCCTTTCGGCGCGGCGACGATGGCGGGGTCGAGCGGCGTGCTGCTCAACAACACCATGAACGATTTCGCGCTCACGCCCGAAGCGTCGAATCTCTACGGCCTCTCCGGCAGCCACGCCAACCTGATCGCACCGGGCAAGCGGCCGCTGTCGTCCATGTCGCCCGCGTTCGTGGAGGATCAGCGCGGCGTGCTCGTGCTGGGCACGCCGGGCGGATCGCGCATCATCAGCATGGTGCTGCTCGGCATCCTGACCCATCTTGGCGCCGGCCCGGTGGATCCGGAGCGCGTCGTCGGCACGCCGCGGTTCCATCACCAGTACCTGCCGGACCGGATCGAGACCGAACCGGGGCAGTTCGGGCTCGAATGGAAACAGGCGCTCGAGGCCAAGGGGCACGTGGTGCAGGAAGGCAAGCGGCGCTGGGGCAACATGCAGGCCGTGTTCGTCGACGGGGCGACCCGTGAAGCCACCGCCGCGAGCGACCCGCGCGGCAAGAGCGGCGTATTGTTCTGATGTCACGACGGGCCACGGGAGGGATTGCCGCATGACCATCGATCGCAGGCGTTTCCTGGCGACCGCGGCGGGCATGGCTGTGGCGGGGCCGACGCTGGCCGCGCCGGGGGGCGGTCCGGCCGGCCTGCCGGCGGGCGCCCTGGAATCGGCGGCGTGGGACACGCTGCCGGGCAAGCAGCCGCTCATCAAGCGCAGCTGGCGGCCGCCCAACTTCGAGACGCCCACGCGCTATTTCGGCGAGGCGTTCACGCCGAACGACGCGTTCTTCGTGCGCTATCACCTGTCCAACATTCCGCAGGTGGACGCGGCCGGCTGGGCTGTGGAGATCGGTGGTGACGCTGCCGAGAAAGCCATCCGGTTCACGCTGGACCAACTGAAGTCGGACTTCGAGGCGGTCGAGATCGCAGCGCTGTGCCAATGCTCGGGCAATCGGCGCGGGCTCTCCGATCCGCATGTTCCCGGCGTGCAATGGGGCTACGGCGCGATGGGCAATGCACGGTGGAAGGGCGTGCGGCTCAAGGATGTGCTCGCGAAGGCCGGGATCAAGGCGGGCGCCCTCGAAGTCGCGTTCGACGGTGCCGACGGCGGACTCACCGAGAAGACGCCCGATTTCGTGAAGAGCATTCCGCTGTGGAAGGCGCTCGACGAGCACACCCTGATCGCCTGGGAGATGAACGGGGAGCCCTTGCCGCACTGGAACGGCTACCCGGCACGCATCGTGGTGCCCGGTTGGACGGCCACCTACTGGATGAAGCACCTCACGTCGATTGCGATCCTGTCGCAGCCGTTCAAGGGCTTCTGGATGACCCCGGCCTACCGCATCCCGAAAGGCCGGTTTCCCGTGGTGGATCGCTTCCTCTCGCAGGAGACCGACGCGAACACGCCGATCACGGAGATGGTGGTGAACTCGCTCGTGACCAATCTGCGCGAAGGCATGACCTACAAGGCCAACTCGCCATTGTTCGTGCGCGGCATCGCGTGGGACGGGGGCTACGGCATTTCGCGGGTCGAGGTGTCGCGCGACGGCGGCAAGCTGTGGGAGCTCGCGGAACTCGGGGCCGACCTCGGGCGTTTCTCGTGGCGGCAGTGGAGCTTTGCCTTCGTGCCGAAACCGGGCGACTACGTGGTGATGGCCAAGGCCACCAACCGCATCGGCGCCACCCAGACCTTCGACCTGGTCTTCAATCCGGCGGGCTACCACAACAACGTGGTGCAGCGCATTCCGATCGTGTGTGCGTAGAGGAGCTGCGATGCGACATCTGTTGATCCCGATCTTGTTGATCGCGGGAGTCGCCCGGGCGGGCGAGGACGCGATCGAGTTGAAGGAAGCCCCGGGCAGGGCACTGGTGGAGGCGAATTGCGTGGCGTGCCACAGCCTCGACTACATCCAGATGAACTCCCCGTTCCTGGACCGCAAGGGCTGGGAGGCCTCCGTCAACAAGATGATCAAGGTCATGGGCGCCCCGGTGAAGGAGGAGGACGCGAAGGCCATCGTCGACTACCTCCACGCCGCGTACGGCAAATGACAAGTCTATAATCGCCGGCCATGAAGACCTCCTTTCTAGACTTCGAGCAGCCCATCTCGGAGCTCGAGCAGAAGATCGAGGAGCTCCGCTTCGTGCAGGACGACTCCGCGCTGGACATCTCCGAGGAGATCTCGCGCCTGCAGAAGAAGAGCAACTCGCTCACCAAGGACATCTACGGCAAGCTGTCCTCCTGGCAGATCTCGCAGGTGGCGCGGCACCCGCAGCGGCCCTATACGCTCGACTACGTGCAGAACCTCTTCACCGATTTCGAAGAGCTGCACGGCGATCGCAGCTTCGCCGAGGACCCGGCGATCGTGGGCGGGCTGGCGCGCTTCGGCGGCCAGTCCTGCATGGTGATCGGGCACCAGAAGGGCCGCGACACCAAGGACAAGATCTTTCGCAACTTCGGCATGCCCAAGCCCGAGGGCTACCGCAAGGCGCTGCGCCTGATGAAGCTCGCCGAGAAGTTCGCGATCCCCGTGATCACGTTCATCGATACGCCTGGCGCGTACCCGGGCGTCGGCGCGGAAGAGCGCGGCCAGTCCGAAGCCATCGGCCGCAACCTGTTCGCCATGACCGAACTGCGCGTACCGATCATCTGCACCATCATCGGTGAAGGCGGTTCCGGCGGTGCGCTGGCGATCGCGGTGGGCGACATCGTCATGATGCTGCAGTACTCGATCTACTCGGTGATCTCGCCGGAAGGCTGCGCGTCGATCCTCTGGAAGAGCGCGGACAAGGCGCCGGAGGCGGCCGAGACCCTGGGCATCACGGCGAACCGGCTGAAGACCCTGGGGCTTGCCGACAAGGTGATCCCGGAGCCGCTGGGTGGCGCCCATCGCGATCACGGGGCCACCATGCAGTCCATGCGCAAGGCGCTGACCGAGGCCCTGAAGGACCTGCAGGCACGGCCGCTGGACGAGTTGCTGGAGACCCGCTTCGAACGTCTGCTGGGCTACGGCAAGTTCAAGGAAGTGACGCCGCGCACGTAGGGCGGATGCCTCGATGACGGCATCGAGCGCATTGCCGCTTCGGGTAGCCCGGCGGCTGGAGGCACTGGAACTCGCCGGACGGCGCGTCGTCGTCGGCTTGAGCGGCGGAATCGATTCCGTCGTCTTGCTGGATGTCCTGCACCGCGGCGCGACCAAGGTTGGTTTCTCGCTCGCAGCGCTGCACGTGCACCACGGGCTGAGCCCGAATGCCGACGCCTGGGCCGGGTTCTGCGAGCGTCTGTGTCGCGCTCGCGACATCCCGGTGCGGATCGAGCGCGTGCATGTGAGGGTCGATGGCGGCCATGGGGTCGAAGCGGCGGCGCGCGCCGCGCGCTACGCGGCCTATCGAGCGATCGATGCCGAATTCGTCGCACTTGCGCACAATCTGGACGACCAGGCCGAGACGGTGTTGCTGCAACTGCTGCGCGGTGCCGGTCCCGACGGCCTGGCAGGAATGCCGTTCGAACGGGCGCTCGGGCCGGCCACGCTGATCCGTCCGCTGCTCGACGTGCCGCGCAGCGACATCGAAGCCTGGGCACGTGCCCACGGGCTCGAATGGGTCGACGACGAATCCAACGCGGACGCCGCCTACGCGCGCAATCACCTGCGCCTCCATGTGCTCCCGCGCGTGGCGGGACACTATCCCGGCTACCGCGAAGCGCTCGCGCGCGCTGCCCGTAACGCAGCCGACGCGGCTGCGCTGGCCGACGCGGTGGCGCTGGCCGATCTCGCCGACATCGCGGACGATACCGGCGTGGATATCGAGCGGCTCGTGGCCCTCGGGCCGCTGCGCGCAGCGAATGCATTGCGCGGCTGGTTGCGCGATGCGGGCGTCGCGATGCCGCCGCGCATCCGGCTCGACGAAGCGCTGCGACAACTGGGCAGCGCGGCATCGGATGCTTCGCCCGAGGTGGTGATCGGCGCGCACGTGCTGCGGCGCTACCGGGACAGGGTACGGCTGGTACCGGTGGAATCCGGCGATCGCTGGTCGTTGCAGTGGGACGGCGAGCCTCGCCTGTCGCTGCCCGATGGCCGCGTCATCGTCGCGGTGGCCGGAGTCGGCGACGGCATTGCGCGCGATCGCCTCGCAGGCCACCGCGTGGTCTTGCGCAACCGGCACGGTGGCGAGCGTTTCCAGGTCCAGGCGAATCGCCCGCGGCGCGAGTTGAAGAAGCTGTTCCAGGAATCGGGCGTTGCGCCATGGGAGCGCAATCGCCTGCCGTTGCTGTGCGTGGACGAGCAGGTGATCTGGGTGCCGGGCGTAGGCATCGATCCCGGTTGGCAGGCGGGCAGCAGCGAGGTGTCGGTGCGTTTCGAGTTGCAGCAAGCCTAGCCCGGATATTTCATGAGTGTGCCGAAACCCGGGATTGAGGGTGGGTGAAGGGATGTTCGACTCGTTTTCGA
>JAIEQG010000130.1 GCA_019747905.1 Burkholderiales bacterium
ACAGTCGTGCAACCGGGCACCGTGCTGATGACCATCGTGCCGACCGGCGAAGCGGTTCAGGCGGAAGTGTGGATCGATCAGATCGACGCCGGCTTCGTTGAGGAGCGCATGCCGGTCAAGCTCAAGGTGGCCACTTTCCCCTTCCAGAAGTACGGCACGGTCCCAGGGCAGATCCGCCACCTGAGCCCCGACGCTGCCGATTCGTCGGGCAGCGAAGCGCGTTCCGGCTATCGCGCCTTGATCGCCCTGGACGCCGCCACCCTGGAGCGCGACGGCAAACGATTCGCCCTCGCACCCGGCATGCAGGTGAGTGCGGAGATTCATCTCGGCACGCGCACCGTGATGGAGTATCTGCTGTCGCCGGTGCAGAAGACGGTGATGGAGGCGGGGCGCGAACGGTAGCGCTCCAAGGCGCGTCGCCGTCAACCTCGGCAACCCGGCGCCAGCCAGCGTCGCAACATCGGTGGCGACACCGTGTAAGTCGTTTGTAAGCGGCGGCCACCTAGACTGGTAGCGCTGCCAGCAGATGTCGAAGACGGCCCGCAGGGGCAGGTTTGCGCCGGCGCTCCTGGTGGCGATGCCGACGATAAGGCCAATCAACACGGAGGAATCTGCCATGACCGACACACACCGTGCCGTCCGTCTTGCGGTGATGCTGGCCGCCACCATTAGTGCCGCCACTGCCTTTGCTCAGGACAAGATGCTGCCACCCCCCTACGTCCTGACCGGCTTCGAGACCATAGCGACCGGTGTAACCTGGGACGAAGCCGCTATCCGGGCCGCTCTTCCGCCGGGAGTGGTCCCAGCCAAGGACATGACCGGCGGGATCAACATCTACAAGGCGGGCGGCAGCTACGGGCCGGGAGGTGCGTTCACGGCTGCTTACATGTGGGTCGACCTGGAAGGTCTCGACGCTTCGGATGGAACGAAGGGCAGATGGATGCTGGCAGGGGTCTATGGACCCTCACAACAATCGACAAAGACCTTCCAGGAGTTCCTGGGACTTCCCGTGAGGAATGGCATTGCCAGGCACGAGGCGACGGCAGGTAGCGTGCGAGCCGTCGGTTCGCATGGAGGAACCGACCTCGTCGCGGTGGACGTGAAGGTCGACTACACCAAGTGTGGTCCAGGCGGAGGTGCCATCAACTTCTTGTCCGACATGCCGCGCACCAATCATCTGGTGGCGTTCTCCGCTGCGTTCTGGGGGGAAGT
Organism: Burkholderiales bacterium; assembly: GCA_019747905.1. Lineage (GTDB taxonomy): Bacteria > Pseudomonadota > Gammaproteobacteria > Burkholderiales. Next base: position 1,213 of record JAIEQG010000130.1, read on the forward strand.
GTGTCCCGCGGAAGTTATCTCGGCCCGTGTCATCGCACCCAACGGCGATCCTTTCGCTCAATTCCAACCGAAGAAGGTCAATTGGTCGATCCTCTTCAAGGGCAGTGTAGCGGTCACCCCACCCATCGCGAGACCCTGAACGCGCTTTCGGTTACCGAATGCAGGCGACACGGACCCGCATTCGTGTGACCGTCGCTGCGTTTCAGCGGCTCTCCAGGTCTGAGCCAACGAGACGGCGCTGCAGAAGGGCCGGAATCGGTGGCCGCGCGCGGCGCTGCTGGCCTATCGCCACGCGCAGGCGGTGCCGCGGCATCGAACTGACTTGTCATCCGCGCCTTGACCCCTCGTTGGCGGACATCGATACTTCTTTGCACTGAACGACAAGTGCGCAAGAAGGAGAACCCATGGCCGTCTTGAGAGAACGCCCCTACACCTGCTTCAACTTTCTCGTGGACCTGGGTGACGGTAATACCGAAGGGCCGCAGGCGGGCTTCCAGGAGATGAGCCCGATCGGCATGGAGGTCGCCGTCATCGAGTATCGCAACGGCAACCACAAGGAGAACTCGCCGATCAAGCTGACCGGCCTCCAGAAGGTGGCCGACGTCACGTTGAAGCGCGGCATCATCGGCTCGCTCAACCTGTACCAGTGGCTGAACGACATCCGCAACGGCAACCAGCACTCGCTGCGCACCGTCACCATCCAGTTGCAGAACGAGGATCACACCGAGATCGTGCAGACCTGGAAGCTGCTGCGCGCCCGCATCGTCAAGCACACTAGCGGGCCATTCAACGCCAAGGGCAGCGATGTCGCGATGGAAGAGATGGTGCTCGCCTACGAGCGGCTGGAGATGGAATAGCGCCGGTTGCTGCGAGCCCGCCCATGGCACAACTGCGCGACAGGCCCTACGGCACCGCCAATTTCCTGGTGGACTTCGGCGACGGCAAGGCGGAATCCGCGGCGGGCGGTTTCAGCGAGGTCATCTTTCCGGTGTTCGGCATCGCCGCTTCCGTTCCCACCGAGACCACCGCGCAGACGGCATCGAAACCCGACACCGCCGAGCCATCACCGGCCAATCGGGTCGTCCTCAAACGCGGCTTCATCGGTTCGCTCGACCTCTACGCCTGGTGGCACAAGGCGCGGCAGGGGCGCGCGCCGAAGCGCAAGACGCTGCAGGTCCGCCTGCTCTCCGAGGACCACGAGAGTGTGGTCACCACGTGGCGCTTTCGCGAAGTGCGCCCGGTCAGCCTCACCTATTCGCCGTTGCAGGCGAACGTGGGCGGTATCCTGATCGAAACGGTGGAGTTCGCCTTCGAGAGCATGGAAATGTTCTGAGGCTTCAGCCGAGGGCCCGCTCGATCCACCGGGCGCACGCGAGCGCCCTCGCGTCGTCGCCGATCCGGCCGATCACTTGCACGCCGATGGGCAAGCCGTTCGGCCCCTGCCCTGAAGGCACGTGGATCGCCGGCGTGTGCAACAGGCTCCACGTCCGGTTGAACACCGGGTCGCCGGTGGCCTCGGTGCCACGCGGCGCCTCGCCCGGAGCCGACGGCACCACGAGCACATCGCAGTCGCCGAACGCCGCACCGACCTGCAAGCGGGACTCCCGCGCCAGCTGCATCGCGGTGTCGTAGCGTCCGACCGGCATGGCGAGGCCGGAATCGAGCTGCTTGCGCAAACGCTCGCGGATCTGTTCCGGGAAACGCCGATGTTCGTCGGCCAGACAGCGTGCCATCTCGTATTCCCAGATGGTGTCCTGAGCGTCGTTGATGCCGTCGAAGCTTCCCGGCAAGTCGACCGATCCGACCTTCGCACCCTTTGCGGCGAGCCGCGCCGGTAACGCTTCGAACAGCGCGCGCGTTTCCGGCAATGCCTGCGGCCATTGCGCCGTGAGACAGATCCCGATGCGCGGTGCCGAATTCGCGATCGCATCCCTCACATCATTGCGACCTGCCAACGTCCCCACGAAGAACGCCGCGTCGGCCACCGTCCGCGCCAGAACGCCGACGGTATCGAACGACCAGGTGATGGCCTTCACGCCGATGGGCGACAGGGTTCCGAAGGTGGGCTTGTAGCCGACCGTGCCGCAGAACGACGCCGGCCGTATGATCGAACCGGTGGTCTGCGTGCCAAAGGCGATCGGGACCATGCCGGCACCGACGGCCGCCGCGGAACCGCTCGACGATCCGCCTGGCGTGTGCGCAGCGTTGCGAGGGTTGGTCGTGGGACCGGGCGGAAAAGTGGCGAACTCGGTCGTCACGGCCTTGCCGACGATCAATCCGCCGAACCGGCGCGTGAGCGCAACGCTGCCGGCGTCCGTACGTGGCCGGTGATTCGCGTAGATGGGCGAGCCGTAGGCCGTCGGCATGTCGAACGTGTCGTACACGTCCTTCACGCCGACGGGAAACCCATGGAGCGGCCCTCGGATCGGACCGCGGTCGAGATCGAGCGCAGCGGCAATCGCAGCCTCGGTATCGATGTGTGCCCAGGCCCGTACCACCGGCTCGCGCTCTTCGATGCGCTCGAGAAACGCACGCAAGACCGCTTGCGCCGTGATTTCGCGACGCTGAAGCCTGGCGACGAGGTCGGCCGCGTCGAGTTGATCGAGGCGTACCGTCACCGCGTCAATTCCCGCATGCCCCGATCGAGCCCTTCGAGAGTCAACGGATACATGCGCTCGCCCATCAGCTGCCGGACCATTTCGATCGAGTCATAGTAATTCCAGCGGTCCTCGGGCTGCGGGTTGAGCCATATGGTTTTGGGGTAGACGTCGAGCACGCGTTGCATCCAGACCGCACCGGCCTCTTCGTTGTTGTGCTCCACCGAGCCTCCCGGATACGCGATCTCGTACGGGCTCATGGTGGCGTCGCCGACGAAGATCACCTTGTAGTCGTGGGCGTAGGTGTGGAGCACACGCCACAGCGGAAAGCGCTCGTTGTTGCGACGGCGATTGTCGCGCCACACGCTCTCGTAGATGAAGTTGTGGAAGTAGAAGTACTCGAGGTGCTTGAACTCCGTACGGGAGGCCGAGAAGAGTTCCTCGCAGATCCGCACGTGGTCGTCCATGGACCCGCCGATGTCGAAGAACAGCAACACCTTCACCGCGTTGTGGCGCTCGGGTACCATCTTCAAGTCGAGCCAACCGGCGTTGCGCGCGGTGGAGCGGATGGTGTCGTCCAGATCGAGTTCGTCCGCAGCCCCTTCCCGCGCGAACTTGCGCAGGCGCTTCAGCGCCATCTTGATGTTCCGCGTGCCCAGTTCCACGGAATCGTCGAGGTTGCGGTAGGCACGCTGGTCCCAGACCTTCACCGCCCTGCGGTTGCGTGAGCCTTCCTGGCCGATGCGCACGCCTTCGGGGTTGTAGCCATAGGCCCCATAGGGCGAGGTGCCCGCGGTGCCGATCCACTTCGAGCCACCCTGGTGGCGGCCCTTCTGTTCTTCGAGGCGCTTGCGCAGCGTCTCCATCAGCTTGTCCCAGCCGCCCATGGCCTCGATGGCGAGCTTGTCCTCTTCCGAGAGCATCAACTCGGCCTGCTTCTTCAGCCACTCTTCCGGGATGTTCGCGAGGAAGCCGTCGGGCAGTTCGGCGATGCCCTTGAAGTAGGCGGCAAAGACCCGGTCAAACTTGTCGTAGTTCGATTCGTCCTTCACCAGCGCGGCGCGGGAAAGGTAGTAGAAGCCCTCGACGCGATAGTCGGCCACGCCCTTCGCGAGCGCCTCCACCAGCATCAGGTACTCCTTGACGGAGACCGGAACGCCGCCGGATTTCAGCTGGAGGAAGAAGTCGGTCAGCATCGCTGCAATTCTTGCCCCCGCCCCAACCCTCCCCCGGCACAGCCGGGGGAGGGAGCGGTACACCCCTTCCCCCACGAACGTGGGGTAAGGCCGGGATGGGGGCCACCCGAACCTCCGGCAAGCGATCTCCGATCGATCGCCGCCGCAGTCTCCTTCCCCCACGCGCTGCGTGGGGGAAGGCCGGGATGGGGGCAGCTTTTCACTGGTTTCCTCTCGCCATGAACTCCAACCTCTCGATGAGATGCGCACCTGCTCATTCTTGTGCGGCGCACTGTGCAACAGTGGGATGATCTTGCCGCTGTCCTGGCTGAGGCAGAACCGACGGAGAAATGGAGACTTGCGTTCACGGATTGCCTACTACGGCTCGCGACCGTAACCATGACGTCGTCGTTTGTGGCTCATGAACGATTGCAGGATCCCCTTCGTCAATGAGCCGAGGCATAGGAAGTCAACGAACCCGAGGCCTCGAACCCCAGGGTAACCGAGCTATACACGGCACCTTTGTGGGAGAAGTTCATCGCCAGCCTCTCGCCTTCGCGCAGAAACGCAATCCTACACTCGCCGTATGGGGAGGCGTGATGACCCAGCCGCACCGGCTCATCTCCGCCGGGGAATCAATTGCCTCGTCACCATGGTCACGAACAGCGCGATCGTAACGAGATATCAGCCCATACCCAACTTGGCTCCTTCCGGAGCGGGCGCAACTGCTCCGACCCGTTACGCTGGGACGATGGCGTCCGACCCCGAGGCCTGAGCCACGGTTGCGGGTTCCGGGCTATGGGCGAGTGGAATGCCGGACGCTCAGCACACCGAAGACGGCGAGGACGATGGCGAGAAGGGGGAGACTGCCGGGCTCGGGCACCCTGTTGTTCTGGAAAGCAAAGTCGATGGCGACGACGAGACCGTCAGCCGAACTCAGTCCTTGCCAGTTCACCAGGATCTCGTTGTTGGTGAACGACACCCGGCTGTCGTCGAAGCCAGGCATCGTCGTCAGACCCGTATCCACGGTTGCAGCGACCAGTCCCAACGGCACAGCGGAATCGAAAACGATGCCGTTGAAGGCGAATGTGTTCCAGAAGGAATTCAAGAGCTCGTTTGTCAACGTGAGCGTGAGCGAGTCGTCACTGAAATCGACCGCAATCTGGGTCACGCTATCCACCGTGCCGACGGTCTCCTGCCCGGCGCCCACGACGAAAGGCGATACGGACCACGTCGAGCCCGCATACACCGACCCGGCATCAGGTAAACGATAGGAGGGCGTGAATTCCACGCCGATCAGCCCGGCTTGTACAGGGTTGGCTGCAAACGACAGGGCCGCGAAGAAAAAAGCTACCGCAAGAGCGCGCCGACTTGTTCTCATCACCTGACTCCCGATGCCCCCTGCCGGAGGATCCGACACTATGGGATCTGCGACGCGCGAAGCAAGTTCTATTCGCACGCAGAAAGCGTCTTTGACTCAAAATCTTAAGCGACGACTCCGCGCCTTTTGCGTCGGAGGTGTAAGCACCTTCGACGGTGTCACGTAGCGACCAGGTGAAGCAGGCCCCTGAATCCCCGAGTGCATCGTCGCCCCCCTGATCCGATCGGAGGATCGGTGCTCCAGTCGCGAGCTACGAGCCGCCAGTCCGGGCCCTACCGGCTTCTCCTGGCCATGAACACCAACCGCTCGAACAGATGCACGTCCTGCTCGTTCTTAAGCAGCGCACCGTGCAGCGGCGGGATGATCTTGCCGCTGTCCTGGCTGTGCAGCGCCTCGGGCGGGATGTCCTCCGCCACCAGCAGCTTCAGCCAGTCGAGCAGCTCCGACGTGGACGGCTTCTTCTTGAGCCCCGGCACTTCGCGGATGTCGAAGAAGGCGGTCAGTGCTTGCGCGAGCAGCGCCTTCTTGATGCCCGGATAGTGCACGTCGACGATGCGCTCCATCGTCTCGCGCTCGGGGAACTTGATGTAATGGAAGAAGCAGCGGCGCAGGAATGCATCCGGCAGCTCCTTCTCGTTGTTGCTGGTGATGATGATCGCGGGCCGGTGCTTCGCCTTGATGAGCTGCTGCGTCTCGTACACATAGAATTCCATGCGATCGAGTTCGCGCAGCAGGTCGTTGGGGAATTCGATGTCGGCCTTGTCGACCTCGTCGATGAGCAGCACCGTCGGCTCGTCAGCGGAGAACGCATCCCACAACGGGCCGCGCTTGATGTAGTTGGCGATGTCGTGCACGCGAGCGTCGCCGAGCTGCGAATCCCTGAGGCGCGACACGGCGTCGTACTCGTACAGACCCTGCTGTGCCTTGGACGTGGATTTCACGTGCCACTGCAGCAGCGGGCGGTTCAGGGACTTGGCCACTTCGAGCGCCAGCATGGTCTTGCCGGTGCCGGGCTCGCCCTTGATCAGCAGCGGGCGCTCGAGGGTGATGGCGGCGTTGACCGCCATCATCAGGTCTTCGGTGGCGACGTAGGATTCGGTACCGGTGAAACGCATGGTGGGTGGCGGATTCGAGGCGAAACGCCAAGCGTACACGATGCCGGCAAGCGGCGATCAGCGTTTTTTCCGGGTGGGCGTGCCGGGGGATTTCGGCGATCGTTCGGGTTCGTTGACGTACCAGTCTTCCCGCGCGAAGTGGCCCTTGAGATGGTCGACGAATGCGCTCACGCGCGAGGGCAGCAGCTTCGGCGACGGGAACACGGCATGGATATCCTGCCCGGGCAATTCGTAGTCGGTCAGCACCGTCTGCAACCGCCCTTCGGCGAGCGATGGTCCGGCCACGTACAGCGGCAAGGCGGCGATGCCGATGCCGTCGCGCGCAGCGGCCAGAAGCGACGACAGGTTGTTGGATCGGAACGGGCCGCGCACACGCACCGACACACGCCCCTGCTTCCCGTGCTGGAAGTGCAGGTGGTCGTCGCCGTGGACGCTGCTGTACACCAGTACGTCACGCCCTTCGAGATCCTGCGGCACGGCCGGCACGCCCCGGCGCTTCAGATAGTCCGGCGAGGCCACCATGGCCCAGGGGTTGAAGCCGAGCGAGCGTGCCGCCAGCGACGAATCGGCGAGACGCCCCAGGCGCACCGACACGTCGATGCCCTGCGCCACCAGGTCGATGTAGGTGTCGTCGCAGCGCAGGTCCACTTCGATGTCGGGATGGGCGCGCATGAACGACAGGATGAGCGGCATCACCACCCGCCGCCCGAACGCCACCGACGTGGCGATGCGCAGCTTGCCGCGCAGCGCCGTGCGCTCGTCCACGGCGAGAGTCTCGGTCTCCGCCACCAGGTCGAGCAGCGCCTTGCTGCGGTCGTAGTAGAGCCGTCCGGCTTCGGTGAGGCTCAGGCGCCGGGTGTTGCGGTTGACCAGGCGCACGCCGAGCCGCTGCTCCAGCGCCGCCACATGCCGCGTGACCGTGGGCTGGGTGACCCCCAGGTCGCGAGCCGCGCTCGAGAAACTGCCGGTTTCCACCACCCGCACGAACAGTCGGTAGCCGTCCAGTCGGTCCATCCCTCCCCCTTCCGTCCATACAGCACCCGCATAAGTGCTATGGCCGGCCGCGTGCGCCAGGGCCGCCGCCGTGCCCCACCATTCTGTCATGCGCGGGACAGCGCACAACTTCACGAGGAGCGACGACCATGCGGATGACGGCAGCGATGGCGGCGGTGGCGGTGATGGAGAAGGAAGGCGTGACGACGGCCTTCGGCGTTCCGGGCGCAGCGATCAACCCTCTGTATGCTGCTCTGCGCAAGCGCCAGAGCATCACCCATATCCTGGCCCGCCACGTGGAAGGCGCGTCCCACATGGCCGAGGGCTATACCCGCGCCCAGCACGGCAACATCGGCGTGTGCATCGGCACTTCCGGTCCGGCCGGCACCGACATGATCACGGGGCTGTACTCGGCCTCGGCCGACTCCATTCCCATCCTGTGCATCACGGGCCAGGCGCCGCGCGCCCGCTTGTACAAGGAAGACTTCCAGGCTGTGGATATCGAGTCCATCGCCAAGCCGGTCACCAAGTGGGCCGTCACGGTACGCGAGCCGGCGCAGGTGCCGCGCGCCTTCCAGCAGGCGTTCCACCTGATGCGCTCGGGTCGCCCGGGACCGGTGCTGATCGACCTGCCGTTCGACGTTCAGATGGCCGAGATCGAATTCGACATCGACACCTACGAACCGCTGCCGGTCTATCAGCCGCGCGCGAGCCGCAAGCAGATCGACAAGGCGCTGGACATGCTGCTCGCCGCCGAGAAGCCGCTCATCGTGGCCGGCGGCGGCATCATCAACGCGGACGCCTCCAAGCTGCTCGTCGAGTTCGCCGAACTCACCGGCGTGCCGGTGATCCCGACATTGATGGGCTGGGGCGCCATTCCCGACGACCACCCGCTGATGGCCGGCATGTGCGGGCTGCAGACGTCGCACCGCTATGGCAACGCCACGATGCTGGCGAGCGACTTCGTGCTGGGCATCGGCAACCGCTGGGCGAACCGCCACACCGGCTCGACCGATGTGTACTGCAAGGGTCGCAAGTTCGTCCACGTCGACATCGAACCGACCCAGATCGGCCGCGTCTTCATGCCCGACTACGGCATCGTCAGCGATGCGAAGGCCGCGCTCGAACTGTTCGTCGAGGCAGCACGCGAGCGCAAGGCGGCAGGCACCCTGCGCGATTACTCCGACTGGCAGTTCCGCTGCGCCGAGCGCAAGCGGCTGATGCACCGCAAGTCGCACTACACCGAGACGCCGATCAAGCCGATGCGCGTCTACGAGGAGATGAACAAGGTCTTCGGGCGCGACACGATCTACGTCACGACCATCGGCTTGTCGCAGATCGCCGGTGCGCAGTTCCTGCACGTCTACGGGCCGCGCCAGTGGATCAACTGCGGCCAGGCCGGCCCGCTGGGCTGGACCATCCCCGCCGCGCTCGGCGTGGTCGCGGCCGATCCGACCCGCACCGTCGTCGGCCTCTCGGGCGACTACGACTTCCAGTTCCTGATCGAGGAACTCGCGGTCGGCGCGCAGTTCCGCCTGCCGTACGTGCAGGTGCTGGTCAACAACAGCTACCTCGGGCTGATCCGCCAGAGCCAGCGCGGCTTCGAGATGGATTACTGCGTGCAGCTCGCCTTCGACAACCAGAACGTGGACGACCCGGCGCTGAAGGGTTACGGCGTCGACCACCAGGCCGTGGTGCAGGGCCTCGGGTGCAAGAGCCTGCGCGTGACCGATCCGGAAAAGATCCAGGACGCGTTGAAGGAAGCGCAGGCGCTGGCGCGTCAGTTCAGTGTGCCGGTCGTGGTCGAAGTGATTCTCGAAAAGGTCACCAACGTCTCGATGGGCACGGAGATCGACAAGGTGGTGGAGTTCGAGTCGATCGACTGCAAGCATCCGGAAGGGACGAAGGGGCTCGAGCTGGCGGGATTGCTGGAGTGAGCGGACTGAACCTCGAGCGAGGCTGCAAGCGGCCCCCATCCCAACCTTCCCCCGGCTGCGCCGGGGGAAGGAGTGCATGTGCGGTCGCTCCGACCTGATTAGCAGCACTCCTTCCCCCGCGCGTCAGCGTGGGGGAAGGCCGGGATGGGGGCCACTTATAATCCGCGCCATCCCCCAACCGGAGTCCCCGCCATGCCGCGCTTCAACGCCAACCTCTCGATGATGTTCAACGAGGTGCCGTTTCTCGACCGGTTCGCGGCCGCGGCCAAGGCGGGGTTCAGTGCGGTGGAGTTTCTTTTCCCCTACGACTTCCCCAAGGAGCAGGTGAAGGAAGCACTCGATCGCGCCAAGCTGAAGCTGATCCTGCACAACATGCCGCCCGGCGACTGGGCCAAGGGCGAACGCGGCATGGCCATCCTGCCGGGACGTGAAGCGGAGTTCCGTGCCGGCGTGGCCAAGGCCATCGACTACGCGACGCATCTCGATTGCCCGCAGATCCACTGCATGGCTGGCCTCGTACCTGCCGGCGTATCCCAGGCGGCGCTGCGCGAAACCTACATCGCCAACTTGAAGTACGCCGCCGCCGAAGCCGCCAAGGCCGGCCTGCGCCTGCTGATCGAGTCGATCAATACCCGTGACATCCCGGGCTACTACCTCAACACGTCGAAGCAGGCCATCGAGATCATGGACGCCGTCGGTGCCTCCAACCTCTACTTCCAGTACGACATCTACCACATGCAGATCGTCGAGGGCGACCTCGCCCCGACGATGGAACGGCTGCTGCCACGCATCGGGCACATGCAACTCGCCGACACTCCCGGCCGCCACGAACCGGGCACGGGCGAGATCAACTACCCGTTCCTGTTCGGTCATCTCGACCGCATCGGCTACCAGGGCTGGATCGGCTGCGAATACCGGCCGGCCGGCGACACCGTGGCGGGACTCGGCTGGGCCAAGGACTACCTCGCCGCCTCGAGGTGACTTCGCCGCGCGCGCTGACCTACGCGGTTCTCGCGCTTGCAGTCGCGGTGGTTTCCACCGCGTCGATCCTGGTGCGCTATGCCCAGGCTGAAGGCGCCCCGTCGATCGCGATCGCGGCGCTGCGCCTCGGCTTCGCCACCCTCGTCCTCACGCCGATCGTCTGGCCGCAGGTCCGGCGCGAGTGGCCGCGACTCACTCGCACCGATCTCTGGCTCGCATTCGGTTCGGGCGCGGCCCTGGCGGTGCATTTCGCCGCCTGGATCACCTCACTCGAGTACACGTCGGTGGCGAGCAGTGCAGCGCTGGTCACGACCAATCCGGTCTGGGTCGGCATCGCCTCGGTCGTGGTGCTGCGCGAGCGCGTGCCACGGGCGGTGGTCGTGGGCATCGTCCTCGGCCTGCTTGGCAGCCTGGTGGTGTTAGGCAGTGCCAGCGGCGCAGGCGCCGCAGCATCTGCCCCGCTGCTGGGCAACGGCCTGGCGCTGGTCGGCGCACTGGCGGCGTCGGCCTACCTGCTGATCGGGCGCGGGCTGCGCACCCGGATCTCGCTGCTGACCTACGTCTGGCTGGCATATGGCGCTGCAGCAATCCTGCTGCTGCTGGCAACCTTCGCCACCCGCACGCCTCTCGCGCAACTGTCGGGAGCTGCAATCTTGCTGACTCTGGCACTGGCGTTGGGGCCCCAACTGATCGGTCACACCGCTGTCAACTGGGCCGTGCGGCGCGCGTCCGCCACCGTCGTGGCGCTCGCGATTCTCGGCGAACCGATCGGCGCAGCCGTGCTTGCATGGCTGCTCTTCGGCGAGAGTTTCTCGGCGTCGCAACTGGTCGGATTCGCCATGTTGCTGTGCGGCATCTTCTTCGCGGCGAGCGCGCCGTCGGAACCTCCACCCGAATCGCAAGCTCGCTAGGCCGAACGAGGCTTCGGCCTCGCAGCGGAAATGTGCCGCACGGCGCTCCCTTCGCGCACCCGCCCATGCTATCGTCGCAGCGCGTCTGCACGGCGCGTCATTGCATTCGGGGTACGGCGGCCGCGCAGCGAGAAATTGATACTCCAATAACGAGAGGAGGAGTGCGACATGGAAGTCAAGGTCAACAAGCAGAGCCGCACGTTCAACGGCGATCCCCAGATGCCGCTGATGTGGTTCCTGCGCGATGAGCTCGGTCTCACCGGCACCAAGTTCGGGTGCGGCGTGGGCCTTTGCGGTGCCTGTACCGTGCACGTCGACGGCAAGGCAGTGCGTGCCTGCGCAGTGGGGATGAACGAAGTGGCGGGCAAGTCGGTCACCACGATCGAAGGCCTGTCGGCCGACGGCAATCACCCGGTCCAGAAGGCCTGGCGCGCCGAGAACGTGCCGCAGTGCGGTTACTGCCAGCCCGGCCAGATCATGCAAGGCGCAGCGTTGCTCCTGGAGAACAAGAAGCCCTCCGACGAGCAGATCCTCGCAGCCATGTCCGGCAACATCTGCCGCTGCGGCTGCTATCAGCGCATCTTCACGGCCATCAAGGCCGCCGCGAAGGAGGTGGCGTGATATGAACGTCCACATTCGCAACCTCGAGAAACGCATGCGCATCGAGAACGTCAGCCGCCGCAACATGCTGAAGGGCATCGTGTCGGCCGGCGGCCTCGTGGTCGCTGCCCAGATCTTCCCGCGCGGCGCATTCGCCGATGAGAACCAGTACAACACCGGTGCAGGCGGCATGCCCGGCGGCACCGTCTGGGATCCGCACGTCTTCGTGTCGATCGCGCCGGACGGCACCGTGACCATCGTCACCCACCGCTCCGAAATGGGCACCGGCTCGCGCACCAGCCTGCCGATGGTCGTGGCGGACGAGATGGAAGCCGACTGGGCCAAGGTCAAGATCGTTCAGGCCCCCGGCGACGAAACCAAGTACGGCAACCAGGATACCGACGGTTCGCGTTCGATCCGCCACTTCGTCCAGCCCATGCGCGCCTGCGGTGCAGCCACCCGCGCCATGCTGGAAAAGGCCGCGGCGCTGGCCTGGGCCTGCCCGGACACCGAAGTCCGCGCGCAGAACCACAAGGTCATCCACGTCCCGTCCGGCAAGTCGCTGGGCTACGGTGAACTGGCGGCCGCAGCCGCCAAGCTGCCCACGCCGAGGGCCAACACGCTGACGCTGAAGGACCCGTCGCAGTTTCGCTATATCGGCAAGGGCAAGGTCCAGATCACGGACATGCGCGACATCACCATGGGCAAGGCCATGTACGCCCAGGACATCCGCATCGACGGCATGAAGTACGCCGTGATCGCGCGTCCGCCGGTGGTGCTCGGCAAGGCGGTGAAGTACGACGCCGACGCCGCGATGAAGGTACCCGGTGTGGTCAAGGTCGTGGCGATCGCCCCGACGCCGATGCCCGCGAAGTTCGCGCCGCTCGGTGGTGTCGCGGTCATCGCGAACAACACCTGGGCAGCGTTGCGCGGCCGCGAGGCGCTCAACGTGCAGTGGGAAGATGGCCCCAACGCCGATTACGACTCCGACAAGTTCAAGCAGGCCATGGCGGATTCGGCCCACAAGCCCGGCAAGATCGAGCGCAACGAAGGCGATGTCGACGCGGCGCTGGCCGGCGCCAAGAAGGTCATCGAGCACGAGTACTACATCCCGCACGGTCATCACGCCACCATGGAACCACCGGCGGCCACCGCCCGTGTGGCCAACGGCAAGGCGGAAGTCTGGGCCTGCGTACAGAGTCCTGGCGGCACCCGCGGCGACGTGGCCGGCCTGCTGGGCATCCCGGAAGCCGACGTCACCGTCAACGTGACCCTGCTGGGCGGCGGTTTCGGCCGCAAGTCGAAGTGCGACTTCGCGCTGGAGGCTGCAATCCTGTCGAAGGATCTCGGCGGCACGCCGGTCAAGGTGGTCTGGACGCGCGAAGACGACATCCGCCATGGCTTCTACCATTCGGTGTCGTACCAGCACGTCACGGCCGGCCTCGATGCCAACAACAAGGTGGTGGCGTGGCGTCATCGCAGCGTCTCGCCGTCGCTCATGTCGAACTTCATGCCCGATCCGAAGCGCGAAAGCTCTCTGGAACTGGGCCTCGGCCTGATCGACACGCCGTTCAACGTGCCCAACCTGCGCCTGGAAACCGGCGAAGCGGTCGCCAAGACCCGTATCGGCTGGTTCCGTTCGGTGAACAACATTCCGCACGCCTTCGCCATGCAGTCGATGGTGGCCGAGCTGGCTGCGGAACTGGGTCGCGATCCGAAGGACTTCCTGCTCGAGATGATCGGGCCGGCGCGCATCGTCGATCCGCGTTCCACCGTGACGAGCGAGCTGTGGAACTACGGTGATCCGTGGGAGACCTATCCCATCGACACCGGGCGGCTGCGCGCGGTGGTCGAGCGTGCCGCCAAGGAAGCCGGTTGGGGCAAGAAGCTGCCGAAGGGCCAGGGCATGGGCATCGCGGTCCAGCGCAGCTTCCTGACCTACGTCGCATCGGTGGTGCAAGTGGCCGTGGACAAGGACGGCAACGTCTCCGTCCCGCGCGTGGACACCGCGATCGACTGCGGCTTCTGCGTGAACCCCGAGCGGGTCGCGTCCCAGATCGAAGGTGCTGCGGTGATGGGGCTTTCCATCGCCAAGTACACCAACATCACCTTCAAGAACGGGCGCGTCGAGCAGGGCAACTTCAACGACTACAAGGTGCTGCGCATCGGCGAAGGTGCGATGGATGTCCGCACGCACATCATGCCCGCCGGGATCAACGTCCCGTCGAGCGGCGTGGGCGAACCGGGCGTGCCGCCGTTCGCACCGGCGTTCTTCAACGCGGTGTACGCCGCCACCGGCAAGCGGATTCGCAATCTGCCGCTGGGCGAGCAGCTGTCGGCGTAAGGAGTATCCGCCGGAGGCAACTCCGGCGGGTCTCGCAAGTGATACTCGAAGCCCGTTCCGCAAGGAACGGGCTTTTTTTCTTAGTGGAGGTCATACCTTCACCTCGAGGGAGGAAACAGTCATGAGCAAGCGATTGGCGCTGTGCGCGCTGCTCGGTGCGCTGGTCGGAGTTGCAGTCTCGACCACTGCCGGCGCCGACCAAGCCATCGAAATCATCGATGCCGACAAGATGGTGTGGCAGGACTACCCAGGACTGCCGGGCGTGAAGTTCGTCGTGCTCGCCGGCAATCCCAAGGAACCAGGGCTGTACGTCATTCGTGCGAAGTTCGCGCCGCACACCATGAGCCGCCCGCATTGGCATCCGGAGGCGCGCTACGTGCTGGTCGTGAAGGGCACGTGGTGGGCCGGGACAGGCGACAAACTCGATCCGGACGCAACCGTCCCGTTGCAGGCGGGCTCGTTCGCCATCCACGCGCCGCGCGAAGTGCACTACGACGGCGCGAAGGATGAGGAAGCGATCGTTCAGATCACGGGGATCGGGCCGAGCGGGACGAACGTGGTGACGCCGGGGGAAGGGAAGCAGTAGGTCTCTGGTCGGTCTGCGTTGCCCCCATCCCAACCTTCCCCCACATGCGTGGGGGAAGGAGTGCATCTATTACCGCTCTGCAAGCCAAAGGCACTCCTTCCCCCGCTGAAGGCGGGGGAAGGTTGGGATGGGGGCAGCGGCAGTTAAACTACCCGCGACAAACCAACGCCCACCGACCGGCCATGCCCCACGCCCCCCGCACCCTGCTGCGCCAGATGTTCGACGCAGCCATCGCCTCCGCACTGCCGGACAAGTCACTCCCGCCCTACCTGCCGCCCGCACCCAAGGGCCGCACCATCGTCGTCGGGGCCGGCAAGGCGGCCGCCTCCATGGCGAAGGCGGTCGAGGACCATTGGCCCGGCGCCATCGACGGTCTGGTGGTCACGCGTTACGGACATCACGTCGCCACGAACCGCATCGAAGTGGTGGAGGCGGCCCATCCGGTCCCCGACATGGCAGGCCGCGAGGCCGCTGAGCGGATCCTCGCGAAGGTGCGCGGCCTGACACCCGATGATCTCGTGCTGTGCCTGATCTCCGGGGGTGGCTCTTCCCTGCTCGCTCTCCCCGCCGCCGGCCTCACGCTGCACGACAAGCAGGCGGTCAATCGCGCGCTCCTCAAGTCCGGGGCCAACATCACCGAAATGAACTGTGTGCGCAAACACCTCTCGGCGATCAAGGGCGGCAGGCTGGCAGCGGCCGCGGCGCCGGCGCGCGTGGTAACGCTCACCATTTCCGACGTGCCGGGCGACGATCCGGCCGTGATCGCATCGGGCCCCACCGTGGCCGACTCGACCACTTATGCCGATGCGCTGGCCGTGCTCTCGAAGTACGGCATCACCGAACCGGCGAGCGTGCTCGCCCATCTCAAGGCTGGTCACGACGAGACGCCAAAGCCCGGCGACCCGCGCCTCGCCTATTGCGAAACGCACATGATCGCCACGCCGCAGATGGCGCTCGAGGCTGCCGCGAAGGTGGCACGTGATGCCGGCTACGCGCCGCTGATTCTGGGCGATGCCATCGAGGGCGAATCGCGGGACGTGGCGATGGTGCACGCCGGCATTGCTCGCCAGGTGTTGCGCCACGGCCAACCGATCAAGGCGCCTTGCGTGATCCTGTCCGGCGGCGAGACTACCGTTACCATACGCGGCAAGGGCCGCGGCGGCCGCAATGTGGAGTTCCTGTTGGCACTCGCCGTCGCACTCGGCGGCACCGAAAAGGTCTACGCACTCGCGGGCGATACCGACGGCATCGACGGCGCGGAGGAAACGGCGGGTGCCATCGTCACGCCCGACACCATCGCCCGGGCGGCCGCCCGCGGTGTGGACGCCAAGGCAGCACTCGCCGACAATGACGGGCATGGCTTCTTCGAAGCGCTCGGCGACGGTGTGGTGACCGGCCCGACGCTCACCAACGTGAACGACTTCCGGGCCATCCTGATAGACCACTAGAATGAAACAGCCCGCACGCTCTTTTCGTTCGCTGCCCCCCGAGGGGGCGCGTCAGTGCCTTGGGGCGGCCCGGCGGCAACCATCTCGATGCTTGGTAGCAGACGGCCCTTGCGCCCCGGCTGTGCCGGCCGCTGGCCCATCACGATTGCGAGCATCGCACTGACATGGGCAAACCCGAACTGCTGGACCCCACACCCGATGCCCTCGTCGATCGCGACGAACTGGTGCGCCGCCTGCTCGCCGGCCTGCCACGGCATTGCGTACTGGCCTCCCGCGAGGAACTGAAGCCCTACGAGTGCGACGGTCTCGCGGCGTACCGCGAAGTGCCGCTCGCCGTCGCATTGCCGGAGAACGAGGCGCAGGTGCGTCATGTGTTGCGTACCTGCAATGACGCACGCGTACCCGTGGTGGCGCGCGGTGCCGGGACCGGTCTCTCCGGCGGCGCCCTGCCCCACCCGCGCGGAGTCACGCTCGGACTGTCGAAGATGAAGTCGATCGTCTCGATCGACCCGCTGGCCCGCACCGCGATCGTCCAGCCTGGTGTGCGCAATCTCGCGATCTCCGAGGCCGTTGCGCAGTACGGCCTCTACTACGCACCCGATCCGTCCAGCCAGATCGCCTGTTCGATCGGCGGCAATATCGCCGAGAACTCCGGCGGTGTGCATTGCCTCAAGTACGGTCTCACGGTGCACAATGTGCTGAAGCTGCGCTTCATCACCATCGACGGCGAAGCACTCGAACTGGGCGGCGAAGGGCTCGATGCCGCGGGCCTGGATCTCATGGCGCTCGCCATCGGATCCGAAGGGCTGCTCGGTGTCGTCACCGAGATCACCGTGAAGCTGTTGCCCAAGCCGCAGCTCGCGCGCGTGGTGCTCGCCGCGTTCGACTCGCTCGAGAAAGCGGGCGAAGCGGTGGCCAACGTCATCGCCGCAGGCATCATCCCCGCGGGTCTCGAGATGATGGACAAGCTCGCCACGGGTGCGGTCGAACAGTTCGTGCGCGCCGGCTATCCGCTCGATGCGGAAGCGATCCTGCTGTGCGAATCCGACGGTACGCCAGAAGAGGTCGCTGAAGAGATCGAGCGCATGAGCGAGGTGCTGCGTTCGAGCGGCGCCACCGAGATCCGGCTGTCGAAGGATGAAGCGGAACGGCTCAAGTTCTGGTCCGGTCGCAAGTCCGCATTCCCGGCCGTGGGGCGCCTGATGCCCGACTACTTCTGCATGGACGGCACGATCCCGAAGCGCCAGCTGGGCAAGGTGCTGCGCGGCATCGAGGCGCTGTCGAAGGAGTTCGGGCTCCAGTGCCCGAACGTGTTCCATGCCGGCGACGGCAACCTGCATCCGCTCATCATGTTCGATGCGAACGTCCCGGGACAGCAGGACATCGCCGTGCGCTTCGGCGCGAAGATCCTCGAGCTGTGCGTGGAAGTCGGCGGCACCATCACCGGCGAGCACGGTGTCGGCATCGAGAAGATCGACCAGATGTGCGTGCAGTTCCGTCCCGCCGAACTAGAAACCTTCCATGCGGTGAAGAGCGCTTTCGATCCGATGCGCCTGCTCAACCCGGGCAAGGCCGTGCCGACGCTGCAGCGCTGCGCGGAAATGGGTTCCATGCACGTGCATCGCGGGCAGGAGAAGTTCGCGCACCTGCCGCGGTTCTGACCGAAGTGATCGAAGCGTTCGCAGACACGATCCGTCGCGCCGCGGCCGACGGCAAGACCCTTCGCATCCGCGGCGGCGGCAGCAAGGATTTCTACGGCGTCGCGCTGGAAGGCGACGTACTCGACACGGGCAGCCATGCCGGCATCGTCGATTACGATCCCTCCGAGCTGGTCATCACCGTACGCAGCGGCACACCGCTCACGGAAGTCGAGAGCAAGCTCGCCGAATGCGGGCAGATGCTCGCCTTCGAGCCGCCGCACTTCGGTGCCGGCTCCACCATCGGCGGCGCGGTTGCCAGCGGATTCTCGGGCCCGCGGCGTGCCGCGGCCGGGTCTGCGCGCGACTTCGTCCTGGGCGCCCGCGTACTGGACGCCACCGGACGCGACCTGTCCTTCGGCGGCCAGGTCATGAAGAACGTCGCCGGCTACGACCTCTCGCGCTTCATCGCCGGGTCCTTCGGCACCCTCGCGCTGATTACCGAACTGTCCCTCAAGGTGCTGCCCCGGCCGGTGGCGGAAGCGACGTTGTGCTTCGAGATGGACGAGACGCAAGCGATCGACGCGATGAATCGGTGGGCCGGACAGCCGCTGCCGTTGTCGGCCACCTGTTTCGTCGACGGCATATTGTGGGTCCGACTGTCCGGTGCCCAGGCTGCTGTCGATGCGGCGTTGCAGAAACTCGGCGGCGAGCAACCGCCCGAACGTACCGCCTTCTGGACCTCCCTGCGGAACCAATCGCTGCCGATCTTCGCGACCGCGTCGACGCTCTGGCGCCTGTCCATACGGTCCACGGTCGGGCCGCTCGATCTGGGGCCGCAGTTGATCGAATGGAACGGCGCGCTGCGCTGGATCGCGGCCGACCTTGATCCGGAAAGCGTACATCGGGCTGCGCAGACGGCTGGTGGACACGCCACCCTCTACCGCGGCGGCGCGAAAGCTGCTGGCATCCAGCGCCTCGCCCCGCCCGTCCTGGCGCTGCATCAGCGCCTCAAGCGCGCCCTCGATCCGCAAGGCGTGTTCGGGCGGCACCGCATTCATCCGGAGTTTTAGTGGAAACCCATCTGGCGGACTTCATCAAGAACACACCGGAGGGCAAGGAAGCCGACGAGATCCTTCGACGCTGTGTCCACTGCGGTTTCTGCACCGCGACCTGTCCGACGTACCAGTTGCTCGGCGACGAACTCGACGGCCCGCGCGGTCGCATCTACCTCATCAAGCAGGTGCTGGAAGGCACGCCGGCGACGGCCAAGACGCAGTTGCACCTCGATCGCTGCCTCACCTGTCGGTCCTGCGAAACCACCTGCCCGTCGGGTGTGGAGTACGGCAAGCTCGTGGACATCGGGCGCAAGGTGGTGGAGGACCAGGTGGGCCGCAGTCCCGCCGAGGGACTCAAGCGCAAGGCGCTTTCGGTCGGCCTGCCCAACGCTGCGCTGTTCGGCACGGCTCTCGCTGCCGGGCGCGCCGTCAGCAGCATCCTGCCCGCGGCACTGCGCAAGAAGATCCCGCCCGCGCAGGCGGCGTCACCATGGCCCGCTGCGCGGCACGCTCGTCGCTGGGTCGTGCTGGACGGTTGCGTGCAGCCCGCGCTCGCACCCAATATCAACGCCGCCGCCGCGCGCGTACTCGATCGCATCGGCATTTCACTGGTGAAGGCCGACCGTGCCGGCTGTTGCGGCGCCGTGGCATTTCACCTCAACTACCAGGACGAAGGGCGCGAGGCCATGCGCCGCAACGTCGATGCGTGGCTGCCGCTGCTGGACAGCGGCACCGAGGCCATCGTGATGACGGCGAGCGGTTGCGGCTCCACCGTCAAGGAATACGCGCACCACCTCGCCAACGACAGCACCTATGCAGCTCGCGCCGAGCGCGTGTCGAAGGCGACGAAGGACCTGTGCGAACTGCTCGGTGCGGAATCCGCTCGACTCACGCCGCTGCTGGAAGCGGCGACAAAGGGCAAGCCCCGGCGCAAGCTCGCCTATCACTCACCCTGCTCGCTGCAGCATGGTCAGCAAGTTCGCGGTCACGCGGAATCACTGCTCACTGCGGCCGGGTTCGATCTCACGTACGTGCCGGACGGTCACCTGTGCTGCGGTTCGGCGGGCACGTACTCGCTGCTGCAACCTCAGCTGTCGCAGCAACTGCTCTCGAACAAGGTGAAGGCGCTGGAAAGCGGCGCTCCATCGGGCATCGCAACCGCGAACATCGGCTGTCTCACGCACATCCAGTCCGGCTCCACGACAGCGGTGCGGCACTGGATCGAGTGGATCGACAGCTTGCTCGCCGAGACCCGGTAGCGATCGTTCAGGCCTCCGCAGTCTCGCCGTGCTGCCGGATCGGCAACACGATCCGGAACGTCGATCCCCGACCCACGACGCTTTCGACTTCGAAGCGCCCGCCATGCCGGCGCACGATTCCATAAGAGACCGAAAGCCCCAGCCCAGTGCCGACCCCCACCGGCTTGGTCGTGAAGAACGGGGCGAAGACGCGCGTCAGGTTCTCGGGGGGGATGCCGCAGCCCGTGTCGATCACTTCGACCCAGACCTCGGCCTCGCCCAATCCGGTGCGCAGCGTGATTTCACCCTGACCGTCGATTGCCTGGGCTGCGTTGACCAGGAGGTTCACGAACACCTGATTGAGCTGGGACGGCAGACACTGGATTTCGGGAATTTCTCCGTACTGCTTCGATACCGTCGCATGGTGCTTGATGTCGTGATGGACAAATCCGAGTGTCGCGTCGAGACAGTCGTTGAGTTGAGCCCATTGCCAGTGTTGCCCGTCGTCCGGACGTGAAAATTCCTTCAGGTCGCGGATGATCTGCTCCACCCGCTCGATCCCGTCGCGCGACTCGCGGACCAGGTCCAGTGCGTCCCTGCGCACGAGATCGGTATCGATCCGGCCGCGCAGTCGCTCGACTGCATCGTCCCGCGCTTCGGTGCGAGCAGCAGCCTCTTCGTAGGCTGACAACAGGGCGAACGTGTCCCTCAGATAGCCATCGAGGGTCCGCAGATTCGAGCTGATGTACCCGATCGGATTGTTGATCTCGTGCGCAACGCCGGCCGCCAGCAATCCCACCGATGCCAGCTTCTCGGACTGCAGCAGCTGGTTCTGCGCATCCTCGAGACGAATGTTCATCTCGAGGATCGAAGCGTGTTGCTGCAGGACTTCCTGATTCAACTGCGACAGGGCCTCGATCCGCCGATGTTGTTCCTGATGCATGCGCGAGTTCTCGACGACGAGCGTCACCAGGTCCACCATGAGCCGGCCGTGCTCGAGATCGCCTTCGGAATAGGGATGACGGTGCGCCGCCCGTTGAACGCTGAGGACGCCGATGACTGCCGTTCCGACCCTGAGGGGCCAGTACAGCATCGATGCTTCGCTGCCTGCGAGAATCGGCAGGGAATGGCGGCCGCGAGTCGTCGCGCGGTGCCCGGCCTTGCGCCCCACCAGCACGGCCAGGCCATTGCGCACCACCTGCTGCAGCAACGGGCCTTCGAGGTCGATGCGGCGGCCCTTCTCCGGGCTTGCATCCGTGTTGGCAGCCACGACGAACACCGAAGGTTGCTGCGGATCGGCAAGCGCCAGCATTCCGGCATCGCCTTGCATGCCCGCGACGAGGTGCCGCAGCGCTGCGGCCAGTACGGGCTCAGCTTCGCCCGACAGCAATGCTGTCTCGAGAAGCTGACAGAGCGTCCGGATCCACGCGAGCTGCGTCGCGTGATCGTCGTAATAGTTTCCCGCTGGTTCGGTCGAATGAATCGGCATCGCGTTGTGACGCAATTGGGCTTTAACGATTGAATGCCCGGTTTTCTTGCGCTAGCCTGCATATCGACGTGTTCCGCCCGACCTGAACGGGCAACACTTGGTAACAACGAAGTGGCCGTCCTAATAACCATAATGTGTCCGAGGACATGAGGATCCCGTTGCCCTCCTTCACCACCCAGCCACGATGACGGGTGATCTGCGCATACTCCTGCTGGAGGACAACCAGCCCGACGCCGAACTGGCGATCAGGGCGCTCAAGAGCGCAGGGTTCGCTACCTCCGTCATGCGCGTGGAGACCCGCGTCGAATTCGAAGGGGGTCTCAAGTCCTTCGAGCCGCGTCTCATCATCTCGGACTTCAGCCTGCCCGGCTTCGACGGACTCACCGCGCTCGGCATAGCGATGTCCATCGCACCGGGCATCCCGTTCATATTCCTGTCGGGCACCATCGGCGAGGAGCGCGCCGTGGAGGCGATGCGCCGCGGCGCCACGGACTACGTGTTGAAGGACCGCATCGAACGCCTGGTTCCGGTGGTGCGCAGGGCTCTCGAGGAGGCCGAACAACGCCGGGCGCGGCTCGAAGCGGAGAAGGAACTCGCCGCAACCAAGGAACGGCTGGACGGCATCCTGGGTTCGCTCGCGGATATCGTCTGGTCGAAGTCGGGCCTCCCCCCACGCCTCGTGTATCTCAATCAGGCCGTCGAAGACATATGCCAGCGCCAGTCCAAGGACTTCTTCACCGATGCCGGCCTGTGGCTCGAGATCGTCCATCCGGACGATAGGGCACGCGTCGCAGCGCTATGGAAGCGGGCGCTCGAAGGCGCAGCGTTCGACGTCGAGTACCGCATCGTGCGCAAGGACGGCGAACTGCGCTGGTTGCATGACCGTGCGACACCGGTGCACGACACCGCAGGCAGAATCATCCGGTTCGACGGTCTCGCACGCGACATCACCGAGACCAAGCTGCAGGCCGAAAAGATCGCGCGGTTGAGCCGCATTCGCGAAGTGTTGAGCAGCATCAATTCGGCGATGCTGCGCGCCACCGACGAGGCGACTCTCTACCGCGAGGCCTGCAGGATCGCCGTCGAATCGGGGCACTTTCGCCTGGCCTGGGTCGGAGTCCCGACGCCCGATCGCACCCGTGTGCGACCGATCGTGTCGGTCGGGCACGACGATGGCTATCTCGATGAGGTATCGAGGAGCCTGGACGACCAGACGGAAGACCCCGGTGCCGGCCTGCGGGCCTTGCGCAGCGGTGTTCCGTTCGTCTCGAACGACATCGCCAACGACCCCGCAGTCCGCTTCAAGGCCCAGGCGCTCGAACGCGGCTATCGGTCGCTGGTGGCACTGCCGCTCATCGTCGAGAACCAGCCCACGGCCATCCTCGTCCTGTGCGGCGCCGAAACGAACATCTTCGACCAGGAGGAGATCGCGCTTCTCAAGGAGCTGTCGAGCGACATCGCCTTCGCACTCGACTCGCTGGCGAAGGAGCGCAAGGTCCACTACCTGGCCTACTACGACGGCATCACAGGCTTGAGCAACCGGCAGTTGCTGAGCGTGCGCCTGGAACAGGAACTGGCACACGACCGCCGTTTCGAGATCCCGCTTACCGTCGCATTCATCGATCTGGACAATTTCAAGGTCATCAATGACAGCCTCGGGCACGGCACCGGCGACCGCATCATCCGGCTCATCGGCGAACGCATACGGGAATGCGCTTCGCCGGACGACATCGTTGCCCGGTACGGCGGCGACGAGTTCGTGGTGGTGACCTCCGAATCCGCCGACGTGGCGAACGGCACGGGCCTGTGCCAACGCCTGCTCGCGGCGGTGTCCGAGCCGATGCACCTGGACGATCGCACGTTTCACGTGACCTGCAGCGTGGGTGCCAGCGTCTTCCCCCAGGACGGCAAGGATGCGGAGACACTGCTGCGCAACGCCGACGCTGCCATGCATCGCGCTAAGGAACTGGGTCGCAACCAGTTCCACTACTACGCGGAGGAGATGAACGCGGTCGCCACGGAGCATCTCGAGATGGATGCCCACCTCCGCCGTGCCCTGGAGAATCGCGAGTTCGCCCTGCACTACCAGCCCAAGGTCAACATCGCCGACGGCACCATCGGCGGGTTCGAGGCGCTGCTGCGCTGGACCCACCCGACCGAAGGCCCCATCTCGCCGGCGAAGTTCGTCCCCATCCTCGAGAGCAATGGGCTGATCGCCGCCGTCGGGGAATGGGTCCTGAGAACCGTCTGCGCCCAGATCGCAGACTGGATCGGTGCTCGGCTCGACCCCGTTCCCATCGCCGTCAACGTGTCCACACGCCAATTGCTGTCGGCGGCCATGAGCCGGCGGGTAATGGACATCGTGCGCGAATACGACACTCCGCCGAACCTGATCGAGATCGAGATCACCGAGACGGTGTTGATGCAGAACGACAGCATCGCGATCGCGTCGTTGCGCGAGTTGCAGTCTGCCGGCATCCGGATCTCGATCGACGACTTCGGGACCGGCTACTCGAGCCTCGCGTACCTGCGTCGCCTGCCGCTCGATACGCTGAAGGTCGATCGGTCCTTCATCAAGGACGTCACGAAGAACCCGGAAGCCGCGCTGATCACCCGTGCCGTCGTCTCCATGGCGCACAGCCTCAACCTGAAGGTGGTGGCGGAAGGCGTCGAGACGTTCACCCAGCTTGCCTTCCTCTCGTCCATCGGCTGCGACGAGATCCAGGGCTACTATTTTTCACGCCCCGAGCCGTCGGAAACCTGTACGCGTTATCTGAGCGAGCGCCATCGGATGGATGTCAGCATGCTGAATCGTCCCGACGGAGCCCCGACCTTGCTCTTCGTCGACGACGAACAGAATGTCCGCGCAGCGCTGACGCGGCTGTTGCGACCAGACGGCTATCGCATCCTGTCGGCCGAATCGGCCGAGCGCGGCCTCGAACTGCTCGCAACCAATGCAGTGGATCTGGTGATCGCCGACCAGCGCATGCCGGGCACGGGGGGGGTCGAGTTCCTGAGCCGCGTGAAGGACCTCTACCCCGATACGGTGCGCATCGTGCTGTCGGGATACGCGGACCTGAAGAGCGTGACCGACGCCATCAACCTGGGAGCGGTCCACAAGTACTTCTCGAAGCCGTGGGACGATGGTGAACTGCGACGCGAGGTCAAGGACGTGCTCGCGACGCTCGCGCGGCAACGCAGGGACGCATCGAAGTAGCGCCGCACCGGCAGATGCTCGCGCCCTCGATCGACGGCGGTATGGCTAGTTGATCGTGCGCTCGCCTGCGTCGATGGCCAACGCGCCGGACTTGGGCAACTCGAGCGGCAGTTCCCACTCCGCCTTCGATACGGCCGATTGGACCAGCTTCATGAGACCGTGGAGCAGATTGTCGTTGAGGGACAGGTGTGCTCCCTGCCCTTCGTTGGGCAACAGGGCCAGTTGCGTGCGTCCCTCCGGCGCACGCCGCGCCTGGATCCGGGTGATCAGCAGCGGCTCGGGCCCGAGCGGCTGCGTACGCGGCTCGGCCAGCACGGGTTCGTCTTCGCCCGGGCGCGAGAACTTCACCTCCTGCAGCGCCCTTTCATGCTCGAAGTGCAGGACGGCCTTGCGCGCCTCGTCGGTCGCCTGGAGTTGGATCTCGGGCTTCCACTCCGCCATCTTGAGCAGCGCGTCCCAGAGACGCTTGACGCAACGTCGGGTGAGCCAGAGCGACACTTCCGACCCGCCGTCGATGAGGATCCGTAGCAGTAGCCGGTCCTGCTCGGCGTCGAATTCGATGCGGATGCGTTCGAGGCGCATGGACATGGGCGAAGGGGCTCAAGTGGCTGGAAGATAGCACGGCGACTCGAGCAAGCAGCGCGCCAAGGTATCGTGGTCCCGGGCCGGCACCGAGTAGGGCGGGATGTTTCCAGTGACCGCTCAAGCCCGCTACCATGCTGCCCATGAAATGCCCATATCCCCTGGCCCTCACCATCGTCCTGGCGGCGACCCTCGCCGGCTGTGCCTCCAAGAAGGACGTCGTAGAGCAATACCAGCGCGAAGCGAAGACCAGCGAAACCGAAGCCCGCAGCGCTGATGCCGAAGCCTTCCATCGGTCAGCGGCCCAGCGCGCCGAAGAACTGGGTCCGGCAGAACAATCGGAGGCCCTGTTGGGCCTCGCTGTGCAACTGCAGAGCCAGCAACGCTTCAAGGAATCGCTGGTGCCCTTGAGCGACTCGCTCGCAAAAGCGCAGGAGGCCGGCATGGCGCCCACGGCGCTCGCCGTGCGACAGGTACGGCTCGCGCAAAGTTACGCCGCGCTCAACCGATGGCAGGACGGTGCCGCGTTCCTGAAGCCGGCTGTCCCTGCCGCGAAAACACTGACCGGCGCGGACGGCAGACTCGCCCGCGACGTCATGGACGTCTACCGCACTCGCCTGCCGGAACTGGGACTGGACGCCGGGTTCTTGGACTAGCGGGGTATCTCAAGCGCCGGTCACAGGCACGCTCCGCTGCCGGTCGTACTCCGCGACCGATACGATGCAGCGCAAGCGCGTGTCCCAGAGAATGCAGCGCAACGCCCCTGGGATCTCGGACAACCGGATGCGCGTGACCCTCGTGAAGAGGTGCTGGTACTCGTTGTGGCATTGGGCCAGGCAGTAGTTCGGAATTCGGGCGGACAGGTGGTGCACGTGGTGGTACGCGATGTTGGCGCTGAACCAGTTCAACCAGCCCGGCAGCACCAGGAAGCTCGTCCCTTCGAGGGCGGCGCGGTCGTAGTCCCAGCCCTCGTCGTGGCTCGCGTAGGAATGCTCGAAGTTGTGCTGCACCGTGAAGAGCACGATGCCCGCCCCGCCTGCGACCGAGAGGCTGACGGTCCAGCACAGGAAGAACAGCGTCGGCCCGACGGCCCAGGCCATCGCCCCGCACGCGAGCACCAGCACGAGATTGTTGAGACTCATGTGCCGGTACTCCTGCCACGAGGCCCAATGGGGAGTCTTGAACCCGGTGGCGAGCGTCTTGAGGGAAGTCTCGGGATGGGCGAACTTGCCCTGGACGACGTGCAGGAACAACCCGACAGTGCCGATCAGCCAGTTGATCCGCGGGTTGAAGATCAGGTAGAAGAACCCGGCGATGGGTGCCAACCAGATGCTGCGCGCATTCCGGTACCGGCGCTGCTCTCGCGCAGACATCGCGGCGTACTCGTCGACGGGAATGATGTTCAAGGGCCCGCGATACCGGTTCCAGTTGCCGTTGGTCGAATGGTGGTGATGGTGATGCCGCGACCACACGTACTGAGGCATGCCGG
Organism: Burkholderiales bacterium; assembly: GCA_019747905.1. Taxonomy (GTDB): domain Bacteria; phylum Pseudomonadota; class Gammaproteobacteria; order Burkholderiales. The sequence goes on from JAIEQG010000130.1 coordinate 27,991, forward strand.
TCACGACCCCGAAGAGGAAGCCGAAGGCACGATTGAAGGGTTCCGTTCGGAACAGGCTGCCGTGGCCGCATTCGTGCATCAGGACGAAAGAGCGCAGCAGGAACAGGCTCATGGCGGCCACGACCGGCAGAACCAGCCACCAGGCCACGTCGGCCGCCCAAGCTGCGGCAACCCAGAGCAGCCCCAGGGGCACCAACGTCAGCACGACCTGACCGAGCCCCTTCATGTCGTCGCGCCGCACATGGCGGTCGATGAGCGCGCGCTTCACCTGCTTCAGGGTGGCTATGGTGGGCACGGCAGAGTGGTCTCCTCCGGTGGGTGAGCTCTTGGGTGAGCATCACCGTCTATTCGACCGTGAGTCCGGTCTGTACCCCGCATTGTGTCAGCAACTACCGGGCCCGGTGCGACTGTTTGCACCCCCCCCCGGGATCGCCGGGAACCCTGTTCCTGTGCCGCCCCCCCTTCAGGCAGCCCTGACCGCCGCTGATCCCTCCCGCTCCTCGGCCTCCAACCGTGCCCAGAGCTGGCGGATCATGTCCTTCAGCATCAGCGCTTCCTGCCAGCGGTCGGACAACTCGTAGCCGTCCGGCCCGGTCATCGCGTACTCCTTCGGACCCAGTTCGCACAGGAACGTGAACGTCGCGTCCTTGGGCGCGCGGCGGCGCCAGCTGCGCAAGCCGTATTCCCACCAGCCCATGAAGAGATCGACCCATTCCTTGTGGTGGGGAAAACTGATCTGGATCTGCACTTGCTCGCGGCTCGCCACCCGTCCGTGGAATCCCCAGCAGTTGTCGAGGATGCGATGCATCAGCGCGTGGTTCTCGTCCGAGATCGGCCATGCGAACTCCCGGCCGACGACGTAGTGCGAGATATCGCCCGTCAGGCGCATGTCCGGGAAGCAATCGAGCAGATGCAGCGTGAAGAAAAGGTCCGTGGTCATCCGGTCCCGGTGCGTCTCGATATGCACGGGAATCTTCGCGTCGTGAGCGAGGCGGCGCCAGCCCTCGATGTACGGAATGCATTCCTCGAGCCGATAGGGACGCACGTCGGGCTGCAGGTTGATGTGGTCGGCACCCAGTTCCCTGACGTGTTCGAGAATCGGCTTCAGATCGTCGATCGTCTTCGGGTAGCACTGTGCCTGCCACGTCATGCCGTGCGCACGCAGGAAGGTCGTGACTTCCTTCGCGTAGTTGTAGTCGAAGAAGCGCACGCCGCAGCCGTCGAAGCCGGCGTCGCGGATCATCGTGAGCTTTTCGTCGAGGGTCCACTCGAGGCCGTCAGGGCGGCGACGTTCCATGGCCCACAGGGATTGGTAGATCAGAAGTTTCTGCATGAGGCGGCCTCGATTCGAACAACGACTTCGTCACATGTCATCGGTCTGCCCCCACCCCAACCCTCCCCCGGCGTAGCCGGGGGAGGGGGCCGTACACCCCTTCCCCCACCTCCGGTGGGGGAAGGCCGGGATGGGGGCCGTCCCAGGCTCCGACGATCAGTCTCACCGATCGTCGCATCTTTCTCCTTCCCCCGCGCACTAGCGTGGGGGAAGGCCGGGATGGGGGCAACACATCGGCCCACCACGACACTCACGCCGATAACTCCGCCGCGTGGTGCCGCAGATGGTCTTCCATGAACGTGGCGATGAAAAAGTAGCCGTGGTCGTAGCCGCCGTGCCGCCGCAGCTTGAGGCACTGCCCGCTGCCGCGGCACGCGGCCTCGAACAGCTCCGGCTTCAACTGCTCCGCGAGAAACTTGTCCGCGAGCCCCTGATCGACCAGGATCAAGCCGCCGAAGGGCTGCGCCCGCACCAGTTCGCTCGCATCGTATTGGCGCCATTTCGAACGGTCCGGCCCCAGGTAGCCGCCGAACGCCTTGATACCCCAGGGACACTGCATCGGTGCGCTGATCGGCGCGAACGCGGAGACCGACCGATACACCCCCGGGTTGCGCAGTGCGCACACGAGTGCTCCGTGCCCACCCATCGAGTGACCGAAGATGCCTTGACGCCGCGCATCGGCGGGAAAGGCGGCGGCGATCACGGCGGGAAGCTCGCGCGTCACATAGCTGTACATGCGATAGTGCTTCGACCAGGGGTCGGCGGTCGCGTCGACATAGAACCCCGCGCCGACGCCGAAATCCCAGGCATCCGTCTCACCCGGGATATCGGCCCCGCGCGGGCTGGTGTCCGGCGCAACCAGCATGAGGCCGAGTTCCGCCGCGATTCGCTGCGCGCCGGCCTTGATGACGAAGGTTTCCTCGGTGCAGGTCAGGCCGGCGAGGTAGTACACGACCGGCACCGGTCCGGTGCGTGCCTGGGGCGGCTGGAAGACCGCGAAGCGCATGTCGAGGCCGATCTCAGCCGAAGCGTGGGCGTAGTAGCCCTGGATGCCGTCGAAGCAGCGGTGTTCCGAGATCGTATTCAATGGGTCAGGCAATTGTGGAACTTGAGGCTGAACATCTTTCACCACGCAGGTCACCAAGGACACGAAGGGACACGAAGGAAAGCAACCCGATTCGAGGGAAACACGCCACCGACTTCCTTCGTGTGCCTTCGTGTCCTTCGTGGTTCACGCTGTTCCAGCAACCTCAATACACGACGACGCTGCGAATCGACTCCCCCGCATGCATCAGATCGAAGCCCTTGTTGATGTCCTCGAACTTGAGCGTATGCGTGATCAGGTCGTCGATGTTGATCTTCCCTTCCATGTACCAGTCCACGATCTTCGGCACGTCGGTCCGCCCGCGGGCACCGCCGAAGGCCGTGCCCTTCCAGACGCGGCCGGTCACGAGCTGGAACGGCCTCGTCGAAATCTCCGCACCCGCCGGGGCCACGCCGATGATCACCGACACCCCCCAGCCCTTGTGGCAGCATTCCAGCGCCTGCCGCATCACCTTCACGTTGCCGATGCATTCGAAGCTGTAGTCGGCCCCACCCTTGGTCAGGTTCACGAGGTGCGGGACCAGTTCGTCTTCCTTCATGTCCTTCGGGTTCACGAAGTGGGTCATGCCGAACTTCCGAGCCAGCGCCACGCGCTTCGGATTCAGGTCGACGCCGACGATCATGTTCGCACCGGCCATGCGCGCGCCTTGCACGACGTTGAGGCCGATGCCGCCCAGGCCGAACACCACAACGTTCGCGCCCGGCTCCACTTTCGCGGTGTTGATCACGGCACCGACGCCGGTGGTCACGCCGCACCCGATGTAGCAGACCTTGTCGAAGGGTGCGTCCTCGCGGATCTTCGCCAGCGCGATCTCCGGCACTACGGTGTAGTTCGCGAATGTCGAGGTGCCCATGTAGTGAAGGATCGGCTGGCCGCCGATTGAGAAGCGGCTCGAACCGTCGGGCATGAGGCCCTTGCCTTGCGTGAGGCGAATCGACTGGCACAGGTTGGTCTTGTGCGAGACGCAGTATTCGCATTCGCGGCATTCGGGCACGTACAGCGGGATGACATGGTCGCCTTTTCTAAGGCTCTTCACGTCCGGGCCCACGTCGACCACGACTCCGGCGCCTTCGTGCCCGAGGATGGCGGGGAACAGGCCTTCCGGATCGGCACCGGAGAGGGTGTATTCGTCCGTGTGGCAGATACCGGTCGCCTTGATCTCCACCAGCACTTCGCCCGAGCGCGGACCTTCCAGTTGCACCGTCTCCAGCGTGAGCGGTGCGCCCGCCTTGTGCGCGACTGCTGCGCGTACATCCATTGCCATTCTCCTCTGTTGCTCTGGTTGATCCGGGCTGAAATCTAGGGCCTGTCCTGGGCGGAGATGTCGATTCGGTAGGTCTCCGGCCCAAGGTAGACGGCGAGCGTGGTGATTGCCGCGAGCAGGATCATGTAGCCCGCCACTGCCCAGGGCTGGCCACCACCCCAGATCAGCAGCGAGGCCGCGATGAACGGTGCCGGCCCGCCGGCAAGGATGGATCCCAGTTCGCGCGCGAACGCGAAGCCGCTGTAGCGCAGCCGCGCCCCGAACAGTTCGGAGAAATAGGCCGCCTGCGGACCGAACATCGCCGCGACCCCCACGGCGATGGCCAGAATCAGCGCGAGATAGATGATCGGCTGGCTCTGCGTGTTCACCATCAGGAAGAACGGAAACGCGAAGGCGATCGAGAATATCGCCCCGCCCATGTACACGGGCCGGCGCCCGATGCGATCCGAAAGCCAGGAGAAGAACGGGATCGTCAGCAGCTGCACCCCGTAGGCCAGCATGTTGCCCTGCAGGATCATCGGTTTCGGCAGATGCAGCTGCTGGGTCATGTAACTCAGGGCGAAGACCGGGAAGAGGTAGCCCAGTCCGTTCTCGGCAAGCCGTGCACCCACCACCACGAGGAACTCGCGCGGATGTTTCCTCACCGCCTCGACCACCGGCGAGCGCGCCGCCTTGTTCTTGGCGGCGATTTCGCTGAACACCGGCGTCTCGCTCACCTTGGCGCGGATGTAGAAGCCCACGAGGATCAGCACGATGGAGAGCAGGAACGGTACGCGCCAGCCCCAGGACAGGAACTCTTCCTTCGGCAGCGAGGCGAACAGCGCGAACACCCCGTTCGCGAGCAGGATGCCGATGGTGACGCCGAGCGGGGCGAAGCTGCCGTACAACCCGCGCTTGCCCGGCGGCGCGTGCTCTACCGCCATGATCACCGCGCCACCGTACTCGGCCCCGGCTCCGAAGCCCTGCACCAGCCGCAGCAGCACCAGCAGGATCGGCGCCCATACGCCAGCGGATTCGTAAGTCGGCAGGAGGCCGATGAGAAAGGTCCCCGCACCGACCAGGAGCAACGTGATCACGAGGACCGGCTTGCGTCCGATCCGGTCACCCAGGTGTCCGAAGACGATGCCGCCGAAGGGGCGTGCGAAGAAGCCGACGCCGAACGACGCGAAGGCGAGCAGGGTACCCACGGCCGGATCGGCCTTGGGGAAGAACAGCTCCCCGAAGACCAGGGCGGCGGCCGTCCCGTAGATGAAGAAGTCGTACCACTCGAGCGCCGAGCCCACGGCCGATGCGAGCAGGACGCGCCTGACGGACCTGTCCAATCCCTCTCCTCCCCTGGTGTGCAGCGGCCCGGTCGCGGCGGTTCTGACCCCGCCGTCGTTCCGGGCCACCCGCATGGTCGCACACTTCGCCGAAGCAGGCCTCCGCGACGGGCCAGCGGCCGGCGCGGGCAGGCGTAGTGGGCGGGGCGCACGGGCCCGCTAACGCAAAGTCCCGCGGCAAGCGGTCGGCGCTCGGCATCCCGGAAAGAACCCCGTAAAATGGGCGGCTTGGCTCTCGTCCAGTCCCTGCTGGCACGGGCAGGCCCACCTCCCCCAGGATATGTCCGACCTCACTCAGTCCGAGCTGCGCGAGCGCGTCGCCCAGCGCCGCACCTTCGCCATCATCTCCCACCCCGACGCGGGCAAGACCACGCTCACGGAGAAGCTGCTGCTGTTCGCCGGTGCCATCCAGATCGCCGGCAGCGTCAAGGCACGCAAGGCGAGCCGCCACGCCACGTCCGACTGGATGGAGATCGAGAAGCAGCGCGGCATCTCGGTGGCGAGCTCGGTCATGCAGATGGAATACCGCGACAAGGTGGTGAACCTGCTCGACACCCCGGGCCACCAGGACTTCTCGGAAGACACCTACCGGGTGCTGACCGCGGTGGACGCGGCCCTGATGGTGATCGACGCGGCCAACGGCGTGGAGGCGCAGACCCTGCGGCTGCTCGAAGTGTGCCGCTCGCGCGGCACGCCCATCATCACCTTCATCAACAAGCTCGACCGCGAAGTGCGCGAACCGCTCGACCTGATCGACGAGATCGAGCGCACGCTGGGCATGGCGGCAGTGCCGTTCTCCTGGCCCATCGGCATGGGCAAGCGCTTCCACGGCGTGTACGACCTCGCACAGGATCGCATCCGCGTCTTCAAGCCGGGCGAGGATCGTGCCGGCGGCAACGAGGAGATCCTCGAGGGCCTGGACAACGCGGCGGCGGTCGAGCGCTTCGGCGCCGAGCTCGAACACGCCCGCCACGACATCGAGCTGGTGCAGGCGGCCACCCCGAATTTCTCGCGCGACGATTTTCTCGCCGGCAAGCAGACGCCGGTCTTCTTCGGCTCGGCGATCAACAATTTCGGTGTGCGCGAAGTGCTCGACGCGCTGGTCGACATCGCCCCGCCGCCGCAGGCGCGCCTCGCCGTGCAAGGGCCGGTGGAGCCGGACCGCGCCAAGTTCTCCGGCGTCGTGTTCAAGATCCAGGCGAACATGGATCCGGCCCATCGCGACCGCGTCGTGTTCATCCGCGTGTGCTCGGGCCGCTTCGAGCGCGGCATGCGCCTCACGGTGCAGCGCACCGGCAAGGAGATGCGGCCGAACAACGTGGTGTCGTTCCTCTCGCAGCGGCGCGAACTGCTCGACGAGGCCTACGCCGGCGACATCATCGGCATTCCCACGCACGGCGGCCTGCAGCTCGGCGACACGTTGACCGAAGGGGCCGAGCCGTTGCAGTTCACCGGCCTGCCCTTCTTCGCGCCCGAGATCTTCCGCGGCATCGAGGTGGTAAACCCGCTCAAGACCAAGCAGCTGCGCACCGGCCTCATGCAGCTCGGCGAAGAAGGCGCGATCCAGGTGTTCCGTCCGCTGCGCAGCACCATCCTCCTGCTCGGCGCCGTCGGCGCGCTGCAGTTCGAAGTGGCAGCCCACCGCCTCAAGCACGAATACGGCGTGGAAGCGCGCATCATCCAGTCGTCCTACACTTGCGCCCGCTGGGTGTCGGCAGACGACCCGGCGGAACTCGACCGGTTCGTGGACGGCAATGCCGGGCGCATAGCGTACGATGCGGCAGACGCGGTCGCCGTGCTGACGGCCACCGCGTACGAGATGAAAGTGGTGCAGGACATGTGGCCGAAGATCCGGTTCCACGTGCAACGCGAACACGCCGGCCTGGTGCTCGAGTCGGCGTAAGGGGGGCGTGATGGCGCAGGCAATGCTGGGCCGGTCTTCGAAGTATCTCCTCCATGCAGCCTGTGCGCCACTGTTGGCTACCCTCGCGGCAAGCGCTCACGGCGCACCGCTCGGGCTCAACCTCGAAGTCGGTTACAACCGCGACAGCAACGTGACGCGGGCACCGCAAGGCAGCCCCGACGTCCTGAGCGACCAGTACCTTGGATTGAACCTCGGCAAGAACTTCATTTTCCCGCTGACCGAACGCACGCGTTTCGTGGTCAACGGTTTCGTGGGCGGCGAGAAGTTCCTCGAGTTCGACGGCCTTTCGCGCGTTCTCTATGGCGTGCAGGGCACGTGGCAGTTCCGGCCTTCGGGCGAGTACAGCGCTCCCACGTTCGGCGTGTTCGTCCGCGTGTCGGGCGACCAGTACCGCTCCACCCTGCGCGACGGCTATCGCGCATCCGCCGGCGTGTCGGTGCGCAAGCCGGTCACCGATCGCATCGAGGTGCTGGGCGTGGCGGCCTACAACGCGCGCAACGCCCACGACGCCGTGTTCGACACGCGTGACTGGTCGGCGAAGCTCAACGTCGACTATTCCCTGTTCGGGCGCGATACTCTGTATTTCGGCGGCGAGTACCGGCGCGGCGATACGGTGTCCACCACGCAGTCGTCGGCGCCGCTGTCCAGCATCGCCAAGGCCACCGCCACGGACGACGCGTTCGACGACGGCATCGCGCGCTGGGCTTACCGTATCGAATCGACGACACTGATCGGGGCGATCGGCTACAACTTCGCGTTCGCTGCGGGCCAGTCGCTCGATCTTTCGTACCGTTACATCCGCTCCACCCCCACGGACTCCGTCACCTACGCCGGCTACGGCGGCAGCGAAACGCGCTACGTCGCCCACCAGCTCGGGCTCGCCTACCTGCTGCGGTTCTAGGGCCCGTCGGTGGGCCCTGGCCGGCAACCTGCCGGCCCGAGACTGGAATTCAGTCCACCAGAAGTCTAGACTTCGGCCTCGCCCGAACGCCCCAGCCTCTTCGGAGCGTTGCCCGGGTGGCAGCCTGACTCGGATTCCGCACGATCACGGCATGGCACCACGACGCGTGTTCCTGAGCTACAGCCGCGAAGACAAGGCGGTGCTGCAGGAACTCCTGAACCAGATGCAGGCGACTCGCTACGACGAGCATCCGCTCGAAGCGTGGCACGACCTCGATCGCCAGGACGGCATCGAGGCGGGCGAGGACTGGCAGCGCCGCCTGAAGGAAGAGATCACCGGCTGCGAAGTCTTCTGCATCTTCCTCACCGCCAACTGGGCGAAGTCCAACAACTGCCGGGACGAGCTCCTCTGGGCGGAGGAATCGCACAAGCGCGTGGTGCAGATCCAGGTGCGCGAGACCGCGATCCCGCGGCCGAAGGCCTCACGGGTACCGAACGGTTCGGCGTGGATCGGTGCGGACATGGGGGAAGCCTCGCGCGGCCGCCGCGACGAACTGTGGCGCGGCGTGGTGAAGGAGATCCAGCGCATCGGCGGCCGCGAGGCCTCCATGACGCCCGCCGGCGATGGCGGCACTGGTGGCACTGCCGCCGCCCCCGTGAAGGATTTCGCAGCGCTGTGCGCCGTGATCGAATCGCTCCACGCGTACAAGCGGCTGCACGATTGCGTCCACGACCTGTACGACAAGAACTACAAGGCCATCCAGATCGAAGTGGCCCTGGGTGCCGTCGAGACGCGTACCCGCGCGGAATGCCGCACGTCGATCGAGCTGGCCCGCGCCGACATCCAGGGCACGTTGAAGGACAAGAACGAACTGCTGAAGGACGATGCCGAACGCATCGAGGCGCTGCTGAAGGGCATCGAGGAGTTCAACACGGCCCTTGCCTCGGCACCCACCTTGCAGGATGCGGAGAAGCTCGAAGCCTTCAAGTTCGCGCTGCTCGCGTTCGGATCGATGCTGAGCCGGTCGCTGTCGTACTTCAATCGCCGGATGATGCTCTCTTCCAAGAACTTCAATCCGAAGCGCTTCGTGGAATCGCTCCGGGACATGATGGAAGAGCACCAGAGGCAGCGCAAGGACGAACTGGCCCGCTGGGCCGAACTGACGGACCCGGAAAGCGGTCTTCTGTACGAGCACGCGGCGCTGCAGGCAAACCAGGACACTCTCATGAACTGCGAACCCGACGACCTCGACGGCACACGCAAGCGCAAGGAGTTCCTCGACGGCTGGCCGAAGATCGCGAAACAGATGGATCCGCTGTTGAAGCTCTGGACCACCACGCCGGCCGACATCCGGCTGGACGAGGACACGCAGGAGAAGCGCAAGCTGCTGCCGCCGCGCTTCACCGCCGTCCAGGAGACGGTCGCGGGCAGCACCGAACCGCTCGACCCCGAACGATTGAAGACGTTGAAGCGCTGCTACGGTGACTTCTGGGATACGTTCGACAAGTATTTCCTCGGCGTCGACAAGACGCTGAAAGGCGAGTACGAACGCATCGAGATGGAAATGGAGCGCATGGCATGAGCCACCCGGAGAGGGGCCCCATGCAGCGCATGGGGATCGACGGCAAGGCGAATGCCTGCTGGCGCCGATGTAACGTCGGTAGAACCTGCACGGCTGATGGGAGGCGCATGGCATGAGCCACCCGGCGAGGGGCCGCCCCCACCCTAACCCTCCCCCATCTTCGATGGGGGAGGGGATGTA
>JAIEQG010000068.1 GCA_019747905.1 Burkholderiales bacterium
ATGCGCGAGCGCCTCGCGGTGAATGCCGCAGGCACTCCTTCCCCCGGCTACGCCGGGGGAAGGCTGGGATGGGGGCAGGCGATCGTGGAAATGCCACCGTACGCTGCCCCCACCCTAACCCTCCCCCACGCTGCGCGTGGGGGAGGGGACGCAATGCGCGAGCGCCTCGCGGTGAATGCCGCAGGCACTCCTTCCCCCGGCTACGCCGGGGGAAGGCTGGGATGGGGGCAAGCGATCGTGGCATTGCAACCGCCCGTTTGCCCCCACCCTAACCCTCCCCCACGCTGCGCGCGGGGGAGGGGACGTAATGCGCGAGCGCCTCGCGGTGAATGCCATAGGCACTCCTTCCCCCGGCTACGCCGGGGGAAGGTTGGGATGGGGGCAGGCGATCGTGGCGATGCAACCGTACGTTGCCCCCACCCTAACCCTCCCCCACGCTGCGCGTGGGGGAGGGGAAGTACGGCTGGTGCCCTCAGCGTCTCCTGCGGACTGCAACCCCACTAATCCGCGATCACCGCCACCGCCTCGATCTCGATCAGCAGATCCTCCAGCACCAGCCCGGGCACGCCCACCATCGTGCTTGCCGGCGCCTTTTCGGGGTTGATGTACTTTGCCCGCTCCTCGCCCACCATCTTCCACTTCTCGCGATCGAGGTTCACGACGTAGATGGTGAACTTGAGCACGTCGTCGATGGTGGCGCCGGCGGCAGCGAGCGCGATCTTCATGTTCTCGAACGTCTGGCGGGTCTGTGCGCGCAGGTCGCCGGGGAACATGACCTTGCCCTTGTCGTCCCACGAGACCTGGCCGCTGACGAAGATCAGCTTGCCTTCGATCACGGTGGTCACCTGCGAGAACATCGGCGACGCGAACAACCCCTGCGGACGCAGTCGTTCGACGGCGAAGTCGTCGGCCAGGGCGGGGCGCGCCAGGGCGAACAGGGCGAATGCGAAGAGAGCTAGGCGTTTCATGTGGCGGGTCTCCCGATGGTTGTGGTCTTGTCGTTGCGGCTACGACACCTGCACCAGCAAGTTGCCCAGGGGATCGCGCTCAGCGCGATTGCCGGGCTCCAGGACGATGGTGGTGTCGAGCTGTTCGATGATGGCGGGGCCGGCGAAGTTCGCGCCTTCCGGCAACCATTCGCGGCGATAGACCGGCGTGTCGACGCGTCCGCCCTCGAACCAGACCGGTCGCCGGCCGATGCAGGCCTTGTCGAGCGACGTGGCGGGTGCACCGCGCCCCAGCGCTTCGAAGGACAGCGGCGTACGCCGGCCGATGACCGCGGTGTGCAGGTTGACGAGCACCGGCCGGATCTCCGGCAGCCGCACCTGGAAGCGCTGCCAGTAGGCCGTCTCGAAAGCCGCGCGGAGCTGGGCGGCTGTGATGTCCGGCCGGTCGATGGGAATCGCGAGCAGGTGGCTCTGTCCCTGGAACTGCATGTCCGCCTCGAAGACGCAGTCGATCCGCTCGACGGTCGCGCCTTCGCGTTCGATCATCGAGTGACCTTCCGCGACCTGGGCTTCGAGCACCGATTGCACGAGCGTGTCAGGCAGATCGGGCAAAGCCACGTTGACCGTGCGCACGTAGTCGTGCCGCAGGTCCGCCACCGCACAACCGAGCGCGTTGGTGAGACCCGGCCGGGCGGGGATCAGCACCCGAGGAATCCCGAGTTCGCGCGCCAGCGCGCACGCGTGCAACGGTCCCGCGCCGCCGAACGCGAACAGCGCGAAGTCGCGCGGATCATGGCCGCGGGCCAGGCTGACCATGCGGATGGCGCCAGCCATGCGGTCGTTGGCGATGCGGATGATCGCGGCGGCGGCCGCGTCGGCATCGAGGCCGAGCGGTTCTCCGATGCGCGCGAGGATGATCGATCGCACCGAGTCCAGGGTCACGGCGGCATCCACGGCCAGCAGCTTGGTCCCATCGAGACGGCCGAGCACCAGGTTGGCGTCGGTGATGGTCGGTTCGGTGCCGCCGCGGCCGTAGCAGATCGGGCCAGGCCGCGCGCCCGCGCTCTCCGGGCCCACCTGCAGCATGCCGGCGTCGTCGACGCGTGCGATCGAGCCGCCGCCCGCACCGATCGAATGCACGTCCACCATGGGTACGTGGATCGGCATCGCGTACTCGAGTTCGAGTTCGGAGGACAGTTGCGGCGACCCGCCTTCCACCAGAGCGACGTCGGTCGACGTGCCGCCCATGTCGTAGGTGATCAGCCGCGAGATGCCCGCGGACCGGCCGGTCGCTGCGGCAGCGATGACGCCGGACGCCGGGCCGGACATCACCGAACTCACTGCATTTTCGTGTGCGATCTGGGCAGCCACCGTGCCGCCGTTGCCCTGCATCACCAGCAGTTCGCGATCGAAACCGCCGTCGATCAGCCCGAGTCGCAGTTGGCGCAGGTAGCGCTGCAGCACGGGTTGCACGGAGGCATTCACGGCCGCAGCAACACCGCGCTCGTATTCGCGGTACTCCGCGAGGATCGCGTGCCCGGCCGTGAGGTAACCGTTCGGCCAGAGCTCGCGCGCGATGGCGACGGCGCGCAGTTCGTGTTTCGGCTCGCGATAGCTGTGGAGAAAATGGATCACCAGCGATTCGCAATCGGCGGCCAGCAGCCTGCGCACCGCGGCTCGCACCGCGTCTTCATCGAGCGGCACCAGCACTTCGCCCTCGGCGCTGATGCGCTCGGGCACTTCCATGCGCAGTTCGCGCGGAATGAGCGGGACGAACGTGCCGGTTAGTCCGTAGGGTGTGGGCCGGGTGCGGCGACCCAGTTCCAGCACGTCGCGAAAGCCTTGCGTCGTGATGAGCCCCACGCGCGCGATCTTGCGCTCCAGCAGCGCGTTGGTCGTCGTCGTCGTGCCGTGGATGATGACCTCGATGCGGGCGAGGTCGGCGTCGGCTTCATCGAGCGCTTCGAGCACTCCCACGGCCTGGTTGGGCACCGTCGTCGGCACCTTCGCCACGCGGATGTCGCCGGACTCCGGATCCCACAGCACCAGGTCGGTGAAGGTGCCGCCGACATCGATTCCTGCGAGGGTGGGCATGGGGAGTCCGGAGCGTGCTGTGGGGTGGGGAAAAGTCGAAGGCTACACTGCAGCCGGGTCGGTACGGGATATCCCAGGATGTCGCATCCCGGTGTTAGACTCACTTCGTATCGCTCGCTCGTATCCGCCTGACGAGGACAACCGATCATGCGCACCTTGGAACCTCCGGCCCGCTACAAGCTGACGGTCGAGGACTACCACAAGCTCGGTGACCTTGGCGTCTTCGCGCCCGATAGTCGGATCGAGCTGATCGACGGCGACCTGATGGTCATGGCCCCCATCGGTGGGCCGCACATCGGCACCGTCAATCGGCTCAACAAACTGCTTGTGCTGGGGCTCGGCGACCGAGCCGTGGTCTCGTGCCAGAACTCCGTCACCTTGCCGCCGCACTCGGAACCGGAACCCGACTTCGCCATCCTGATGCCGGGGGCGGACACGAGGCTAGCCCACGTACCGAGGGCCGATGAAGTGTTCTGGGTCATCGAGGTGTCGGACTCGACCGTCCAATACGACCGGGGCGTCAAGCTTGGCGTCTATGCGCGCGCCGGCATTCGCGAGGTATGGATCGCCAACGTCGATCGCCAGGTGATCGAGGTCTATCGCGAGCCGCTGGAGGGCCGGTACCGCACTTCGTTCGAGGTGGCGCGGCCGGATGCCGTCTCGCCGGCGGCGTTTCCCGATCTCTCGTTCGGTATCGCGGACATCTATCGGTAGGGTTGTCACAGCGTAGCTCTTGCCGGTCCGCCACAAGACGGCCGGCCCCCGGGGAGGAAGGGCCGCAGGCCCATCGGGCGGCTTCACCTCAGACTGCAAGGTACTGTTCGCGGACTTCGGCATTGGCGAACAGCTCGGCCATGGTGCCGGTGAAGCGGATCGTGCCTCGCTCGATGATCGCTGCTCTATCGGCGATCGCGGTGGCGAAGCGCAGGTTCTGCTCCGACAGCAGGATGGTGAGGCCTTCGCGCTTCAGCTCCGCGATCGCCTTGGCCATCTCGTCGACGATGACCGGTGCGAGGCCTTCGGAAGGCTCGTCGAGCAGCACGGCGAGCGGATTGCCCATGAGCGTGCGTGAGATGGTGAGCATCTGCTGTTCACCGCCGGACATCTCGCCACCGCGCCGGTCGCGCATGCGGCCGAGGTTAGGGAACAGGTCGAAGAGGCGCTGCGGCGTCCACGTCGGTGCGCCGTCGCGGGCCGGGCGTCGCGCCACTTCCAGGTTCTCCATCACGGTGAGCCCGGCGAACACGCGGCGTTCTTCCGGAACGTATCCCAATCCGAGCCGGCAGATGCGAAAGGGCGACAGTCCTTCGATGCGTCGGCCAAGCAGCGTGACCTGTCCCTGGCGTGCACGCACGAGCCCCATCAGCGTCTTGAGGGTCGTCGATTTGCCGGCACCGTTGCGGCCGAGCAGGGCTACCACTTCGCCGCGCCGCAGCTCGAGACCGACGCCGTAGAGAATCTGCGCGTGGCCGTAGCCGCTGGCGAGATCGGTCGCCTGCAGGAGCAGGTCGTTCGCGGGTGCCGTCATGCCGATTCGCCCAGGTAGATGCGCTTCACCTCCGGATCGACGCGCACTTCCTCCTGACTGCCCTGCGCCACCAGCCGCCCGCGGTCCAGCACCACGATGCGATCGGCATGACCGAAGACGACGTCCATGTCGTGCTCGGTGAACAACACCGACAGGTCACGCTGTGCGGAGATGTCCGACACCAGCGCCATCAATTCATGCCGTTCGCGTGGCGCCATGCCCGCGGTGGGTTCGTCCATCAGGAGCAATCGCGGCGCGTTTGCCAGCGCCATCGCGAGTTCGAGGCGCTTCACGTCGCCGTACGCGAGTTGGTCGCATGGTCTGGTGGCCTGCGTTTCGAGGCCCACGGCCGCAAGCAGCGCGCGTGCTTCCTCGGCGGCTGCATCCGTGGCTTCGCCCAGGAAACGCAATGCGCGACGTGCATGGGAGAGCAGGGCGAGTTGCACGTTCTCGCGTACCGTCATCGAGCCGAAGGTCGTCGCGATCTGGAACGTGCGCCCTACGCCCTTGCGGAACAGCGCGCGAGGAGGGGCTCCGGTGATGTCTTCACCGCCGAGCAGAACGCGGCCGGCATCCGGTCGGATCTGGCCACCGATCATGTTGAAGCAGGTGGTCTTGCCGGCGCCGTTGGGGCCGATGAGGGCGACCCTCTCGCCGGAGGCGACGGAGAACGAGACGCCGGCTACGGCGTGGACGCCGCCGTAGTGTTTTTCGAGGTGGTCGATGGTGAGGAGGGTCATGACTGCCGCTTGCCCCCATCCCTACCTTCCCCCGGCAAAGCCGGGGGAAGGGGCGTACACCCCCTCCCCCACCTTCGGTGGGGGAGGGTTGGGGTGGGGGCAATCTGTCCGCACGTCCGCAAGCTTGGATAGAAAGCCTTGCCGAAGCTCACGCCTCACCCCCCCGAAGCACCCGCCGCAGACTCCCCACCACCCCTCGAGGAAACAGCAACACCAACCCCAGGATCGCCAGCCCCAGGATCAACCGCCAGTACTCCGTCCGCCGCAGGATCTCATCCTGCAACCACGTGAACAGCACCGCGCCCACGATCGGACCCGTCAGCGTCTGCACGCCGCCCAGCAGCACCATCACCAGGCCATCGACGGAACGCGAGATCGCCATCACGTCCGGCGCCAGACTGCCCTTCGAGTACACATACAGCGCACCCGCCAGTCCTGCTGCGGCGCCGGCGGCCGGGAAAGCGATCCATTGCACGCGCTTCACGTCGATGCCGATCGCATCGGCCCGAAGATTCGCGTCGCGCCCAGCCCGCAAGGAATAGCCGAACGGTGCGTGCATCACGCGCCACAGCAACGCAATGGCGCCAGCGCATAGCGCGATCGTCAGCCAGTAGAAGTGCGTCTTGTCCGCGGCCCAGGGTGCAGGCCAGACTCCCACGAGACCGTTGCTGCCGCCGGTCACGTCGTCCCATTGCCAGGCTACCGACCAGACGATCTGTGCAAACGCCAGTGTGAGCATGGCGAGGTAGACGCCCGTGAGCCGCACGCAGAACCAGCCGAAGACCAGAGCGAACGCTGCCGCCGCGAACGGTGCCGCCACGAGCGCCAGGAGCATCGATGCCCCCGCTTGCTTCGCCAGCAGGCCGGCTGCGTAGGCCCCGACGCCGAAGTAGGCCGCATGACCGAACGACGTGAGTCCGCCCGGCCCCATCAGGAAATGCAGGCTCGCGGCGAACAGCGCGAAGATCGCGCAGTCGGTGGCGAGCACCAGGGCGTAGTCGTCCGCCACCGCCGGCAACAGCGCCAGCAACGCCGCGATCGCCGTCGCGATGACCCAGAAACGTCGGGCGGGTGTGCGCACGTGTTCGATCGCGCCGGGCGCCTCGCGCAGGCCGCGCAAAGGTCGGCCGGCGAATCCCCAGGGGCGCAACGCGAGGGTCAACGCCATCAGCACGAACTCCACCACCAGCGTCAGCTTCGAGAAGTTGAGCGTGAACCCGAACAGCTCGACGGTGCCGAGCGCGAAGCACAGCGCCTTCACGATGCCGATCAGCAGCGCTGCGAGGAAGGCGCCGCCCAGGCTGCCGAGGCCACCGACCACCACGACCACGAATGCGTCGGTGATCGCGATCAGGTCGAGCCCCAGGCTCGCCGGCTCGCGCGGCATCTGGAGCGCGCCCGCGAGGCCCGCGAGTCCGCTGCCCAGGGCGAATACGCTGGTGAACAGCCACACCTGGTTCACCCCAAGGGCGCCGACCATTTCACGGTCCTCGGTGGCGGCGCGAATCAGTACACCCCAGCGCGTGCGCTCCAGCAGCAGCTTCAACGCCAGCAGCACCAGGGGCCCGAGCGCGATCAGCAGTACGTCGTATTCGGGGATCGACTGGCCGGCCAGTTCGACGGCACCGGTCAGGCCGGGCGCGCGCGGCCCGAGGATGTCCTCCGGGCCCCACACCATCAAGGCAACGTCCTTGACGACCAGCACCACTGCGAACGTGGCGAGCAACTGGAACAGCTCCGGCGCGCCGTAGATCCGCTTCAGCACCGCGAGCTCCATGAGGGCACCGAGCAGGGCCACGCCACAGGCAGCCATCAGGACGGCGCTCCAGAACCCGAGTCCACTGCCGCCCAGATGCTCGGCGAGCCAGATCGCTCCATAGGTCCCGATCATGTAGAGCGAGCCGTGGGCGAAGTTCACCACGCGCGTGACGCCGAAGATCAGCGACAGGCCGGAGGCGAGCAGGAACAGGGTGGAGGCATTGGCCAGTCCGTTGACAAGCTGCGCCAGGAGATCGGCGAACGTCATGGCCGGGCGCGCTTCGGCTGATGCAGCCCTGCGTCATGCGCCTGTCGCCTGACCAACTCGCCTGGGCGGCGCCAGCGCCTCGATCCGGTCCCGGCCGCCATCCCGCCCCGGAACGATTCCCTCTTCCCCATCGGCCGATGGTACGAAGTTTCCCGGGAACTTGCACCCACCGGAACGCGAATGTGCGCTGGCGAACGGAAACTGCGCAGGGCGTGCGGAGAATGAACTTCATCGCACAACCCCGGAATGGAGCAAACGATGAAAACGCCCACCTCCCTGACCGACGTGAAGACCCTGCGCGCCCGTGCCCGCCTGCACCTCGCCGAGGGTGCCGTGACCGCCGGCTACGGCGCCGACCGCGAGATCGTGCTGAAGCTCCTGAACGACGCGCTGGCTACCGAGATCGTGTGCGTGCTGCGCTACCGCCGCCACCATTTCATGGCGAAGGGCATCCAGTCGAAGAGCATCGCCGACGAGTTCCTGGTGCACTCGAACGAGGAGCAGTCGCACGCCGACCAGATCGCCGACCGCATCGTCCAACTGGGCGGTGAACCGGACTTCGCCCCCAACGGGCTGGTGAACCGCAGCCATGCCGAGTACGTGGAGGGCACCTCGCTGGTGGACATGATCACCGAGAACGTGGTGGCCGAACGCATCGCCATCGACAGCTATCGCGACATCATCCAGTACATAGGCGACCGCGACCCCACGACCCGCCGCATGCTGGAGGGCATCCTGGCGGTGGAAGAGCAGCACGCGGACGAACTGGCCGATCTGCTCGAAGGCTTGCCGGAGGCAACGCGAACCAAGGCTCCGGCCGCCGTCCTGCTGCGTTCCGAATAGCTGCGCGGCTCGCGGCGAACCCAGCCGGTCGAACGCCATGGTCCGCTGCGCCTGGCTGCTGCTCGTATGCCTGGTCGGGTGCTCGCCGATCCCGATCATGGTGCCGGACATGGATCGCTATCCGGCGCAGCGGGTATCCATGGAGGGAGCGAACGGGCCACTGTCCCCGGCACGCACCCAGGCGATCCTGCAGCGCCTGCAGCAGCAGGGCAGCGGGGCCGGGATCTTCGAGCGGCACCTGGCAGTCGAGGAAGCCATCGCCGGGACTCCGCTCCTGGTCGGCAACAAGGTCACCCTGCTGCGCGATGGCCCCGCCACGTTCAAGGCCATGTTCACCGCCATCCAGGAAGCGCGCGACCACATCAACGTCGAGTTCTACATCATCGAGGACGACGAGGTCGGCAACCGCTTCGCCGACGCCCTGCTCGCCAAGCGCGCCGAGGGAGTGGACGTCAACCTGATCTACGACAGCGTCGGTGGCATCAACACGCCGTCGGCCTTCTTCGATCGCCTGAAGGCCGGTGGCGTGCGGGTGCTGGAGTTCAATCCGATCAACCCGCTCACGGCTCGCCGCGGTTGGGAGGTCAACTGGCGCGACCATCGCAAGGTGCTGATCGTCGACGGTCGCACCGCCTTCGTGGGCGGCATCAACATCAGCAGCGTGTACTCGCGGGGTTCGTTCTCGAAGCGCCAGCGCCCGAAGGCCGAGTCGAAGCTGCCGTGGCGCGATACGCACGTCCAGCTGGAAGGGCCCGTGGTCGCGGAGTTCCAGCGCATGTTCGTCGACACCTGGCAGAAGCAGGGCGGCGAACTGCTCACCGACAAGCGCTACTTCCCGCCACCGGCGACGAAGGGCCCCGACGTGGCGCGCGCAGTGGGCGGAACGCCCGAGGATTCGCCGAATCCCATCTACGTGACCATGCTCTCGGCGATCCGCAGCGCCGAAACCAGCGTCCACCTGACCAACGCCTACTTCGTGCCGGACAAGCAGATGATCGCGGCCCTGACCGAAGCCGCCGCTCGCGGCGTCGACGTCAAGATCATTCTGCCCAGCACGACCGACTCGGGGCTCGTGTTCCACGCCGGTCGCTCCTACTACACCGCCTTGCTGCGCGGCGGCGTGAAGATCTATGAGCAGAAGGACGCCGTGCTGCACGCGAAGACTGCCGTCGTCGATGGCGTATGGTCGACCGTCGGGTCCACCAATCTCGATTGGCGCAGCTTCGTCCACAACAACGAGATCAACGCGGTTATCCTGGGCGGCGCCTTCGGCGCGCAGATGGAGGCGATGTTCGAGGCCGATCTCGCGCGGTCGGATCGGATCACGCTCGAGCGCTGGCGGCAACGGTCGCTCGCCACGCGGATGAAGGAGACCGGTGCCCGATTGTGGGAGTATTGGCTCTGATTCCCTGTGTCCATCCCCCTGTCGACATTAGTGCGATGAGCGACACCCGAACCGAATCCGACAGTTTCGGTCCCATCGAGGTCCCGGCCAATGCGCTCTGGGGCGCCCAGACGGAACGCAGCCTGCGCTATTTCGCGATCGGCGAGCAGCGCATGCCGCTCCCGGTGATCCACGCGCTTGCCCGGATCAAGTGGGCGGCGGCGCTGGTCAACCGCGAGCTCGGTCGCCTCGATGCCGCGAAGGCCGACGCCATCGCAGCAGCGGCCGAGCGAGTGGCGGCCGGCGAGTTCGATCGCGAGTTTCCGCTATCGGTGTGGCAGACCGGCTCGGGCACCCAGAGCAACATGAACGTCAACGAGGTCGTGGCGAACCTGGCTTCACGCGCGCTCGGCGGGCCGATCGGTGCCAAGCGCCTCGTGCACGCGAACGACGAAGTGAATCTCGGGCAATCGTCCAACGACGTCTTTCCGACGGCGATGCACGTGGCCGTCGCGGGCCAGGTCGAAGCGCGCCTGCTGCCGGCCCTGGGCGAGTTGCGGGCGGCGTTGGCCGGGAAGGCAGCGACGTTCGCCGACGTCGTCAAGATCGGCCGCACCCATCTGCAGGACGCCACCCCGGTGACGCTGGGACAGGAGTTCGGCGGCTACGTCGCCCAGATCACGCTGTGCGAGGCGGCTGTGATGGCTGCTTTGGCGCCGGTGTGCACGCTGGCCATCGGTGGCACCGCGGTGGGGACCGGCCTCAACACGCATCCCGAGTTCGGCCCCCGAGTCGCGACCCGGCTCGCCGAGCGGCTCGGCCTGCCGTTGCGTCCCGCGGACAATCTGTTCGCCGCCATGGCGGGCCATGAAGCGCTGGTGGGTCTGCACGGTGCGATGAAGATGCTCGCTGTCGCCTTGACCAAGATCGCGAGCGACATCCGCCTGATGGGCAGCGGCCCGCGCGCCGGGCTGGGTGAGCTGCAACTGCCCGAGAACGAGCCGGGCAGCTCCATCATGCCGGGCAAGGTGAACCCGACCCAGGTGGAGGCGCTCACCATGGTGTGCGCGCAGGTGATGGGGCACGACGCGGCCATCGCCTTTGCCGCAAGCCAGGGGCAATTCGAACTCAACGTATACAAGCCGCTGATCGCTTTCGACGTGCTCGACAGCCTGCGGCTGCTCGCCGATGCCATGGAGAGCTTCTCCCGGCACTGCGTGGCCGGCATCACGGTGAACGAGGCGCGCGTCGAGGAACTGCTGCAACGCTCGCTCATGCTGGTTACCGCGCTGGCACCGCACATCGGTTACGTCCGCGCGGCGCAGATCGCAAAGCATGCCCACAAGGAAGGGCTTTCGCTGCGGGAAGCGGCAATCGGGCTGGGTGCCGTCACCGCGGAACAGTTCGACGCCTGGGTCGATCCGCGGCGAATGCTCGGCCCTGCGAACCACTGAAGCGAATCTCCATCGCAAGCATCCAACAGGGCAAGACTCCTTCACCACGAAGGACACTAAGGACACGAAGGTTCACGAAGAATGATGTCTTTGCTTTTCCTTCGTGTTCCTTCGTGTCCTTAGTGTCCTTCGTGGTGAAGGATGTGCCTTTCAGCGACCCGCTAGAACAAGTACTGCACCCCCGCTGACAACATGTCGACCTTACCGTCGCGACCCTTGAAGTCGAGGTTGTAACGGTCCCAGTCGACGCGGAGCAGGAGCTGCGGCGCGAGCGCCATCGTCGCGCCGGCGCCGTAGGTCAGACCGAAATCGCGCTCCTTGCCGGCGAGGTGCGCCGGCACGTTGCCCGTGGTGTTGGTCCAGGCGTACATCGTACCGACCTTCGCATTGACGCCGAACCGGTCGCCGATCGGCACGCCGGCGATCAGGCTCAGGTTCGCACCCTGGGCAGTCTGGCGGCCGCCGTTCGTGTCGGGCCGTCCGAGATTCACGTACCCGATCTCGGCGCCGAGGTAGTCGTTGAACTTGGTGCCGGTGTACAGCTTGAATCCGAGGGTGCTGTCGTCGCAGCCGGAACCGGACGGGCAGTCAGTACGCCAGTCGGTCGCGCCGACGTTACCGCCGATGTAGCTGCCGTGAGTCCACTGCCGCACGTCGTAGGACGTGCTGCCGCCTCGATCGGCAGACGCAGTCGTCGCCGGCTTCGGCTCGTTGGTCGATTGACCGTCGATGGTCTGCGCGAATGCGCCAGCGACAGCGAGCGTCAGCGTTGCGCTCAAGGCCATGGTCTGGATCAGTGGTCGAGTGTGCATCGGGTGTTCCTTTCATCGTGGAGGGAATATGCCGGCGCGGTGGCATGGGGCGGAGATGTGCCGTGTGGCGGTCCGCGCATCGGCGATGTGGAATCGCCGTCGACAACCGCATTCTTTCCGGTGCAGGCGCCGCGGCATGTCGGACTCGGGATGCAATTCCTGTAGGACGCCGCGCGACGCTGTCCGGGGAATGACAGCGGCGTGTCAGCGCTGTCTGACGCGAGTTCCGGCGGTGCACCGACGGATCACTGGCGTGCGCCTGCGTAACCTGCAGCCGTCCCCTGACGTAACCGAGGAGCCAGCCATGCTGTATTACGCCGCCATATTTTTCGTGATCGCACTCATCGCCGCCGTGTTCGGATTCACCGGCATCGCTGCCGGTGCCGCCGGCATCGCGAAGATCCTGTTCTTCGTGTTCCTGGTGCTGTTCATCGTGAGCCTGCTCGTTGGTCGCAGGCCGGGTGCCTGACGCCCACGACTGCCGCACGGCGACCGACACGAACGAGGAGAACGCGATGAAGACCACCAACCGCACGACCCGATCCACCGCCAAGACTCGCGGCGCGACCA
This sequence comes from Burkholderiales bacterium, assembly GCA_019747905.1. Lineage (GTDB taxonomy): Bacteria > Pseudomonadota > Gammaproteobacteria > Burkholderiales. The sequence goes on from JAIEQG010000068.1 coordinate 12,399, forward strand.
AGCGTCAGTTTCCGGCCCGGCACAAGCCGCAGGCACAGGAGTTCGGCGAGGGCAACTACCAGGCGACCCGCAACTACGACCGTGCTGCCACTGCCTTTGCGCACTCCGGTGCGGTCAAGCCGGCCGCAAAGGCGGCTGCACCGCGCACCAGGCAGGAGGCGGCCGACATGGCGCAAGCCGAAGCCGAAGGCCGCGCGCGCAGCAAGGGTGAGGACCCTGCGCTGCACCTCAAGGACTTCTTCATGGACGTGTCCAAGCCGTAACGACCGTCAGCCAGCAAACGAGGTGAATGCCATGACTGCAGCGCTCGCCGTAGCAACGATTCTTCCGCCGCAAGGATCGTCCTTGCGGGCGGCCCCTCCATCCCGCCCCCGCCTGGCACTGGTCGATCCGCGTCTGCGCCGCAACCGCATCCTGCAGGCGCTGACCGACGAGGCGTGGGCGCGGGTGGCCCCGCAGCTGCAACTGATCGAGTGCCCCGCAGGCACGATCCTCGAGGAGCCTGGCGTGCCGTCGCCGTACGTCTACTTTCCGGCCGATGCCGTCGTCTCGCTCCTGTGCGTCACCCATGATGGCGCGGCCTCGGAAGTGGCAAGGGTCGGCCCGGAGGGCATGATCGGAATCACGCCCATACTGGGTGGTCCCGCGACTTCGAACCGGGCGATCGTGCAGACCGGCGGTCATGCTTTTCGCGCGCGGGCCGACGGCATTCGCGTGGAATTCGAAAGCGGCGGCTGCATGCAGCGCCTGCTGCTGCGCTACACCCAGTCGCTGTTGACGCAGATGGCGCAGACGGCTGTGTGCAATCGGCGTCACTCGCTGCATCAGCAGCTTTGCCGCTATCTGCTGACGAGCATCGATCGGGCCGTGAGCAACACGCTCGCGATCACGCACGAACGGATCGCCGCCATGCTGGGTGTACGCCGCGAAGGCGTGACCGAATGCGCGGGCCAGTTGCAGCGCCTCGGTGCGATCCATTGCAGTCGCGGCCACATCGCCGTTCTCGACCGCGCGGTGCTGGAGGCGAACGCCTGCGAGTGCTACGGCGTGTTGCGGGGTGAGTCGCACCACCTGCAGGCCGCCGTCTGATCGCTCGACCGAAGCGGCGTAGGTCGGGACCTACATCTCTACCAGCCGCCGGCCGACCGATTGCGCTGCCGACCGTCGATACAGTGGGACCGTGTTCGAAACGCGGTGCAAGGCACCGGCAGGACGCGAACCACAACCATCGTTTCACTGCGAAGAAGGAGATTTCGAGATGAAGAGAATCGTGGCGTTGCTGATGTTGCTGTCGTTCGCGGCCCTGTCGGGCTGCAACACGATCGAGGGTGCCGGCAAGGACCTCGAGCGTGGCGGAGAGAAGCTGCAGGGCACCGCGAAGGACACGAAGGAGAAGATGTAACGGTGCCGGCATTCCGTCGCGCCGATCAATCAATCACGAGTGAAGGAGTTCAACCATGAATTGGGATCGAATCGAAGGCAACTGGAAGCAGGTCAAGGGCAAGATCAAGGAACAGTGGGGCAAGCTCACCGACGATCACATCGACGTCATCGCCGGCAAGCGCGACCAGCTGGTGGGCCGCATCCAGGAGTCCTACGGCATCGCCAAGGACGAAGCCGAACGCCAGGTGAGCGACTGGGAACGTCGCAACGAGCGCCTGTTCAAGGGCGAGCAGCAAGAGAAGACGTACTGAGCACAGCCCCGTTCATCCCCAGACGAAGGAGAGACCATGACGTTCAAACGACAACTCATGACCGTGGCCGTGGCGAGTGCGCTCGCGTTCTCGGCCGGCGCGATGGCAGCCCAAGGCGCGGTGACCGAAGCGGACGAAGACCGGATCGAGGCGGACTTCAAGGCCGCCAAGGAACGCTGCGATGACGTGAAGGGCAACGCGAAGGACGTGTGCCTGCTCGAAGCCAAGGGTGCTGCGAAAGTCGCCAAGGCGGAACTCAAGGTGCGCGAGGAAGACACGCCCAAGAACCGCTACAAGCTGCACGTGACCAAGGCCGAGGCGGACTACGACGTCGCGAAGGAGAAGTGCGACGAACTCGCCGGCAACGCCAAGGACGTGTGCGTGAAGGATGCCAAGGCAGCCCTCGCCGCGGCCAAGGCGGATGCCAAGGCCGAACTCAAGGTGAGCAAGGCGAAGCGCGAAGCGCGCGAGGAAGTGAAGGAATCGCGCGAGGATGCGGCCGAGGCCAAGCGTGAAGCCAGCTACGCGGCAGCGAAGGAACGCTGCGACAACTATGCCGGCGACGCCAAGGACCGCTGCATCGCGGACGCGAAGGCGAGGTTCGGCATCAACTAACGCAACACGCGCAACACGAGCCGCGACTCGCGGTGCAGGAGTCGGCTGTCGGGAACCGGATGGTTGCCGACAGCCGGTCCGTCCTGGCGGGGCGGCACCGAATCGATCGGGGGCAAGGCAGTGAACGACACGCGTACATCGAGCGACGGCACCGTGGCGTCGCGGCTTGCGGCCCGGTTGCTTTATGCCTCGGCGCTAGGCCTTCTGGGCGCGGGTGCCGGTGGCTGGATCGCCTACGACCAGGTCGATCCGGTCGTTCAGTTCGTCGCTCTCACGCTGGCTTTCGCGAGCGTCCTCGCGTCGATCACTCTCGCCGTGCTGGCTCTCGGCGAGGTCGAGGGCAAGGACCATCCGCCGCCGCAGGCGGGTCCGTGTCCCCTGGACCGCGGGCGCCGCTGGAACGGCACCGGATCGCCCCGCGCAGCGGTCGGCCAGCGGTGGGCGACGCACGAACGAAGCGGATCTCGGTGAGGCGGCTGTCCCGGTGCCACTGCGCGGACGGTCAGGCGATGTTCTCGGGAACCGGCCGGCGCCCGGGAGGCGGCGGCTCCTCGCTCGGGTGCGCTGACGGCGCTGGAGGGGTTTCGTTCAACGGCAGTGTCGCCGAGATGCGCGTCCCACGCCCGGGCACGCTATCCACGACCAGCGACCCGCCGCGGGCCGCAAGTCGCTCGCGCATGCCGAGGATGCCATGGGCCTTGGGTCGCGTTTCGTCAGCCCGGAAACCGATGCCGTAGTCCTCGATCTCGAGGACGCAGCACTGCCCGGGCTGCACGACGAGGCTCACGCGGATGCGTTGCGTCTTCGAATACTTGGTCGCATTGTTGAGCGATTCCTGGAGGATGCGGAACAGCGCGATGGCCGCCTCTTCGGACAGGTCGGGATCGTTCTCGGGGAGATCGAGTTCGAGTGCCCAGTGCGCCTGGTCCGCGGCCTGGCTCACCAGTTCGCGTGCGGCGGTCACCAGACCGAATGAAGTGAGCGTGGTGGGTCGCAGCCCCTCGGTGATCCGGCGTTTGGCCTGCACCCCCTGGTCGATATGCTTGAGCGCGCGGGTGAGCTTCTCGGCGAGCACAGCCTGGTCCGCCTGGAGCTTGCCCCGGACCCAGGAGATGTCCATGCGCGTGGCAGTCAGGATGGAACCGAGTTCGTCGTGCAGCTCGCGTGCGAGGCGCGATTTCTCGGCTTCGCTGATCTCCTGCAGGTGCGACGCGAGCATTGCGAGCTGTGCGGTGCGCGCCTTCACCTGGGCATCAAGCTCGAAGCCCTGTTGGCGCGCTTCGCGCCAGTGGCGCTTCAACCAGCGCACGAGCATGATCAGCAGCAGCACGTTGAGCGCCGTGACGGCCGCGATGCTCAAGCGCGCGATCTGCGCGTGCGACCGCCAGGTCGCCACTCGCTCCCCGACCCGGTCGTTCTCGGCGACCTGCAGTTCCTCCACGAGCTGGCGGATCGCGTCCATGCGGTACTTGCCGACGTCCGTGGCGACCAGGCCGATCGCGCCTTCCCAGTCGCCTTGGCGCGCGGCGAACAGCGTCTTCTCCATCTCGGCCACCTTGCGTGCTGTCTCGGTCTTGATGAGCCGCATGCGCTCTGCGTCGAGCCCGGTACCGGTATTGGTGAAGTAAGTCTCGAGCTGCTCCAGCAGCGTCGTGATCTCCGGCAGCGCTTCGCGGTACGGCTCGAGATACGGCTCGGAATGCGTGAGGAGGTAGCCGCGCTGCGCGGTTTCGGCGTCGGCGAGGCGGCGAGCAAGGCGACCGAGCTTCGCATACACGCGCACCCCTTCCATGGCCTTGCTGTGTTCCTGCTCGAGGCGGGAGTGACCGGTTTCCGATACCACCAGGATGCCCAGGGTCACGATGCTGCACACGAACAACGTGAGGTCCCACCGCCAGCCGGCCAGGGTACGGCGCAGGACTTCCTGTAGGTCACGCAGGGAACTCATGGGTCCTTCCGGGGAATCGACGGGCGCCGCCGACTATACGTGACGCACCTGCACCCACCAACAGACCGGTGCCGGTGCGCCGCGTTCAACGACGGTGCTCGAGACAGCGTAGGCGAATTCCCGCAGTTGGATGAGACGGCGTCCGATCGCAACGGCCTCCGCCGAGGCGCACATTGAACCGGTGAGAAATCCCATGAGAACTGCCATGTCGCAACCCGACGACGTCCTGTATGACGAAGCGCTGCGTCGCTATGCCGAATCCATGGCTGCGGTAGGGACACTGCTCGAAACCCTGCCGACGCCATACGACGAAGGCATGCTGCTGATGCTGGAGGAGGATGTGGATCTGCTGAGCGCTGCCGTGATGGAGCTCAACGTGCTGGAGAAGCACATGGGCCGCCTGCCTTCGGCGGTCTCGATCCTGGTGGCCAGCGCGCGCAACCGCCTCGCGCAGGTGATCCGGGCCAAGATCGAGCTGCAGGTGGCGCTGTCCCTCACCACTGCGGAGTGACGTTTCGTTCCATCCACGTAGGACGCATCTGACATCCTTCGCCGGACCGGTTTGCTAGCATCGGCCCGGATAACGACAGCGCCCAGCGACGGGCGCGCGAAAGGGGATGTTCATGCCACCGTTGATCCGGATTCTCATCGCCGACGATCATGAGATCGTGCGGGCCGGGTTCGCCCAGTTCATCGAGGACCAGGACGACATGGAGATCGCCGCCGAGGCCTCTACCGGCGACGAGGTGATCGCGCTGATCCGCAAGGAGACGTTCGACGTCGTGCTGCTCGACATCTCGATGCCGCACAAGAACGGCATCGACTGCCTGCGCGTCGTCCGGCAGATCGACGAGACTTTGCCGGTGCTGGTCCTGAGCGGATTCCCGGAGGAACACTACGCGGTCAACATGCTGCGTTCCGGGGCGAACGGCTACATCGCGAAGAACGCGCCGCCCGAGGAATTGCTGAAGGCGATCCGGGTGGTCGCCCGCGGCAAGCGCTACCTGAGCGAGACCGCGGCCGAACTGGTGTCGGCGGAACTCGCCCACCCTACGGAACGCAAGCTGCACGAGATGCTCTCGGCCCGGGAGTTCCAGATCTTCCGCAAACTCGCCGCCGGGCAGAGCCCGACCGCAATCGGTGACGAGCTGCACCTGAGCGTCAAGACGGTCAGCACCTACCGCGCCCGCGTGCTCGAGAAGATGGGACTCAAGACCAACGCCGACCTGACCTACTACGCCATCAAGCACGCGCTGGTGGATTGAGCGATCGCCGTCCGCCCCCATCCCGACCTTCCCCCACCAACCGTGGGGGCAGGGGTTTGCACTCCCTCCCCCGGCTGCGCCGTGGGAGGGTTGGGGTGGGGGCAAGCCCCTTGCGGTCTGGGACCCGGCGGTGGCCGCCACCAGACGTCGTGTTTGTAGGACGGACACCGACAGCCGAATCTACGAATCTGCGAGAAACTTCCCACGGGACGCCGTATGGTCGGCGCCCTCTGGGGACCACAAGCAGTCACATGGATCAGCAGTACAAGGTGTTTCTGGTTGAAGACTCGCCGGCGATCCGCGAAACGCTGGTGAGCTCGGTGGAATCGTCCGACCGGGTCCGGGTCGTCGGCTTCGCGGAAGGGGCGGACGACGCCTGGTCGCGCCTGCAGGAAGCGCCGGTGGACGCCGTCCTGATCGACCTGCGCCTTGCCTCGGGGACCGGGTTCGACCTGCTCGCGCGACTGCGTGGGCGGGAAGAGATGAAGCATCTGGTGAAGATCGTCCTCACCAACTACGGGTCGAATGCCTTCCGGCAGCGGTGCATGGCCCTGGGTGCCGACTATTTCTTCGACAAGTCGCTGGAGTTCGACGGTGTCGTCGACCTCCTCAACAAGCTGGCGGCGGAAGCGCCGCGGGCGCCGGCGTGAGGGCTCATGACGCCGCGTAGTCCGATTCCCACACTCGTTTGGTCGCGGGCCGACAGCTTCGGTGGCGGTACCCGCGGAAGATGCAAACCGGATGTCCGATCGAAAGGAGACGACCATGACGACGACCGGTTTGCAGGTGATCGCGTTCACGGCCATCGTGAGCGTGGCCTATGGTGTGTACCAGTGGTGGCAGGGCCGCAAGAACAAGTCGACCCGGGAAGAACGCACGGCGATGCAGACCTGGGAAGGCGAGGGCGGTAACATCGTGGATGAAACCCGGCCTTCCCAACCCGGCGGTCCGACCGTCCACCCGACCTGATCGGGCGGGCGATCGAGGCAGGAAGGCCAGACGCGGCAGGTTCGTTGTACACCGGATGCCGGCTGCCGCGTTTCCAGCACGTACCAAGAAGGGAGACAAACCATGCGCGGATGTGAACCGAAGTATCGTCTGGCGGGACTTGCCGCCGTCGGCCTGTGTGCCGTCCTGCTCGTACCGTTCGGGTCGCACGCTGCAATGCAGTCCTGCCCGGCTGGCTCGGGATCGACGGCCGTGGACCAGGACCGTGACGTGATGGCAGCACCCGCAGCGGACTACATCCGCCTGCATTGGCAGGTGGTGGCCCCGCCGCTGTATCGGGAATTGCCCCTGGATGCGGAGATGCGCACCCAAGGCGGGCAGCAGCCGCGCTCCGAAGTCATTCGGCCGCTACACCGCAGCGACGCGACCCGGAACGATCCCGCTGACACCGGCAAGCAGGAACACCTCAAGGTGGCCTGCGCTTCCCTGGAGAGCGTGACAGTCTATTGATGGAGTGACGCGCCCCTAGGTGGGGCGCATCCTCACTTCTTCTTGCCCGGCTCTTCCGGAGATTCGGGCCTGCGGTCGACCGCGCCCATCGAGGCGTCCGTCGGCGGCTTGACGGCCCGCTCCTGCTCCTTCGAGTAATCGGTCTGGTCGGCGCTGGGCGGCTTGGCGGCCGGCGGCTGTGCCGCGGGCACCGGTGCCGACGGCGGCGGCTTCTGGTCGCCTTCGGCCGCCTGGGCGGCCAGTGACCAGGTCAGGCCTGCGATCGTGAGCAGGCTTGCGGTTCGAGCGGTCTTCATCGTGGTCTCCTCGTGGTCTCCTCGTGGTCGAGCAGGGCGCGCGGCTTCGTCCCGGGCGCCCTTGCGGCAATGATGGTGGCTGCCGGGTCTTCGGTCCGTTCGGATGCGCACGCTACGAGTGGTGCCTCCGCGCCTCCCGGTTCATACTCTCGATCCGGCCCGGCCGCGATGGCATTCGCGGCCGTGGCCCTGCGGTTTTCGCACAGAATCAGCCCCGGGAGGAAAGAGAAAGAGAATGGCCAAGAAGTCCATCAAGAAGGACCCAACGAAACTCCGTTCGCGCCAGTGGTTCGCGAATCCGGACAATCCGGACATGACCGCGCTGTACCTCGAGCGCTACATGAACTTCGGACTGAAGCGCGAGGAACTGCAGGCGGGCAAGCCGATCATCGCGATCGCACAGTCGGGATCCGACCTCTCGCCCTGTAACCGCCATCACCTCGAGCTCGCCCACCGCGTGCGCGAGGGCGTGCGCGAAGCGGGCGGGATCGCCTTCGAGATACCGCTGCATCCGATCCAGGAGACCGGCAAGCGTCCCACGGCGGCGCTGGACCGCAATCTCTGCTATCTGGGACTGGTCGAGCTCCTGTACGGCTACTTCATCGACGGCGTCGTGCTCACCACGGGGTGCGACAAGACGACTCCCGCCCAACTCATGGCGGCGGCCACGGTGGACATTCCCGCGATCGTCCTGTCCGGCGGGCCGATGCTGAACGGCTGGTTCCGTGGCGAACGCACCGGGTCCGGCACCATCGTCTGGAAAGCGCGCCAGCTGCTCGCGGCCGGCGAGATCAATCACGAACAATTCATCGATCTGGTGGCGTCGTCCGCCCCGTCGGCGGGCCACTGCAACACCATGGGCACGGCCTCGACCATGAACTCGCTCGCGGAAGCGCTCGGTATGTCCCTGCCGGGCAGCGCCGCCATTCCCGCGCCGCATCGCGACCGTTACGCCAACGCGTACGACACGGGCAAGCGCATCGTCGAGATGGTGTGGGAAGACCTGCGGCCGTCGAAGATCATGACGCGCGAGGCCTTCGAGAACGTGATCGTGGTGAACTCGGCCATCGGTGGCTCCACCAACGCACCGATCCACTTCAACGCGATCGCGCGCCACATCGGCGTCAAGCTCGACAACAACGACTGGGAGAAGGTCGGCTACGACATCCCGTTGCTGGTGAACCTGCAGCCCGCCGGCGAGTACCTCGGTGAGGACTACTACCGCGCGGGCGGCGTACCCGGGGTGGTCAACGAACTGCTGAAGGCCGGCAAGATCCGCAAGAACGTGGTGACCGTGAACGGCAAGTCGCTGGCGGACAACTGCAAGAACACGCCGGTCCGGGATCCGCTCGTGATCTGGCCCTACAAGAAGCCGATGAAGACCAAGGCCGGCTTCCTCAACATGAAGGGCAACCTGTTCGACAGCGCGATCATGAAGACGAGCGTCATCTCCGACTCGTTCCGCGAACGCTACCTGTCCAATCCGAAGGACCCGAACGCGTTCGAGGGCCGCGCGATCGTGTTCGAAGGGCCGGAGGACTACCACCGCCGTCTCGACGATCCGAAGCTGAAGATCGACGACACCTGCCTGCTGTTCGTGCGCGGGACCGGACCGAAAGGCTATCCGGGCGCGGCCGAGGTGGTGAACATGCAACCGCCGGCCAAGCTCATCAAGGCCGGCGTGACGGAACTGCCGTGCATCGGTGACGGACGCCAGTCCGGGACCTCGGGCTCCCCGTCGATCCTGAACGCGTCGCCGGAGGCCGCGAGCAACGGCGGTCTTGCGATCATCAAGACCAACGACATGGTCCGCATCGACCTCAACAAGCGCACCGCGAACATCCTCATCAGCAAGGAGGAGTACAAGAAGCGGCTCGCGGCGCTGGAGAAGAAGGGCGGCTTCGCTGTGCCCGAGAGTCAGACCCCGTGGCAGGAAATCCAGCGCAGCGTCGTGGGCGAGTTGGCCGACGGCATGACGCTGAAGCCGGCGGAGAAGTATCAGCGGATCTCTACCACCAAGGGCGTGCCGCGCGACAACCATTGATGTTGCCGGCGAGGCCGGCAACATCATTGCGCTTTATTGTTGCCTCCCCCTCTTCCCCCGGCCCCTTCTCCGCCAGGGAGAAGGGGGGTGAGACCTCCTTGAGGGATCAGAGGTAGCCACCACGGCCGCCTGCACTGCGCTTGCGACGCTCTGCAGGACGCTTCTAGTTGCATCCCTTCGGTTCCACCACGATGTACTCGACACGAACATCGCCGATGTTCTCCGGTTGAATCCGCCCGCCGGGCGCCCAGTAGGCCTGCCCAGCTTTGCCGGGAGGTGTCGTGATGGACTTCCCGTCCGGAAACGTCAGCTTGAAGCCCTTGCTTCCCGTGAGGTTGACGATCACCACGTCCTTGGCGTCGAACGGGGCCGCCGACTTTTCTCCCGGCCCGAAGATCGCGCGGACCACGCGAACGCAGTTGTTCTCGAACTCGAGCTTGTGGTGTGCCGGATCCGCAACGACGTCCTGTTGCGCCACGGCTACGGCGGAGAATCCGAAAGCGGCGAACGAGGAAACCAGAACCTGCTTGATGCAAGCCATATGTGCTCCTTGGTCTTGGTTGGTGACGCCGAGCGTGCGGGTGGCGCGTCGCGTCGTGGAACCCCCGTGAATCCGTCGCCCTGGATCGCGCTGCGAAAACCGGGAGTGCGCTGGACAGCGCGGCACTAGGCTAAGCCGAAGGAGATTACATTCGACTTACCGATTGGAGTGCGATGGGGTGCCATGCCACGTGGCCTTCCAGCGGGTGGGTGCGGGCCGGGACCCGTCCGCGCGATCCGATTCAATCCGCCGGCCGCAGCTTCTTCACCTCTTCGTCCGACGGCAGATAGGCAGCACCTTCGCGATACACCCAATCCACCATCATGCCCTTGCCGTCCTTTTGTGCGAGGCGTCCCACGTACGCACCCATCGTGGACTGGTGATCGATCGCGCGGTAGCGGATGCGGCCGAAGGGTGTTTCCACCGGCAGGTCCTTCATCGCCGCGATCAGCTTTTCCGTGTCGGTGCCACCGGCCTTCTTGATTGCCGCAGCCACGCTGAGTGCTGCCGAGTAGCCGACCACGGAACCCAGGCGCGGATAGTCGTTCCAGCGCTTCTGATACGCCGCGAGGAAGCGCTTGTGCTCCGGTGAGGCGATCTCGCTCCAGGGATAGCCGGTCACGATCCATCCGGCGGGCGTTTCGTCCTTTAGCGGATCGAGGTACTCGGGTTCGCCGGCGAGCAGGTTGACCACGGTGCGATCGCGGAACAATCCGCGCGTGTTGCCTTCGCGCACGAACTTCGCGAGATCCGGCCCGAACAGCGCGCTGAAGATCGCATCGGGTTTCGCGGCGGACAGTGCCTGCACGATGGCACCGGCGTCCACCTTGCCGAGCGGTGGCGTCTGTTCCGCGACGAATTCGACGTCCGGCTGCCGCTTCTTGAGCAGGGTCTTGAACGCGTTCGCTGCCGACTGGCCGTACTCGTAGTTGGGATACACGAGCGCCCAGCGCTTCTTCTTCAATTGCGCCGCTTCGGGAATCAGCATCGCGGTCTGCATGTAGGTGGAGGCGCGCAGGCGGAACGTGTAGCGGTTGCCGCCTTCCCAAACGAGCTTGTCCGACAGCGGTTCGGCGGCGAGGAACAGCAGCTTGCGTTGCTTCGCGAAATCGCTCACGGCGAGTCCGACGTTGGAGGCGAAGCCGCCCATAAGCAGTGCTACTTGCTCTCGACTCGCCAGCTCTTCGGCCACACGCACGGCGTCTCCGGGATTGCCGTTGTCGTCCCGCGAGACGACTTCAAGCTTGGCACCGTTGACGCCGCCGGCCGCGTTGATCTCTTCGACAGCGAGGGTCCAGCCCTTCTTGTAGGGCTCGAGGAAGGCGGGGAACGCCTTGTAGGAGTTCAGTTCGCCGATGCGGATCGTGGCTTCGGCCTGGATGGTGGTGCTTGCGGCGCACAGCGATAGAACTGCAAGGATGCGTTTCATCGTGGGGCTTCGGTGGGATGGGAGATGCGGAATGCAGCGACGGTCGCGTCGACTTCCTTCTGCAGGACGGCGTTGAGACGCTGGATCGGACCGCCGTCGGTGGCCATCATCTTCTGCAGCCGGTCGCGGTTGGCCTGCGCCACGCGGGCGAAGGCAGGCTGCCGGAACAAGCGGCCGAGTTCGGCCTGGTCTTCGGGACTCAGGCGCACTTCGCTGCGGTGCGCTTCGAGTTCACTGATCAGTGCCGCGCGCTCATCGGCAAGCTCGGCCGGTACGTGGCCGCCGACGGCGTTCAACATGAGCACGGCCGACAGCCCGTAGTCCGCTGCCTTGATCATGCGTTGGGCGAGCGGCGAACGCTGGAAGGCGAGCAGGGCTTCCAGATCCGTGTCCGACACGCCGTCCAGGATCTCGCGCCCTTCCTCGAAGGAGAGGGCGGGTGACAGGCTCTCTACCGCGCGTACCGATATCTCCGGCGAGCGTTCTTCGAGTTGGTGCCACTCGGCGGACTCCGGGGTCCACTCGGGCCCGAGGGATCCGTCGGCGCCGGCCTCAGCGAGCTTGCGCGCGAGCGCGACCCGCACCAGGAAGGGCAGAACCTGATCCTTCAGGAAGGGCGTGGACGCGGATTGTGCCGCGACGTAGCGCTCGATCATGCCGGCGCGCGCATTGTCCTCGGCAGCGGCGGGTGCGGCCCACACCCACGCGGCCCAGGCGAGTCCGAGGAGTGCGACGCGCAGCTTCATTCGGCGACTGTCCCGGTGCTCGCCGGAAGAGTGGCGAGTTCCTCGCGGGCGGCCAACGATGCCAGGGTGCTGTCGACCACGCCTATCGTTGCCCGTCGCCGACGCTGATGTCGGAGGCCTTGAGGCCGCCCATGCGGGCGTGGATGCGCGGGCCGTCGGTCATCGCGAGGATCAGCATCAGTTCGTCGGGCTTCGGTGCGTCCGGCACGCGCACTTCGATCGCGTCGAAGTGGCTGCGCACGTAAGCGGCGTTGATGTGGTGCACGGGGATGTCGATCGCGGTGCCGACCGGGCCCACCTTGGTCGTCGAAGGCACGATGGCCTTGGCGCCGCCCAGCATTTCGCGCATGGCGTACCCGCCCGGGACGTGCCAGAACGCCCCGTGCTCGAGCTCGCCCGAAGTGCCGACGATCGTGCCCTTGCCGTAGGACTCGATCTTCGCAGGGTCGCCGCCGAGGGAATCGATCAGCTTGCGCGCCATTTCGAGGCCGAGCGGCTTGAGCGCCTCCATGAACGGTTCGATCGTGTCGAAATAGTGACCCGCATACGGGTTGCGGATGATCGCTGCCACCGTGGCCTTGCGGCGCGGCACCGCGGCGCGCGGACCGCCGTCGTGGAACGACTCCTCGACGCACGTGACGATCTTGCGGACCTCTACGGGCGGCAGGTGCGCGACGCCGTGGACCTGCTGCATGACGTTCGTGGCGGTGAGGTCGCTCATGGGTGGATGTCCTCCGTGTGGCGCACCGCGTGCGCCTTGCGATCGTGCAGCGGTGCTGCGATTCTTGTGTGGCCCTGCAGGCGCAGACAGGCCGCGTGGATCAAGCCGGCGAGCTGCATCCGGTGCGCCACCTGCAGTCCCGCTTCGAGCGCGGCGTTGATCGCATTCTCCGGAAGGGCGCCCACGGCAACGGTCACGGGCAGGTCGCGAAGATCGGTGTCATCGCGCACGGCGCGCGCGGGCAGGCGGTGCACAGCCGGATGATCCACGTTGAGCGCATTGGCCACAAGCGTCGCGGCGGCGTCGGCGGCGGCAGCGTTGCGAGCCACCACGGTCACTGCATCCGCGATGCCGAGCGATAGCGAGCGGCCGCGCCAGCCCGACGTGGCGATACCGCCCATCGCGTCCTCCGCGGTGAGATCGAGAGCCCCGTGCAACGCCGCATCCTCGATGCCCGCGAGTCCCACCCGGAACTGCTCGCCCGGTGCGAGGTGGATCGCGATGTCGCCGCCGTTGTTCACATAGGCGCGCCGCAGACGCGCCCGGGCCAGCATCGCAGCGAGGATCTCGTCGGCCACGGCACCGGCCACCGCCGCCATGGGTGTAATGAAGACCGCGCGGTGGGGCCAGCAGGCGTCCACCATTCGCAGTGCGATGGGACCTGTCAGTGGCGGACGGGCCGGGCCGAGCGGAGTCCGCAGCAGCGGCAGTTCGTCCACGAGCGCCTTCAGGATGCCGGTGAAGCGATCGGCGGCGGCTTGGTAGGCAAGCGCCACCTCCTTTGGGTCGTCGGCGAACGCCTCGATGACCAGGTCGATCGGGCCTTCCTGCAGGTGCAACCGGCGGTCGCCGGACAGCCCGGTGGGACTCGTCGGGGCGGTATGGCAAACCCCTGAGGCAGGTGGTGGGAGTGTGGTCATCGAGCGGGCACCGGTCGAATCGGGAAGGTAACAGCCGGACGGCCGGTCCGGGGAGATTTGGGAGCCGGGAGTGTTTGGGCGGAAGTTGTTGCATCCTGAATTCAGAATGCTGTATGCTTCACCTGTCTCCTTGATTTGGCAGGCATCCAGCATGTCCCTCCGCTCGCTGTCCCCCCAGCCTTCGCTCGTGGATCAGGTCTACGAGGCGCTGCTATCCGAGATCACCGAAGGGAAGTTCGGACCTGAAGAGCGCCTGATTCAGGAGGAACTGGCCGAGGCGCTCGGCGTTTCCCGTCAGCCGGTGCAGCAGGCCCTGCTCCTGCTGCGCAGCCACGGCGTCCTGTGCGACGCGCCCGGACGCGGGTTGATGGTCGCTCCGCTGGATCCGGCCCACGTGCGGAACCTGTACGAGATCCGTTTGGCGCTCGACGGCGTCGCCAGCGCCGGCGCCGCTGAACGGGCGCGTGACATTGCCGCCAGCGAGGGGCCTGCCTACATCGAGCGCGGCCGCGCTGCCGTCGGGACCCAGTCCATCGCGCGGCTGATCGCGGCTGACATGGACTTTCATTTCTTCCTGTACCGCCTCTCCGGCAATCCGCTGATCGCCGAGGTGAGCGAGCCGCACTGGACCTACTTGCGCCGCGCGATGGCCGGGGTCCTGGTACACGGCAGCACGCCGACCGGAATCTGGGACGAGCACGAAGCCATCCTCGCGGCAGTAATCGAAGGACAACCCCAGGCCGCCGAGCGGCTCTCGCGCGAGCACGTCGCCCATGCGTCCATCGCATTGGTGTCGCAGATGCAGCCCGCAGATGCGGTCGATCGGCGGGTGGTATCGAGGGGGAGGAGGGTTGGGCGGACAGACTTGCAGGGCACCGGTGCCGGCGTGACCGGGCGCGGGTTCGGGTAGGGCCGGCGCCCGAAGCGCGATGCCAGTGAACGGTTTCGACCGGAGACGCTGACCGCCTGACGTCGCAGTCCTCTCTCCACAGCGGCTCACCCCACGGGCGATCCCTGTCGCCCGCCTCACGCGCCTCTCGGTATCAGCCGGTGAGGCCCGTTTCTTTCGAGGCCGGTCGCGCGAGGGGCCGCCGGGGGCGGCAGCGACCTGCAGGTCTGCCGGACGCGGCATCCTCCGTGAGGATGCCGCGCCTCGTCATGACCGTGGCGAGCAGACGATCATTTCCTGAGCTTGAACACCATGACCGTGCCGCCCTGCGGGACGTTGGTCTTGGTGTTGGTCGCGGCATCGAGGCCGCCTTGCATGCGCTGAGCATCGACACCCCATCCCGACAGTACGGCCACGTACTGAACGCCGTCGATCTCGTAGGAGGTGGGGATCCCGGTCACACCCGAGGGCGTCGCGTGTTCCCAGACCACGGCGCCGGTGGTTGCGTTGAAGGCACGGAACATCCGGTCGGTCGTGCCGCCGCCGAAGACCAGGTTGCCGCCGGTGGTCAACAGCGGGCCCCAGTTGACGCCCTTGTACGGATGATTCCAGACCTGCTTGCCGGTTTTCAGATTCCACGCCTGCACTTCACCGATGTTCTTGCCCGCGTTCTTGCCCACCCGCAGGCTGCCGAGCACATCGGGAATCGGATAGCCGATGAAGAGCCCGCCAGGCGTGTAGGTCAGGTCCTCTTCGGGGGCCAGCAGTTCCGCGCACAGGTTGTTGGTGGCCGGGATGTACAGCAGTCCGGTATCGGGGTTGTAGGCCTCCGGAATCCAGTCCTTGCCGCCCCAGAGCGACGGGCAGAAGGTGGTCGGCCCTTTGCCGGGAATCCGCGCGGGATCGTACGTGGGTCGGCCGGATTTCGCGTCGATGGCCGTGAACACGTTCTGCTCCACGTACTTGTGCGCTGCGAGGAAGTTCATCTTGTCCTTCGTGCGCTCGAGGACCCAGAGGTATCCGTTGCGGCCGGCGTGCACGGCCGTCTTGACCTTCTTGCCGCCGATCTCCGTGTCGATGAGCAGCGGCGCGGAGACTTCATCCCAGTCCCAGGCATCGCGCCAGTGATACTGGTGGTAGCCCTTGAGCTTGCCGCTGTCCACATCGATCGCGACCACCGAAGTCGTGTAGAGGTTGTCGCCGGCGCGTCCTTCGATGGGCCACGGTCCGGGATTGCCCGTACCCCAGAACGTGAGGTTGGTCTCGGGGTCGTACGTGCCCGTCACCCAGGTACCGCCGCCGCCGTTCTTGGAGGTGTCTGCCGGCCAGCTCTCGCCGCCGGGTTCGCCGGGACCCGCGACCGTGCTGAACGCCCACGCTTCGTTGCCGGACTCGGCGTCGAAGGCCTTGACGAAGCCCTTGATGCCCATTTCACCGCCCGAGATGCCGACGATGATCTTGCCCTTCACCGCGAGCGGTGCCACCGTCGTGTAGTACCCGTTCTTCCATTCGGCGATCTTGGACTCCCACACCTTCTTGCCGGTCGCTGCGTCCAGCGCCACCAGGAACGTATCGAGAGTCGTGTAGTAGACCTTGTTGCCATACAGCGCGACGCCGCGATTGGTTGGGTGCAGTTGCAGCAGGTCCTTGGGCAATTCCTTCTTGAAGCGCCAGATCTCGTCGCCGGTCTTCGCATTGAGGGCGATGACCTGGCTGCCCGGAGTGGTCACGAACATGTAGCCGTTGTTGACGATAGGCGGCGCCTGGTGCCCTTCCGCGAGCCCGGTCGCGAACGACCACGCGACCGTGAGGTCCTTGGCGTTGTTGGCGTTGATCTGCTTGAGCGGGCTGTACCCCCAGCCGGCGTAGTTGCCGCGATAGGTGAGCCAGTTGCCGGGCTCGGGATTCTTGAGTCGGGCGTCGGTGACCGGTGCATAGTCCGCGGCCAGCACCGCGACGGGCGCAAGCAAGAGCGCCCCAAGCAGATTCTTGACGTTGCGATTCATGCTCATGTCTCCTCTCGTTGCTTCATCGTTGTAGGCACTGCGATGCGTGGGAGCCGCCATGCGGCACCACCGGGAAAATCACGCGGGTGCGCCTGCGGGCGCGCTCAGCGGGCCGGCCACCGTCAAC
The DNA here is from genome assembly GCA_019747905.1 of Burkholderiales bacterium. Classification (GTDB taxonomy): domain Bacteria; phylum Pseudomonadota; class Gammaproteobacteria; order Burkholderiales. The sequence continues at coordinate 29,098 of JAIEQG010000068.1, forward strand.
TCCTCGCCTTCCAGCTTGATGGCCAACCATGGCAGGGGGCGCGGCGCCGGTCCGTCGGCCACCTTGCCGGAGTCGTACGGATCGAACTGCGAGGAGTGGCAGTAGCAGAGCAGCTTGCCGGTCTTGGCCATCCACGCATTCACGTCGCACCCCGCATGGGTGCACACGCTCGAGAACGCGAGCACGCCGCCGGCCGCGCGCTTCTTCGTCTCGTCGTCCATCTTCGCCTCGTCGCCCCGAACCAGCAGGATCTTGCTTAGGCGCGACTCGTTGCGAATCTTTTTGGTCGTCGGGTCGAAGGGGAACGCCAGCACGACCTTGCCGGGCTTGACGTCCGCCACTCGCAACGCCACCGGCGAACTTTCGGTGGTGTGCAGCACGAGTCGGTCACCCACGACGATCTGGGCCTCGTCGCCAGCGAAGCCGACTCGTGCCGTCGCGCTCGCCGCGAGGCCGACCATCAATCGGAAGATACGGCGCCTGCCCTCCACGGCATGCGGCGCCTGGCTGTGTCCGTCGCATGCCGTCGCCTGACGGCTTTCATGCGTGTCCTTCATGGTCTCCTCCGAGCGTGATGGCGCGCACTGCGCGCGCGGTGTGAGCGTCAAGTCAAGTGCAACATCCTTTGAGAAGAAAAGCCGTGTGCAGCCGGTGTCAAACGACCCGCGTGGTTCGTGACCGAACGCACGGCTGGGTGATTTGCGCGACGTGGCTCCAACGGGCAGAACATCTTGTTATGGGCAGTTCTTCGATTGGGGTGGTCTGGTCGTGGCGGTCGCCCTAGCGGTGCTGCGTGCCACCCCTCCACTTGCGTTCCGCCTCGTCCCAGGAGGTCAACGGTTGCAGGTCAGGCACCCACGCCAGTCCCGACTTGCCGTCGGACGAACGAGCTTCGCCCGAGACCACGACGTCGAGCAGTGCGGGACGGTTCGCCAGCGCGCGTGCGATCGCACCCGGCAGGTCCTCAGTACGCTCGACGCGTTCGGCATGCATGCCGAACGCGCGCGCCATCTGCGCGTAGTCGGAGGACTGGAGGCGCGTGCCGACCACCTTGCCGTGCGTGTCGGTCTGGTCGTGAACTTCGATCTGCCAGGCGCCGTTGTTGGCCACGACGATCAGCACCGGTGCCTGGTGGCGTACGGCAGTGTCGATTTCCATCGCGTTGAACCCGAAGGAGCCGTCGCCGGTCGCGACGACCACTTGCCGGCCCGGCAAGGCCAGCGCGGCGGCCACGCCGAAGGGAGTGCCGATACCGATGCACCCGAGTGATCCGGGGTCGAGATAGGTCGTGGTCGACAGTGCCACACGCGCGAAACTGAGGAAGTCGCCGCCATCGGCGATGACTACCGCATCGGGCGCCAGTTGCGCCTGCAACTCGGCGAGCAGTCGATTTGGATGGATGCGGCCGGCCGAATCCGGGGCGGCCGTCTTGAGCGAGTTCTGCAGCTTCTGCGCGCGCTCCTCGTGTTTGCCGCGAACCTCACCGGTCCAGGTGCGATCTACCGAGGACTTGCGATCGCCCGCTTTGCGCAGGATCGCTGCGAGCGCGGCCGCCGGCTGCGCGAACAGTTCGGCCGCACCACGCCGGTTGTCGCGGATCTCTGAGGCGGCGTCGCCGATGCGCAGAAAACGGGCGGGGCCGAATACGGCGGGCGAGCCGTAGGCGAGCTGGAAGTCGAGGCGACGGCCGACGGTCACGACGAGGTCGGCCTGGCCCATTACCGAGCCGCGCATCGCCATGACGACGCTCGGATGGGAGTCGGGGATCAGTCCCTTGCTTTCGCCGGTGTCGAGATACAGCGCGCCCGTGCGATCCAGCAACGTCTTGAGCTCGGCACCGGCGCCGCGTGCGCCGCGCCCGCTGATTACCAGAGGACGCTTCGCCGACCACAGGAGTTCCACTGCCGCCGCGACGTCCTCTTCACCGGGCAGAAGCGTCGGACGGGGCTTGGGGCGGAAGTGCTCTTCGAGTTGCAGTACCTTGGGAACTTCGCCGCGCAGGGTGTCGGTCGGAAAGTCGAGGTACACGGGGCCCGGCTCGCCGCCCTGGCCGAAGGCGCGCGACACTGCCTCGTCCAGTTCCTGCAAGACCAGGGAGGGCTGGCGCACGGTACGCGCATAGCGCGTGATGGGTCGCGCGATGTCGGCGTGCGGCAGATCCTGCAGACCGCCGCGATTCTCCTGCGCACCAGGTGGTCCGCCGGACAGCACCAGTACCGGGGCGCGCGACACGTGCGCGTTGGCCATGCCGGTCATGGCATTCGTCATGCCGGGGCCGGCAGTCACCAGCGCGACACCCAGTCCGCCGGTCAGTTCGGCGTGTGCGTGCGCCATGTAGACGGCCGCCCGCTCGTCGCGTACGTCGACGATCTGGATGCCTTCGGCATCGCAGCACATCCACATCGGCATGATGTGCCCGCCGCACAGGCCGAACACACGGGTTACGCCGCGCGCCTTCAGGAATCGCGCGATCACGTACGCGGCGCAGTCGATGGTCAGTGACGCATGCATGGTTCTCGCTCCCCCTCAATGCCCAGCAACCTTCTTCTGCTTCTTTTGCGTTCGCAGATCGATGGCGCCCGGTTGTTTGCGCGGGTCGGTGCCCGGCGCGAAGATGTGGATCTTCTGCACCTTGGCCGAGGTACCCGTGGGCAGGCTGTCGACGAACAGGACCCATCCGGGCGCCTTGAAGTAGGCCATGCGCTCGTAGCACCAGTCGAACAGCGCTTGCGCGAACGCCTGTCGCTTGCCTTCGTCGGCGACGTCCTCCGCCGACTTGGCGATGACGCAGGCCATCACCTCTTCTTCGCGCACTTCGTCGGGTGCGGCCAGCACGGCTACCTGCTTGACCTTTTCATGGGCCGTGATGCAGGCCTCGATCTCCGCGGCGGCGATGTTCTCGCCCGATCGGCGGATGATGTTCTTCTTGCGGTCGACGAAGAAGAACATGCCGGTGTCGTCGCGCACCACCGCGTCGCCGGTGTGGAACCAGCCGCCGCGCCAGGCCTCCTCGGTGGCTTCCGCGTTCTTGAGATATCCCGAGAAGAAACCCTTGCGCGGATGCTCGGCGCTGTGCCGGATCACCATCTCGCCCGGTTGGTTCGGGGGCACTTCGTTGCCCTGCTCGTCGATGACGCGGATGTCGATCCACGCATTGGCACGCCCGAAGGATCGGGTGTGGATCGAGCGCGGTTCGATGCTGTCGCTGATCAGGCGGCCGGTTTCCGTCATCGCCCACATCTCCACCACCGGGAAGCCGTAGCGCTGCTCGAACACTTCGTGCTGGCTCGGTTCGATCCCCGCGCACAGGGAGAAGCGCACCTTGTGTTCGCGCTCTTCGGGCACGGGCGGCAGCTTGAGCAGGATGTTGGGGATGATCCCCTGGAACTGCGCGGCGGTGGCGCCGGTGGCCACCAGGTCCTTCCACCACGTGCTCGCGTGGAAGCGATCCGGGAAGATGAGGCAACCACCGCACAGGAGCAGCGCCGACGAAGACACCGAGAGACAGTTGGCGTGATGCAGCGGCAGCGGGTTGTACAGCCGTTCCTGACCCTCGCGAAAGTCGAGGCGGCCGCCCAGCGACAGGTAGCACGCGCCGAAGCTGTGGAAGTACTCGTTGGTCAGGATGCAGCCTTTGGGCCGGCCGGTGGTGCCCGAGGTGTAGAGCAGCGCTGCCTCGGTATCGAAACCCGGCGTGCCCGATCGCGGCGCGCTCCGCGCGTTGGGCAGGCCCTCGAACGATCGCTCGAACGACACGACCGGCACGTCGCTCCCGATCTCCTTGACCGCAGCCTGCATGTCCGCGAGCCGGCTCTCGATTGCGATCGCGAGGTTGGCCTCGGAGTGCTCGACCAGGTAGCGGATCTCGTCGACCCGGTAGTCGGGGTTGACCGGCACCACGCTGGCGCCGAGCGCGCTCAGCGCGTAGTAGTGGAAGAAGAACTCGGGCCGCTGATCGAACAGCATCGCGACCCGGTGTCCGTAGCCGTAGCCCGCCCGCTCATACAGGCGTTTCATCTCCTCGACGCCGGTCAGCGTCTGCTGCCACGTGATCTCCCAGCCGCCCGGGTGGTAGGCACGCTTGGGGCTGGGCGGGACGGCGTAGGCCGGCCTGTCGCCGTACTTCGCTGCAGCACGTTGGAGCGATTGATAGAGCGTTCCGTAGATGGAGGCATCCATGGTTTAGCCGAGCGTCTTATTTGTTGACCAGTTTCGCGGGAATCAGCAGCACGAGAGTGCCGCCGACGAGCACCAGTGTGCCGAACAGGTAGAGCGCGGGTGTGGTGCTGCCGAAGACGTCGCTCATCTTGCCGATCACCGATGTGCTCGCGAATCCGGCGAGGTTGCCGAGCGAATTGATGAGCGCGATGCCGGCCGCGGCCGCGGCACCCGTGAGAAACGCGGCCGGCAGGCTCCAGAAAGCCGAGAGCGCGGTACATGCGCCGGCCGTCGCCAGAGTCAACGCCAGCATGCCGAACACGAGCGGTGTTCCCGGGATCGCGCTCAACAGCAAGCCCGCACCGGCGATCGCGCAGGGAATCGCCGCGTGCCAGCGGCGCTCCCGCGTACGGTCGCCGTGCGCGTTGGTCCAGTACATCGCGATCATGCCGACGATGTACGGAATGGCGGTCAGCAGGCCGATGTGCAGAGGGTCGGCGACGCCGCGCCCCTTGATCAACGTCGGCAGCCAGAAGCTGGTGACGTAGATGGACGACGCGTAGCAGAAATACGCCACGCCGAGCAGCCAGACACGGCCGCTGCGGAACGCATCACCGAGCGCGGACAGCTCGTCGTGCCCTCCGGTCTCCTGGGCGAGGCGCGTGGTGATGATGCGTTTTTCCTCACTCGTGAGCCACTTCGCGTCGACCACCTTGTTGTCGAGGTAGAACAGGATCACGAAACCGAGCACCAGCGAAGGGATGGTTTCGATCACGAACAGCCACTGCCAGCCGCGCAGCTCCCACACGCCGGAGAACGCGCCCAGGATCCAGCCCGACAAGGGTGCACCGATGATGCTGGACACCGGAATCGCCGCGAGAAACATCGCGACGATGCGTCCGCGGCGCGCGGCCGGAAACCAGTAGGTCAGATACAGCAGGACGCCGGGAATGAAACCCGCCTCGGCGAACCCCAGGAGAAAGCGCAGCACGTAGAAGTGCGTGGGTGTCTTGACGAACATCATCAACCCGGAGATGAGACCCCAGGTGATCATGATGCGCGCGATCCACAAGCGCGCGCCGACCTTGTGCAGGATGATGTTGCTCGGCACTTCGAACAGCACGTAGCCGATGAAGAAGATGCCCGCACCCAGACCGTAGACCGTGCTGCTGAACTGCAGATCGTCCAGCATCTGCAGCTTCGCGAAGCCGACGTTGACGCGGTCCAGGTACGCTGCGACGTAGCAGAGGAACAGGAACGGGACGAGGCGCCAGGCCACCTTGCGGAAGGTCTGCTCTTCGGCCTCCAACGATACTGGCGAAGACGCCGTAGCGGCGTGCTGACTCATGGGTTTCCTCCTCGCGCCGCTTTATTGTCAGAAGCGATGGCATGCGACTCATGCCACGCAAAAGTTAGCAGGCTGCTGAAACGCTACTGCAGGGATTCGTCGTTGCGTCCGATGTTCGAAACGCTCGTTTAGCGTGCCGGAACACCAGCGTTGCTGCATACCAGGCATCCCGATCGGAGCAGCGCTCGCGACGCCTGCGATACTCGGTTGTCATCCGAGCATTGAGCGGAAGGATACCTTGCGCTGGCGCAACCGCAAGGCGGTTCGCGGAGTTTATGATCCGAGCTTCGCCGAGCGTTGCGTAACCTGCGCACGGTCCGCGGATGCATGCAAAGTTCTGTATGCAAAATTCAGTACCTGGTCCGTCGATGGATGCAGGTTCTGCATGCAAAGTTCAGTATGCAAACGCAGGCGTGTCGCGACGCATGGCGAACCGCTCCAAGAGCGGCGCGAGGCAGGAAACCGCGCGGCGCACGTGTCCCGCACGTCGCTGCCTTCGATGCCGAAAGTGCAGGTCCGGACCCGGACCCGATCCGCGCGCCGCGCGTTCAGCCGGAAGCTTGCCGCGCTTCGGCGCGCGGTTCGTCGCGCACGAGGAACTCCTCGATGACGCGGATCTGTTCAGGGGCCATCAGCGCCGGAGCGTGTCCGCAGCCGGGAATCTCCATCGATTCGACCAGGCCCTTTGCAGCAGCGATGCCGCGCGCCTTCATCTGATCGACCGTGCCGGGCAGGAGCAGATCGGACGTCTCGCCGCGGAGGATCAGGACCGGACACTCGACCCGTTCCCAGACGTGCCATAGCGCGATGTCCAGCATGGCGGGCCACAGCATGAAGTCGTTGCTGATGGCCGGGTCGTAGTTCTGGCAGTAGAACCCATGGTCGTCGCGCGCCGCGCTGTGTTCGGTCATGTGCCGCCACTGCTCGTCGGTCAGGTTGCCGAACGGCTGGTAGATGGTACGCAAGTGCTGTTCGAGCTCGTCCATGCTGTCGAACTGCTTGCGCACGCGCGAGTAGCGGCCGAGGCGATTCAGCGCGGCACCTTGCAGGCGCGCGCCGAAGTCGTTCAGCACCAGCCGGCGCACGGGTGCGCCGCGGCGCGCGGCGAACTCGGTGCCGATGTGGCCGCCGAGCGAGGTTCCGACCCAGTCCACTTCCGTGACGTCGAGCCGGCACAGCAGCGCCGCCATCGCGGACAGGTAGGTTTCGGTGACATAGTGATGCGCGCCCGGCAGCCGTTCGCTGCGTCCGCGACCCGGCAGATCGGGCGCGACCACCCGCATGCCGCGCTGTGCCAGGTGCCGGGCCAGGAAATCGAAGTCGCGCCCGTTGCGCGTGAGGCCGTGCAGGCAGATCACGGTCCGCTCGGCATCACGGGGGCCCCATTCCGTGTAGTGCAGCCGGACGAATCCGAACGAGCCCAGCAGTGGATACGTATGAAAGCGCGGTACCAAGTCTTCCTTCTTCAGCAGTTTGATCATGAACCTCTGTTCCCGAAACTGTGATCGGGTGCGTATAAGCGAACTGAATCAGATAGTACCGTAAGCCTTCATCGCACTGGCCGGGTGCATGAGGGGGCCGCGGCGCCTGGCCTCCGCAACTGATCGGCACGCCGGAATCTCAACGGCGCGCGACCGTGCCGACTTTAGCGGGGCGAGCGGCGGGCTCCTGTCAGCGGCGCTCGCGGAACCACTCTGCCAGCGTCGGAGCGAGAATCTTCTGGGCCTTGCCGCCGACGAAGGTACCGATGTGGCCGCCCGGCACCGGTACCTCGGTATAGTCGTCCGTGCCGAAGTGATTGCCGACGCCGCGCGAGCACGACACCGGGACGATGGTGTCGCCGGTCGCATAGATGTTGAGCACCGGCATGGTGATGTTGCGCAGATCGACGGTTCGTTCACCGAGGCGAAGCTGGTTTCGGATCAGCTTGTTCTCCTGATACAGATCCTTGAGCCACTGGCGCAGCACTTCGCCCGGATGATCCGGCCGGTCCGCGATCCACCGCTCCATGCGCAGGAAGCCGAGCAGTTTCGCGTCGTCGTCGAGGACATCGATGAGATCCGTGGTGTACTTGGTGAGATTGCTGACCGGATTCATCATCAGGAACGCGAAACCCACGAGCGCACCGGGTGCCGAGCCATGGACGTCGACGAAGTCGTCCACGTCCTGGGCACTCATGGAACGCGCCCATCCGTTCATGTATCCGGCACCGACCTGCGGCTCCATGAGATCACCGTGGAAATCGAGCGGCGTGACGGTGAGCGCGAGGTTGCGTACCTTCTCCGGGAACAGCGCTGCGTAACAGGTGGAGAAGACACCACCCTGGCAGATGCCCATGAGGTTGATGCGCTCGGCCCCGGAGTGCCGACGGACCGCGTCGACGCAGCGATCGAGATAGCCCGACACGTAGTCGTCGATCCCGAGCCAGCGCTGCGCGCGCCCCGGCAGCCCCCAGTCGATGAAGTACACATCGAAGCCGCTCGCGAGCAATTTGCGCACGAGCGAGCGGTCTGCCTCCAGGTCGATCATCTGGTAGCGGCCGACCAGCGCGTAGGCGATCAGGATCGGTATCGGGTGCGGTTTGTCGACCGCGCTACGGCACCAATAGAGGCGCACCATGTCCTCGCGCCAGATCTCCTCGCGCGGCACGGTGGCGATGGCCAGTTCGTCCTCCGACAGCTCGGCGAGCTTCTTGAGTCCGCGTGACAACTTGCCGCGCGCTGCTTCCAGTTCCTTGGCGGCCGACTCGGCGGTGATCGATAGCGCGGCAGCCGCGCGGCTCAGCAGTTGCGCCTGTTCGAGAGGGGGACTCATCTATGCGGCTCCTTCATTCACCGGCCGGCTTCCCTGTTGCCGTCTTCGGCGCCGGGAGATCTGCGACGCTTGGGCGATGCGCTCTTGCGTGCCGACGCGGGGCGGGGCTGCGAGTTGTCGTCGGACTTCGCGGATTCGGTCGCGCGCAGTTCGCGCTTGAGCGCCTGGATCTCGCGAAATGCTTCGTCCAGTTCGCGCCGCGAGGCCATGTCGAACTGGTCGGCCAGCACCACAGCCATCAGCTGGGTCTTCTTCCGATACGCGAGGTCCGACCGGATGAGCGCCGCGGTGGCAGCCAGGCCACGCTCGGACTGCAGCGTTTCGTGTACCGCGTGCTCGGTGTTGGCCGCCCACATCCGGACGAGGGCGAGCACGCTGTCGACGCGCTCGCCCGCGTCGGCCTTGGCAGCCAGGGCGGTGAGGAGACGCTGGAAGCCCTGGGCGAAGGCGCCTTGCACGAGGACGGCGTACTGCGCGCGCGCGTCCTGCTGGGCGATCGTGGCGCTCATGACATCGCGCCACGCTGCGTTGAGCTTGCGCGCCGGACCCAGTCCGACTGCATCACTCACGGCCCCGAAGGTCCGGTCGAACGCGGTGTCGACCTGAGCCTGGCTCGCACCCGTCGCGCGGCTCGCCATGTCGGCCCACGCCTCACTCATCGCCTGCAACGGTGCTTGCGGCAGCGCGCTACCCGCGCCGGCCGCGTTCGACATGATCGCAAGCCAGGGAGCGAACGCCGCTTGAGCAGTGCCAGTGTCGAAACTGCCTGAATTGGGGAACGCAAATCCAGGTGAACCCTTCGCCCACTGCGCGAGCAAGTCGGGTACACCGGCCTTCAGCGCTGGAGCGAGCACCTGAGCAAGACC
>JAIEQG010000012.1 GCA_019747905.1 Burkholderiales bacterium
AGCCGTCAGATTTACAGTCTGATCCCTTTGACCGCTCGGGAACCCCTCCGACGAAACCCGCGATTATCTGGACATGACCCTGCTCTGTCAAACGATTCCGCCCGCCCCCACCCTCGGAAAAGCCCCTTAGATCGCGGGGTTCGGAAAGCGCAGGTGGATCGCGTCGATGGCCGCCAGGACCTCCGGGGCCAGGATGACGTCGGCCGAATCGATGTTCTCCTTCAATTGCTCCAGGCTGGTGGCACCCACGATGTTACTGACCAGGAACCAGCGGCTGCGGACGAAAGCGAGCGCCAACATGGCTGGCGTCAAGCCGTGCTCCTTGGCCAGAGCGGCGTAGGCGGCCGTCGCTGGCGGAACGTTGGGCTTGTCGTAGCGCTGGCCGAAAGGCGGATACACCGTCAGGCGCGCGCCCGCGGGCTTCCCGCCGTTGAGGTACTTGCCGGTCAAATGGCCGAAGGCGAGCGGGCTGTACGCCAACAAGCCTATGTTTTCATTGCGATGTACTTCCGACAAACCCCACTCGAAGCTGCGATTCAGGAGGTTGTAGGCATTCTGTATGGAGACGGCCCGCGGCAAATTCAAGCGCTGCGCCTCCCGCACGAACTCGAGGGCACCCCACGGGGTTTCGTTGGAAAGGCCCAGGTGCCGGATCTTGCCCGCCTTGACCATGGCCCCGAAGGCCTCCAATTGTTCGGCGACAGGCACCGCCGGTCGTTCCTTGGTCGGGTCGTAGAAGGTGTTGCCGAACGAGGGTACGTACCGGTCGGGCCAGTGGATCTGGTAGAGGTCGATGTAGTCGGTCTGCAGGCGCTTGAGGCTCAGATCCACCGCCGCCTGGACGTTCTTCGCGTTGATCGCCAGGTCGCCGCCCCGAACCCAGTCGAATCCGCGTCCCGGACCCGTGATCTTGGTCGCGACGATGACCTTGTCCCGCTGCTGGCGTTTCAGCCACGTGCCCAGGAAAGCTTCCGTGCGCCCCTGGGTTTCCGCCTTCGGCGGCACGGGGTACATCTCGGCGGCATCGATGAAATTGACCCCGCGCGAGACGGCGTAGTCGAGCTGGGCATGGGCCTCGGCCTCGGTATTCTGCTGACCCCAGGTCATGGTGCCCAGACAGATCTCCGACACCTCGAGCCCGCTTGGGCCCAGCGGCACATAGCGCATGGTTGGTCTCCCCAGTTCTTGTTGTGACCGGCCTGCAGGAGCCGGCAGCCCCCGACTATACCTTTACAGAAAGGCGATCTGGGCCTTCATCTTGAGCAGTCGCAGGACTTCGTCACCCGGCAGCGGCCGGCTGTACAGGAAGCCCTGCATCTCCTCGCAGCCCTCGGCCCGCAGGAAACGCATCTGCTCCTCCTGCTCCACCCCTTCCGCGACGGTGCGCATGCGCAGGCTGCGCGCCATGGCGATGATGGCTCGGACGATGGCGACGTCGTCCAGGTCCGCGGGAATGTCCCGCACGAAGGAGCGATCGATCTTGAGCGTGTCGATCGGGAAGCGCTTCAGGTACGACAGGCTCGAATAGCCGGTGCCGAAGTCGTCGATCGATATGGAGATCCCCATCTCCTTGATGCGCGCCAGCACCTCGCTCACCTGGCTGTCGACGCCCATCAGCACGCTTTCCGTGATCTCGAACTCCAGGCAGCGCGCGTCGAACCCGGTTTCCTCGATGATGCGGGCGATGTTGTTCACCAGCCGCTTGTGCCGGAACTGCCGCGACGACAGGTTGACGGCGAGCCGGAGCCCTGGCAACCCCTCCTCATGCCAGCGCTTCAGTTCCGTACAAGCCGCGCGCAGTGCCCAGTCGCCGATCGGCAGGATGAGCCCGCTCTCCTCGGCGATGGGGATGAATTCGTTCGGTCCCACGGCGCCGCGGTCGCGGTCCTGCCACCGCAGCAGGGCCTCGACGCCGGTCACCCGCCCGGTGCGCAACTCCACCTTCGGCTGGAAATGCAGACTGAACTCGTCCCGCTCGAGCGCCCGTCGCAGGCTGGTTTCCATGGCGAGACGGGCGTGCGCCCGCTCGGTCAGGTCGGCGGAGTAGAACTGATAGTTGTTCCGGCCCTGGGCCTTGGCGTGGTACATCGCCGAATCGGCATTCTTCAGCAGACCGTCGAGGTTCTCGCCGTCGGACGGATAGAACGTGATACCGATGCTCGAGGCAAGGAACACCTCGGCGCCGTTCACCAGGAACGGCGGGATGAACGCGTCGAGGATCTTCTGCGCCACGGTGAAGGCCTTGCTCGGGTCGGGCAGGTCCTCCAGCACTATCGCGAACTCGTCGCCACCGAACCGGGCGATGGTGTCGGTTTCCCGCGCACAGGCGTGGAGGCGCGCCGCCACGTCCTTCAACAGCGCATCGCCGACATCGTGACCCATGGTGTCGTTCACGACCTTGAAGTTGTCGACGTCGAGCAGCATTACCCCGACAGAGGTGGCGCGGCGGCGGGCCTCGACGATGGCCTTAGCCAGGCGATCGTTGAAGAGCGCCCGGTTTGGCAGGCCGGTCAACTCGTCGTGGTAGGCGATGTAGTTGAGCTTCTCTTCGGCGAGCTTGTTCGCGGTGATGTCCTGGGCAAGCGCGATGATGGACATCACGCGCCCATGCTCGTCGACCAGCGGGGTGTAGTACCACTCGCAGGTGATGTCGCGGCCTTCACGGGTGCGGTTGTCGAGCATGAGGCGCGCCCCCTGCTTCTCCTTGAGCAACCGCTGCCACATGGCAGCGACGTGCTCGCAGCTGCGTTCGCCCGCGATCAGCCGGGATGCGCGGCGGCCGAGCGCCTGGTCGCGGGTCCAGCCGAATATGCGTTCTGCGGCTGGATTCCACTCGACCACCCGAAAATTGAGGTCCCACTCGATGAAGGCAAGCGGTGCCTGCAGCGCGTGCAGCCGCAGCTTGGTCTCGGATTTGCGCAGCACGTTCTGTGCGGCACGCCGCTGCGCCACCTCGGTTTCGAGGGCGTCGTTCACCTGACTCAAGCGTGCGTTGGTGGACGAAAGGTCGTCCAGCAGGCCGAGATTGCGAAAGCGCAGCTTGAGCGACTGCTCGATGCTGGCGCCGACGCGCCCGGCCACCACCATCATCATCGAAATGAACAGCAGCGCCATCGCCCCCATGGCGAAGGGGATCCATTCGCCGGTGAGCAGCATCGCAATCGCGAAGGGCAGGACCGCTGGCAGGATGAACGCCGTGTACGCGCGCGGGTAGGAGGACAAAGTGGATACCGCCCCGGCGCCGATGCCGGCCAGCACGAACCCGATGAATGCCTGGTGGAAACCCGGTTCCGCGGCCAGCAGTGCCGCGCCGAGACCCCACGCGGCACCGGCGCAGACCGTCAGCACCACGAACCGGCGCCCCCACGCATCCATCGCATCGAGACCAGGGCGCCGCTCGCGGAAGGCGAGCAACAGCCCATAACGGGCCAGGGAGACCACGCTCGTCAACACCAGCCAGCCGATCAGCGTGGCGTGGGGGGCCACATCCCACAGGGCGGCGGTAACGGCGACGGACACCAGCACGGTCGCGAACAGAGCCGACGGAATCTGTCGGTAAAGGAGACGTACCTGTTCGGCCGCGATCTCGCGCGCGATCTCGGGTGGGGCGTCCTGCTCGGTAAGGCCGGCCGAAGCCAACGTGTGAGCGATGTGCTCGTAGCGGGTCAAGAGAGGGTCTGAGATCTTCCGGGCCAGTCCGAGACCCCGGACTCCGGCGGCAAAGTGCCACAGCGGACTCCGGTACACGTTCGAGTTTCCCCGATGATACTGAAGGTTAGCGCAAAACCGACAGAAAAAATCTACCACATCCCGGGAGGCGATCCGAGAACCACCAGGACGCCGTTACCGGCAATTGTTCGGTGGCATGATTCCCCGCGCCGCAGGCCTTGAAAAGCGGCAATTGCCCGGAACCTTCAAGGCATGGCTCTTGCAGGACTGCAGGAGCACACCTCAAAGGAGGATTCAGCCATGCACGTGGTCTACAGCAGCGCTAACTACCATGTCGTGGAGTTTCCCGGTCAGGGCTTCGAACTCATCAACAAGATGACGTCAGTAGGGACTTACCTGCACGGCGACGCCGGGCTCCGGTTCCGCGACTATCTGGCCGAAGTCATCGCCGACGATGCCTCCGTGGAATCGGTCGACGACTTCCTGGGCAACTTCGACGTCCTGATGCATCAGCCCACCATCTACCACTGAACCAGGCCGCAGCCCACGCAGCGGCCAATCCCATTCATCCTGAGGCGGCCTCAGATCATCCCCTGGCTGCAAGGTAACGCCGCCAACTGCCGAGTGCGGTGATGTCTTCGGCGCCCTGCGCCGCGATGGCTTCGCAGACGAAGCCCTGCACGCTGGATCCGTCCTCCAGACGGATCGTCCCGATGCCCAGCGGACCCGGGATGCCGGCGACGAAGGATCCGAACTCCCGCGCCGGTAGTTCCCAGACTTCCAGGTCGATGGCCGCACCACCGGCGGCCACGCGCACCATGCCAGGCCGTTTGGGCGGTCCGCCCGGCAATGCGTAGAACTTGTAGTCGGGGGCGCTGCGAACCGCGGCAACCAACCGCCCGCCGCGTGAAGTGAGCTGACCGTTGAGCGGCAATCCCGACAGATGGGCCCCGCACACGGCAACCCTGACCTGACCCGTGGCCATCGTAGGCAGGTCGGCGCCCGGGGCAGCGGGCAACGCCCAGCCAGCGGCCCCCGTCGTCTGCACGGACGCGCGCTGCAAGCGTCCGGCCAGTCGCAGCAACGGACCGTCGCTATGCGCGGGGGCGAACAGCGTGACGCCGAACGGCAGCCCCGACGGGGTGAAACCGGCCGGCACCGCGGTGGCGGCGTAGTCGAGCAGATTCATGAAATTGGTGTAGTAGCCCAGGTTCGCATTGAGCCGGATCGGATCCGCTTCGACCGCGTCGATACGGTAGTGCGTACCGGCTGTCGGCGTGACGACGCAATCGACCTCTCGCCACACGGCGTCGGCCACCCGCTTCAGGATCTTCAGCCGATACAGCGCCTCGTAGGCATCGGCGGCGAGCCAGCGCCGGCTCTTGCCCACGATCTCGCGCGTCACCGGATGCAGGTCGGCTTCGTGCGCGTCGAAGAACGGGCGAATGGCCGCATAGCGTTCCGCGACCCAGGGCCCTTCGTACAACAGGCGCGCGGTCTCGAGAAACGGCGCGAGATCGATGGTCACGGGCGTGCCGCCCAAGCTTTGCAGACGCTCGACCGACCGGGCGAACAATTCGCGATACGCCGCATCGCCGAAGAATTGCAGGTCCTTCGGGTCGGGCACACCGAACCGGAACGCGTGCGATGCGCCGAAATCGAAACCCGAAGGCTCCGCTGCGCGCGAGAACGGATCCTCGGCATCGAATGCCGTGCCGACAGTGAGCACGCGCTGCGCGTCCTCCGCGGTCAGCGCGAAGATGGAAATCGTGTCCAGCGATCGGCATGCGGGAACCATCCCCGATGCCGACAACGCGCCGCACGTCGGCTTGTGCCCGATGAGATTGTTGAAGGCCGCCGGCACTCGCCCCGATCCGGCAGTGTCGGTGCCGAGGCCGAAGCTCGCGAGGCCCATTGCCACCGCGACCGCGGAACCGGAACTCGACCCGCCGGAGACATAGGCCGGATCGAAACTGTTGCGGCAGGTGCCGTAGGGCGAACGGGCGCCCACCAAACCGGTCGCGAACTGGTCGAGATTGGTCTTGCCGAGCGGAATGGCACCCGCATCGATCAAGCGCTGCACCACGGTAGCGCTGCGCGCTGGCGCGTACGAATAGGCCGGACATGCCGCCGTCGTGGGCAGATCCACGAGGTCGATGTTGTCCTTGATGACGAACGGGATGCCATAGAGCGGCAACGAGTCCGGGTCCTTGCCCTCGAGGACGCGTGCGTAGGCGAGCAGCCGCTCGCGCGTGAGCCGGCTGATCCAGACGTGATGCGTGTCTTCGGCCTCCAATGCCGGCAGCAAGGTCTCGATCACGCTGTTCGGGGTCGATTCGCCGGACGCATAGCGTTTGCGCAACGTCGAGATCGACAGATCCATCCGGTTGCTCGCCATCATGCCGCCTCGATCACGACCAGCTCCTGTCCCGCTGCCACCTGCCCGCCCTCGCGGCAGAAGAGTTGCAGCACCTTGCCGCCGCACGGGGCGGCGACATTGATTTCCATTTTCATCGACTCGACGATCACCAGCGGATCGCCTTCACGCACGTGGTCGCCGGGCTTCACGGAGATCTTCCACACGTTGCCGGCGACCTGGGTCGCCACGGCACGTCCGTTGGGCGGCAGGTCGAGTTCGGTATCCGCTCCCGCATCGGCCACCGATTCATCGGTCGCGTAATCCACCTGGCCCGCTGCGCGCCAGCGTTCGCGCTCGGCGTCGAAAGCAGCCTGCTGCTGCGTCTTGAAGCGCACGATGTCTGTGGCGTTGTCGCGCAGGAACCGGTTGTAATCGCCGAGGCGGAACGTGGTCTCCTCCACGTCGAGGCGATAACGGCCGAGCGGGAAGTCGGCACGTAACTGGAGCAGTTCCCGTTCGCTTACCGGGAAGAAACGGATCTGGTCGAAGAATCGCAGCAACCACGGCTTGCCATCGCGGAAATCCGGCGTCTGCCGATGCCGGTTCCACATCTGGACGGTACGGCCGACGAACTGATAACCGCCCGGCCCTTCCATGCCGTAGACGCACAGATACGCGCCGCCGATGCCGACCGCATTCTCCGGAGTCCAGGTGCGGGCAGGGTTGTACTTGGTGGTGACCAGACGATGCCGCGGGTCGACCGGCGTTGCTACCGGCGCGCCGAGATACACGTCGCCGAGTCCCAGCACCAGGTAGGACGCATCGAAGACGATGCGCTTCACATCATCGATGGACCCGAGACCGTTGATGCGGCGAATGAACTCGATGTTGCTCGGACACCACGGTGCATCCTTGCGCACCGACTGCGTGTACTTCTCGATCGCGAGTCGCGTCGCGGGGTCGTCCCACGACAGCGGCAGATGCACGATGCGGGTGGGCACCTCCATGTCGTCGATGGCCGGCAAGGCCGCCTCGGCGTCGATCATCAGTCGCAGCAGGCGATCGAGGGACAGCTTCCTCTCGTCGAAGTGCACCTGCAGCGAGCGTATGCCCGGGGTGAGGTCCACGACGCCGCGGACCCGTTGCGTCTCCAACCACGTCATCAGCGCGTGCACACGGAAGCGCAGGTTGAGATCGAGCGCCAGTTCTCCATACTCGATCAGCAGATATCGATCGCCCGACTGGCGGTACACCACTTCGGGTTGTCCGGGTCCGGGTGCCGTACGATGGAGAATCGGTGCCGGCGCCTGGCTCCGACGGACGTTCGGTGCCCGGGGCACGGCGAGGCGTTCGATCGCGGCATCGGCTGCCCGCGACATTGCCGTTGCCCAGTTCTGGTCCACACGCACGAAACGGACACGATCGCCGGGCCGCAACTGACCGAGTTTCCACAGTTCGCAATCGGCGATGACCGCGGGGCACACGAAGCCGCCCAGGCTAGGTCCGTCGGGGCCGAGGATCACCGGCATGTCGCCGGTGAAATCGATGGCACCGATGGCGTACGCATTGTCGTGGATGTTGGAAGGATGCAGCCCGGCCTCGCCGCCGTCCGTGCGGGCCCATTGCGGCTTCGGACCGATCAGGCGCACACCCGTGCGCGAGGAGTTGTAGTGCACCTCCCACGCCGTGGCGAAGAACGTCTCGATGTCCTCGGCAGTGAAGAAGTCAGGTGCACCATGGGGACCGTACAGCACTGCGATCTGCCACTCGTTCGAGTAGTCGGGCACCAGCTCCGGTGGAATGATGCGCGGCTCCGGCAAAGCCTGCACCTCACCCAGGTGGAGCACGTCGCCCGCGCGCAGCGTGCGCCCGGCATGCCCACCGAACTGGCCCAACGTGAACGTCGAGCGGGAGCCGAGATAGTCGGGCACGTCGAACCCGCCGGCCACGGCCACATAGGTGCGCATCCCCACACCCTGCACCGGACCGACCCTCAACAGACTGCCGGCTGCCACCCGATGCGAGCGCCAGAAGCCGATCGGCACGCCGTCGAGAGTCGCCGCAATCGCGGCTCCACAGAGGGCAATGACGGTATCGCAATTGAACCGCAGTTCAGGACCGGAAGCCGTGCACTCGAGCGCCGCCGCTCCGATGGGGTTGTTCAGGATGCGGTTCGCGAGCCGGAGCGCCAGCGCGTCCATAGGCCCCGACGGCGGCACGCCGACGTCCCAATGACCGACGCGGCCTGGCCAGTCCTGAACGGTGGTCTGGACGCCGGGGGCGATCACGTCGATCGAACGCGGCACGAACCGGAACGCGCCCAGCGTGCGGGTGGTCTGCCGTCCCTCGCGAAACGTGTCATCGGCCACGATCTGGCGCAGATACTCGAGATTGGTCTCGATGCCGGCCACTCTTGTTTCCGCCAGGACCCGGGTCATCCGATCGATCGCGCGCCGGCGATCAGGTGCCGAAACGATGATCTTGGCGACCATCGGATCGTAGTAGGGCGGCACTTCGACCCCGCGCTCGACCCAGGTCTCGATGCGTCCGCCCGCTGCGAACGCGACTTCGGTCAAGGGTCCACTCGAGGGCTGGAAGTTCTTCGCGGCATCCTCGGCGTACAGCCGCACCTGGATCGATGCGCCGCGTGGCTTCGGCGCGAAGCCCGCAAGATCGAGTTCCCCGGCCGCCTCGCGCACCATCCATTCCACCAGGTCGACGCCAGTCACTTCTTCCGTGACGCCATGCTCGACTTGCAGGCGTGTGTTCACCTCGAGGAACCAGAACTCGCCGGTGATCGCATCGAACACGAATTCCACCGTGCCGGCGCTGCGATAACCCACCGCGCCGGCCAGGCGTACCGCAGTGTCCAGCAGGGCCTTGCGGGTCGCGGCATCGATGCCTGGCGCAGGAGCTTCCTCCACCACCTTCTGGTTGCGGCGCTGCAATGAGCAATCACGCTCGCCCAGCGCGACGATGTTCCCGTGCGCATCGCCGAAGATCTGCACCTCGATGTGGCGTGCTTGCTCCACGTACTTCTCGAGATAGACGCCGGAGTCCTTGAAGTTCGCGCGCGCCAGGCGCTCGACCGACGCGTAGGCGTCGGCGAGTTCCTCGTCGCTCCATGTGAGGCGCATGCCGATCCCGCCCCCGCCGCCGGTGCTCTTCAGCATGACGGGATATCCGATGCGCCGCGCTTCGCGTCGGGCATGGTCAACTCCATGGAGCAATCCCGATCCCGGCAGCAACGGCACGCCGTTGGCGGCCGCCAGCTCGCGGGCCGTGTGCTTGAGACCGAACGCACGCATCTGCTCTGGCGTCGGACCGATGAAGGCGATGCCGGCCTCGGCACAGGCGGCCGCGAAGTCCGCGTTCTCCGAAAGAAAACCGTATCCGGGATGGATCGCCTGGGCACCAGCGGCACGCGCTGCCTCGAGAATGCGATCGGCGCGCAGATAGCTCTCCGCCGCCGGCGCCGGTCCTATCGGGACGGCCTCGTCGGCCGCACTCACATGCAGCGATGCGACATCGGCCTCCGAGTAGACCGCGACCGACTTCACGCCCATCCGGCGCAAGGTCCGGATCACGCGACAGGCGATGGCTCCGCGGTTGGCGATGAGGACCTTGGTGAACATCTGTCCCTAGTCCCAGACGAGCAACCGCACCGGCGTCGGGTTGTAGGCGTTGCAGGGGTTGTTCAACTGCGGGCAGTTCGAGATGAGACACACGACGTCCATCTCGGCCTGCATCTCCACGTACTTGCCCGGCGCCGAGATGCCGTCCTCGAAGGTGAGCCTGCCTGCCGGAGTCACTGGCACGTTCATGAAGAAGTTGATGTTGTGCGTGATGTCACGCTTCTCGATGTGGTGCTCGGGGTTGTGCGCGATGGCGGACATGAAATTGTCGCGGCAGGCGTGCATGAAGCGCTTGTCGAGGGCGTAGCGCACCGTGTTGCTCTCCTGCGCACAGGCACCGCCGAGCGTGTCGTGCCGCCCGCAGGTATCCGCCACGACCTTGAGCATCGGCCGACCCGCGCTCGACCAGAGCGTGGTTCCGGTGGTGATGTAGAGGTGCCGCTCCCGCTGGATCGTGTCCACGGCGCTGTACCGTTCCACGGGATCGTGGACGTTGTAGAACAGCGTATCGACGGCCTGATTGCCTTCGAGATCGTGGATGCGGAAGGTCTGACCCTTTCGGATCACGCGCATCCACGGTTCGCCGGCCGCGCAGATCTCGTTCACGACGGCGTCCTTCTCCAGCCGCGCGCTGGTCGTCAGGGCACTCATTGCGCGAAGTAGCGTTCGGTGTTGCGGAACGCGCGTCCGCTCTCCGGACGAAAGTTGCGGCAGTAGTCGTCCGCCGGCGCGATACCGCAGCGCCATGCGGTCAGCTTGAGCGGCTTGGGCGCCCACGCCGTGGCTGGATCGAGGGGATGCACGCAGGTGGACAGCACCACGAGCGCGTGCATGTCGCAGCGCAGGTCCACGTACGCCCCGGCCTTGGCATGGCTTGGCACGAAGGCAAGATCGCCCGATTCCGAGGCCGCGACCTTGCTGAACCAGTTCACGTTCGCGTGGAGATCGCGTCGGTCGAGGCCCAGCCGCCCGAGCTCCTTCAGGAACCCTTCCATGCCACTGCGAGTCATCCCATTGCGATGTTCCTGGTAGCGCAGGCGGCCATACCGCGACTCGAGAGTCGCGTCGTCCATCACGCCGCAGATCGTGTCGTGCCAGCCGCACGTGTCATCGATCACCGAGGCGATCGCGCGGCCCATGTCGGTGTACAGCACGTTGCCTTTGGTGAGATAGGCCGTATGCTGGGCCTTGAGCGTGTCGGGCATGTTGTAGCGCTCGCACCGCTCCTCGTGGTTGAACAGCAGCATCGCACCGTTGGTACCACCCTCGAGATCCGTCATGCGCAGCGCCACACCACGGCGCACGACCCCGGACCAGTGGCACCCGCCCGGTATGGTCTCTTCCCACAGCACGGCCCCCGGTGGCGACGTGCCGATCGCTTCGTTGCTCATTGATTGCCTGCAGTACGTGACAGTTGTTCCAGAAGCTCGCTGTCGGTCTTCATGCCCGAGGTCTCGCGGATGCGCTGCAGGATCTCCTTCTTCAGGTCGAGAAACTCGCGCGCGTGCTTCATGTCCTGGTGGCGCTGTGCCGGCAGCGGCACCTTGTAGATGGTGTCGATGCGCCCCGGCCGTGGAGCAAGCAGCACCACCCGCTGGCCAAGGTAGATCGCCTCCTCCACGTCGTGGGTCACGAACACGATCGTGGCCTTTTCCAGCTTGAACACGTGCAGGATCAGGTCGTGCATGACTTCGCGCGTCTGTGCGTCCAACGCCCCGAACGGCTCGTCCATCAACAGGATCTCGGGGCGCCCCATCAAAGCGCGCGCGATCGCTACGCGCTGCTGCATCCCGCCCGAGAGCTGGTTCGGGTAGGCGTGCGCCATGTTCGACAACCCCATCAGGTTGAGCAGCGCTTCGGCGCGCCCGGATGCCATTTCTACGTCAGCGGAGGTTATGTCGTGCCGGTTTGCCCTGAGCCGCCGCGAGAACCGGATGTTCTCCATCACGTCGAGCCACGGATACAGGCTGTAGTGCTGGAAGACCATCGCTCGGTCCGCGCCCGGTCCGGCCACCGGCTTGCTGCTCGACAGGATTTCGCCGCTGGTCTGGTACTCGAGGCCACCGATGATCCTGAGCAACGTCGACTTGCCGCAACCGGATGCGCCCACCAGCGTCACGAACTCGTTGTCGCAGACCTCGAGATCGATGTCCTTGAGAGCTTCGACCTGCTGCGGCTTCTCACCGAAGACCTTGCCGAGGCCGCGCACGCGAATGCGCGGCGCAATCGTCACGACTTTGTGTGCATCCACGGGAACGCCTTGCGGTGGAAGAGTCGGAACAGCTGGTCGATGATCAGGCCGATCAGCCCGATCAGGATGATGCCGGCGAAGATCTTGTCAGTCTGGAGGAAGCGTTGCGCCTTCAGGATGGCGTAGCCGAGACCGGAATTCGCGGCCACCAGCTCGGCGACGACCAGGTAGGTCCACGCCCAGCCCATGGTGATGCGCAGCGTGTCCACCAGCGCCGGCTTGGATGAGGGCAGCAGCACCAGCTGGATAATCTCCATGCGCGTGGCACCCATGGTCTGCGCCGCCTCGATCTGCGCCGCAGGCACGCGACGCACGTCCTCTGCCACCATCAGCACCATCTGGAAGAACGTGCCGATGAAGATGATCGCCACCTTGGAGCCTTCGTCGATGCCGACCCACAACATCACCAGGGGAATGAACGCGACCGCCGGCATGTAACGCACGAAGTCGGTCAGCGGCTCGAGCAGCGCCTGCACCGGCCGGAAGGTGCCGATCAGCAAGCCGATCGGCATCGCGATCACCGCCGACAGCAGCCAGCCCGCGGTGACCCGGTAGATACTGATGCCGGCATCCTGAAGCAGGTTGTCCTCGCTCCACCACAGCGCGGTGCGCGACCACACCGATCCGGGAGTGGGCATGAACACCTTTTCGACCCAGCCGGAGTTAGCGACTGCCCACCAGGCGAGGACCGGCACGATCAACCCGATGGCAGCCAGCATCCAGTAACGCCGCTGGCTCATGGGACCGCGGATCGACCAGATGCCCGGCCGCGCGCGGGAAGGGGTTGCCATGGTCACGATTCCGGCGGTTCCCGGATTACTTCCTGGCCGCGTCCTTCACCACCGACGCATCGATCGCCTTGGTGAAATCGGGCTTGCCGTCGATCAGCTTGTTCTCTTCCAGGAACTTGACGATCACGGGCGCCGTCGCGAGCAGCGAGCGTGGCGTCGAGGCCGGTCCGAGCGCGTCGGCATTGTCCTTCTCGCCGAAGAACCGAGTGCCGGGCAGGAACACCTTGTATTCCTCCGGAGCGAGCTCGACCACCTTCGCCATGATCTTCACGGCCTCTTCGGGCTTCTCGCGGATGAATTGCTCCACGTCGTACCAGGCTTTCACCATGCCGATGAAATCGGCGCGGTGTGCGGCGAGCGCCTTCTCCTGCGCCACCAGCAGGTCTGGGACAAGCCCGGGCATGTCCTTGGACGTGAACAAGGCCTTGCCCTTGCCGGATAGCTCGATCTTGTTCACCCAGGGGTTCCAGACCGTGGCCGCGTCGACCCGTCCACTCAGGAACGCCGCCGCGGCATCGCCCGCGGACAGGTTCACGATCTTCACGTCCTTCGGTTTCATGCCGTTCCTGGCAAGCGCCGTAGCCAGCACGAAATGCGAGATGCTGAACTCCTCGAGCGCGACGGTCTTGCCCTTGAGATCCTTCACCCCCTTGTACTTGGGCCCGGCCATCAAGGCGTCGTTGCCGGCCGAGTTGTCGTTCACCAGCACGACCTTCAGCGGGATACCCTTGGCAAGCGGGGCCATGGTGTCGGACCAGGTCTGGCAATTGGCATCCAGCTGCCCCGACGACAGCGCGGCGATCGAATCGGAGTAGTTCGGAAACCAGACGAGCTTCACGCTGGCGCCGTGCTTCTTGAAGAAGCCTTGCTGGTCGGCAATGGCCCACGCGACCCAGCCCGGCCAGTCGCTGTAGCCGACCTTGATCTCGGCGCGCGCGGTGCCGGCGAGCAACGCGAGACCGGCGAGCGCCGCGGCGAACCCGCGGCGGAAGTTGGGCGTTGCTGGCATGGCGAACTCCTCGGAAGACACGTGGGAACGGCGGGAGAGGTCTGGCTAGCGCACCACTCGGCCTCCCGGGCTTTTGTCCCTCCGTGGAGCCCCACCGTGAACGCCGGCAGGACCGTCGGCTCTCGGACCAGCAGCGCTTCGAGCGCCCGGAACCCTAGCCGACAACGACAGGAAGCGAAGCGTGCGTCGCTCTCCTCTCGGGTGACTCAAATCGCAATCGGCATGCCATCGCCCGTGAGTTGATCCATGCCAAAAATTCAATACGTTAACCATCACGATGGGCGAATTACGCACCGAGATAGCACGCTTTGGATGGCGCACGCACCAAACTGAAGCGTCAGCCTGCCGAAGAACGCCCCTGGAGCCTGCGTCTCCGATCTCCCGTTCCTCACTCGCGCTCCGAACGCCAAAAATCTCACATTTTCGTCGATTTTCTTTTCACGGCGGCCCGAGTAGCTACCACCTCGAGGCGACTCTAAACATTGATAACCCTTATACAACAACTGGTTAATGCCTAGCGTTCCGTGTTGGGCGCACAGATTGCTCCGCTGTCGCCAAATCACCACATGCCGTATGGCAGGAGCTTCGCAGTGAACAAATTCATCGGTGACATCCTGGGGTTACTGGCAGCCGCGGTGGTGCTCTTGAGCAGCACTGCCTGGGGTGCGCCCATCTACACAATGAACGTTGGAACATCCAGTTTCTTCGTCATCGAATTCGATCACCCGAATCCGGCATTGAGTGCGGTCGCCAACATCAATGCAGCCTTGGTCACGACGACGCAGCTGGGCTTGGTCGTGAATCTAACGAACGACACCAGCGTGCCTTCCACGTCGGCCCTCGGCACGCTGACCCAAGCAGCGTTGATGAGCATCGGGTTCGATTTCACGCCGGACGCTACCGGCGCCACCCTCTCACGAAGCCCCTGGAGTTTCGACCAAGTCACCATCGGGGACATCAACTTCCCCGGCGGCTTTCGGGTGGATGTCTGCGTGTACAGCGCAAACAACTGCCAGGGGGGAAGCGTGAACGATGGTCTGTTCAGCGGTCAATCCGACACTTTCGGCATATTGTTGACGCGTGGCGCCTCGAACGATCCCTGGCTGCTCAACACGGCGGCAGTCAAGTTCCAGACGAACCTCGACTCCTACAAATTCGGGGGTTGCGTACGAGAACAATGCAGCGACACTCCCGGCGGCAAGGTGCCCGAACCCGGAACCTTGATCCTGCTGAGCACCGTCGCGTTGGCCGCTAGCATGACGTCTCGGCGTCGTAGACAGAAATTCTGAGCCTACGGCGCGCTTGCCCCGGGTAGAACGAGGCCTGATCCTGCGCCAGGGCTTCCGCGCTCGACGCTTGCTGGCGGCGACTCGTCAGAGCGGTCCGAGTTACTGCAGCGGAATGACGTTGTCGCCGCGAATCAGCTGCCGTGCGAGTTCGACGGCAATGACCCGCCGACCGAGCAACCGGATGGTGCCCACGTTGCGATCGTTGCCGCTCTCGCTGTACTCGAAGCGATAGGTCCGCGCCAGCCGGACCTGACCCTGGTGATTGCGAGTAAGCCGCAGCTGCGACTGTGCCACGGTCCAGTCGAGGAACTGCAGGCTCTCCGATTCGCAGGCACGCTGCCCGGCCGCCAGGGCGATCTCGCGTGCCTTCAGCGTGTCGAGCCAGAACCACGCACCGGCCACCGCCAGGATCAGGACGAACCATTCAATCATGGTCGCCTGCGATGCCCACTTGCACCAGTGTCGGGTCGAGCATGCCGGCCGCATCCTTGGGATCCAGCCCCACCAGATACCCGCGCTTGCCGCCGTTGATATAGATCCGGTCCAGATCGAGGATCGATCGTTCCATATAGACAGGCATCGCCTTCCGGGTCCCGAAAGGAGAGGTGCCGCCGACCATGTAACCCGAATGCTTCTGCGCGATGTCGGGGCTGCACGGCGCGATGGTTTTCACGCCAATGACACGCGCCAGTTCCTTGGTCGATACCTGCATGTCGCCGTGCATCAGCACCACCATCGGTCGCCTCGTTTCGTCCTCCATCACCAGCGTCTTCACCACGGCATGTTCGTCCACGCCGAGTTCCCGCGCGGACACTGCAGTGCCGCCGCGTTCCTCGTAGGTATAGAGATGATCCGTAAAGGCCACCTGATGGTCGCGCAATGCCCGCACCGCCGGCGTGACCGGCGTCTTGTCCTTCGACGCCATCACTTGCCCTGGACGAGCAGCCGATAGAGCGAATGCAGCATGCCCGCCGTGGCGCCCCAGATATTGCGGCCCTCCCACGGCATGGAATAGAAATGCCTCGTGCAGTCATCCACCATCCGGGAATTGCGGCGGTGATTGGCCGGGTCGAGCAGGAAGTTGAGCGGGACCTCGAAGATCTCCGCCACCTCGAAGGGGTCGGGTGCCAGCGGGAACGGCGGTTCGACCCATCCCACCACGGGCGTCACACGAAAGCCCGTCATGATGTCGTAATCCGGCAGGAATCCCAGCACCTCCACTCGGGTGCGTGGCAACCCGGTTTCCTCCTCGGTCTCGCGCAACGCGGTGTCGATGCGGTCCACATCTCCGGCATCGACGCGGCCGCCAGGAAAGCTGATCTGGCCCGCATGGTCGTTGAGATGCGCGGTGCGCTGGGTCAGCAGGACCTGCAGACCATTCGGCCGGTTCACCAGTGGAACCAGCACGGCTGCCGGCACCGGCACCCGCTCCGGCGGGTGCCGGTACAGCGGCAGCTCATCGCCCGTGGACATTCGGTTGATGTCACGCTTCAGACGATCGATGACCATCTGGCGGGAAACCTGCGGAGCGATGAGGTCGACTTCAGTCATGGCGATCTTGGCGGTTCGCGGCCTCTAAGCAAGACTCATTCTAACCTGCCGAAGTTGTCGAACATTGCGGCGTGGCTATACTCCGCTTCATTCCGGACCGCGACATTCCGCCGCAGGCTGCCGGAACCTGCCGTTTTCAAGGAGACCCCCCATGAAAATCCGCACCCTGTTCGCCGCCGCCGCGCTCGCCGTCGCCAGCAGCGCCGCGCTGGCCATGCATTGCCCGGCCGACATGAAGGCGATCGACGAAGCGCTGGCCAAGAAACCCACGCTCGCCGCTGCCGACCTGGCTGAAGTCACCAAGCTGCGCGCCGAAGGTGAAGCCCTGCACAAGGCCGGGAAGCATCAGGAATCCGTGGATACTCTCGCGAAGGCACGCAAGATCCTCGGTATCTGAGGGTTGTACGTAGCAAGTCGCATCGAAAAGCCCCGTGGACCGAAGTCTGCGGGGTTTGTTCATTGGTGTGCGTTCGCGATGCTGGTTTGCGCGTGCGGCGGGGTGCGCGCCGATTGTCGCCTCGAACTGGAACTGATCGGGACCGACCTGAAGGGCGTGCGCCTGACGGAGGCGCAGAAGCTGCAGTTGGCTCCGCTCATCGACAACGCCCAGAAACGCTGCCGACTCGGACGCGAAGCCTCGGCGCAAGTGGATCTGAAGAAGGCCCGGACCGTCGCGGGTATCGAGCGCAACGACGACGATCTCGACCTGCCAGCGCGCCCTCGCTGACCGCAAACGTCACCGGTCGTCGTTAGGCAGCCCGAGCGACCCGGCCGCTGACTCACAGAGCCGTCGACCTTGAGCTACCAGGCGATCGGCTTGCGATCGCGGAAGAAGCCGCCGGAAGGTCCATCGTCGGGCAACGTCGCGAGCCACGTCGCGGTGTCAGCGCCCTGCTCCACGCTACGCGACGCGCTCGGCCCACCCATATCGGTGCGAACCCACCCGGGGCACATGGAGTTCACCAGCACGCCATGGCCACGGGTCGCTGCGGCCAGCATGCGCGTCAGCGTGTTGAGTGCGGCCTTCGACGTGCGGTACGACGGCGTGCCATCGCCCATCTCGCCCAGCTGCCCGAGGCCGCTCGACAGGTTCACGATGCGCCCGTAGCGGCGCTTCACCATCGAAGGTGCGAGCGCCTGGCTCAACCGCAGCGGGCCGAAGAAGTTGGTCTCGAGCGTCTCGTGGAACACTTCGGGATCCACCGAGAGCACGCTCGCCGAGCGCCCGTCGATCAGGATGCCCGCATTGTTCACCAGCACATCGGCACCGCCCAACTCGCGCTCGACCCACGTGGCCAACACAGCGATCTGCCCCGGGTCAGTGACATCGAGCGGATGGAATCCGATCTCGCCTCCCGCCTTCGACAACGCACGCGCCGCCGCCACGCCCTTCTTTTCGTCGCGTGCCGTCAACACGACCCGCAAGCCCTTCGCCGCGAGCTGGCGGCAGATTTCGAGACCGATACCCTTGTTTCCGCCGGTGACGACCGCCACTCGCGCTTTCACGTCCGATGCACCGTCCTATTGCCGCTGCGACGCGGCATCCACCGACGCGAGCGCCGTCAGGTTCACGAGGCGCCGCACGGTCGCCGTCGGCGTCACGATGTGCGCGGTCTTAGCGGCGCCGAGCAGGATGGGGCCGACCGTGATGCCATCGCCGCTGGTGATCTTCAGCAGGTTGAACGAGATGTTCGCGGCATCCAGCGTGGGCATGATCAGCAGGTTGGCTTCGCCCCGCAGGCGCGAATTGGGGAAGAGCCGCATGCGGATCTCCTCGGACAGGGCCGCATCACCGTGCATTTCGCCCTCCACCTCGAGATTCGGATCGAGCCGCTCGAGAATCTCGCGGGCGCGGCTCATCTTCGCGGCGGATGGCGAATCGACGCTGCCGAAGTTGGAATGCGACAGCAGCGCCACCTTCGGCACCAGACCGAAGCGGCGCACCTCTTCTGCCGCCAGCAGGGTCATCTCCGCAATTTCCTCTGCCGTCGGATCCTTGTTCACGTAGGTGTCGCAGATGAACAGCGTGCGGTTCTGGAGAATCAGCATGTTCATCGCCGCAAAGCGCTTGACCCCGGGCTTCAATCCGATCACTTCCGCCACGGTTTCGAGGTGCTTGTGATGCTCTGCGTAGGTGCCGCAGATCATCGCGTCCGCATCGCCCAGGCGCACCATCAGCGCGGCTATGAGCGTGGTACGGCGGATCACGTCGCGCTTCGCGAGCTCGACCGACACCCCCTTGCGCTGCATCAGGTTGTAGTAGGCCTGCCAGTAGGTGCGAAAGCGCGAATCGGAGTTCGGATTCACCAGTTCGAAATCGCGACCGGCCTGGATGCGCAGGCCAAAGCGCTCGATGCGTGGCTCGATCACTTCGGGGCGCGCGACGAGAATCGGCTTGGCGAGGCCTTCGTCGGCGATCACCTGCACGGCGCGCAGCACACGCTCTTCTTCGCCCTCGGCGAACACGACGCGCTTCGGGTTGCGTTTCGCCGCCGCGAACACCGGCCGCATGATGAGTCCGGAGTGGTACACGAAGTTCATCAACTGTTCGCGATAGGCCGCGAAGTCCTTGATGGGCCGGGTCGCGACGCCGCTGTCCATGGCCGCCTGGGCTACCGCCGGTGCAATCTGCACGATGAGGCGCGGATCGAACGGTTTCGGGATCAGGTACTCGGGCCCGAAACGCAGATCTTCCTGGCTGTAAGCACTGGCGACGATCTCGGATTGCTCCGCCATCGCCAGATCGGCAATCGCGCGAACCGCTGCGAGCTTCATCTCTTCGGTGATGGTGGTGGCGCCTACGTCGAGTGCCCCGCGGAAGATGAACGGGAAACACAGTACGTTGTTCACCTGGTTCGGGAAATCCGAGCGGCCGGTGGCGATCACCGCGTCCGGCCGCTCCGCCTTCGCGATGTCCGGCATGATCTCGGGCGTCGGATTCGCGAGCGCCAGGATGATCGGATGCGGCCCCATGGCCTTCACCATTGCGGGCTTCAACACGCCACCGGCCGACAGCCCGAGGAACACGTCGGCACCGGGGATCACTTCCGCCAGCGTGCGCGCCCTGGTGTCGACCGCGTAGCGTGCCTTGTTGTCGTCCATCTCCTCGGTTCGACCGGTGTACACGACGCCGGCGATGTCCGTCACGATGACGTTGCGCTTGTCCACGCCGAGTTGCACCAGCAGATCGAGGCAAGCGAGTGCTGCGGCGCCGGCACCGGAGACCACCAGCTTCACCTTGTCGATGTCCTTGCCGACGACCTTGAGTCCGTTGAGGAGCGCGGCTCCGACGATGATCGCAGTCCCGTGCTGGTCGTCGTGGAACACCGGAATCTTCATCCGCCGTCGCAACTGGCGTTCGATGTAGAAGCACTCCGGGGCCTTGATGTCTTCCAGGTTGATGCCGCCGAAGGTCGGTTCGAGCGCTGCGATCATCTCCACCAGCTTGTCCGGATCGCGTTCGGCGATCTCGATGTCGAAGCAGTCGATGCCGGCGAACTTCTTGAACAGCACCGCCTTGCCTTCCATCACCGGCTTTGCGGCCAGCGGTCCGATGGCGCCGAGGCCAAGCACCGCAGTGCCGTTGGTGACGACCCCGATCAGGTTGCCGCGAGCGGTGTAGGCGCGGGCATTGCCGGGATCGGCAACGATCTCGTGGCAGGCGAAGGCAACACCAGGCGAATAGGCAAGCGCCAGATCACGCTGCGTGATGAGGGCCTTGGTGGGAACAACGGAAATCTTGCCGGGGGCGGGAGTGCGGTGATAGTCGAGCGCGGACTTCTTCAGCGATTCGTCCATGGAGGAGGAGTTCTTGCGCAGCGAGCGGAAGGCCGGGATTATACGCGCCGACCTCGGACGGACCGGGCTCTCTACCGGTCGCTCATCCAAGGAGGAACCGACTCTTGATCACTCGATTGTTCTGGATAGCCGCGGCGTGGCTGACATTGGCCGGCATCGCGCCTGCGCCAGCGCAGGGCGCCAGCCCGCTCCTGTGGGAAGTGACGTCGAAGTCCACCACGGTCTACCTGCTCGGGACGATCCACGTCGGCAATCCATCGATGTATCCCTTGCCGCCCGCAGTAGAGAGTGCGTACGCGCGCGCCCAGGTCATCGCGCTGGAAGCCGATCCGGGCGACCCGACCGCGATGCTGATGGCCATGAGCACGGTGATGTACCAGCCGCCCGAGACACTGGAGCGCAACTTGCCGCCTGCGCTGTTCCAGGAGTTGCGCGCGGCGCTGAGCCCGAGCGGCCTGCCGATCGAACTCGCCCAGAGCATGAAGCCCTACATGGTGTCCATGACTCTCACCATGATGGAAGCGGCCCGGCTGGGCTTCGATGTGTCTCTCGGGGTCGACCTGCATCTCGTGAACCGCGCCCGCCGCGACGGCAAGCGCATCGTCGAACTCGAATCCATGGCCATGCAACTCGCCATGCTGGACGGCATGCCGAAGGAAACCCACGTGGCCATGCTGGAGAGCACCATCAAGGGCATGCGATCAGGCTCCCTCAAGCGCGACCTCGAAACGATGATCGAGGCGTGGCGCACGGGCAATGCCGAGATGATGGACGAAGCGGCAACGCGCGAGATGAAGGCAATGCCCGCTCGCGTCTCGCGGGAACTGCAGGACTCGATGTTCGATCGCCGCAATCGTGCGATGGCGGACAGGATCGTGCAGATGCTGGGTGGATCCGAAGTGGTACTGGTGGGAGTGGGGGCCGGGCACATGACCGGCAGCACCGGCCTCGTCGCCCTGTTGAAGGCGCGCGGGTTCAGCGTGCGCCGCCTCTGAGATGCCTGCCGTGAACGACCTCGCCGTGGGCGCCCTGCGGACCGACCTCTTTCCTGAGATCGAACCCTATGCGTCCGGCCGCATGCCGCTCGATGCACGCCATACGATGTACTGGGAAGCGAGCGGCAACCCCGACGGGATTCCGGTCGTGTTCCTGCACGGCGGGCCCGGCTCGGGGGCGAGCCCGTCGCATCGCCGCTTCTTCGACCCCGCGCGCTATCGCATCGTGATCTTCGATCAACGCGGCTCGGGCCGGTCGACACCGCTCGGCGCGATCGAGGACAACACGACCCCGCTGCTGATCGATGACATCGAACTCCTGCGCCGGCACCTCGAGGTCGAGCGCTGGCTCGTCTTCGGTGGCTCCTGGGGTTCGACGCTGGCGCTCGCTTATGGCGAAGCACACCCGGACCGGTGCCTGGGCTTCGTGTTGCGCGGCATCTTCCTGTGCCGCCCGTCCGAGATCGAATGGTTCCTCTACGGCATGCGCAACGTATTCCCGGACATCTGGCGCAATTTTGCGGAGTTCATCCCGGCCGCCGAACGCGACGATCTGCTTGGCGCCTATCGCAAGCGCCTGGAAGATCCTGATCCGGCCGTGCACCTGCCGGCGGCACGGACCTGGAGTCTCTACGAGGGGGCATGCTCGACCCTGATGCCGAGCGAGGATGCGATGAGGCACTTCGGCGACGACGGCGTCGCACTGGGCCTCGCGCGCATCGAGGCACACTACTTCGCCCACGACATCTTCCTGCCGCGCAACAGCCTCGTCGACAACGTCGGCCTGATTCGCCACCTGCCCTGCGTCATCGTTCAGGGCCGCTACGACATGGTGTGTCCCGCGGTGTCAGCGTTCGACCTCAAGGCCGCCTGGCCGGAGGCCGAGCTGATCGTGGTCCCGGACGCCGGTCATTCCGCATGGGAACCCGGAATCCGGGCACGCCTCGTGACAGCCGTGGCGCGTTTCGCCGAGGTGCACCGCTGATGTCTACGATAGTAGTCGTACGCAAGGGCTCCCGGGCCTGCATCGCCTGCGATACGCTCGCCACTTTCGGCTCGCTCAAGCAGAAGGCGCGCTACGCCGGGTCGCCAGGCAAGCTGTTCCTGTTTCGGGACGCGTGGATCGGTACCGTCGGCTACTCCGTGCACAACGCCGTGCTGGCGAGCTACTTCAACCGCCATGCGGACGACGTCAAGCTCGACACGCCGGCGGATATCTTCGAGACTTGGCGACGCATGCACGTGGTGCTCGAGGACGAGTATCACCTGAACCCGCGCAAGGATTCCGACGACGCTTACAAGACCACGCGGATGAGCGCATTGATTGCGAGCCCGCGCGGGATCTTCAGCGTGACGCCAGCGCGCGACGTGGAATCGTTGCCGCGATTCTGGGCGATCGGGTCCGGCTCCGACTATGCGCTTGGCGCGATGTTCGCGCTCTACGACGCCACGGACGACGTGGAACGCATCGCTCGTGCCGGCATCGAAGCCGGCGCGGAATTCGACGACGGCAGCGATCTGCCCGTGGTCAGCCAGTTAGTGGAACTCACGACTTGAACGACATCCCGCCCATCTTTCTCGAATACATCGCCGGCCTGAAGGCGCATGACGTGAATCGCATCGGTGCCACCATGGCCGACACTCTGCAGGTCCATTCCGCCGGCAAGGTGCTCGCGAAGCCCCAGTTCCTGCCGTTCCTGCATGCGCTCTACACCGGGTTCCCCGACTGGAACTACGATCACGATCCGCCTGAATGGCACGGCGATCTCATCGCCGTCAAATGGCGTCAGAGCGGGACGCACACCGGCGTGTTCGTGTATCCCGGCCTGCCCCCGATCGCGCCCACTGGGCGCAAGGTCCGCATCCCCGAGCAGTACTTCCGCTATCGCGTCGCGGGCGGATTGCTGACCGAACTGCGGCCGGATCCGATTCCCGGCGGCGCGCCGCGCGGCATCCTCGAACAGATCGGAGTCACTTTGCCGCCAGTCTAGGGGAGCAGGAAAAACAAGGGCCGCGCCAAGGGAGACCAGTAGCGTCGGGCGCGGCCCACACGTTCCGCTCATGCCTTGCGGAGTGCGCAGCGGATGCTGCACGGCGAAGCTTTCGCCTCCCTTACACGGCCGGCTGGCCGGCTTCAGGCCTTGATGCTGACCGAGGGGGGAGCGTCGTCCTCCTGGCGCCGGGACTGCTTGCGACGATCCTGGCCGGTCCGCGTGTCGAGCATCACGGGCCGCTGCTCCCTGCGCCGCTCGATGCCGCGACGCGCAAGGTCGCGCTGCTCCAGAAACCCTGGCTGCCCGGGCACCGGCCGATACGAGGTCGGTGCCCTGCCGGGCGGCGGTTCACGGTTGCCCTGCTCCTCGTTGTTCACCGGCTGGACGACGCGCGAGCCCTCGACGCCACGCACAGGGACGGTGTCCGGCGCCGGAAAAATCGGCGGCGTCGGCGCGTTAATCCGCATCGTTGCCGCTGGCCGCCTTCGCTGATTCGTGGATCGCGTCGAGTGCCGACTTCTGCATCTGCAGGGTCTTGATGGTCATCTGCAGGAACGACAGATTCATCTTGAGCCAGTTCTCCACCGCCTGGAGTTCGACGATCTTCTTCTCGACGTCCTCGACGTTCATCGTGGGCTGGAACATGCCGGGGATGGGGAACGACGTGGGGTTCCACATCTTCTGGAAGAAATCCATCAGGTCCTTGGAACCGAAATCGTCCGCCATCTGCTCGCTCCTCGAATGGCAGGGCGCGGTCGATCAGCGCCCCGCAGTCGCCGCCTACATGGTGGGGCCGAGAATCCACGGCGCGAACTCGTCCTCGCCGTAGCCCCATTGCTCGCTCTTCGACTTCTGCCCGGAGGCCGTCTTGAGGATGAGATCGAAGAACTGCTTGCCGACTTCCTCGATGGACGCCTTGCCATCGACGATGACGCCGCAGTTGATGTCCATGTCTTCTTCCTGCCGGTTGAAGAGCGCGGAATTGGTCGCGAGCTTGAGCGAAGGTGAAGGCTTGCAGCCATAGGCCGAGCCGCGGCCCGTGGTGAAGCAGATCATGTTGGCGCCACCCGCCACCTGGCCGGTCGCGGACACCGGATCGTAGCCGGGCGTGTCCATGAACACGAAGCCCTTGGCGGTCACTCGTTCGGCATACTCGTAGACATCGACCATCGCCGTGGTGCCGCCCTTCGCCACTGCACCGAGCGATTTCTCGAGAATGGTGGTGAGGCCGCCCGCCTTGTTGCCCGGCGAGGGATTGTTGTTCATCTCGCCGCCAAGGCGTTCGGTGTACTGCTCCCACCACTTGATGCGCTTCACCAGTTTCTCGCCCACCTCACGCGACACGGCACGGCGCGTGAGCAGGTGCTCGGCCCCGTAGACCTCCGGTGTCTCTGACAGGATGGCAGTGCCGCCGTGGCGCACCAGCATGTCCACTGCAGCGCCGAGCGCAGGGTTGGCGCTGATGCCGGAGTAGCCATCCGAACCGCCGCACTGCAGGCCGAGGATCAGATGGCTCGCCGGCACGGTGCTGCGGCCTACCTTGTTCGCCTCGGGCAGCATTTCCATGATGCGCGCGATGCCCTCCTTCACCGTCTTGCCGGTGCCGCCGGTGTCCTGGATGGTGAAGGCCTTCAACTGGTCGGTGCGCTTCAGGCCCTGTGAAGCCAGCAGATCGTTGATCTGGTTCGCTTCGCACCCCAGGCCGATCATGAGGGTCGAGAACATGTTCGGGTGGGTGGCATAGCCACCGAGGACGCGGCGCAGGACTTGCACCGGTTCCCCATCGGAAGCATGGCCACACCCGGTCTTGTGGGTGATCGGGACGATGCCGTCGACGTTCGGGTAGTCGGCCAGTATGTCGTCGGTAAAGTGCTTCGCGATCATGCGCGATACGTGTGCGGAACAGTTCACGCTCGAGACGACACCGATGTAGTTGCGCGTCGCGACGCGGCCGTCGGCGCGCAGATAGCCCTGGAACGTGGCAGGGTTGGGCACGAACTGCGTGGGCTTGTAGTCGGCGCCGAACGCGTAGTCGCGCTCGAAGTTACCCATGCTGAGATTGTGGACGTGCACGTGCTCGCCCGCCTTGATGGGCCGCGAGGCGAAGCCGATGATCTGGTTGTAGCGGCGTACCGGGCTGCCTTCGCCGATGTCGTGGGTGGCCACCTTGTGTCCGGCAGGAACCCGCACGGTGGTACGGATCTTCTCCTTGATGATCTCGGTGCCTTCCGGCAGATCGACGCGGGCGATGACGACATCGTCCGCGGCGTTGAGGCGAATGGTGAGGTCGGCGGCTTGCAGCATGATGCTCTCCTTCGTGTCTCGGCTCGAACGGTCGCGGCGAACGCGCCCCTCGCGTCCGTCGTCGCCGTTGCCGGAATGGACGGTGATTATATGCCCGCTGCTCTGGAGGCTACCGGTACCGTCCGCACCGGCGCCTGTCCCAGCGGACCTGCTGCGCCGTCGCGCCGGGGTACGACGGTGCTGTGGCATACTTCGCCGCTCTAAAAAATCCACACGAGGGGATCGAATTGGGGGGCAGGCTCGCAGGCAAGACCGCGTTCGTCACCGCGGCGGCACAGGGCATCGGGCGCGCCGTGGCGCTCGCCTTCGCGCGCGAAGGCGCCAAGGTCTGGGCCACCGACCTGAACGATACGAAGCTCGCGGAGCTGAAAGGCACACCCGGCATCGAGGTGCGCAAGCTCGACGTCCTGAAGGATGCCGACATCGTCGCCGTCGCGAAAGATGTGGGCACGCCGGACATCCTGTTCAACTGTGCCGGCTTCGTGCACCACGGCACGATCCAGGAATGCACCGACAAGGACTGGGATTTCTCGATGAATCTCAACGTCCGCAGCCACTACGTGGTGATCCGCACCTTCCTGCCCGGCATGCTGGCCGCGGGCCAGGGCTCCATCATCAACGTGGCCTCCGTTGCCGGCAGCATCAAGGGCATCGCCAACCGCTTCGTGTACGGCACGTCGAAGGCCGCGGTCATCGGCATGACCAAGGCGCTTGCCATGGACTACGTGAAGCGCGGGATCCGCGTGAATGCCATCTGCCCGGGAACGGTCGACACGCCGTCGCTCGGCGATCGAATCAATGCCTTCGACGATCCCGAACAGGCACGCAAGGATTTCATCGCGCGCCAGCCGATGGGGCGCCTCGCCACGCCCGACGAGATGACCGGCCTCGCGGTCTACCTTGCCTCGGACGAGTCGATCTTCATGACCGGCCAGGCCGTGATCTGCGACGGCGGCATCACCATCTGATTCTTGGCCCGCACATTCGACGAAAAGCAGGATCTGTCCTGCACTTGATTGGGGAGACAGCAACATGAAACTGGTTCGATTCGGCGATGCCGGGCAGGAAAAACCGGGCGTACTCGACGCAAGCGGAGCCATCCGCGACCTGTCGGGCGTCATCCGCGATGTCGATGGCAGCACGTTGTCGGACGCCTCGCTCGCGAAACTGCGTGCGCTCAACCTCGATTCACTGCCCAAGGTGTCGGGCACGCCACGCTTCGGGCCGCCGGTGGCAAACGTCGGCAAGTTCGTCGCGATCGGGCTCAACTACTCCGACCACGCTAAGGAATCGAACATGCCGATTCCGAAGGAGCCGGTGGTGTTCAGCAAGGCCACATCCTGCATCAGCGGCCCGAACGACACGGTGGTCCTGCCGCGCGGTTCGGTGAAGGGCGACTGGGAAGTGGAACTCGCCTTCGTGATGGGCAAGACTGCGAAGAATGTGTCGGAGGCCGATGCGCTCGACTACGTCGCCGGCTACATGATCTGCAACGACGTGTCAGAGCGCGAGTGGCAGCTGGAGCGCGGCCAGACCTGGGACAAGGGCAAGGGCTTCGACACCTTCGGCCCGATCGGCCCCTGGCTCGTGACGCGCGACGAGATCGGCGACCCGCAGAACCTCGCCATGTGGCTCGACGTGAACGGTCAGCGCGTGCAGACCGGATCGACCAAGACCATGATCTTCACGGTGAAGCAGCTGATCGCCTACGTGAGCTTCATCTACACGCTGAAGCCTGGTGACATCATCACTACCGGCACCCCGCCTGGCGTGGGCATGGGGATGAAGCCGAATCCCCAGTTCCTGAAAGCCGGCGACGTGATGCGTGTCGGCATCGACGGACTGGGGGAGCAGCGGCAGGAAGTCGTCGGAGGGTGAGTCGGCGCAGGATTGATGTCCAGCGTTGCTGGAGCGCACAAGCCTTCCCGTCAAACCAGTAGGATCGCCGCCGGCCCAAGGAGCATGCGGGTCACCTGCCCCAGGACGTTCCCATGCGCATCGGCGTTCCGAAGGAAATCAAGAACCACGAGTACCGCGTCGCGCTGACCCCGGCCGGCGCGGCCATGCTCGCGGCCCGCGGGCACGAGGTGCTCGTGCAGGCTCACGCCGGGACTCGCATCGGATTCCCCGACGAGGCCTACCGCGCGGCCGGCGCGAAGATCGTGGCATCCGCTGCAGAGGCCTGGGGTTGCGACCTGGTGGTGAAGGTGAAGGAGCCGCAGCCTGCCGAGCTGGGCTTCTTCCGCCAAGACCTCGTCCTCTTCACCTACCTGCACCTCATCACCTGCCCCGAGGTGACCGAAGGGTTGCTGTCGGCCAACGCAGTGGGCATCGCCTACGAAACCGTGACCGACGGGCGTGGCGGCCTGCCCTTGCTCATCCCGATGTCGGAAATTGCCGGCCGCCTTTCGATCCAGATGGGCGCGTGGGCACTGATGCTGCCGCAGGGTGGCAGCGGCATGCTGCTCGCGGGCATACCGGGCGTGCCGCCGGGCAAGGTCGTGATCCTGGGTGCCGGGACGGTCGGCACCCACGCCGCCCGCGCCGCCGTCGGCCTCGGCGCCGATGTCACGATCTTCGACGTGAGCCTCCCCCGCCTGCGGCAACTGGAGAACATATTCGGCGCGAGCCTCAAGACCTGCTACGCGGAGCCGGACGCGATCGGGCGGCACGTCGCAGAGGCCGACCTCGTCATCGGCGCCGTCCTAGTACCGGGCAAGCTTTCACCCAAACTGGTCACCCGCAAGATGCTGCGGGCGATGCGGCCCGGTTCCGTGTTCGTCGATGTGGGCATCGACCAGGGTGGCTGCGCGGAAACATCGCGCCCCACGTCGCATGCGGACCCGATCTATGTCGAGGAAGGTGTGTTGCACTACTGTGTGCCGAACATGCCAGGTGCAGTCGCCCGCACATCCACGCTCGCACTGACGCAAGCGACGCTGCCTTACCTCGTCAAGCTGGCAGATCTCGGCTGGCGCACCGCGCTCGTCGAGGACCCGGGACTGCGCCAAGGCCTGCAGGTGGCGGAACGCAGCATCACCTATCGCGCGCTGGCCGAAGACCTCCGCCTTCCCTTCGTCGAACCGGAGTCAGTGCTCCCATCTCGGTAGCATCGGCAGACGGGAACCCGCTGCACGCCCCGGATGTCGGAGGCTGCGGTCATCGCCACTGTCGTACCCAGCTTCCATCGGAGAATCCATGCGTTCGTTCGTCGTAGCCAGCGCACTCTGCATCACGGCATCCGTTATCCACGCGCAGGAGTCCCCTCGTCAGGACCTCACGCCGGTCCCTGTCGTGCGCAGTTTCAATCTGGTCGGCATCGGCGCCGGTGTGTACCCGGAGTTTTCCGGCTCGGAGAATTTCAGGGGCCTCGTGCTTCCGATCGTACGCGCGTCCTATCGGGACAAGGCGTTCATCAACGCGCTGCAGGCCGGGCTGTGGTTGTTCGACAGCGACGACAAGGCGATCCGTATCGGGCTCGCTATCGAACCGCGCTTCGGTTGGGAAGCACGGGACGGGACGCGCGTGGAAGGCATGGAGCGCCGCGAATTCTCCCTCGAGGCCGGCCCGAACGTTCAGGTTCGAACACCCGTCGGTGTCTTCAACGCCAACGTCTATCAGGACATCACCGGCGCCAGCAACGGGCAGACGGCACAACTGCAATTCATCCGGCCGCTGGTACGACTGCAGGGCGGCGGGGCGCTGCGCTTGAACGGAGTCGTCGGCGCACAGTGGTTCGCGGGGAAGACGAACGACTACTATTTCGGCGTGCGGCCCGCCGAAGCAACCCCTTCGAGACCCGCGTACACGGCCGGCGCGACCACCAACCTCCAGCTCGGCATCAACGGCTTGTACCTGCTCGGCAGCGGCTCTCTGCTCTTCGGCTTGATCGGCAACTGGCTGGGGGATGCCGCCGCGGAGAGCCCGATCGTCGAAACACGGTTTCAGCCGATCGCATACCTCGGCTACGGCGTGAACTTCTGACCCTCAGAGGTCGTAACCCTTGTCCTTCATGCACATCATGTAGATGTGCCGGTTGGGCGTCATGCCCCAGCCGATGGTGCTCCCCGCCATCATCCGCTGATGGCAGGCGAGGTGGGCGGCGCGATAGCTTTGGTCTTTCGTTGGCGTCGCCTTGGGGTCGCCGCTTGCGGCACAACCGCCGACGAGAACGACCAGCAGCGTCGTCACAATTGCATTCATCGCGTGCTCCTTCGAGATCCCATCGTTGGACTGGCGGCGACGAACGCGGTTCACGGCGCACACACCGCCACACCCGCATCCTCAAGCGCCGCACGCAGTACACCAGCCATCGCCGCAGCACCGGGCGTGTCCCCGTGCACGCAGATCGTCTCCGCGCGCACGGCCACCATCGCGCCGTCGATGCTGCGGACCGCGGCGGTTCTGACCATGTCGAGCGCTCGGGCGACGGCAAGATCCGCGTCCTCGATCAACGCGCCCGGCTGCGACCGTGGCACCAGTGTGCCGTCTTTCCTGTAGGCACGATCGGCAAAAGCTTCGCTCGCCACGCGCAGGCCTGCCGATTCACCCGCGCTCATGAGCGCGCTGCCGGCCAGGCCGACCAGCAGCAGGTTCGAATCGAATTCACGCACCGCCTCGGCGATGGCCCCGGCCAGCGCCGGATCGCGCGCCGCCATGTTGTACAAGGCCCCGTGCGGTTTCACGTGCTTCAACCGGGCACCCGCCGCAGCAGCGATCGTCGCGACCGCTTCGATCTGGCGCAGCACGAGCGCGCGGGCTGCCTCCGGCGCAATGTTCATGTCGCGACGACCGAAACCTTCCCGATCGTCGAAGGACGGATGCGCACCGATCGCCACACCGCGCCTGAGGCACAGGGCCACCGTGTCGGCCATGGTGCGCGCGTCGCCGGCGTGCAATCCGCACGCGATGTTCGCCGAAGTGACGATGTCGAGCAGCGCTGCGTCGTCGCCCATGCCTTCGCCCACGTCGGCGTTGAGATCCACCCGCAGCGTCATCGCAATCGCACCGCCAGCGCCTGGCGCACGAGTTCCAGTTGCTGCTCGCGCGCGATGGCCGCGGCGTAGCTTTCTTCCTGAGTCGCCAGCTTGAAGCGCAGGGTGTCGCCCGGAGCAAGCTGCGCCA
Source organism: Burkholderiales bacterium (assembly GCA_019747905.1). Lineage (GTDB taxonomy): Bacteria > Pseudomonadota > Gammaproteobacteria > Burkholderiales. Next base: position 30,770 of record JAIEQG010000012.1, read on the forward strand.
CCACGGGCAGATCGACGCCGATCACTACGGCGATCACCGGGTAGCCGCCGGTCGTCTGGTGATCGGCCATGAGGATGATGGGTTGCCCTCCCGGTGGCACTTGCACCGCGCCCGTGACCATGCCTTCCGACAGCACGTCGTGACTGCGCCGTGCATCCAGTGCTGGGCCGGAAAGTCGATACCCCATGCGGTCTGAATCGTTACCCACCCGATACTCCGCCTCGACCAGTTGCTCACGCATCACCACGGGGAAGTTCTGCCAATGACGCCCGGGCAGGATGCGCAACGGTTGCGGCACCACGCGATAGGGCATCTTGTGGCGGCTCACCGACCAGTTCGGATAAGCGAAGCGGCTTTGCTTGTGCGCGAGCAGACCGACCCAGCGCGCCGTGTGCGCTTCCTCGGGAGAACGCAGCGGCAGCACGTCGCCCTTGCGCAGCGCGCGACCATTGAAGCCACCATAGGCCCCGCGCACCGCGGTCGCCCGGCTGCCCATCACCGCCGGCACGTCGAATCCAGCCGCGACTGCCAGATAGGCGCGACAGCCGATCTGCGGGCGACCGAAGAGCAGGCGCACACCGGCCCGCACGCGCACCGGCCGCCACATGGGCAGTGGTTCGCCGTCGATCATCGGCGCCATGTTCGCGCCGCACACGGCGATCACGGCGTCCTCCTGGAAATGCAGCCGCGGCCCGCTCAACGTGATCTCGAGCGTGGCCTCCTCCTCTGCGTTGCCCACCAGCAGATTGGCCATGCGATGCGAGGTTTCGTCCATGGCGCCGTTGACCGGCACACCCAGGTGCTGCAGCCCCGTGCGCCCGAGGTCCTGCAAGGTCGAGAGCAGGCCGGGATGCTCTATCTGGATGCCCATGAAAGCAGCGCCGCGTCAGCGCTTGTCGCGCAGTGCCTGGAAATCGCGCGGACCGATCGCGAGGAAGCGAACGCGATCGCCGGGTTCGATCACGGCGTGAGCTTCCTCGTTGAATCGGAACAGGGCGATGGGCGTGCGTCCGATCAGGTTCCAGCCACCGGGCGTTTCGAACGGATACACCCCCGTCTGGTCGCCGCCGATGCCGACACTTCCAGCAGGCACGCGCTTGCGCGGACTCTCCAGCCGCGGCGTCACGAGCCGGCGATCCAGCCCCCCGAGATAGGCAAAGCCCGGCAGGAATCCGAGCGTGTACACGTAGTACTCGGTGCCGCTGTGTACCTGCACCACGTCCTCCTCCGACAATCCGCTGCGTTGCGCGACCAGCGCGAGGTCCTCGCCGAATTCGCCGCCGTAGCAGACCGGGATCTCGACCGTCCGCGCCTTGCGCTTCGGCAAGTCCGGCGCCTTGGCGAGCGCGTGCTGCAGAGCGTCGCGCATCGCGGTGACCGGATCGGCAGTGCGGTGGTGCGCCGCCACCAGCAGCGGATCGAAATGCACAGTGAGGGCGGCGAACGCGGGCACGACGTCCGTCATGCCCGGCAAAGGATGGGCGAGCAGATGCTCCGCCGCAGCGCGCACCCGCGCATTGATGGGCACGCTGAGCGCGCGCCCGTATTCCGCCACCAGTGCTCGATCGCCCATGGCGTGGAGCTGGGGCGTGTTCGCTGCCGCTTCGGCCATCAGGCGAGTTTGCTCAGGATTCGGGCGTAGTAGCGCGGCTCCGCGGCCAGTCCGCGCCGGCCGCCGGGCCGCGATTCCGCCAGTGCGAGCGACAGCGCCTGCAGCTTGCGCAATGCTCGGGCCCGGGCTGCATCGTCACGCGCCCCTTCGACCTCCGTCGCGGCAGCACGCAAGTGTCGCAATGCCTCCACCTCGGGGGGCACGAAGCCCGCGTTCTTCAGCACGCGCCACGCGACGCGCAGGTCCTCGGGAACGAGGGGATCGGGCTCGAGATCGATCGGCCGGCCGGCTCCCGGCAGATGCTCGAACTCGCCGCGCGCCTGGGCCTCTTCGATCCTTTGCTCGACCAGTTGCTCGAACATCAGCTCGCGTAACCCGGATCGATGCGGTCGAGCTTGCGCAGCAGCCCGGGCCAGACGAGTTGCCCTCCCAGTCCGCGGGTGGCGCTGCTGCGCACTTCGACGGCGCTGTCCACGATCGACTGCGGCACCGGGATCAGTTCCGCGCCGTTGCCCTGCGCCGCGATCTGGATCTCGCAAGCGCGCTGCAGGGTATACATGGACAGGAATGCGTCGGGGATGGTCGCGCCGACGGTGAGCAGACCGTGATTGCGCAGGATGAGGTAAGTGCGGTCGCCCAGATCGCGCACCAGGCGCGGCTTCTCGTCGTCCTTCAGCGCCACGCCTTCGTAGTCGTGGTACGCGATCGAAGACAACGGAAAGATCGATTGCTGGGAGATCGGCAACAGCCCGTTCTTCTGTGCCGACACTGCGATGCCGGCCGCCGTGTGCGTGTGCAGGACGCATTGCACGTCTTCCCGCGCGGCGTGGATGGCGCTGTGGATCACGAATCCGGCGGGATTGACCGCAAACGGCGTGTCCATCACCGCCTTGCCCTGGAGGTCGATCTTGACCAGGCTCGACGCCGTGATCTCCTCGAACAGTGCGCCGTACGGGTTGATGAGGAAGTGGTGTTCCGGCCCTGGAACGCGCGCAGAGATGTGCGTGAACACCAGATCGTCCCAGCGGTACAGCGCGATCAGCCGGTAGGCCGCGGCGAGATCGACACGCAGCCGCCATTCTTCGGCGCTCACGCGCCGCCGGACGTCGAGCGCCTTCGCTTCAGCCATCAGGTCCATGCCGCTGTCCTCCAGGGGAGCTGGAGGGCAATGATACCGCTCCCCTCCCGGTGCGGGGCCTATACTGACCGCCCCGCAGAACGGAGGTCAACATGAGGAGCATCACACTACGCACCGCGGCAATTTCGGCCGCTCTCGTCCTGGCTTGGCCGGCGCTCGCGGCGCCGCTGCCCAAGGCCACCCCCGAGGAAGTAGGGCTGTCGTCGGCCCGGCTCGAGAAGATCACCGCCACGGTCAAGCAGTGGGTGGACAAGAAGGAGATTCCCGGTGCCGTCACCCTGATCGCACGCAAGGGCAAGCTCGTCTACGCCAACACCCAGGGCATGCGCGACGCCGCGAAGGGCGAGGCGCTGGCGGAGGATTCCATCTTCCGGCTGTACTCCATGACCAAGCCGATCGTGAGCATCGCGGCGATGTCGCTCGTGGAGGACGGCGCACTCGCACTGAACGACCCGATCGCGAAGTACCTGCCCGAGTTCAAGGACATGAAGGTCGCCACCGAGGTCTACGATCCGGTGTCGGGCGTGCAGATCTACACCACGGCTCCGGCCAAGAGGCCCATCACGGTGCAGGACCTGCTGCGCCACACGGGCGGCTTCACCTACGGCCCGCCGCTGTCGACCCGCACCCAGGTGCAGAAGCTGTACCAGGAAGCCGGCATCTGGTCGCAGAAATGGGTGCTGGCGGATTTCACCAAGGCGCTCGCCAAGATTCCGCTCGTGGCTGAGCCGGGCACGCTGTGGGAGTACGGCCACAACACCGACGTGCTGGGTCGCGTCGTGGAAGTCGCTGCGGGGAAGGCCCTGGATGTCGTGCTCGCAGAACGCATCTTCCAGCCGCTCGGCATGACCGACACCATGTTCTCGCTGCCGGCAGCCAAAGTGGGGCGTCTAGCGCAGCCGCAACCCGATCCGTACACCAACCAGACGCCGGAGCTGATCGACTTCACCCAGCCGCAGGGATTCTTCGCCGGCGGCCATGGGCTCGTGGGCACCGCGAACGACTACCTGCATTTCGCGCAGGCGCTGCTCGACGGCGGCACGTTCGACGGTAAGCGCATCATCGGCCCGCGCACGCTCGCGTACGCCGCGTCCGATCACTTGCACAGCGGCATCAACAAGGGCTCCTCCTTCCTGCCGGGTCCGGGGCACGGATTCGGCCTGGGCTTCGCGGTGCGGCTCGATCGCGGCATGTCAGCCTGGCCCGGGTCTCCTGGCGACTACTACTGGGGCGGCTATGCCGGTACCGCGTTCTGGATCGATCCGAAGGAGCAGCTGGTGGTGGTGTTCATGACCACCGAACCGACCCGCCGGCTGCACTACCGCATCACGCTGCGCGACCTCATCTACGGCGCGATCGTCGAGTGATCCGGTTCGTCGTCCTGCTGCTCCTCGTGCCGGTGCTCGCATGGGCAGGAGTCGAGGCGAGCGACGAGGCGGTGCTGCTCGTCGCTCACCCGCGCATGGACGATCCGAATTTCTCGCAGACCGTGGTGCTGGTTGCATTTCCGCAGGACAGCGGCCCGATGGGCGTGGTGCTGAACCGCCCCATCGGCGCGACACTGGGCGAGTTGTTCGAGGAGGATGAGGCCGTTCGCGGGCGCCAGGACATGGTTCATGCCGGTGGACCGGTCCAGCCGGACGGGCTCCTGTTCGTGTTCCGGGCTACCGAACATCCGGTGAAGGCGCTGCCGGTGATCGACGACATCTATCTTTCCGCCGACGGCAAGCTGTTCGACGTGCTGGTGCGGAAGACCGAGGAAGCCGCGAGCCAGCGGTACTACGCCGGGTATGCCGGATGGGCGGAAGGACAACTCGACGCCGAGGTGGAGCGCGGCGACTGGTACGTGCTGCCGATGGATGTGGACGTGCTCTACACCATGCCCGAAGAGTCGATGTGGGAAACCTTGCTCACGCGAGCGACATCGAAATTCGCGGCGTCCGCGCGGGCCATGGCAACGGCACACCGCAGCCATCCGAGATAGATGGGGCCGGCGTGGTGGCGCCGCATGGGCGCACACACGATCCTGTCGTGCTGTGCCGTGGGGATCATCGGCGCCCCCGCAAGCAGCGTCAGCAGCGGGGACGACTTGGTAGACCACGACGCAGCCGCGCGCGGGCGGCTGTTGTTCGAGCAGCGCTGGTACGTCGCACCGTCGAGCCTCGGGCCTTGGGGTCGAGGTCCCACTTCGAATGCGGAAGCCTGCTCGGATTGCCATGCCGGTCGCGGGCGCGGCGCCCCACCGGAAGCGCCCGACGAACCCATGACGAAGATGGTCCTGCGCCTGTCGATGCAGGCTGCGGCGGCCGATGGCGCGCCACGGCCGCACCCCTTGTACGGTCTGCAGTTGCAGCAACAGGGGACCCTGGGGGTGGTGCCGGCCGAGGGGTCCGCAACCATCGACTGGATCGAAGAGTCGGCAACACTGGACGACAGAGCAGTCGTTCGGCTGCGGCGCCCGACGATCCGTGTCGAGTCCCTCGCTTTCGGTGCCTTCGGGCCCGACGTATCGATGTCCGCACGTATCGCACCAGCGCTCGCCGGGCTCGGCCGCCTCGAAGCGATACCGGCCGCAGCGCTGCAAGCGCTTGCCGCGCGCGATGCGGGCGACGGTATTCGCGGACGCGTGAGTCGCATTGCCGTCGGTTCGAGCGTCGGCCGCTTCGGACACAAGGCGAACGTGGCTACAGTGCGCGAGCAAGTCGCGATCGCGCTGCACGAAGACCTCGGACTCACCACCGAACTGTTCCCTGAACAGAATTGCCCGCAAATCCAGGTCGACTGTGTGCGGCAGCCGCCGGGACGGGGGCCCGAGGTGCGCAGCGACCAGTTGGACGACCTGGTAGCGTTCGTGCGCGCCGTGCCGCCGCCGCAACGGCGGGCGGACGACGATGCAACGATCCGCCTGGGCGCCACGTTGTTCCGCACGATCAACTGCATCGGGTGTCACGTACCACGCATCACCCCTGACGGCCCCGAGGCCTACACCGATCTGCTGCTGCACGACCTCGGTGACGGACTCGCCGACGGCCGACCGGAGTTCCAGGCCGGTCCGCGCGACTGGCGCACGGCGCCGCTTTGGGGTGCTGGTGCCGCCGCGACAGCCGGTGCGCGCTTCCTGCACGACGGCCGCGCGCGCTCGCTCGAAGAGGCGATACTCTGGCACGGAGGCGAAGCCGGCGCCGCGCGGGCCCGCTACGCCCGGTTGCCGCAGTCGAGCCGCTCTGCTCTCATTCGGTTCCTGTCCACGCTCTGAAGACCCCGATCGCGATGTCGTTGTCGATGTTTGCGTGCAACGCCTGTGTTGCCGTACTGGCACTTCTGGCAAGCACGGCGGCGCTGGCCCAGACCCGCGACTTCACTCAGATCGACTCCGAACGGATCATCGACTGGTACTACGCTTCCACGTTCGGCACCGGTGTCTACAGCATCGGCGACCGTACCGTGTTCGTGGCGCGCCTGCCCTTCGGCTATCGCCTGCGGGAAAGCGATGCAGAGCGTTGGGGCGTGCGGCTCAAGTTCCCGGTCTCCGTGGGTGTCTACAACGTACCCAACCAGTTCGACGACATCCTCGAGCGCACGAACTTCGGGGCAGTGTCGGTGCTGCCCGGGGTGGAGTTCGAACGGCAGGTCACGCCGCAATGGACTATCCGGCCCACAGTGTCGTTCGGGTACGGACGCGACATGGGCAGTTCCGTGAGTTCACGCATATGGGAAGTGGGCGTACGCAGCCTGTACACCGTGCCATTACGCGATCTCGACTTCGTGCTCGGCAACGCCTTGCTCTACGCCGGCAGCAACGCGACCACGGGCACGACCCAGAACCTCGGTATCTTCTCGACCGGGCTCAACTTCATCATTCCCACCGGCAAGGAACTGATGGGCCGGCCGACGAACGTGGGAGTTCATTTCATCTACTACGCCTACTTCAACCGGCTCGATTTCTTCCTGGACGCCAACGACCGGCGCGAAGTGAATCAGCAGTACGAACTCGCCATGACGCTGGGGGCATCCAAGCCATTCGATCTGTTCGGCTTCAGCGTCGATCGGATCGGCGTGGGGTTCCGGGTCGGGGATGACTTCTTCGCCATTCGGTTGTTGACAGGATTTTTGTACTGACTGCGGGCGACCTCGGGAACGCACAGCTGGCACCACCGGCGCGGGCCCGGCACCGCACGGCGGGCAGGGCGGGCATCCAGTTTACGAATTGACTTGCCCTCGGCGAGGCTCATACGGAACTTGACGAAAAAAGAAGTTCGCCACCCAATCTGGTCGATCATCACGGTAGATTTCGTACTATCAACGAGTTAGGCTACTGTTATGGAACAGATCCTGAGATCGCTGGCAGTGTGCGTGATCGCCGCGCTGCTCATGATGTCCACGCCCCCCCCCGCGACGGCAACCGCATATGGGTGAGGCAAAGTGATTTCCGCACCCCCTCACTTGCCGGGGTGACGGTGTTCACAACACAAACGAGGAAGTGGCCGAAGGCGAAGGCACGCGGGGCCGGAAGAGAGCCTTCTCGACTGTTTCACATTTGAGGTGGTCGATTCCGGAACGCCTGGCCCCGCAGCCAACGTAACGTTTGAGTCAGAGAATCTGACCGGGAATCCGGCGATTCCCCTGAGGGTCGAGCTGGCCGCGTGCGGCGGCGGCAGCTGCCTGCCGGTCATTGTTGACGGCCCTGCATCGTCGGTGTCCTTCACGGTCGCGCTGGCAATCCCAGCACCACCCCCTTCCACCAGTACCGGATCGCCGTCTCCGGCACGGCGCCGATCGATAGCATGGCAGGCTACTCAGGGGTGCTCACAGGGACGGCGGTCCCCGAGCCGTCGGCCGTAGCGCTGCTGCTTGCCGGCTCGGCGGTTCTGGCAATCGTGCCAAAGAAGAAGCAGCGATACGTGCAAGGCTCCGCTGCGATTCGTTGACCCGCAAGGCGCCTG